>NZ_FCOJ02000022.1 GCF_001545035.1 Caballeronia glebae
GTAGAAGTCCATCGCCGTCTTCGGGATGAAGTTGAACACCGCCGACGAGTACACGGGCACGCCCAGCGCCTTGTACGCGGCTGCGTAGACTTCAGCCGTCGGCAGGCCGCCGAGGTACGAGAAGCGGTCGCCGAGGCGGCGGCGGATCGTCACCATGTTCTCGATTTCGCCGACGCCGTCCTTGAAGCCGATCAGGTTCGGGCAGTTTTCCGCGAGTTGCTCCAGCATGTCGGCGTTGAGCTTCGAGTTCGCGCGGTTGTAGATGATCACGCCCATGTTCGGCACGGCGCGGCACACCTCCTCGGCGTGCGCGCGAATGCCTTCCTGCGACGCTTCCGTCAGATAGTGCGGCATCAGCAGAATGCCTTGCGCGCCTTGGCGTTCCGCTTCCTGCGCGAACGCGATCGCCGTGCGGGTCGGGCCGCCCGCGCCGGCGAGAATCGGCACCTTGCCGCGGCACACTTCGGTGGCCGTCTTCACGATCTGCGAATATTCGGGTTGCGTCAGCGAGAAGAACTCGCCCGTGCCGCCCGCGACGAACAACGCCGAAGCACCGTACGGAGCCAGCCATTCGAGGCGCTCCGCGTAGGTATCCGCGCGGAAGTTGCCTTGTCGGTCGAAGTCCGTCACGGGGAAGGAGAGCAGGCCTTCGGAAACGATTTGCTTCAGTTCTTGCGGTGTCGTCATGGTGTGGTTGTGTCTCGTTGGTCAGCGACCGGCGGGTGCCGAGCTTATAGGTCATCGTACAACATGGCCGATCGTCGTTCAACCAATTTATATCAATGTAATCAACGGATACGGGTAAATACTAAGCAATTGTGACGTTCTATGTTGTAGGATGACATAACTCCAGCCGCCGCCGCGCGGCGTGATTGCCCAAGGATTCGTCAGAATGAATCAGTCCCCGCTCTATATTCGCGTCCACCCGGACGACAACGTCGCGATCGTCGTGAACGACGGCGGTCTCGGCGAAGGCGCCACGTTCGCCGACGGCCTCGTGCTGCGCGAGCGTGTGCCGCAAGGTCACAAGGTCGCGCTGAAGGATCTCGCGGAAGGCGAAGCGGTGATCCGCTACAACGTCGTGATCGGCTACGCGACGAAGGCGTTGCCGAAGGGAAGCTGGATCAACGAGCACGTCACCCGCATGCCGGCGTCGCCCGAGCTGCACGACCTGCCCATCGCTACCATCAAGGCGCCGGACGAATCGCCGCTCGAAGGCTTCACGTTCGAGGGCTATCGCAAC
This sequence comes from Caballeronia glebae, assembly GCF_001545035.1. Lineage (GTDB taxonomy): Bacteria > Pseudomonadota > Gammaproteobacteria > Burkholderiales > Burkholderiaceae > Caballeronia > Caballeronia glebae. Next base: position 1,244 of record NZ_FCOJ02000022.1, read on the forward strand.
GCGGACGGCTCGGTCGGCTCGCGCAACATCCTCGCGATCACGACCACGGTGCAATGCGTCGCGGACGTCGTGCAGCACGCGGTCACGCGCATCAAGGCGGAACTGCTGCCGCAATACCCGAATGTCGACGATGTCGTGAGCCTCGGCCACACTTACGGCTGCGGCGTGGCGATCGACGTCCCCGACGCGATGGTGCCGATCCGCACCGTGCGCAACATCGCGCTGAACCCGAACTTCGGCGGCGAAGTGATGATGGTGTCGCTTGGCTGCGAGAAGCTCCAGCCGGAACGCCTGATGCCGCCGGGCACGATTCCGATCGCGGCGGCATCGGCGGAAATGGAGAACGTGGCCGATATCGGCGACAACGCGCACGACGACAACGGCGGCACGGTCGTGTTGCAAGACGAAGCGCACGTCGGTTTCGGCTCGATGATCGACTCGATCATGCGCATGGCCGACACGCATCTGAAGCGCCTGAACAACCGTCGTCGCGAGACGTGTCCGGCGGCGGATCTCGTCGTCGGCGTGCAGTGCGGCGGCAGCGACGCGTTTTCCGGTCTGACGGCCAATCCCGCCGTCGGTTTCGCGACCGACCTGCTGGTGCGCGCGGGCGCGACGGTGATGTTCTCGGAAGTCACGGAAGTGCGCGACGGCGTGGCGCAACTGACGGCGCGCGCGGCGAACGGCGAAGTGGCGCAGGCGATCATCCGCGAGATGCAGTGGTACGACGATTACCTCAAGCGCGGCGGCGCGGATCGCAGCGCGAACACGACGCCGGGCAACAAGAAGGGCGGGCTGTCGAACATCGTCGAGAAGGCGATGGGCTCCATCGTCAAGTCGGGCAGCTCGACGATTTCCGGCGTGCTGTCGCCGGGCGAAAAGGTGAAGCAGAAGGGCTTGATCTACGCGGCGACGCCCGCGAGCGATTTCATCTGCGGCACGCTGCAGCTGGCGGCCGGCATCAACCTGCACGTGTTCACGACGGGACGCGGCACGCCATACAGCCTCGCCGAAGTGCCAGTGCTGAAGGTCGCGACGCGCTCCGATCTCGCGCGCCGCTGGCACGATCTGATGGACGTGAACGCGGGCACCATCGCGACGGGCGAGGCGACCATCGCCGATGTCGGCTGGGAACTGTTCCGCCTGATGCTCGATGTCGCAAGCGGCAAGAAGCAGACGAAGGCGGAGGCGTTGAAGCTGCATAACGCGCTCGTGCTGTTCAATCCGGCGCCTGTGACCTGATTCGAAGCGCGTGCTTCGCGATGCAAAATCGCCCCGCTTCGAGCGGGGCGATTCGTTTAAGTCCGCCGTTCGAAGCAACGCGACCGCGCGGATTACCCGCTCATCGGCTTCACGCAACGGGAATCGGATTTTCCGTCACGAACTGATTGAACTGCTCGACGAACGCGTGCTCGCCCGGCCCGGCGTTATCGCGCATCGGCTTCGCCACGTCGACCACGACTTCCGTCGTCGCTTCGGGCAGCTTCGCGATGACCTCGGCGATGAACGCATCGAGCGGCATGGCGCGCGGATCGCCGCTTTTGTGGATCAGGTCGGTATCGACCCACGGCGGCGCGATTTCGAGCACGCGCACGCTCGACTCGCGCAGCGCGAAACGTTGCGACATCGAAAACGAATGGATCGCGGCCTTCGTCGCCGAATAGAGCGCGGTCGCGGCGAGCGGCACGAACGCGAGCACCGAGCTGTTGTTGATGATCCACGAACTCGGCCGCGCCTTCAGATGCTCGACGAACGCGGCGCTCACGCGCACCGGGCCGAGCAGATTCGTTTCGATGAGACGCACGGCTTGTTCGTCGTCAAGCGTGCCGCCGGCATCGTCGAACGGCATGATGCCCGCGTTGTTGACGACGACATTCAGCACCGGATACTTCGCGATCAACTGCTTCGCGACCGCGCGAATCTGCACTGCGTTGTTGATATCGAGCTCGACCGTATCGATGCCCGGATTCGCGCTCGCCACTTCGTCGAGCAACGCACGGCGGCGGCCCGCGACGATCACCTTGTTGCCGCGCCGATGAAACGCTTCGGCCAGCGCGCGCCCGATGCCCGACGTGCCGCCCGTGATGAAGATGGTATTTCCCGTCATGTTCACGATGTCGATCCTTATCGCTCGATGGATGATTCAGGCCGCGTAGCGCGCGGCGGGCGTGTTCGTCGACAGCTCGGGCGACATCGCTTGCCGTGCCGCTTCATAGGCATCCCACTTCGCGCCGTCGTGCAGCGAGGGAATCGTCACGAGCTCGGAGCGGTCGAATCCGACGAGCGCCGCATCGACCAGATCGCCGGCCGACATCACGATCGCGCGGTCGAGATTCTCGATCGGCAGGCCGCCCGTTTCCCAGAACTCGGTGGCCGTCGCGCCGGGCAGCACGGCCTGAATGCGCACGCCCTTGCCCGATAGTTCGCTATGCAACGATTGGCTGAACGCAAGCACGAACGCCTTGGTGCCGCCATACACGCCGTTGAGAATCTCCGGCGCAATGCTGACGATCGACGCGATATTGATGATCGCGCCCTTGCCGCGCGCGACGAAGCCGGGCGCCGCCGCGTAGGCGAGACGCGTGAGCGCGGTCACGTTCAGATCGATCATGCGCGTCATCGCGTCGACGTTGCTGTCGAGCAAAGGCGTATGCGTGCCGATGCCCGCGTTGTTCACGAGCAGTGTGATGCTCGCGTCGTCCTTCAGCTTGGCTTCGACGACGGCGAGCGCGTCGCGGTCGTTGAGATCTGCGTCGAGAATTTCAACGCTGCGACGCGTTTCGTTCGTGATGCGCTCGGCGAGCGCGGCGAGGCGGTCGCGATTGCGCGCAACTAGAATCAGGTCGTAGCCGCGTCGCGCGAGGCGCTCCGCATAGACCGCGCCGATTCCGGAAGACGCGCCCGTGACGAGCGCCGTGCCAAGGTGTGTCTGCGTCATGATTTCACTCCGTCAGGAAACTGTGTTGATTGCGTGAGTGAATTCTCGGCCGGTTTGACGTTGGCGCAAATGACGTATATGGTAGTGATTCAGGACATCGCGCGAAAAAACGGAAACGGACATGCATCGGGTCGGCTACTTGTTGAGCGAAGGCTTTCAGGTCATGGCGCTTGCGTCGCAATCGGTGTTCGAGTACGCGAACCATACGGCGGGCGAAGCCTTCTACCGCATCGAAAATTATTCGACGACGGGCGGCGAAGTGCGCTCGTCGCTCGGCATGAAGATCGACACGCGGCCGATCACCCCGCGCACCGCAATGGACACGTGGATCGTGGCCGGCGTCAACACGCCGCTCACGACGCCGCCGCCCGCCGACGTGCTCGCGTTCCTGCGTCGCGCCGGCAAACGCGCGCGGCGCATTGCGGGCATCTGCACGGGCGGCTTCGTGCTGGCGGAGGCGGGGCTGCTGGCGAACCGCCGCGCGACCACGCACTGGGCCTACGCGCGCGAGATGCAGCAGCGCTTCGCGGATGTGCGTGTGGAGGAAGACCGCATCTTCATCGTCGATGGCCCGATCTGGACGTCGGCGGGCATGACAGCCGGACTCGACCTCGCGCTCGCGATGGTCGAGAAGGATCTGGGCGCGGACATCGCGCGCTCGGTCGCGCACAAGCTCGTGATGCATCAGCGTCGCGCGGGCGGGCAGTCGCAGCATTCGGAGATGCTCGATCTCGCGCCGAAGTCCGACCGCATCCAGAATGCGCTGAACTATGCGCGCAAGCATCTGAACCAACCGTTGACCGTCGAGGAACTCGCGGGCGAGGCGCATCTGAGTCCGCGTCAGTTCAGCCGCGTGTTCACGCTGGAGACGGGACAGTCACCGGCGAAGGCCGTCGAGGGTTTGCGGCTGGAAGCGGCGCGCCTGATGATCGAGAAGAGCCGCCATTCGCTTGAAACCATCGCGCAGGAAACGGGATTCAGAGACCGGCGGCATATGCGCGAGGCGTTCATGCGCGGCTTCGGCTTGCCGCCGCAGGAAGTGCGGCGCGAGGCGCGGGCCTCGGGCTGATACTCTGCTTTCTCACACACCACAACATCAAGGACAAGCCGTGTTGAAGATAAACCCCGCCCGTCTGCTCGACGACCTGCGCCATCTGCGCACCTTCGGTGCGACCGGCCCGGGCGTCGTGCGCCTGTCGCTTTCATCGGTCGATATGGACGCGCGCCGCTGGCTCGCCGGCCGCATGAACGAAGCGGGACTGAGCGCGACGATCGACGGGGTGGGCACGGTGTTCGGCCGGTCGCGCAACGCGGGCCCGGCGCTCCTGATCGGCTCGCATACGGACACGCAACCGACCGGCGGCTGGCTCGACGGCGCGCTCGGCGTCATCTACGGCCTGGAAATCGCGCGGGCGTTCGCCGAATGCGCGGACACGCGTCATCTCGCGGTGGACGTCGCATCGTGGATCGACGAAGAAGGAACGTTCTCGGGCTTTCTCGGCAGCCGCAGTTTCGTCGGCGAAAACGTGGATGAAGCCGTGTGCGGCGCGCGCAATCGCGAAGGCGTATTGCTCGGCGATGCGCTGAAGCGCGCCGGACTCATCGAAGTGCCGCGTGTGCGCATCGACAAGACGCGGCACAAGGCTTATCTGGAACCGCACATCGAGCAGGGCGGGCGGCTTGAGGCGAACGGCAAGTCGATCGGCGTGGTGACGACGATCGTCGGCATCCGCGAGCTGAAGCTGCGCTTCACGGGGCAGCGCAATCACGCGGGCACGACGCCGATGTCGATCCGGCGCGACGCGGGCGCGGCGCTCGTGGCGTTCATCGCGCGCATGGACGAGGCGTTTCGCCAGATCGCCGACGCCGATACGGTATGGACCGTCGGGCGCATCGAACTCGATCCCGGTTCGTTCAGCGTGGTACCGGGCGCGGCCGACATGTATCTGCAATTCCGCGACGCCAGCGCAGAGCGTTTGCGCGCGATGCAGGCCGCGCTCGACGCGCTTATCCGCGACTTCAACGCCGAAGGCAACATCAGCGTCGCCATGACGGACAGCGAGCCGCCCGAAGAACCCGTCGTGATGGACACAGCATTGCAGACGCATCTCGCGAACGCGGCGGAAGCGCTCGCGCCGGGCCAGTGGGAACGCATGCCGAGCGGCGCGTCGCACGATGCGCAGGTCATCGCGCATCATGTGCCCGCGTGCATGCTGTTCGTGCCGAGCATCGGCGGAGTGAGTCACGATTTCATCGAGGATACGGCGGAGTCGCACATCGTGTCGGGTTGCGAAGTGGCGGCGAGGGCGGCGGCGAGCATCCTCGCAAGCCTGCGAACGTAGTCGCGGTCGAAGGCCGCGCTCAGCCGATCTCCGCGATGTAGCGCTTCGCATCGCGCCACACGCCGAAGCCCGACGCCGGATTCATGTGGCCCACGTTACCGAGATCGACGAGCCGCGCGCCCCAGTCGCGCGCCATGCCTGCGACGCGTTCGAAGCGCGCAAGCGGATCGTCATGGCTCGCCGCGACCACGCACGGAAACGGCAGGCGCTCGCGCGGCGTGGGCAGCCATCCGTGCAGCTTGAGTTCGTCGGGCGTCGGATAGCCTTCGGGCAGCGGTGAATCGAAATCGGGCGGCGTGACGAGCAACGCGCCCTGAATTTCGCGACGATGCCGCCGCGCCCAGTGCACGGCAATCATCACGCCGGCGCTGTGCGCGACCAGCACGACCGGCCCCGCGATTTGCGACAGTTCCGCTTCGAGCGCTTCGACGCGCGCGCTGCGATCGAGCTTGTCGCGTTGCAGCGGCGGCACGGTGCGCACGTTCGGATGCGCGTTGGCGAAATGCGTCTGCCAGTGATCCTCGACGTGGTCGCGCAGACCCGGGACCATGAGAATCGTCGGCGCGTTCGGTGATGCGTTCATGCGGTGAATGTCCTTATCGACCGTTGAGCGTCGCGTCGATAATAAATAAGGTATCCGAATAAAATAACCTGGAAATGCCGGTACGTAACCGGCATCGAAAGTCAGAACGGCACGTCGCCGATGATTCCCGCGCGCTCCATCTTGCGATGACACGGCGGATAGTCCATCACCGCGTAGTGCTGCGTGCTGCGGTTGTCCCAGATGGCCATGCTGTTCTTCTTCCATCGCCAGCGCACCTGATATTCGGGGATATAAGCCTGGCTCAGCAGATACGCGAGCAACTGCCCCGCGCCGGGATTCGCGTCCTGCCCGAAACGCACGCGCTCGGGCGTGTGATAGTTGGTGAAGTGCGTCGCGAATGCGTTGACGAACAACACCTTCTCGCCGGTTTCCGGATGCGTGCGCACGACGGGATGCTCGGCATCGGGAAACTGCGCTTTGAGCGCGAGACGCTTCTCGATGGGCATCGCCGCGCCGAAGCTCGCCTCGATGCTATGCCGCGCGCGCAAATCGGCGATCTGCTCCTTCACATGCGCGGGCAGGTTTTCATACGCGAGCACCATGTTCGCCCACATCGTGTCGCCGCCTACCGGAGGCGTTTCCACGCAACGCAGCACGCAACCGAAGGGCGGAGCGACGCGCCATGTCGCATCCGTATGCCACGCGTTTTCGTAGCGATCGTTCGGCTGATCGGGCGACTTGTAGATGCGCACGAGTCCCGGATGCTCGGGATCGCTTCCCGCGACCGGATGATCCTCCAGTTCGCCGAAGCGGCGCGCGAACGCGACGTGGTCCGCGCGCGTGATCTCCTGATCGCGCAAAAAGAGCACGCGATGCGCGAGCAGCGCCGCGCGGATTTCGGCGAAGAGCGCGTCGTCGTGAATGGCGTCGGCGAGATTCACGTTCGTGAGTTCCGCGCCGATCGAGTAAGTGAGTTGTTCGATACGCATGATTTCTCCTCAGACGACGAACACGGACGAACCCGTGGTCTTGCGCGCTTCAAGATCGCGGTGCGCGTCCGCGGCATCGCGCAGTGCGTAACGCTGATTGATCTCGATGCGAATGCGCCCGCTCGCGACATGATCGAACAATTCCGCTGCGAGCGCGTTCTTTTCGGCCGGATCGGCGATGTAATCGGCAAGCGCCGGGCGCGTCAGATAAAGCGAGCCTTTCATCGCGAGCAATTGCGGATCGAACGGCGGAATCGGGCCCGATGCCGTGCCGACGCACACCATCAAACCGCGCCGCGCGAGCGAATCGAGCGATGCGTTGAAGGTCGTCTTGCCGACGCTGTCGAACACCGCGTTCACGCCACGGCCATCGGTCAGTTCGCGCACGCGCGCCGCGACGTCTTCGCGGCTGTAGTCGATCACGTGCGTCGTGCCGTGCTCGCGCGCCACGCCCGCTTTCTCTTCGCTCGATACCGTGCCGATCACCGTGACGCCGAGCAGCTTCGCCCATTGCGAAACGATCAGCCCGACGCCGCCCGCCGCCGCGTGCAAGAGCAGCGTGTCGCCGCGCTCGAAACGGCGGATGCGCGTCATCAGATACGCGGCGGTGAGGCCGCGCATCGTCATGGCGGCGGCGCGCGTGCAGTCGATCGCGTCGGGCAACTTGACGAGCGGCGCGGCGGAAATGATGCGCTCCGTGCTGTATGCGCCGAGCGTGTTAATGAACCCCGTGTAAGTCACGCGATCGCCTTCCTTCAGATGCTTGACGTTCGCGCCGACCTTCTCGACGACGCCCGCCGCCTCGACGCCCATGCCCGAGGGCAGCGGCACCGGATAGAGGCCGGAGCGGAAGTACGTGTCCGCGAAATTGAGTCCGACAGCCTCGTGACGCAGACGGACTTCGAGCGGGCCGGGTTCGCCCACGCCGACTTCTTCCCAGCGCAACACTTCGGGGCCGCCAGTTTCGTGAAAGCGGATTGCATGTGCCATTGTTTCGTCTCCTTGACTCTGTGAATCGTGTGTTTCGTGTGTTTCGTGTGTTGCGTTCAGCGCGCGAGCGCGTTCCAGTCGGCGTCGCGCAGATGACGGCGCGCGGCCGGCAGCACGACGCCTTCGATGCGTCCCATGCGTTCGCACGCGAAGCGCGCGCACGCAAGCAATGTGTCGTCGACGGCCTCGCCGTTCGCGATCGATCTCGCGACGCGCGCGAGACCGGCCGCTTCGCGCTCGGCGAGGCGCGCCAGTTCGTCGAGTTCGGCGTCGAGCGTGGATGTGCGCTCGCGCAATGCCGTCGTCAATGCGGTTTCTTCGCGATGTGCTTCGCGAAGACGATCGATCGTTTGCGCATCGGGTTGCGGCGTGCGCAGCGCGTCGTCGTAAGCATCCGAGCGCATGCGATGCACGGCGAGCAGCGCGCCGACCGCCTTCGCGACCATCGGGCGCGCGTCGCACGGGGCGATGAGCACGGCCGCGCCCGGCACGGACGGCGCCACGCTGCCCTGCGCGATGCACACCAGATCGAAATCGCGTGCCGTGTCGCCGTGCAGCGCGAGCACCGACGCCGGCACGCCCTGCGCCCGCGCTGCCGCTTCGGCGCGGGCGAGCAGCGCCGCGATGTGCCGATGCTGCGCTGCATCGTCGCTCGCGCCCGCATGCAGGCAGACGAACGTGATGCGCGCGCCGAGCGATCGCGCGAGCTCGGCCGCATGGCCAATCGCCTCGACGCTGGCGTCGCTGCGCTCGACGGGCACGAGCAGATGTCGGTACATGATGATCCTTCGGTTGGCGATTACACGGTTGATTGCATCGTAGTGCGGACGGCGCGAGCGCGCCCCTCTCGCGGCGGGAGGGGCTTGACGCGCGCGCGCCTTCCGAACCATCCTAGGTGGATTACAAAAAATTCCCGATGACCACCGACTCCCCCTCCACCGAACTCGTACTGAAGACGATGGCGCCGCGCGCGCCGGCCGGCCTGCTCGCGCGTGCGCGCCTGAACGCCGACACCGCCCGCAGCCAGATCGTGCTCGTGCAGGCGGGCGCGGGCTACGGCAAGACGTCGCTGCTCGCGCAGTGGCGGCGCGAGTTTCTGGCGCGCGGCGCGGCGGTCGCGTGGCTGCTCGCCGACGATCGCGACGACGCCGAGCGTTTCCTGCGCGCGCTCGTCCACGCGGTCCGCACGGGCTGCGCGCGGCCGTCGTTCGGGCGTCTCATCGCCGAAAGTCCGGGCGCGCCCGCCGGTGCGTTCGATCTCGCGACCGCGTGGCTCGCCGAACTCGCGCAGCTTTCGCTCGATGTCGTGCTGATCGTCGACGAAGCCGATCGTCTGCCGGACTCGGGCGCGCGCTTGCTCGATTACGTGATGCACAACGCGCCGCAAAATCTGCGCATCGTCGCGGCGGGGCGGCAAGGTCTCGACAAGCCGGCGGCGGAGTTGCTCGCTTACGGACAGGCCGCGCTGGTCGCGTCGGAGGCGCTGCGCTTTCGCGTCGATGAGACCATCGCGCTCGTCACGCAGCGCTTCGGCGCGCGCGTGGACGCCGATGCCTCGGCGCGCCTCTTCGAGATCACGGGCGGCTGGCCGCTCGGCCTGCAACTCGCGCTCACCGCGATGGCGCGCGCGCAAGACCCGCGCACGGCGCTCGACAATCTCGCTGCGGGTCCGCGCGGCTTGCGCGAGCCGCTGGTGGCGGCGTTGCTGAGCGAGCTTTCATCCGCCGACGAACGCCTGCTCGTCGATATCAGCGTGGTGGACGTGCTGCATCCCGATCTGTGCGCGGCCCTGACCGGCGACGCCGATGCGCCGCAACGCCTCGCGCGCCTCACCCGCGATACGCCGGTGTTCGTGACGGCGGAAGAGAGCGACTGGTGCCGTCTGCATCCGCTCGTGCGCGACGTGCTGCAAACGCGTTTCGCCGCGCTCGCGGACGATGAGCGGGCGCAGTTGCACCGGCGCGCGGCGCGCTGGCTCGGCGCGCGCGGCATGCTCGAACAGGCGGCGCGCCACGCGCATGCGGCGGGCGAGCGCGAACATGCCTACGAACTCGCGGAGCAGTCGCTGCACGACGCCGTGAAGCAAGGCCAGCTCGGCACCGTGCTGGACTGGCTGGAGCGTCTGCCGGAAGCGGAACTCGAAAAGCGTCCGCGACTGTGTCTTGCCGTCGCGTGGGCGCTTGCGCTGGGCGAACGTCATCATGAGGCGCAGCGTCAGGTCGAGCGCGTGCTCGCATCGCCGGGCGCGGACGACGCCTTGCGTTACGAATGCGCGCTGATTCTGAGCGCGGCCGAGTGGTACGCCGACGACCCCGACCGCTTCCTGACGCTTTTCGAGCCGTGGGCCGCGACGCCGCCGCCGAGGGATTCGTGGCTCGCGCAGGCGCACGCGAACCGCCTCGCCGCCCGCGCGATGCTGCTCGGCGAGCCGGCGCAGGCGCGGCGTCTGCAACAGGCGGTGACGCGCGCGCAGATCGGCAAGGGACTCGGCTATGTCGTGCGCTGGGGCGATCACATGGTCGGCCTCACGTGGCTGCAGGAAGGACAGGTGAAGCTCGCGGAAAGCGTGCTGCTGCCCGCGCTCGCGAGCGCCGAGGAAGACCTCGGCCGGCGGCATCCACTCACGTGCATGTTCGCGGCGACGTGCGCGTCGATCGCGTATGAGGACGATCGCATCGACGAGGCCGCCGCGCTGCTCGCCAATCGGCTCGACGTGCTCGAACGCGCCGCGTTGCCGGAGACGGTCGTGCTCGCGTATCGCACGGCGGCGCGCATCGCGGCATTGCGCGGCGACGAGCATCGTGCGCTCGATCTGCTGGAAATGCTCGACGCGATGGGCGTCGCGCGCAATCTGCCGCGTCTTTGCGTGACGAGCCTCGCGGAGCAGGTGAGCGCGCATGCCGGACGCTATCGCGCGCAAACCTGCGACGCGCTCGTCGGGCGCATCGACGAAATCGTCGAACGGCATATCGCCACGCGCGGGCCGATCTGGTGTCGATCCGTGCAGATGCTTCAGTCGATGGCGCACGGCAGCACGGCGCTCGCGCGGCAGGATTGGCGGGCCGCGATCGAACCGCTCGCGCGCGCGGAACAGATCGCCGCGACGATGAAGCGCGGGCGCGAGCGCATCGAGCTGATGGCCTTGCGCGCGTTCGCCCAAGATCGCGCGACCGGCGACGGGCACGCGCCGTTTCTCGAAGCGTTGAATCTCGCGCGCACCTATCACCTCGGCCGCGTGGTGATCGACGCGCATCCCGCGCTCGCCGACTGGGCGCGGCGCGTGAGCGAGGCGGGCGACGTGGGCCCCGGCGAGCGTCCGGTCGTGCCGCCGCATGTCGTGCGCGTGCCGCCGCGTTCGGGCGAGGGCGGCCCGCGCGCGTTGCCGAGCGTGATCCTCACGCCGAAGGAGCGCGAGATTCTCGAACTGCTCGCGCGTAATCTGAGCAACAAGGAAATCGCGCTCGCGGCGGCGGTCGGCGAGGGCACCGTCAAGTGGCATCTGAAGAATCTCTTCGGCAAGCTCGACGCCAGCTCGCGCAAACACGCGGTGCGCCGCGCCATCGCGCTTGGCCTTCTCGAAGGCGTGCAATAGCGCCTTTTTAAGCGCTTTCCGCAGGGTTTTCCCGCCTCTCGCGCAATCCCTACCCCTCTCTCCGTGAGAGGGGTTCGACGCATTCCCGATGCGTATTCTTGCCTCCTGACCCCGCGGCACTATCGCTACGCGGCGCACCCAAAACAAGATCGGGAGACTCGATGAAGTTCAGATTCGCCACTGCCGCGGGGCTCGTGCTGGCCGCCGGCGGCGCGCATGCGCAATCCACCGTGACGCTCTATGGCGTGCTCGACGCCGGCCTCATGTATCAGAGCACCTCGGCCGCGACTTTCGCGCACAACGCGCCGGACACGGGCAAGGTGTATCGCTTCAAGGACGGCGGCATTTATTCGAGCGTCTGGGGCCTGAAGGCAAGCGAGGATCTCGGCGGCGGCTACTTCGTCAACGTGAAGTTGCAAGGCTCGTTCGATGCGGGCACCGGCAAGGCCGGCCTGAGCGACACTCCGGGCGCGACCGCGATGTTCAATCAATACGCGACGGTCGGCGTGTCCGGCCCGTTCGGCACCTTCAACGCGGGCCGCCAGATCGTGCCGATGATCTGGGCGATGTACGACACCGACGTGCGCCGCGCGCAATACTTCGGCAGCGTGCTGACCGCGTGGCTCGGCATGAATACGGCGGCGGGCTGGCCGGGCACGAGCACCAACGGCTCGATCGGCGCGCTCTACGACAGCAACGCGCTCGTCTATCAGTCGCCGGTATACGCGGGCTTTTCCGCGTCGCTCGAATACGCGCCCGGCGGCGTGGCGGGCCAGTTTCAGGGCGGCACGCGCGAGTCGGCGGTGCTGAAGTATTCGAACTTCGGTCTCACGCTGTCCGCTGTCTACTACAACGGCCATGACGCGAATCCCGCGCCCGGCTCCGTGCCGACCGGTCTCAACAACAACCGCCTCATGTATTTCGGCGGTCTGTACACGACGCACGGCTTCTCGTTCTCGCTGTCCTACGCGAACGGCAAGAACCCGGCCGATTCGAACCGCGCGAACTACGACATGTACTCGGGCGGCCTCGGTTATCGCTTCGCGCCCGATCTCAACGTGACGACCGGCGTCTACTACATCAAGGACAAGAATCAGTCGTCGAATCATTCGCTGGAATTCGCCATCGGCGCGGAATATAACTTGTCCAAGCGCACGCTCGCGTATGCGGAAGTCGGCCACGTGAACAACAGCGGCACGATGAACCAGATGATCGTCTACGGCCAGCCGACCGCGCCGGGCAAATCGACTACCGCGGCCATGCTCGGCCTGCGCCATAACTTCTGAGATTTGGAGAGAAGGATGCAAGACACGAATATCGATCAGCACGCCGCGCCCGATGCGTATGCGTTCCCGTTGCTCATCAAGCAACTGCTGCACACGCCGCTCGCGAATACGCCGGATCAGGAGATCGTTTATCGCGGCGCGGTGCGGCATTCGTATCGCACGCTGGCCGAGCGCGTCGCGCGCCTGGCGAACGCCCTCGACGCGCTCGGCGCGAAGCATGGCGGCACCGTCGCGATGATGGACTGGGACAGCCATCGCTACCTCGAATGCTATTTCGCCGTGCCGATGATGGGCGCGGTGCTGCAGTCGGTGAACGTGAGGCTTTCGCAGGACGAGATCCTCTATACGCTCAACCATGCAGGCGCGGACATACTGATCGTGCATACGGATTTTCTGCCCGTGATCGACGCGATCAGAGCGCGGCTCGAAACTGTGCGCACGTTCATCTGGATCGATGAGCCGGGCGTCGACGTTCCGGAACACGGCATTGCGTTCGCGCGCGAATACGAAGCGATGCTCGCGGCGGCCGAACCCGTGCGCGAGTTCCCCGACTTCGACGAGAACACGCGCGCCACGACGTTCTATACGACCGGCACGACGGGCAAGCCGAAGGGCGTGTACTTCTCGCATCGCCAGCTCGTGCTGCATACGATTGCCGGCATGGCCGCGCTTGCGAGCCCGGCGAGCGGCCAGCGTTTTCATCGCGGCGATGTCTACATGCCGCTCACGCCGATGTTCCATGTACACGCCTGGGGCATGCCCTACATCGCGACCATGCTCGGCGTGAAGCAGGTGTATCCCGGCCGCTATGTGCCGCAGAACATCGTGAGGCTGATCGAGCAGGAAGGCGTGACGTTCTCGCATTGCGTCGGCACGATCCTGCATATGCTGCTGACGTGCCCGGATGCCGAAGCCGTCGATCTGCGCCGGTGGAAGGTCGTGATCGGCGGCGGTGCGCTGACCGAAGGGCTCGCGCGCACGGCGCTCGGACGCGGCATCGACGTGTTCTCGGGTTACGGCATGTCGGAGAGCGGGCCGTTGCTGAGCCTCGCGCAATTGCCGCCGCATGCGCACACGCTCGACGCCGACGAGCAAGTGCGGCTGCGCTGCACGACCGGCCGCGCGATACCGCTCGTCGATCTGCGTGTCGTCGACGATGACTTGCGCCAGGCGCCGCGCGATGGCCGCACGTGTGGCGAGATCGTCGCGCGCGCGCCGTGGCTCACGCAAGGCTATCTGAAGAATCGCGAGGCGTCCGCGCAGTTGTGGGACGGCGGCGCGCTGCACACGCAGGACATCGGCCACATGGATGCGGACGGTTATCTGCGCATCACCGACCGCGCGAAGGACGTGATCAAGTCGGGCGGCGAATGGGTGTCGTCGATCGAAGTCGAAAGCCTCATCTCGCAGTTGCCGGGCGTAGCCGAGGTCGCGGTGATCGGCGTGCCCGACGCGAAGTGGGGCGAACGCCCGCTTGCGCTCGTCGTGCGCAAGCCGGATTGCGATACGCCGGTCACGGAAGAAATGATCGCGCGGTATCTGCGCGGCGTGGCGGAAACCGGACGCATCTCGCGCTATGCGGTGCCGCGCGACGTGCGCTTCGTCGACGCGATCAGCAAGACGAGCGTCGGCAAGATCGACAAGAAGACGCTGCGCGCGCGCTTTTCCGATGCTCAGGCGGCGGACGTCTGAGCGTCGAGCCAGGCATCGACGGCGCTGCCTATCGTCGGATGAAAACACGCATCGGGAAAGATCGGCGTCAGTTCGAAACGCCTGAGCTTGTCGCGAACCGGGTCTTTCATCTCGGCGAAATGCAGCGCGATGCCGCGATCCTGCAACGCGCGATGCAATTCGCGCAGCATGTCGGCGGACGTGACATCGACGCTCGTGACCGGCTCGGCGGTCATCACGACGCGCTGCACGGGCGTCGGTGCCTGCGTCACCGCTTCGATCACGCGCTGCTGAAAAAGCTCGGCGTTCGCGAAGAATAGCGGCGCGTCCCAGCGAAACAGCAGAAGGCCCGGAATCTGTTCGGCGTGCGGATAGCGCTTCATGTCGTGATAACCGCGCAAGCCTTCCACGCGCCCGAGTACGGCGTAGTGCGGCCGCCATCCGTCCCATAGAAATTCGATGACCGCGATCACCACGGCGATGCAGATTCCCGGAATCGCGCCGAAGACCGCCACGCCGACGAAGCAGCAGATCGATAGCCAGAACTCCCATTGCTGAATGCGATAGATGCGCTTCAGATCCCTGAACTCGAATAGCCCGATAGCCGCGGCGATCACGACGGCCGCGAGCGCGCTGCTCGGCAGATGCCGCAGCAGATTCGGCGCCGCGAGCAGCACGGCCGCCACCGCCAGCGCGCCGACGATGCCCGTCACCTGCGTTCGCGCGCCCGCCGCTTCCGCCACTGGCGTGCGCGACGAACTGCTGCTGATCGGAAAGCCCTGAAACAGGCCGGTCGCGAGGTTGGCCACGCCGAGCCCGATCATTTCCTGATTCGGATCGACGCGACTGTTCGCGCGCGCGGCGAAGGTGCGCGAGAGCACGCTCGTGTCGGCGAAGGAGATGAGCGCGACGGTGCATCCGCCGAGCACGATGCGCACGAAGTCGGCATCGCTCAGCCATGGCAGCGAGAACGAAGGCAGTCCTTGCGGAATGGTTCCGAGCACTTTCACGCCCCGCTCGTCGAGTCGAAACAGGCTCACGCACAAGGTCGCGAGCACGACGGCGATGAGAATGCCCGGCACCTTCTCGAAGCGCTTGAGCAGAAGAATGAGCGCGAGACTCGCCGCGCCGACGGCGAAGCTATACCAGTTCGATTGTCCATCGGCGATGCCGTGGGCGAGGTTCACGACATCGCGCAACGGCCCATGATCCTCGATCGATATCGCAAAGAGCTTCGGCAACTGGCTGATCAACACTGTCAACGCGATGCCGTTCATATAGCCATAGCGAATCGGCTTGGATAACAATTCCGTGACGAAGCCGAGCTTCAGCAAGCCGAAGACGACGCACACGAATCCGGAGACGATCGCCATCATGCTCGCGACGGCGATCGCGCGCGACGGATCGCCCGATGCGCTCAGCACGACGATCGCGAGCACCGGCGCGGCGAGCGCGGAATCCGGGCCGAGCACGAGAATGCGGCTCGGGCCGAAGATCGCGTAGGCGATGAGCGGGACGATCGTCGCATAGAGCCCGCACACGCCGGGCACGCCGGACGCCTGCGCATAGGCAATGCCCACCGGCACGAGCATCGTCGTCAGAACGAGCCCCGCGACGATATCGTTCTTCAGCCAGCCCGCGCGGTAGTCCCTGAGCATCGCGATGCCGGGCACATGGCGCGTCCAGCCTTGCACGACGCCGCCCGCGCGTGATCTTCTCTGGACAGTTTGTTCGGATGACATGAGCGATCCCACGCAGCGTGTGCATTGATTCCGTTGTAGGCGGAATTGCATCGCGGTCAAGCGCCCGATACGAAACGTCGAGATCGCTATCCCATGAATATCCTGAAGCGCTTAATTTATGGCGCAGCGATGCGTACTCGCCCGGGCCGCTTGTAATCCACCACGCCTCACATATCCTTGCTCAGTGTGCCGAGGCGAAGCGGGAGACGACAATGGGCGATATTCCTGCAATCGCGCGCGATCATCCGGGCTATCGCACGCGGCCCGGCTCGCGCTTTCCGCTCGGCGCAACGGTCAAGTCGGGCGGCGTCAACTTCTGCGCGTTCTGCCCGCGCGCGACGCGTGTCGAACTCGTGCTGTACGCATCGGAAGAGAGCGTCGAGCCGTTTCAGGTTATCGCGCTGACGAGCGAAACGAACCGCACGTATCTCTTCTGGCATGTGTTCGTCGAAGATCTTCCGCTGCGCTGCTGCTATACGTGGCGCGTATGCGGCCCGCTCGACGTGCCGCAGATGAGCGACGAAGCCGCGAGCCGCAAGGAACTGGTCGATCCGCACGCGCGCGGCGTGAGCGACCGCTTCTATCATCGCGGGCAGGCTGCTGGCGCGCACGCCGTCGAACATGCGTCGATCAGGGGTATCGTCACCGAGCCGCTGGATCGTCCCGTCGATGACGTGGACATCCGCACGCTCGACGACGCGATCATCTACGAACTGCATGTCGGCGGATTCACGCGGCATCCGTCTAGCGGCGTGCGTCATCCGGGCACGTTCGCGGGTCTCATCGAGAAAATCCCTTATTTGAAGGCACTCGGCGTCACGCATGTCGAACTGCTGCCCGTGATGGCCTTCGACGAACAGGATCTTCCCGCCTTCGCTGCCGAGCGCGGGCTATGCAACTACTGGGGCTACAGCACGCATGGTTTTTACAGCCCGCATCCGCGCTACTGCGTCGAGCCCGCGCGCGCGCCGCAGGAGTTCCGCGAACTTGTCGATGCATTGCACGCCGCGGGCATTCAGGTGCTGCTCGATGTCGTGTTCAATCACACATCGGAGGCGGGCAGCAACGGACCGGTGATCCACTTCAAGGTCTTCGCCAACGACGCTTTCTATCAGACCGACCCGAACGATGCGCGCCAATACCTCGATTACACGGGCTGCGGCAACACGATCAATTGCAATCATCCGCTGGTGTCGGCGTTCATCATGCGCTGCCTCGAATACTGGGTGCGCGAACTCGGCGTCGACGGCTTTCGCTTCGATCTCGCGAGCGTCTTCGCGCGCGGCGCGCACGGCGAATTGCTGCGCACGCCGCCGTTGCCGTGGGCGATGGAAGCATCGCCGATACTCGCGCGCGTTCCGTTGATTGCCGAGGCGTGGGATGCGGGCGGGCTCTATCACGTGGGCGCGTTTCCGGGCATGGACTGGGCGGAGTGGAACGGACGCTACCGCGACGCGATCCGGCGCTTCGTGCGCGGCGATCCGGGCATGGTCGGCGAAGTGTGTACGCGCATCGCGGGCAGCGCGGACCTCTATGAGGACGATGGCCGTCTGCCCGCGAACAGCATCAACTTCGTGACGTGTCACGATGGCTTCACGCTTGGCGATCTCGTCAGCTATGACGCCAAGCACAACGAGGCGAACGGCGAGGACAACCGCGACGGCAGCAACGACAATCTGTCGTGGAATTGCGGCGCGGAAGGCGAAACGGACGATGCCGCGATCGCCGGCCTGCGTCTTCGGCAGGCGCGCAACTTCATCGCGATCCTGCTGCTGAGCCAGGGCGTGCCGATGCTGCTCGCAGGCGACGAACTCTTGCGCAGTCAGCGCGGCAACAACAACGCGTTCTGTCAGGACAACGCGCTCTCGTGGATGGACTGGAATCTTGCCGGCGACGCGCCCGACATGCTGCGCTTCGTGCGCGAGATGATCGCGCTGCGCAAGCGTCACGCGAGCCTGCGCCGCCGCCGCTTTCTGACGGGACGTCCCGCGCATGGTCAAATACATCCCGATGTCGCGTGGCACGGCGAACGTCTCGACGCGCCCGCGTGGCACGACCCCGGCGCGCGCTTCGTCGCGTTCACGCTCGCGGGGCACGCGCCGGACGAGCCGATGCTGCACGTCATCCTCAACATGAACGACGACGGTCGCGACGTCGCGTTGCCGGTTCCCGTCAATGGAAGCTGGCGGCGTATTGTCGATACGTCTGCTGAATCGCCGCGCGACATTGTGCCGGATTGCGAAACGGCGCTCGTTGAACGTGGCGCGTGCCGTGTCGGGGCGCGTAGCGTGATCGTGCTCGAATCGCGCTGAAACCGCACGGTGATGCTGGACTGCGCGACGCAAACCGACTTTAATGTTCGTGTACTGCCGAGTTGCTTTGTCCACCCACAGGAGGCGGAATGGATGCAGTCAGGACCTTTCTCGAAAATCAATCGCTATTCGCGCTCTTTCTGACAATCGCGCTGGGTTATCTGATCGGCGAAATCAACATCAAGGGTGTCGCGCTCGGGTCCGGCGCGGTGTTGTTCGTCGGGCTCGCGATCGGCGCATTCGCGCCGAAGTCCGCACCGCCGCCGTTGCTCGGCACGCTGGGGCTGCTGCTGTTTCTTTATGGCATCGGCATTCAGTACGGCGCGCAGTTCTTTCACGGGCTGACGAGCCGCGAGGGCATGAAGGCGAACATGGCCGCGTGCATCGGCGTAATCGCTGCGGGTCTCGTGTCCTGCGCCTTCATCCACTTCGGCATCAAGCTGGCCGACGCGCTCGGCATGTTCGCGGGCAGTGGCACCAGCACGGCGAGCCTGCAGGTCGCGATCGCATCGATGAAAAGCAGCGACGCGGCCGTGGCGTACAGTATTTCGTATCCGTTCGGCGTCGCCGGTCCGATCCTGTTCATCTATCTGCTCAACGTTGCGCTGAAGGTAAAGATTCAGAAGCCGCCCGCGAAGTTGATCGAAACAGCGGAGATCGCATTGCGAAACGCGAGCCTCTTCGGACTCACGTTACTGGAACTATCGAGCCGTCTGCCTTCGGGCGTGGCGATCGCGGCGGTGCGGCGCGCGCATCACAATCAGTTGCCTACTGCCGACCTCACGCTGCGCGCCGACGACGTGCTGCTCGCCACGAGCACCGACCGCCGTCTGCTCGATGAAGCCACCAGGCTGTGCGGCGAAGCGCAGCCGGGACGCATGTCGAGCCATCGCGAGGACCTCGACTATATGCGCGTGTTCGCGTCGAACCCGGCGGTCGTCGGCATGGCGCTCGGCGACATTCGCTTTCCCGATGGCGTGAACTGCGCGATCGCCCACGTGCGGCGCGGCGACGCGGACATGCTCTCGACACCCGATCTCATCCTCGAAGCGGGCGATCGTGTCGGCCTGCTCGTGAATCGCGCGCATCAGCCGGCCATGCGCACGTTCTTCGGCGATTCGATCAAGGGCACGGCGGATCTGAGCTTCATCTGCCTGGGCATCGGCGCGGCGGTGGGCCTCCTGGTCGGCGCGATTCCGCTGCCGATTCCCGGCCTCGGCGCGTTCAGCCTGGGACTCGCCGCGTTGCTGCTGGTCGCGCTGTGTCTGGGCAAGGCGCGGCGCAACGGGCCGTTCGTCTGGGTCATGCCGCTCTCGGCGAACCTCGTGTTGCGCAATCTCGGCCTCACGATTTTTCTCGCGCAAGTCGGCATTTCATGCGGGCCGAAGTTCGTCGCGACCGTGGGCACCGCCGGCCCGATTCTGCTGATCTACGGCATCATCACGCTGCTGGTTCTCGTGGCCGTCACGGCGGTGTTCTGCCTGTGGATCTTCAAGCTGCCCTTCGATACGTCGATCGGTGTGATCTGCGGCGCAACCGGCAATCCGGCGATCCTCGCGTTCGCCAATCGCATTGCGCCGACGGATAAGCCCGACATCATGTACGCGATGATTTTTCCGTCGATGACCATCGTCAAAGTGCTATTCGTGCAGATCGCCATATCGCTTGCCGCAGGTTAGGCTTTGTCCCAGCATGCCATCTGAATCTGGAAGGAGGACATCATGGAAGTGGCGATCTACAGTTCGACGCCTTACGAGCGCCAGTATCTCGATCAGGCCAACAAGGCCGAAAACCATAAGCTCAAATACCACGACATGTCGCTCGACATGGACACGGTCGAGCTCGCGGCGGGCTACGGCGCCGTCTGCATCTTCGTCAACGACACGGCCAATGCCGAGGTGCTCGAAGCGCTGCACAAGGGCGGCACGCGTCTGGTGGCGCTGCGCTGCACCGGCTTCAATAACGTCGATCTCGCCGCCGCCGCGAAGCTCGGCATAAGGGTGGTCCGCGTCGTCAACTATTCGCCGAACTCGGTGGCGGAACACGCGGTCGCGCTGCTGCTCGCGATCAATCGCAAGGTGCATCGCGCGTACAACCGCACGCGCGATTCGAACTTCTCGCTCGACGGCCTCATCGGTTTCGATCTATATGGCAAAACGGTCGCGGTGGTGGGAACGGGCAAGATCGGCTGCGTGTTCGCGAAGATCATGCAGGGCTTCGGCTGCGACGTCTTCGGTTACGATCCGTATCCGTCGAAGCAGTTCGAGGCGCTGGGGCTGAAGTATGCGACCGTGGGCGAGATCGGCGCGCGCGCGGACATTGTCGCGCTCTTTTGTCCGCTCACGCCGCAGACGTATCACATCATCAACTCGGAGACGCTCAAGCGCGCGAAGCCCGGCGCGTTGCTCGTGAATACGAGCCGCGGCGGGCTCATCGACACCGAAGCCGTGATCGAGGCGTTGAAGACCGGCCAGTTGGGCGGTCTCGCCATCGACGTCTACGAACAGGAGGCCGATCTCTTCTTCCGCGATCTCTCAAGCGAGATCATCAAAGACGATGTTTTTCAGCGGCTCGTCTCATTTCCGAATGTCATCGTGACAGGGCATCAGGCTTATCTGACGCGCGAAGCATTGACGACGATCTGCGAGACCACGCTTGAAAGCATCACGGCATTCGAGAAAGATCAACCTCTGGAAAACGAGGTGAAGGCCGGATAGCCGCGCTCATGCACGAGGAGAATTCGCCCGGCGCACGCGCGCGCGAGCCGGTGCTCGATACCGTCGACCGCGTGTCGGAGTTGTGCTTCGGCCTGTTCATGGCGCTGACCTTCGTCGGCACGGTATCGGCGGCGACGGGCGGCGAGGCGGCGGGGCGCAAGATGCTTTACACGGCGCTCGGCTGCAATCTCGCGTGGGGCCTCGCCGACGCCGTCATGTATCTCGTGCGCACGATCGCGGACCGCGCGCGCAGGCACGCGCTCGCGCTCGCCATTCAGCGCGAGCGCGATGCGGCCGCCGGCGTGCGCGCGTTGCGCGACAGACTGTCCGCGACGCTCGATCCGTTCATCTCCGACGACGACCTCGAATCGATACGCAAGCGCATCGCCGCGAGCGCCAGCCTGCCCGAGCGCGCGCGTTTCGTGCGCGACGATTTTCTCGCGGCGCTGGGCATCTTCATCATCATCGTGTTGTCGACGTTTCCTGTCGCCGCTCCTTTTGTTCTTGTCAAGCATGTGCCCACCGCTCTGCTGATTTCACGCGTGCTGACGCTCGCGATGCTGTTCTGCTGCGGCTTCGCGCTGGGCCGTTATGCGGGCTGGCGCGGCTGGAAAGCGGGTCTCGCGATGACAACCCTCGGCGTACTCCTGACGATGGCGATCATCGTCTTAGGCGGGTAATTAAAACCTCGCGTCGTTTGGCGAATCAGCGAATAAACACCTACGCCGCGATTCTTGAAATCGCTAAAGAGTTCGCATATCTTCGAATAGTATTCATTTGGCGCGGCCCGACGTCGGCGCGCATCAAGCTACAAACGGCACTACGAGAATAGAAACGCTGTTCTGGTCACAAGTTATTCGCGCATTCGATCCCTGAGCTTGGAGTGGTCTGTATTACCGACTATCGCGGCGCTGTATCAGCCGCGTCACGGCCTCATGCAGGTAAGAAACGATGCGTAATTTCATGAGCGTGCTTCTCGTCGCGTCCGTGCTCGCGTGCGGTGCGAACGTCTGCGCGCAGGCGCCGGCCGCGAGCGGCGCTCCGAGCGTTTCGATGAATCCGGCCGACCTGGACAAGCTCGTCGGCCCGGTCGCGCTATATCCCGACGATCTCGTTGCGATCATCTTGCCGGCATCGACGTATCCGATTGAAATCGTGCAGGCGGACCGATTTCTCGAACGCAGAAAGAGCGATAAGAATCTGCCCGTGAACGAAGCGTGGCAAGACTCCGTGAAAGCGCTTCTCAATTACCCGGAAGTGGTCAAGAAGATGAGCGTCGATCTCGACTGGACCGTCGCACTCGGCGAAGCGGTGGTGGCGGATCAGAGCGCCGTGTTGCAGGCGGTGCAGCGCTTTCGCCGGCAGACGCAATCGGTGGGCAATCTGAAGACCGATGACAAGCAGACGGTCGTCGTCGAAAAGGAAGTCATCAAGATCGTGCCGTCGAATCCCGAGGTCATCTACGTGCCGCAATACAACCCGACGACCGTGGTCGTGAGCAGTCCGACGCCTGTCTACACCTATGCGCCCGCGCCGTATCCCGTCTATTACTACCCGTATGCGCCGGGCGCGGCTTTCGCGACAGGTCTCATCTGGGGCGCGGCTATCACGGCGGCGTGGCACGGCGGGCACTACGAAACCAATTACAACGGCGGCAACAACACGATCAACATCAATCGCGAGGGCAATGTCAATCGCACCGAGGTGAAGAACGAGTTGAGCAATCGCGCGGCGAATCGCAGTGCATCGGCATCGCAGCAATCGAGCACGTGGCGCTCCGAGAAGAAGCCGGGGCAAGTCTCGGGCACGAACCCGCGCGCATCGGCGCAACGGGTCGGCGACGCGCCTGCGCGCGCGGGCAGCGGCAGTGCCGGCGCGGCGGGCGGCGGCACGCAACGCGCGGCCGCGCGCACGCCGACGGCCACGCAGAACACGCCGCGCGCGCAGAACCCCGGCAACTTTGAGGGACGCGGCGGCGATGCCTTCAGCGGTTACGGTTCGGCCCAGGGCGCACGGGCGGACAGCGCGCGCGGCGCGGCGAGCCGTCAGTCGATGTCGGGCGGACAAGGCGGCCGCAGCTTCCAGGGCGGCGGCGGCTTCTCGGGCGGAGGCGGCCGCGGCGGTTTCGGTGGCGGCGGCCGCGGCGGTGGACGTCGATAGGAGCCGCGTCATGAACATGTCGACTCGCATATTGGTTGCATTTGCAACTATCACGATGTTGCTCGCGCCCTTGCGCGTTCTCGCCGCGCAACAGCAGCAGACGTTCGCGACGCCCGAGGATGCCGTGAGCGCGCTCGCGCAGGCGCTGAAATCGAACGACGACGCCGCGCTCATCGCGATCTTCGGCAACGCGCACAAGCAGCTCGTCGTGACGCCCGACGAAGCCGAAAATCGCGAGTTGCGCGCCAACGCGCTTGCCGAATTCGAGGCGTTTCACATGCTGGAGGAAACGTCGCCGGACCGCCGCATTCTGCGTATCGGCGACGAAGCGTGGCCAATGCCGATTCCCCTCGTGCGCGAGCACGGCGCGTGGCGCTTCGCGACCGAAGAGGGCGAGCAGGAAGTGCTGGACCGGCGCATCGGTGCGAACGAGCGCGAGGCGATCAAGGTGTTGCACGCGTATCTCGATGCGCAACGCGAGTACGCGACGCGCGACCGCACGGGAGACGGCGTGCTGCAATACGCGCGCAAGCTCGGCAGTTCGCCCGGCAAGCGCGACGGACTCTATTGGCCCGCCGATGAATCGAAGGGCGAAGAGTTGAGTCCGTTCGGCCCGTTGATTGCCGCGAGCGCCAATTATTTCAAGGATCGAAACCCCGGCGACGCTTACCACGGATACTATTTTCGCATCCTGACGAAGCAGGGAAAGCACGCGCCGGGCGGCGCTTTCAGCTATATCATCAACGGGCGGATGCTGGCGGGCTTTGCGATGGCCGCGTATCCCGCGCAATACGGCGCGAGCGGCGTGATGACTTTCATTGTCAATAACAACGGCGTCGTGTATCAAAAGAATCGTGGTGCGTCCGCGCCGCCGCTGACGGAATTCGATCCCGATTCATCCTGGACCCGTGTGCAGGAGTTTTGAAAAATGAACGGGCGCGGATCTCGTGGAATCGACGAAATCTTGAATCGCTTGAACGCTCGAAACAGGCAAGGAGTCGCCATGAATGCAAACAGATTGCGTGCCGGTTGCGCCATCGTGATCACCGTGATCGCGCTCGACGCGCTCGCGCAGAGCAAGCCGATCGCTTATCCGGCCAAGGGGCAAAGCGCGCAGAAACAGCAAAGCGACGACGGCGCGTGCTATAGCTGGGCGAAGAGCAACACGGGTATCGACCCGGCCACCGCATCGGCGGCGCCGCCACCGCAAGGCGGACCGGCCGTCGGCGGCGGCGAGCGTGTAGGCGGCGCGGCGCGCGGCGCGGCGGGCGGCGCGGTGATCGGCGCGATCACGGGCGATGCGGGCAAGGGCGCGGCTATCGGCGCAACCGCTGGCACGATGGCCGGCGGCGCGCGCGCGCGGCAGAACAAGCGGGCGCAGGAAGCCAACGCACAGGCGCAGAGCCAGGGCGCGATGTCGACGTACTATCGCGCGTGGTCGGCGTGCATGCAGGGACGCGGTTACACGATTCAATAAGCTCATTGCAGCGTCGATAGAACAAGGAGCGCGATCATGAAACGCCGCAGCCTCGTTGTCTTGTCGTGTCTTGCGATTTCCGCAAGCGCATTTTCGGCCGGGCCTCAGGCGGACGTGAGCGTCGTGCAGAACCCGGACGGCGCCACGGTGCAGGGCGTCGCGAAGGTCACGGCGACCATCGTCGGCATCGATCCGGCGACGCGCACCGTCACGCTGAAAACGTCTTCGGGCAAGGTGATGGAACTGGAAGTCACGAACGAAGCGCGCAACTTCGATCAACTTGCACTCGGCGATGTCGTCAACGCGCAGTATCGCGAGTCGCTGACACTGAGTCTCCTCGACAAGAAGACGCAGCCGTCGCTCTCGGAGAACGACACGGGCCAGCGCGCGCCGGCCGGTGCGAAGCCGGGCGGCGAAATCGGACGCGAAGTGACGGTCATCGCCGATGTCATCGCCGTCGATCGTCATGCGAAGACTGTCACGCTACGCGGTCCGCGCGGCGAAACGGTGGAGCTGCGTGTACACGATCCCGAACGCCTGAAGCGCGTCAAGAAGGGCGATCAGGTGAAGGCCGTTTATACGGAAGCGTTCGCGATATCCGTGGAACCCGCCGTGACGAAATAAAGCGGCACGCAGCGTGGCGCACGCGGGAGAGACCAATGAAAAAACGCTTTGCATTCGCATTGACGCACGGCGCATGCGCCATCGCGCTCACGCTCGCCGGTTGCGCGCAGCCGGAGCAGCGCGTGCAGCCCGGCATGGATCAGCAGGCGATCGTCGCGAAGCTCGGGCCGCCGAAGGAAACCTACGACCTGCCCAACGGCGGCAAGCGTCTCATGTGGCCCACGCAGCCGATGGGATCGACGACCACCGCCGTCGATCTCGATGCGTCGGGCAATACGGTCAGTGTTCGGCAAGTGCTTCAGGAAAACGAGTTCTATCGCGCCGAGGTCAACAAGTGGACGAACAAGGACGTGTTGGTCGCGTTCGGACGCCCGTTCGAGACGGCCTATTTCAAGCGGATGGATCGTGAGGTGTGGTCGTATCGATACATGGAGAACAACATCGACCACATGCTCTTTCATTTTTATTTCGATGCTCAGGGCGTGCTCAGGCAGACGCAGAAGCAGCCCGATCCGAAATACGATCCGAGCCAGCGCAACGTGCTTTAACGGAGACGGTCATGCGCGCAAGAGCAAGCGGTTTCGCATGGGGCGTGCTTGGCGCGCTCTCGCTGTCAGGCGCGTGCGTCCACGCCGCGAACCTGAACTTTCTGAACGACACGCCGATCAGCTACATGAAGCCGCCCGATCGCCAGGCGCTCAATCGCGCCGCGCAGGGCGCGCTCGACACGAAAAAAGACGGCGAGTCGGTTCCATGGAGCAACGAAGGCACGGGCAATCCCGTGCACATAGAAGGCACGGTCACGCCGCGCGACACCGTGAAGAGCGACGGCGGGACGTGTCGCAAGGTCACGCTCACGGCGGTCGCGAAGGGGCAGACGCAGAGCTGGACGCCGACCGCCTGCAAGAAAGACGGCGGCCTATGGCAGATCAAAAAACAGTGAAGTTTGCGCGCTAGAAGCTGACGGCGAAGCCGAACGACACGCCATGCACGTTGTGGCCGAACACGTAGCGCACCATCGCGCGCGTGCGCGTGACGATCACGGGATATCTGCTGCTGTCGAGTTCGAGTCCGACGCCGAGCGACGTCAGGTCGTTGAAGCCGAGCACGCCCGCGCTGTCGCCGAAGTAATGCGAATACGCAGTTTCCAGCACGTAACGCACCGGCCGGTCGAGCGCGGCGAAGCCTGTGGGCGCACGCCAGCGCGCCCACAAGCTGAACTGTTGCGCGGCGGCCGATCCCTGCACCGCTTCCGAGGAACTGCCGAAGCTGCGTAAATAGATATCGGTTGCACGCAGCTCGACATCGATTTCGTAGTGCTCGCGATAATGCTCCAGATCGAGCATCAGCGAGCCGCCGAGACCATACGCATTGAGCGCGCCGTCTTCGAGGAACTGGAGGTTCGTGTTCGCGACGCGATTGAACACTGTCTGCGCGACGCGCAAATCGCTCGCGACGCGGCCGATCATGCCGTTGAGGATCGGCCGAAAGCGCAGTTCGCTGGTGATGGGAAAGTCCCAGCCGATGCCGATCGTCGTGCTCGCCGTATTCCATTTCGCCGGCACGGGACGTTCCTGATTGCCGTCGGTCGCGATGAACGTGGGATCGTAGCGGCTGTACGCGATGGTGCCTTCGAGATAGAGCGGAAACGATCTGCTGAGGGTGAAGCCGCCGCCGAGCTGCGACTGGCCGAAGCCCGGATTGCCGCTCACGCCGCTGTTGATGGAAAGCGAGCTCGTTGTGACGTCGGGCACGGCGGTGTACGACATGATCGCGAGCACGGCGTTCGCGTAGTTCTTCACGTTCGTGCCGACGACCGCGCGATCGGGCGCGGCCTGCGCCTGCGCGATGCCCGGCGCGGCCGCCAGGACGACGCACATCGAAAGGAGTTGCAACCGGCTCGAAGAAAGGATCGGCTTTCGCATGTGCGGAGCGCGCCAGAACGTTGAACGGCTGATTGGTCGTACGTTGCTTCGGCTGCTCCGCCGCTACGTCGTCGCGTGCGCGGAGCCGTTGCCCGATCCCACTGTCATACGAAGAAAATGTAGCGTAACGGTGCGCGCGCGCCAAGCTGTCGGATACGAGTGTGTTCACAGAAGGACCGGGAATTTCCTAAACTGAAGCTATCTCGCGCAAAGCGTCCGGGAGACATCGATGAGACTGAACGAGCCGCGCATGGTGGTTGCCTCGATTGGCGTGTTCATCTGGCTCGCCGGCCTGTATTTCACGATCCACGGCCTTCTGTACGATTTGAAGCCCGAATTCCATTACGGCATGTGGGCGCTCGGCATCGGCATCGTGATTTTCGTCGTCGCGCTCAATCCGCTCGCGCAGCGCAAATCGGCCAAGCGCGACGGGTCGACCTGAGCCGTCCACTGGTGTATTAATCGATGAAACATCGCAGAACTCAACGGAGAATTTTGTAATGGGCGACCTCTGGATGGGCAACGTGGAAGAGTCCACGACCGACGACGAAATCAAGGAATTTCTCTGCCGCTACGGTTTTCCACCCTTCGATTCGGTTCAGCGCGTGACAGGCACCGGCGAGCATCCGGCCGCGGTCGTCACTTTCGATTCGATCGAGCCGCACGTGCTGCGCACGTTCCAGCCGCGCATCCACAACATGTTCTGGAAAAACCGCACGCTCGTGGTGCAGGTCATGCCCGAGCGCAACGAAACCTGACGGCTTCGTGACGGAGCCGCGACCTCGCGCCGCGCGCATCGTCGCGACGGCGGACTCGACGTGGCCGCGCAGATCGCATCGAAAAACATGGGGACACCGCGATGAAAGAAGAGAGGGCTGTCAGCGAATCGAGAGGCGTGCGCGAAGGCGCGGCCGTGCATGAGCGCCTGAACCGGAAACAGTACGAGAAGGAGCTGGCGCGTCTGCATGTCGAACTCGTGAAGTTGCAGGAATGGGCCGTTTATACGGGCGCGAAGGTCTGCGTCATCTTCGAGGGACGAGACGGCGCGGGCAAGGGCGGCACGATCAAGGCGATCACCGAGCGCGTGAGCCCGCGCATTTTCCGGGTGGTCGCGCTGCCCGCGCCCACCGAGCGCGAGAAGACGCAGATGTACGTGCAGCGCTATCTGCCGCATCTGCCCGCCGCGGGCGAGATCATGCTGTTCGACCGGAGCTGGTACAACCGCGCGGGCGTCGAGCGCGTGATGGGCTTTTGCACCGAGGAGCAGGCGAAAACCTTCCTCAAGGGCGTGCCGCTCGTGGAGCGCGCGATCATCGATTCGGGCGTGATTCTGCTCAAGTACTGGCTCGAAGTCGGTCAGGACGAGCAGACGCGGCGTCTCGAAGAACGCATCCACGACGAACGCAAGATCTGGAAGCTCTCGCCGATGGATCTGCGCTCGTATAGCCGCTGGTACGACTACTCGCGCGCCCGCGACGACATGTTCGAGGCGACCGACACGGACACGGCGCCGTGGTATGTCGTGCGCTCCGACGACAAGCGCCGCGCGCGCCTGAACCTGATCAGCCATTTGCTCGCGAGCATCCCGTACAAGGCCGTGCCGAGGGAAAAGGTGAAGCTGCCCAAGCGCCAGAAGGCGGAGGGTTATCGCGAGAGCGAGCGGCCG
Organism: Caballeronia glebae; assembly: GCF_001545035.1. GTDB lineage: Bacteria > Pseudomonadota > Gammaproteobacteria > Burkholderiales > Burkholderiaceae > Caballeronia > Caballeronia glebae. The sequence continues at coordinate 30,219 of NZ_FCOJ02000022.1, forward strand.
CTGCGCTACGTGCCCGAGCGCTTCTGAGCACGGTTTCGGCGCACGGGATCGTCATGTCGCATCGCGTGTCCATCGCGCCCGAATGGCTGTTTCACTACGAGAAACAGTGGGCGCGCGCCGATACCGTCGCGGGGCTGACGGCCGCCGCCGTCGTGATACCGAAGGCGCTCGCCTACGCGACGATCGCGGGCCTGCCGGTTCAGGTCGGCCTCTATACGGCGTGCGTGCCGATGCTCGTCTACGCGTTCATCGGCACGTCGCGCGCGCTCTCTGTCAGCACGACGACCACGCTCGCGATTCTCGCCGCGAACGCGCTCGGCGCGACGCTCGCCAACGCCGATCCCCACGCGCTCGCCGCCGCCAACGCGACGCTGACGGCGCTCGTCGGCATCATGCTCGTCGGGGCGGCGTGCCTGCGCCTCGGCTTCGTCGCGAACTTCATTTCCGAGCCGGTGCTCGTCGGTTTCAAGGCGGGCGTGGCGATCGTCATAGTCGTGGATCAGTTGCCGAAGCTGTTCGGCATTCACTATCCGAAGGGATCGTTCTTTCATAACGTCGGCGCGTTCGTCGCGGGCTTGCCGCATCTGTCGGCGAGCACGCTCGCGCTCGCGTTGCTTTCGCTCGCCGCGCTCGTCGTGCTCGAACGCTTCGCGCCGCGCGCGCCGGCGCCGTTGTTCGTCGTCGCGGCGGCGATCGTCGCGGTGGCCGCGTTCGGTCTGCGCGCGCATGGCGTCGAAACGGTCGGCGCGGTGCCCGCGGGATTGCCGTCGTGGACGAAGCCGGATTTGTCGCTCGCCTTGAAACTGTGGCCGGACGCGCTGGGCATCGCGTTGATGAGTTTCACCGAAAGCATTGCAGCCGCGCGCGCATTCGCGCGCAACGACGAACCCGCGCCCGATGCGAACCGCGAACTGCTCGCGACCGGCCTCGCGAACGCGGGCGGCGCATTTTTCGGCGCGATGGTGTCGGGCGGCGGAACGAGTCAGACAGCCGTGAACAGACAAGCGGGCGCGCGCACGCAACTCGCGGGGCTCGTGACGGCGGCGCTCGCGCTCGCCGTCATGCTGCTGTTTGCGCCCCTCATGGCGTTGATGCCGCACGCGACGCTCGCCGCCGTCGTCGTGTTCTATTCCATCGGGCTTTTCAGCCCCGCCGAGTTCCGCGCGATCCTGAAGATCCGCCGCACCGAATTCGTGTGGGCGCTCACGGCATGCGCGGGCGTCGTGCTGCTGGGCACGCTGGAGGGCATTGTCGTCGCGATCGTCGTTTCGCTCTTCGCGCTCGCGCATCAAGTGTCGAATCCGCCCGTGTACACATTGAAGCGGATACCGGGAACGAACGTGTTCCGGCGCGCTTCGTCGCGGCATCCGGACGACGAAGCGTTTCCCGGCCTGTTGCTGCTGCGTCCCGAGGGCCGGATATTCTTTGCGAACGCGCAACGTGTCGCTGAAAAAATCCGGCCGCTTGTGCGCGAGTCCGATGCGAAGATCGTCGTGCTGGATCTAAGCCGCGTTTTCGATGTCGAATACACCGCGCTCAAGATGATGATCGAAGCCGAAGCGCGCCTCGCCTCGAACGGCGTCACGCTCTGGCTCGCGGGCCTGAACCCGGGCGTACTCGCGGCGGTGCGTCGCTCGCCGCTCGGCGCGCTGCTCGGCGAAACGCGCATGTTTTATAACCTCGAACATGTCGTGACTACTTATCGGGAGATTGTTTCGCGCAATGGCCAAGATGCCCCGCGTCGCTGAGTCGCGGCATTTTTTGCCACCTGCTTGTCGCAGATTGCGCTTATATTTTGACGATGGTATCCAGTTCATCGGTCCATGCGTTCGTCATGGCGGCCGATGCATCTGCTTTCAGCGTTATTCCTTGCACATTGTCTTCGCGGAGGTCACGTCATGACGTATGCAGGTCAACTGGCGCGCAGCCAGGAAATCGCGGATAAGGTCGCACGCGTGTTTCAGAAGCGCGCGGAACTCGCGCAGCGGGAGTTCACAGAGCGCGCACGCGATGCGGGCACGCGTTTTTTCAGCAACGGTGGACCGAATCATTTCGACGAAGCGTCCGCGCACGCGGCGAGCCCGTTCAACGGCTACGGCTATGCGGTCGATCTCATGCAGCGCTCCGTTCTCTTCTGGGACACGCTGCGTCAACGCGGCAACAATTTCATCGAGCAGACGAAGCGCGGTCTCGAACCGGTGCTGCATTTCGCGCACGAAATGCTGATCGACGGACGCACTTTCGCGCGGCCCGTGAACTATGCGCTGTTGCGCATCGTGCCGCCCGAGGGCGTGATCATCCACCCGTTGAAACGCCCGTATCTCATCATCGATCCGCGTGCGGGGCATGGTCCCGGCATCGGCGGATTCAAGGACGATTCGCAAGTGGGCGTCGCGTTGCGCGCGGGTCATCCGGTGTACTTCGTCACGTTCTTTCGCGATCCGCAACCCGGCCAGACGCTGCTCGACGTTTGCGCGGCCGAGCAGCAGTTCGTCAAGAACGTGCGCGAACTGCATCCCGATAGCCCGAAGCCCGCGATCGTCGGCAATTGTCAGGGCGGCTGGGCCGCGATGATGCTCGCGAGTTCGCAGCCCGACGATACCGGTCCGCTCGTCATCAACGGCGCGCCGATGTCGTACTGGAGCGGGGCGTGGAGCGAAGGCGAGGGCGACAACCCGATGCGCTATTCGGGCGGCATGCTGGGCGGCACGTGGCTCGCTTCACTAACGGCGGATCTCGGCAACGGCAAGTTCGACGGTGCGTATCTCGTTGAGAACTTCGAGAACCTCAATCCGGCGAACAGCTTCTGGGACAAGTACTACACGCTGTTCGACAAGATCGACACCGAACCGGCGCGCTTTCTCGACTTCGAACGCTGGTGGGGCGGTTACTACCTGATGAACCGCGAAGAGATCGAATGGATCACGCGCAATCTTTTCGTCGGCAACAAGCTGTGGTCGGGCGAAGTGCGCGGCGTGTCGGGCGCGTCGTTCGATCTGCGCGCGATCAAGTCGCCGATCGTCCTCTTCGCTTCGATGGGCGACAACATCACGCCGCCGCAACAGGCCTTCAACTGGGTCGCGGATATCTACGGCAGCACGGACGAAATCAAGGCGCGCGGCCAGGTGATCGTCGGCTTGATGCACAAGAGCATCGGGCACTTGGGCATCTTCGTGAGCGGCAAGGTGGCGAAGAAGGAATACACGCAGATCGCGTCGGTGCTGGAGGCGATCGAGTCGTTTCCGCCGGGGCTGTATGGCATGGAGATCGCCGAGCGCCACGGCGAGAACGGCAAGACCGAATACGAGGTGAGCTTTCACGAGCGCCGTCTCGAAGAGTTGACTGCGCGCTTCAACCGGTTCGAGCGTGTGGACGAATTGCCCTTCGAAGCGGTAAAACAGGTATCGGATTTCAATCAGCGCGCGTATGAAATGTTCGCGCAGCCCTTCGTGCAGGCGATGGCGAACGACACGTCCGCGGCGTTGTTGCGCGCGTTTCATCCGTTGCGCGCGCAGCGCTGGATGTTCTCGGATTTCAATCCGTGGCTCGCGTGGCTCGGCCCCGCGGCGGAGGCGGTGAAGGCCGCGCGCAAGCCCGACACCGAGGGCGACGTGTTGCGTCATGCCGAACATTGCGGCTCCGACATGATCAGTGCGAGCCTCGACTTCTATCGCGCGATGCGCGATGCGACGACCGAGGCGATGTTCTTCTCCGTCTACGGCAACATGTTCTCGGTGCATCGCGCGCAAGAGCACGAGGCGCACGAGGCGCACGAGGGGCACGCGGAGCACGAGCATCGAACCGATCCGCGCGATCTGCCTTTCGTGCAGGAAGCGCTCGCGTCCGTCACGCATGGCGGCTATGCGGAAGCGGTCGCGCGCGTCGCGTGCCTGCTGATGCGTCGCGACGAGCCGTTGCCGCTCACGCGCATGGTGCTGCGTCAGGAACTCGCCGCGGACTATGCGGAATATCTGCCGCAGATGCCACGCGACGAATGGCGGCGCATTCGCGGCGAACAGGAGATCATCGTGCGCTACGAGCCGGAGCAGGCGCTTGCCGCGTTGCCCGATCTGCTCGACGACATCGAGGACCGCAAGAAGCTCCTCACGCTCTTCGACAAGCTGCACGACGACAGCCGCATGCAAGGCTTCGAGCCGACGGCCGCGCAACACGACATGCTCGCGCGCATCCGCGCGGCGCTGCCTGTCAAAACCGGGCGCACGGCAAGACGGTCCGCGCCCGCGCACTGAAAATCAGGCGGCGCATCTCACATTATTTCGGAGTAGATATGAATCAACCGCGCGAAAAATATGTACGGCTCATCGAAGTTTGCAAGACCTTGCCGCCGCTCTCGGTGGCGGTCGTGCATCCGTGTGACCGGACCTCGCTGGAAAGCGCGGTGAAGGCGCACGAGATGGGCCTGATCGCGCCGCAACTTGTCGGGCCGCGCGATCGCATTCGCGAAGTCGCGGAGGAGTGCGGTCTCAACATCGCGGGCTTTCCTATCGTCGATGCGCAGCATAGCCACGAGGCCGCGGACAAAGCGGTGGAACTCGTGCGCGAGGCGAAGGCCGAAGCGCTCATGAAGGGCAGCCTGCACACCGATGAAATCATGGCCGCGGTCGTGAAGCGCGACGGCGGCCTGCGCACGCAGCGGCGCGTGTCGCATTGCTTCATCATGGACGTGCCGGGGCATGACGACGTGCTCATCATCAGCGACGCGGCGATCAACATCACGCCGACGCTCGCCGATAAAGTCGACATTGTGCAGAACGCGATCGATCTCGGCCACGCGCTGCGCTTTGCGGAAGTGCGCGTCGCGATTCTCTCGGCAATGGAAACGGTGAACCCGAAAGTGCCCTCGACACTGGAGGCGGCCGCGCTCTGCAAGATGGTCGACCGGCATCAGATCACGGGCGCGCTCGTCGATGGACCGCTCGCGCTCGACAACGCGATCGATCCCGAAGCGGCGCGCACGAAGAAGATCGATTCGCCCGTCGCGGGACGCGCGAACGTGCTGATCGTGCCGGATCTCGAAGCGGGCAACATGCTCGCGAAGAGTCTGTCTTTTCTCGCGAACGCGGATGCCGCGGGCATCGTGCTCGGCGCGCGCGTGCCGATCATTCTGACGAGCCGCGCCGATTCGCTGCAATCGCGGCTTGCGTCGTGCGCGATCGCGTCGCTCGTGGCGTCGAAGCGCCGCGAAGATGCGCAATTGATGGGGTGAATACATGGCGGATGTCATTCTGGTTCTCAACGCGGGTTCGTCGAGCATCAAGTTCAGCGCGTTCGATGTCGAAAGTGACGAACTCGAACTCGTTACGCACGGACAAGTGGAAGGCTTGTTCAGCGCGCCGCATTTCATCGCGTTCAATGCGAACGGCGAGAAGTCCGCGGAGCATTCATGGGGCGAGGGCGCGAAGCTTGAGCACGCCGATGCGATCGCGCATCTCGGCGCGTATCTGCGCGGGCATGGCGTGGGGCATCGTCTGATTGGCGTGGGGCATCGCGTCGTGCATGGCGGCGCGCGCTTCACGAAACCCGTGCTGACCAGTCCCGAAGTGCTCGACGAACTCGACAAGCTCACGCCGCTCGCGCCGCTGCATCAGCCGCACAATCTCACGCCGATACGCATCGTCGCCGAGCGCAATCCGGGCGTGCCGCAAGTCGCGTGCTTCGACACGGCCTTTCACGCGACGCAATCACCGCTCGCGCAGGCGTTCGCGCTGCCCGAATCCATCACCAAGAATGGCGTGCGGCGTTATGGCTTTCATGGTCTCTCTTACGAATACATCGCGAGCGCGCTGCCCGATATCGCACCCGATGCGGCGCGCGGGCGCACGGTCGTCGCGCATCTGGGCAACGGCGCGAGCCTGTGCGCGATGCATGCGGGCAAGAGCGTTGCGAGCACGATGGGCTTCACCGCCGTCGACGGCCTCATGATGGGCACGCGTTGCGGCAATCTCGATCCGGGCGTGATCCTCTATCTGCTCGACGAACTCGGCATGAACGCGCGCGACATCGAAGACCTGCTGTATCGCAAGTCGGGATTGCTCGGCGTGTCCGGCGTGTCGGGCGACATGCGCGCGCTTCTCGCGAGCGGCGACGAACGCGCGCGCTTCGCCATCGATCTTTATACGTATCGCATCGGCCGCGAACTTGGCTCGATGAGCGCCGCGCTGCAAGGGCTCGACGCCATCGTGTTCACTGCGGGCATCGGCGAGCATTCGAAAGAGATCCGGCAGCGCGTGTGCGAACAGGCGGCGTGGTGGGGCATCGAGCTGGATGCGAAAGCCAACGAGAGCGGCGGCCCGCGCATCAGCACGACGTCGAGCAAGGTGAGCGCATGGGTGATTCCGACCAACGAGGAACTCATGATCGCGCGTCACACACTGGCATTGATCGAGGACTGGCGCGAAGGAGCATCCGCATGACACTGAACGTTCCGCAGCCTGTGCTGAAGGGCGCGAAGGCGCTCGTTACCGGCATCGCCAACGACCATTCGATCGCCTACGGGTGCGCGAAGGCGTTCCGTGAACTGGGCGCCGATCTCGCCATCACGTATGCGGACGAGAAGGCGCGTCCTTATGTCGAACCGCACGCAAAAGCCCTCGACGCGCCGATCTTCATGCCGCTCGATGCGTCGAGCCAGGACGAGCTGGAAGCGGTGTTCGCGCGTATCGCGAGCGAGTGGGGCAAGCTCGATATCCTCGTGCATTCGATCGCGTGGGCGCCGAAGGACGATCTGCAGGGCGGCCTGTTGAACAGCTCGGCCGAAGGCTTCGCGAAGGCGATGGACATCTCCTGCCATTCGTTCGTGCGCATGGCGCGGCTCGCTGCGCCGCTCATGAAAGACGGCGGCACGATGTTCACGATGAGCTATCACGGCGCGAACAAGGTCGTCGCGAATTACAACGTGATGGGGCCGGTCAAGGCCGCGCTCGAAGCGTGCGCGCGCTATCTCGCTTACGAGCTTGGTCCACAGGGCGTGCGCGTGCATGCGATTTCACCGGGGCCGCTCAAGACGCGCGCGGCGTCGGGACTCAAGGACTTCGACCTGCTGTTGACCGAAGCCGCGCAACGCGCGCCGCTCGGCGAGCTGGTCGACATCATGGACGTCGGCTTCACGTGCGCGTTCCTCGCGACGCCGTTCGCCCGGCGCATGTCGGGCGAAACGCTTTACGTGGACGGTGGCGTGCACATCATGGGATGAGCATGTTCAACTGGCTTTTCCGGCGCGATGCCGAGAGTTCGCGTGACGACGTCAAGGAGGCGCTCGGCCGCATCGTCGCGCTTGCGCCTCAGGTGCGCCTCGCGAGCCGCTACGAGTCGCGGCTCGCGCCCGTCGCCGGCAAGACGCTCGACCATGCGCACGAACTGGTCGCCGCGCTGCTGCCGCCGCGTGACGCGGCGCCGGACGCATGGGCGGACGACCCCTATTTGCGCGCTAAATTCGCGACGCCGGACGACGTCGCGCGCGTGATCGGCGAGTCGCACGAGGTGCGCGGCTGGTTCGACGGCCACATCGCCGCCGATCACGCGTTCGCGGTGTTGGGCGCGACGCTCGTCGAGCGCAGCGTGCTCGTCGCGGCGGTCGAAGGCGGCGCGATGCGCTCGGATGTCGCGCGCACGGCGGTGAGCTTCGACGACAAGCGCATGCGTTTTTGCAGCGGAACCGATGAAGCGCTCAGACGGGAACTCGTGCAGCGGATCGTCGAGCAGTTCGTGCTCGAAGCGATGTCGCGCGTCGCGCAGAAGGAAGCGCGGCGCGACGCGTTGCAGGAATATCGCGCGTTGCTGAGCGCGCGCATGCAGATGCTTGGCCGGCGCGGCGCGGGCATGAGCAGCCTGATCGCATCGACGGATCTCGCTGGCGACGCCACGCGGCTTCAGCGCGATTTCGAGGAGAACGAGGCCGCGCTCGCAGCGCTCGGATCGCCCGCCGATTCCATCGAGATGCAGCTTCAGACGATCGTCGAATTGCTCGCCGAGCCGGCGGCGCTCGTCTCCGTCACGCATCGCGAGCTGTGTCTGAATCAGATGAACTTGCTGATGGAAGAGCGTTGCGACGAGCCGCACGCGGACATCGACATTCAGCTCGCGCACCTGCCGACGCAGCCGCCGCAAACGCGCGCCGTCGAGATCGTGCGCATCGCGCGGCGCGATGTGCCGCCTGCCGGCGCCGCGTTTGAGGAGGCCGCGCGGTTGGTGCTGTGAGGCGGGAAGTCTCAGGGGCCGTCCCTTTGCAAAATACGTCGCGTACCTCTCCGCTAAGAAGTGTTCAACGATGATATGGTTTGATCGAATCAACGATTATTTCTTTACACGTCAAAACGATGTCAAGGCCAATATTAGGATTGAGATCAAACTTGACGAGTCCATTGGATTCATCCGTCAAGTTGATATCTCTAATCCATGCTTCTTCGAGCATCGCATTGATATCGATGTTTCCGCTTTTAATCTCCAACAGTTTGATTGTCACTAGATAGTCGGCGCCACCGTCCACAGGGCGCGGACCGTATCGGTTGTGAAGAATCTCAAGCGTCAGGTCGACCAAATCACGCTCGCAACCCGGAATGAGTGGCTCGCCCGTATCGTTCATATGCGACGATCTCGTCCTCTGCATGAAGAACGATTGCACGGCCGAATCATGAAACGACGGGTATTCCCCGAATATCTCAAGAAACAGGAAGCCATTCTTCGCCAATTCCCAGCCGAAAGTCTTTGCATTCATATTCATCTCTTCAAGAAAATCTAGCGCCGGGGTATTGGCGACATAGGTAAGTGAGCCGGGTCACGAAATATCCCCATTCGGGAAACGGCATATCGCCTCCGCATTTTCACAGGAGTGCTAATCCTAGCGGGAGGCAGGCTTGACTTTTTGAAGGTGTCTCGAAAACAGCGACGGATGGCTGGCAGCGGTGTGCAAAATCCGCTCGAAAGCCGTTGCAAGGAGCAGCAGCATCAGATCAAACAGACTTCGACGGGCGCGTGCGGTCACATAGCCAAGCTCGAAGGTCACTCGGGAGCACTTCATTCGGAGCGCTTTTACTTCACCCCCTTGCCCCCCATCGCCGTCGCAATATCCCGGCTCACGCTCGCGAGCGCGCGGCTGTGCGCGGCCACGAGCGCATCCCAGTCGCTGCCGTTGACCGGCTCGCGCACGAGCGAACGGCCGTCGAGCGCGTTGTCGTCGCCGAAACGGCGCACGGACCAGTGCGCATCGATCACGACGGCATCGCCGGGCACGGATTCGAACTGCTGGATATCAACGCGCACGCGCCACGCGTTCGCATCCGCGATTGCGCGCGAGGCGGGCGCGACCCGGTCGGACGCGAGCAGCAACGCGAGATCGCCCGCGATGGCATCGGCGATGCTGCTCCTGAGCGGCTCGCCCCAGCGCGCGTATTCGTTGAGCGTGACTTCGTTGCTCGTGTCGCGCGTGACGATCTGCGGCCGGTCGACGAGATCGGGCACCGTGACCGGTCCGACGATCACCGGCCGCGAGTCGGCGCGCGCGGTCGTCGCGGTGAGCGACGGATCGGCGCTCAATCGATAAAAGCTCGCGCGCGGCGAACTGCATCCGGCGAGCATCGCCATGCAAACAACGACAGACACGAGTAGGGGCCGCATCACTTCTTGTCCTCCGGCTTGCCGCGCAGCAACGCTTCCGGATGCTGCTGCAGATAATCCGCGAGGCTGCGGAACGAGGCGGCGGTGCGCGTCAGTTCGCGGATCGCTTCGGCCGTGTCCTGCTGCAGGCCGGAACCCGGCATGAGCGTGGAATGCGCGGCGTCGAGCGCGGCGCGCGCGGCGGCCAGTGTCGTGGCGGCTTGCGGCACGACCTCCGTGTTGAGGCCCTGCATCAGCCGCGTCGTGCTGTCGAGCGTGTGCTGCGCGCTCGCCGTAAGCTGCTCGATCGGCAGCTTGTCGATGCGCGTCATGATGCGGTTGACCGAGTCCTGCAGCGAGTCGAGGCCGCTCGGCGTCGTCGGCATCTCGGGCGGCGAGCGGTTCCAGTCGATGCTCGCTTTTTTCGCTTGCGGGAAGAAGTCGATCGACACATACAACTGGCCCGTCAGCAGGCTTCCAGTGCGCAACTGCCCGCGCATTCCGCGCGCGACGAGCAGGTCCGCGAGCTCCTTGCGGTCGTCCACGAGCCGCCCGGGTTTCGGCACGGTCGCGAAGCGCGACGTGAAGCGCTCCGGATAGAGGTTGATCTCGACCGGTATGCTGATGCGCTTGGTGATCGGATCGAAGCGCGTGTAAATGGCCGACACTTCGCCGATCTGAATGCCGCGGAATTCCACCGGCGCGCCCACGGCGAGGCCGCGCACGGAACCGTCGAACGCGAAGACATATTTGTCGACGATATTTTCCCGCACGCGCAACGCCTCGGTGCGCGTCGGATGCAGCGTGAAGGTCGTGTCGCGCGGCGCCTCGGCCCAGTTGAGCGACACGGCGGGCGTCTCGAACGCGAGTCCGCCGATCAGAATCGACACGAGCGATTGCGTGTTGACCTTGAGACCGTCGGTGCCGAGCGTGACGTCGATGCCGCCGGCCTGCCAGAAGCGCGAATCGGCGTTCACGTAACGGTCGTAGGGCGCGTTGACGAAGATGTGCAGCGTGACGCCGCTGCCGTCCTTGTCGAGTTCGAACGCCGTCACCTGACCCACTTGCAGACGGCGGAAATAGACCGGCGTGCCGACATCGACCGAGCCGAGATCCGGCGCCTTCAGAATGAATTGCCGCCCGGGCACGTCGCTCGCGAAAATCGGCGGCGTTTCGAGGCCTGTGTAGTTGCGCCGGTCCTCCTTCGCGCGGCCGATATCCATGCCGATGTACGCGCCCGACAGCAGCGTGCCGATGCCCGACACCGAGCCGCCCGCCACGCGCGGGCGCACGACCCAGAAGCGCGTATCGTCGACGAGCATCTTGGTCGCGTCGCGCGTCAGTTCGGCCGTGGCGACCACGCGCGTGTAGTCGTTCGAAAGCGCGACCGATTTCACGAGGCCGATATCCACGTCCTTGAACTTGATCTTCGTCTTGCCCGCTTCGAGCCCTTCGCCGGTCTTGAAGCTGATCGTGACGGTCGGCCCTTTCTCCAGCACCGCCTGCGCCGCGAGCCAGATGCCGATCGCCACGGCGACCAACGGCACGATCCAGACCCATGGAATGCGCCAGCGTCCTTTCGGCACGACTTCGGCATCGGGCGTGTTCATCGCGATCCTTCCCCGGTCGGTGGAAAATCCCAGATCAGGCGCGGATCGAACGACATCGCCGCGAACATCGTCAGCACGACGACCGCGCCGAACGCGATCGCCGCCGGTCCGGCCTCGATCGTCGCCATCGCGCTGAACTGCACGAGCGCGACGAGCACGGCGATCACGTAGATGTCGAGCATCGACCAGCGGCCGACGAACTCGACGAGACGGTAGACGCGCGCGCGAAACGCGCTCTGCTGCGTCATCCGGAGATTCGCGCTCGTGGCGAGATAGCCGATGGCGAGGATCTTGAGCATCGGCACGGCAATGCTCGCGATGAACACGAGCACCGCGAGCGGCGGCGAGCCGGAGGTCCACAGATACGCGACGCCGCTCAGGATCGTGTCCTTCTGCGCGCCGAAGAGCGAGCTCGTGTTCATCACCGGGAGGATGTTCGCGGGGATGTAGAGAATCGCCGCCGAAATCAGAAACGCCCACGTGCGCGAGAGGCTCGCGGGCTTGCGCAGATGCAGATGCGCGCCGCAGCGCGGGCAGCACAGATGGCGATGACGCTGCATGCCGCGCGTGGTAAGGCCGCAATCGTGACACACGCAGATGCCGCTTTCCGTCGCGGTGCGCCCGTCGAGCGGCGTGTCGGCGGGCACGCCGGGCGGCGCGCTTTCGACGCGCTGCCACATCGCGCGCTCATCGAACGACGATGACGCCGCGACGAGCAGCAGCATCAGCGCCGCGAGCGACCACAGCGCCGGCCCCGTCACCACCGAGGCGATATGCGCGAGCTTCACGACCGCGACGAGCAGGCCGAGCATCAGCACTTCGGTCATGCCCCAGTTGCGCGCGACGCGCAGCAGGCGAAACACGGCGTCGGCGCGCCACGGCCGGCGGTTCAGATAGAGCGGCAGCAGCAGCCACACCATGCCGAGCGCCTGAAGCGCGGGCATCAGGATCGTCGTGATGAAGATGAGGCCGGCGAGCGGCCACATGCCGTCGCGATACAGCACGCGCACCGCGCCGAACAGCGTCGTCTCGACGAGATCGCCGTTCACCGCGAGACCGACGATCGGAAACGTATTCGAGATCAGCCACAGCACGCAGGCGGCGAGCGCGTAGGCGAGCGCGCGATCGAAGCCGCGCGCCCGGCGCCGGTACAGCACGGCGCGGCAGCGGCAGCAACGCAGCGCGCCGCCGGGCGGCACGTCGCGCTCGCGCTGCATCAGATCGCATTCGTGGCACGCGATCAGCGGCCGTGCGTCGCGATTGTCCGAAATGGCCGTGTTCATTGCACCGTCTGCGAAGCGGGCTGGCCCGGTTTGGGCGAATCGGCGGAAGGCGTCGCCGACTGTTGCTGCGTCGTCATCTTGTCGGCCGCGACGACCCAGCCGCCGCCCATCGCCTTGTAGAGCGTGACGAACGACACGAGCGCCGCGGCCTGCGTCTGCGTTGCCGAAAGCTGCGCGTTGAACAGACTGCGCTCGGCGTCGAGCACTTCGATATAGCTCGTGTAGCCGCCTTCGTAGCGCGCCCGCGCAAGACGCGAATACGTGGAGAGCGCCGTGACCTGGCGGCCCTGCACTTCGAGCTGCTCATGCAGTTTCTGCGAGGCGATGAGCGCGTCGTCGACTTCCTGGAACGCGACCTGGATCGCCTTCTCGTAGGTCAGCAATGCCGCCTGCTGCTGCGCTTCGGCCGACTGCACCTGGCCCGAGATATTGCCCGCCGTGAAGATGGGCTGCGTGATCTGCCCGGCGAACGACCAGATGCGCGACGGTCCCGTGAAGAGCGACGAAAACTGGCCGCTCGCGGTGCCGAGCAGACCCGTCAGCGAAATCTGCGGGAAGTAGAGTGCCCGCGCCGCGCCGATGAACGCGTTCGCCGCGACCAGATCCTGTTCCGCCTGCAGCAGATCGGGCCGCCGCTCCAGCAAGTCCGAAGGCAGGCCGGAGGGAATCACGGGCGTCGCGAGTTCGCCGAGCGTCCGGCCGCGCACGATCGGCCCCGGATTCGCGCCGAGCAAAATCGAGAGCGCGTCTTCCTGCTGCGCGATCTGCGTTTCGAGCTGCGGAATCGTCGAGAGCGAGGCTTCGTATTCGGACTGGCTTTGCGCGAGTTCCATCTGCGAGACTTCGCCGCCTTCGAAGCGCAGCGTGAACACATGCACCGATTCGGCGCGGCTCTGCGTCGTCGCTTTGGCGATTTCGAGTTGCTTGTCGAGGCTGCGCAGATTCAGATACGACGACGCCACCGACGCCACCAGCGACAGGATCGTCGCGCGCCGTCCTTCTTCGCTCGACAGAAGATTCGCGCGCGCGGCTTCGGTCAGCCGCCGGTTGCGGCCGAAGAGATCGAGTTCCCATGACGCCGCGACCGACGCCTGGAAGTCGTTGTACACGGGACCGAAGCCGCTGAGCGGTTGCAGTCCCGCCGCCGAAGCGCGCTGCCGCGATGCCGTCGCGCCCGCCGATATCTGCGGGAACAGCGCCGAGCGCGTCGTGACGAACTGGCCCATGAACTGATCGACGCGCGCCGCCGCGATCTTCACGTCCTTGTTGTTCGCGAGCGCGGTCGAGATCAGTTCGTCGAGAACCGGGTCCTGAAACTGGTGCCACCATTCGGTGTTCGCGGTGTCCGCGACTTCGCTGGCGGCGAAGCGATACGTCGCCGGCGTCTCGACCGGCTGACGCGAATAGTTCGGACCGAGCAGGCAGCCGGACAGCGTCAGCGCGGCGGCAATGCCTGAAAGCGAGAGAACGAGCCTGGCGCGCCGCATGTCAGTCTCCCTTGTCCGGAGCGGACGGCGAGGCATTGCTGCCGCCGCCTTGCGCCTTCGTTGCATCCGTCGTGGGCGCGACGCCATCCTTTTTCTTCGAGCGCGAGGACATCGTTTCCAGTCCCCAGAAGAACATCGGGATGAAGAACACGGCGATGACCGTCGCGCCGAGCATCCCGCCGATCACGCCCGTGCCGATCGAATGGCGGCTGTTCGCCGATGCGCCCGTCGCGATCGCGAGCGGCACGCAGCCGAGAATGAACGCGAGCGAGGTCATCACGATCGGGCGCAGACGCTCTTCGGCGGCGGTCATGGCGGCGTCGTAGATGGACGAGCCCGCCTCGCGATTCAGCACGGCGAACTCGAAGATCAGAATCGCGTTTTTCGCGGCGAGCGCGACGAGCATCGTGAGACCGATCTGGAAGTACACGTCGTTGTTCAGGCCGCGCAACAGGATCGCCAGCAGCGCGCCGAAGATCGCGAACGGCACCGCCATCAGCACGCCGAACGGCAAACTCCACTTCTCGTACTGCGCGGCGAGGATCAGGAAGACCATCACGAGGCCGAACACGAACACGAGCGCCGACGAACTGCCCGACTGCTTCGCCTCGTAAGCCTCGCCGCTCCACCCGATGCCGTAATCGGTCGGCAAGCCCGTCGCAATGTCTTCCAGCGCCGCTATCACTTGCCCCGATGCGTAACCGGGCGCGGCGTTCGCCGTGATCTTCACCGCCGGGAAATTGTTGAAGCGCGTGATCAGGTCCGGGCCGGTCACGTAGCGCGTGGTCACCACGGCCTTGAGCGGCACCATCTCGCCGGTCTTGCTCTTCACGAAGATCTGCGTGAGATCGTCCGGCTTGATCCGATACTGCGGCTCTGCTTGCAGAATCACCTGCCACAGCCGGCTTGAGCGATTGAACTGCGAAACGTACAACGAGCCGAACATCGTCTGCATCGCGCTATAGACGTCCTCGACAGGCACGCCGAGCGTTTCGGCCTTGTCGCGGTCGACATCCGCGAGCAGTTGCTGCGACGACGCGTTGAATGTCGATGTAACGCCCGTCAGCTCGGGCCGCGCTTTCGCCTTGGCGACGAAATCGTCGACGATGCCGGCGAACTGTCCGATCGTCGCATCGCCCTTGCTCTGAATCCACATCTCGGTGCCGCCCGTCGTGCCGAGACCCGGAATCGACGGCGGATTTAGCGGCACCACGATGCCCTCTTTGATCTGCGACAGATTCTTGTACGCGTCGACGAGCACGGCGCGCGCGTTCTGCGTGCGGATATTCGCCGATTTATAGCGCTCCTCGAAACTCTTGAAGCCGACGAAGAACGTGGACGCATTGTTCTTGTTCTGACTGTCCAGAAGGCTGAAGCCGTCGACCGTCGTGATGCTGCCGACCGCCGGCTGCTTCATGAAGTATTCGGTGACGCGGTCAGACACGGCGCCGGTGCGGTCGAGCGAAGCGGCATCGGGCATGATCACCGCGCCGAGCAGATAACCCTGATCCTCGGGCGGCAGGAACGCGGTGGGAATGTCGCGCATCATCACGACGGCGAGCACGATTACGCCGACGAAAACCAGAAGCGCGATCATGAAGCGCTTGATGATAAACCGCACCGCGCTCACGTAGCCCCGCGTCATGCGCGCGAACTGGTTGTCGAACCAGCGGAAAAAGCCCTTTTTCTCGTGATGCCCGGGTTTGAGCAGCAAGGCGGCGAGGGCGGGCGACAAAGTCAGCGCGACGATCCCCGAGATCACCACCGATATCGCGATGGTAATGGCGAACTGCTTATACATCTGCCCTGTGATGCCGCCGAGGAACGCGACCGGCACGAACACCGCGCACAGCACGAGCACGATCGCGACGACCGGCCCGGCCACCTCGTCCATCGCCTTCTTCGCGGCGGTTTTCGGATCGAGCTTGTGCTCGTTCATGTTGCGCTCGACGTTCTCGATCACGACGATCGCATCGTCCACGACAATCCCGATTGCGAGCACCATGCCGAACAATGTCAGCATGTTGATGGAGAAGCCGAGCGCTTCCATGCCCATGAACGTGCCGACGATCGACACCGGCACCGCGATCACCGGAATCAACGTCGCGCGCAGGCTTTGCAGGAAAACGAACACGACGATCACGACCAGCACGACCGCTTCGAAGAACGTATGCACCACGTCGGAGATGGACGCGCGCGTGAACTCCGTCGTGTCCATCGCGATTTCGTAGTCGATGCCCTGCGGGAACGTCTTCTTCATTTCCGCGAGCGTCGCGCGCACTTGCTTCGAGACGTCGAGCGCGTTCGCGCCCGGTTGCTGATAGACGGCGATCACCGTGGCCGATTTACCCTGGAAACGGCTGCGGATCGAGTAGTCTTTTTGTCCGAGTTCGGCGCGTCCCACGTCTTTCAGACGCACGATCGCCGCGCCGCCCGACTGCGCGCGAATGATGATGTTCTCGAACTCGGCGGGCTCGGTGAGCCGCCCGGTCGTCGTCACCGCGAAGGACTGTTCGACGGGCGCGCCGGTCGGCGATTGCCCGAGGCGGCCGACGGCGAACTGCTGATTCTGATTGGCGACGGCGCGCTGCACGTCGGCCGCCGTGATGCCGAGTTGCGCCATGCGGTCGGGTTTGAGCCAGATGCGCATCGCGTAATCGGGCGTGCCGAAAATGCTCGACTGGTTCGCCCCGGGAACGCGCTTCAACGCGTCGAGCACATACACGTTCGCGTAGTTCGCGATATACGTCGCGTCATAACGATCGTCGGGCGAATAGATGGCGAGCACCATCATGAACGCCTGCGACTTCTTCTGGACCTGTACGCCCTGACTGGTGACGGACTGAGGCAGTTGCGGCAGCGCGAGGTTCACGCGGTTCTGCACGTCGACCTGCGCGAGTTCCGGATTGGTGCCGATCTGGAAGTACGCGTTGATGGTCAGATTGCCCGTCGACGAACTCGACGAGCTCATGTAGATCATGTTGTCCGCGCCGTTGACCTGCTGCTCGATCGGCGCGGCGACGTTGTTCGCGACGACGTCGGCGCTCGCGCCCGGATAGGTCGCGGAGACCGTGATCTGCGGCGGCGTGATGTCGGGATACTGCGCGGTGGGCAGCGCGAACATCGTGAGCGCGCCGCCCAAAGTGATGATGATCGATATGACCGACGCGAAAATCGGACGGTCAATGCAGAAATGTGAAATGTTCATTGGCCTCTTCCGCGCGACGTGCTTGTATTCGAATCAAATCACTTCACTTTTCGGCGCCGCCGCCTGCTTTCTTCGCCTCTCCGAGCGACGCCTCCTGCGCGCCCGAGGCCGGCGTGCCGCCCGCGGCTGGTGCGGCGGGCGCCGCGACTACGCGCACCTGCGTATCCGCGCCGACGCGTATCGCGCCATCCACGATGACGCGCTCGCCCGTCTTCAGGCCGCTCGTGATGAACCAGTCGTCGCCGTGCCATTCGCCGACTTCGACGACACGCTGATGCGGCTTCGATTGCTCGTCGAGCACCCACACGAAGTGACTCTTCGCGCCCTGCAGCACGGCGCGCTGCGGCACGAGAATCGCGTTGGGCCGCACCGCGCCCGAGACACGCGCCTTGACGAACTGGCCGGGGCGCAGCGTGCCCTGCGGATTGGCGAACACCGCGCGCACGAGGAAGGTGCCCGTCTCCGTGCTGAAGGCCGGATTCGTGAAGTCGATGTGGCCGGTCTGCGGAAAGATCGAGCCGTCCGCCTGGATGACGGTCACATCGAACTTGTTGTCGGGCGGAAAGCGCAACTCGCCTTTCTTGATCTGCTCGCGATAAGTCAGCAGTTCGTTCTCCGAGATGCTGAAGTTCACCCACATCGGGTCGAGCTGATAGACATACGTGAGCAGGCCGCCCTGAGTCGGCGTCACGTAACTGCCTTCCTGCACGCGCGCGAAGCTGGAGAGGCCCTTGAGCGGCGAGCGGATCGTCGTGTAGCTCAGGTTCAGCTCGGCGGTTTGCACTTCGCCTTTCGCGGCGATGACGGCGGCCTCGGCGCTCTTCTCGTTGCCGATGGCGTCGTCGAGATCCTTCTTGCTCAACGCGTTCATCGCGGCGAGCGGCTTCACGCGCGCGAGATTCTGCTGGGTGACGAGCAGGCGCGCCTGCTGTTGCGCGAGCGAGCCCTTGGTGGTCTGCAGCGCGGCCTCGAAGGGTCGTTTGTCCATGATGAACATGACCTGATTGGCCGAGACGAGCGCGCCTTCGGTGTACATGCGCTTTTCCAGGAAGCCGTCGACGCGCGCGCGTATTTCGACTTCGCGCGAACTCTGCGTCTGCGCGGTGAAGTCGAAGTCGACGGACGTCGATTGCGCCGCGACGGTCACGGCGGTGACATCGACGGCGGGCTTCTGCGCTTCCGGAGCCGGCTTCTTGCACGCCACGAGCGAGAGCGTCGCAATCGCGGCGGCGGCGGCGAGCCGCATTGCGCGCATGGAGCGCGACGGTCGAGCGAACGAGCAGCAGTCCAGAACCTGTTCCGACACGAACGCCATAGGCGCCTCCCCCGTTGGGATAGCCGATCGTTGATAAGCGAGCGCGCACAAGTCGCCTCGCCACGGCAATGCTCGCGGTGTGCGTTTCGGCGAATGCGTCCCTGGAAAGCGTGCGCTTCGCCGTGCGCCTTCGCCATGCGATGAAAAACGCGCGGGACAGGACTTAGGGCGACGTCAGCGAGCCCGATGCTTGTGATGTGTCGTAGCTGCCTCCGGTTTTGACGGTCGAGTTATAGCCAGAGATGCTCACGGTGCGCCACCGAATGGCGCTCACGTGCGTGACGAAACTACTAATAGCTGAATACGGATGAAAACGCCATAGCGTTTATCGCCATTTTGGCTGGCGCCGTGGATCGGCATGCGCAGCAATTACTGAACTGTCGTGCGGGTTGAGGAATCGCCGTCGGCGGCGCGAAGCTATGGATCGCTTAGCATGCCGGCGATTCATGATGACGAAAGATGAAATGCCGAAGAGAAATGAAACGCCGAAGCGAAATGTCGATGTCGCGGGAGGGACACCATAACGCCGCCGCCATGCGCCCGGGCTTGCGGGCGCATGGCGGCGCGCGTAAATCACAAATGCCCGAACAATGCCCGCGGCCGGTCCTTGAGCGTGCCCGCCAGCATCCTCAATCCGCTGACGAGCTGATCGCGGCTTTCCGCGCAGGCGAGATTGATGCGCACGCCGTGCTCGATCTCCGAGCGATCCACCGCGAACGCCGACGACGGCATCACCACCACGCCGCGCGCCTTCGCATTCGCCGCGAAATCGTCCGCGCGAATGTCGGCGATCTGCGCATTCATGATGTGCTGCGCCGTGCCGTCCTCGATCCAGACGGTCGCGATCAGCATCGACAGCGGCGCGGGCATCCACGACGTCGTGCGCACGGCCTCCGCACGATGCGTGGCGCGGTTTCGATTCAGCCGCGCTTTCAATCGTCCGATGTTTGCTCGCAGCAGATTTTCTCTCAACTCAAGCCGGGCCCGGCGTTGCGCCAGCGGCACGTCGCGATGATCGCGCTCGGCGGCATCATCGGCGCGTGTACGCAAGCTGACCGGCGTGAGCCTCAAAGACGAGAGCACGATGGCGCTGCCCGAGCGAACGATCGATCGGCTATCGCGTGCATAGCGACGCTCCATGCTTCGCGTAAACCCCGTCGAAAGAAAACGCCTCACGTAAGAAAAGGGTAAGCGCACGCTCTTACCTTAGTCTCCAGCGCATCGGAATCATAATTCGCCTCGAAAGACATTGCGCGAAGGCATCGCATGCCGTCCCCGCCCGGGGATTTCCTCAATTCAACGCATCGCTGATCGTTCGCGCGCCCGCCCGAACGCGGGCGCTTTTGCACGCACGGAAAAGACATTCATGCAGGAGACGACGGAAATGGATCTCAAGATCGTGGAGAAAATCAAGTCGAGCGCCGCCTATGGCGAACTGGTGCGAAAGCGCTCGAAGCTCGGCTGGACGCTGACGGCGCTCGTGCTGATCGTCTATTACGGCTACGTGTTGCTCATTGCGTTCAACAAGGATCTGCTCGCCGCGAAGATGGGCGCGGGCGTGATGACGTGGGGCATGCCGATCGGCCTGTTCGTGATCGTCTTCACGGTGGTCATCACGGGACTGTACGTGCGTCACGCCAACAGCACGTACGACGAACTCACCGACAAGATCAAGCGGGAGGCCGCATGAAGTCGCAACGCATCTTCACGGCGGGCGCACTTTTTACCGCGTCCGCCAGTTCATTCGCCGCAGGCGGCGATCTCGGTCAGGCGGTCAAGCAGGCGACCAACTGGACCGCGATATGCATGTTCATCGCGTTCGTGATCGCGACCCTCTTCATCACCAAGTGGGCCGCGAAAAAGACGCGCTCCGCCGCCGATTTCTACACGGCGGGCGGCGGCATCACGGGCTTTCAGAACGGTCTCGCGATCGCGGGCGACTTCATGTCGGCGGCTTCGTTTCTGGGCATTTCGGCGGCGGTTTATAGCAACGGCTATGACGGCCTGATCTATTCGATCGGCTTTCTCGTCGGCTGGCCGATCATCACGTTTCTGATGGCGGAGCGTCTGCGCAACCTCGGCCGCTTCACGTTCGCCGATGTCGCCGCATATCGCTTCAAGCAGACGCCGATTCGCGCGTTCGCCGCGTCGGGCACGCTCGTTGTCGTCGCGTTCTATCTGATCGCGCAGATGGTCGGCGCGGGACAGCTCATCAAGCTGTTGTTCGGCCTCGAATACTGGATCGCGGTGGTGATCGTCGGCGCGCTGATGATGGTGTACGTGCTCTTCGGCGGCATGACCGCGACGACCTGGGTGCAGATCATCAAGGCGTGTCTGCTGCTTGCGGGCGCTTCGTTCATGGCGTTCATGGTGCTGTGGCAATTCCACTTCAGCCCCGAGGCGCTCTTCGCGAAGGCCGTCGACGTGCACGAGAAGAAGGCGTCGATCATGGGCCCGGGCAACTTCATCAAGGACCCGATTTCGGCGATCTCGTTCGGCATCGCGCTCATGTTCGGCACGGCCGGGCTGCCGCATATCCTGATGCGTTTCTTTACCGTGCCCAACGCGAAGGAAGCGCGCAAGTCGGTGTTCTGGGCGACGACGTGGATCGGCTACTTCTACATTCTCACGTTCATCATCGGCTTCGGCGCCATCGTGATGGTGAGCACCAATCCGATGTTCAAGGATGCCGGCGGCAAGCTGCTCGGCGGCACGAACATGGCGGCGGTGCATCTCGCGAGCGCGGTCGGCGGCAACGTGTTCCTCGGCTTCATCTCGGCAGTTGCATTTGCAACTATCCTGGCGGTGGTCGCGGGATTGACGCTCGCAGGTGCATCCGCGGTGTCGCACGATCTCTACGCGACCGTGTTCAAGAAGGGCCGCGCATCCAGCGCGAGCGAGCTGCGTGTGTCGCGCATGACGACGATCGTGCTCGGCATCGTCGCGGTCGTGCTCGGCATCGTGTTCGAAAAGCAGAACATCGCGTTCATGGTGTCGCTCGCGTTCGCGGTGGCGGCATCCGCCAATTTTCCGGTGCTCTTCATGTCCGTTCTGTGGCGCGGCTGCACGACGCGCGGCGCGGCGGTCGGCGGCTTTCTCGGCCTGCTTTCGGCCGTCGCGATGACGATCCTCTCGAAGGCCGTGTGGGTGGACGTGTTCCACTACGCGAATGCGCCGTTCCCGTATGCATCGCCCGCACTGTTCTCGATGGCGATCGGCTTCATTGGCATATGGCTCTTCTCCGTGACCGACAAATCGGCGCGTGCCCGCGTCGATAAAGCGGGCTTCGAAGCGCAGACGGTGCGCTCCGAAACGGGCATCGGCGCGGTGGAGGGCGCGAGCCACTGACGTGATGCCGAAGCGGCGGCGCGCGCTCGAACGCCGCCGCCGTCAGCGTGATTCGTCGTATACCGGGGATGCCGCGCGCGTCCGAATGGCGAGTAGAAAATGCGTTAAGCTCGGTGCAACTGTATGCACGAAGCGCCAACGCATTGGAGCGAGCCATGGAACTGCAGTGCCCCAGTCTTTTCGAGCAATCGGCGTATATCGGCGGCGTGTGGGTCGACAATACTTCGCTGCCGCGCGTGCCCGTCACCAATCCGTCCACGAAGGAGACCATCGGCTCGGTGCCGCAGGTCACGGCCGAGCAGGTGAGCGAGGCGATCGAGTGCGCGCACGCGGCCTTGCAGGACTGGCGTAGCTGGAGCAGCCGCGAGCGCGCGTCGGTGCTCAGAGAGTGGGGGCGGCTCGTCGAACATCATCGCGACGATCTCGCCATCATCTTGTGCCGCGAGCAAGGCAAGCCGCTGCACGAAGCGCGTTCCGAAATCACGCAGGCCGCGAATTATCTCGACTGGTTCGCGGAGGAAGCGCGCCGCATTTACGGCGACAACATCCCGGCGCCGCGGCGCAATCAGCGTATCCGCGTGCTGCATCAGCCGATCGGCGTGTGCGGCGCCATCACATCGTGGACCTTTCCTTCGTCGATGGTCGCGCGACGCGTCGGCGCCGCGCTCGCGGCGGGCTGCACGGTCATTCATCATCCCGATCCGCAGACGCCTTTCTCGGCGCTCGCGTTGTGCGTGCTCGGCGAGAACGCGGGCTTGCCGCGCGGCGTGCTCTCCGTGTTGACGGGCGAGGGCGAGCCGGTCAGAAGCGCGCTGCTCGCCAGCCCCGATGTGCGAAAGGTATCGTTCACCGGTTCCATCGACGAAGGCAAGCGGCTGATGACCTTGTGCGCGCCCACGGTGAAGAAGATGTCGCTCGAACTGGGTGCGAACTGTCCTTTCATCGTATTCGACGATGCGGATATCGATCTCGCCGTGAAAGGCGCGCTCGATGCGCGTTTTCGCCACTCGGGCCAGGCGGCGATGTGCGCCAACCGTTTCTTCGTGCATGAGGACGTGTACGAGACGTTCGTCGCGAAACTCGTCTCGAAGGTCGCGTTGCTGAAGGTGAGCGACGGGCTGGACGAGGGCGCGCAGATCGGCCCGCTCATCGGCGAAGCGGCGGTGACGCGCGTCGAAAGTCTCGTCGCTGAAGCGGTGAGGCTCGGCGCGAAGATCGCGGCGGGCGGCTCGCGTGTCGCACCGGAATCGAACTTCTTCAGGCCGACGGTGCTCACGGGCGTCGATCCGTCGATGAGCGTGTGCGGCGACGAAGTCCTCGGGCCGGTTGCGAGCGTGCTGCCGTTCAGGGACGAGGACGACGTCATCACGTTCGCGAACGACACGCGCACCGGCCTCGCGGCTTACTTCTACACGGCGGATATCAGCCGCGCGTTCAGAGTGATGGAGGCGCTCGAATGCGGTGTCGTGGGCGTGAACGATAGCCTTGTGTTCAACGAAGTCGCGCCGTTCGGCGGCATCAAAGAGTCGGGGATGGGGCGCGAAGGGGCGTCGTCGGGCGTCGAGGAATATCTGGAATCGAAGTATGTTTGTTTTGGGAATCTGGAGCGATAGTTCGGGGCGCATTGGCATGAACAGCGGCGCTAGCGTCCCATCGCAGCACTCGCCTCCTCATGCAGTCGCACGGCCATGACGGGCGCTTCCGGGCCCACGTGCGATAACTTCATAAGACGCGGTTGCAGCAGCAGCGCGACGAGTCCGCTCCATCCCGTCTGATGCGAAGCGCCGACACCGCGCCCATTGTCGCCATGAAAGTACTCGTGAAAGAGAATGAGATCGCGCGAGCGCGGATCAGCTTGCAGCATCGGATACGCGGCCATGACGGGGCGCTTGCCTTCGGCATCTTTCAGAAAGAGCGTGCCGATGCGCCGTGACAGATCGTCCGCGATTTCGCTTAGCGAATGCATTTTCCCCGAGCCCGTCGGATGCTCGACGCGAAACTCATCCCCGTAATAGCGATGAAACTCGTAGAGCGATTCGATCAGCAAGTAGTTGACCGGCATCCAGATCGGTCCACGCCAGTTCGAATTGCCGCCGAACACACGCGAGTCCGATTCCGCGGGCAAGTATCGGATGCAGACGTTCACGCCATCGTGATCGAAGATATAAGGCTTGTCGCAATGCACGCGGGACAACGCGCGCACGCCATAGTCGGACAGGAACTCGCTTTCATCCAGCGTGCGGCGCAACAGCGCTTTCATGCGATGTCCGCGCAATAGCGAGAGCAAGGTCGTGTTGCCTTTGCCGGGCTCGGTCCAGCGCGATACGAGTTTCGCGAGATTGGGCCGATGATCGAGAAACCACGCGAGGCGTTCACGCAGTCCGGGCAGGTCGCCGTACACGCCTTCTTCGAGCACATGAACGGCGAACAGCGGAATCAGTCCGACGATCGATCGAATGCGCATGGGCACGCGCGCGCCGTTCGGCAGATGCAATACATCGTAGAAGAATTCGTCGCTGCCGTCCCATAGGCCGGTGTTGCAGACTTCGCCGCAACTCACGGCTTCCGCGATATACAGGAAGTGCTCGAAGAACTTCACCGCGATCTCGACATACGACTCGTTCGTCATCGCGAGTTCGAGGCCGATCTGCATGAGGTCGAGCGCGTACGACGCCATCCATGCG
This sequence comes from Caballeronia glebae, assembly GCF_001545035.1. Lineage (GTDB taxonomy): Bacteria > Pseudomonadota > Gammaproteobacteria > Burkholderiales > Burkholderiaceae > Caballeronia > Caballeronia glebae. The sequence continues at coordinate 54,766 of NZ_FCOJ02000022.1, forward strand.
GTGCCGTCGGCCTGATCGATGCGTCCGCCCGTCGGCAGCGGTTGCGAACGGTCGAAGATGCCGATATTGTCGAGTCCGAGAAAACCGCCCTGAAAGATATTGCGGTCGTCGGCGTCCTTGCGGTTGACCCACCACGCGAAGTTGAGCAGGAGCTTGTGAAACATGACTTCGAGAAACGCATGATCGCCGATGCCGGTCATCTCGCGATCGAGCTCGAACACACGCCACGTCGCCCATGCATGGACCGGCGGGTTCGCATCGCCGAATGCCCATTCATACGCGGGCAATTGCCCGTTCGGATGCATGTAGCGCTCCTTCACGAGCAATAACAACTGCTTCTTCGCGAAGTCGGGATCGATCGTCGCGAACGCGACCGCATGAAACGCGAGATCCCACGATGCATACCACGGGTATTCCCATTTGTCCGGCATCGACACGATGTCGCCGTTGCACATGTGCCGCCAGTCCGCATTGCGGCCGTGCCGGCGTTCCTTCGGCGGGGTGGGCTGGTTCGGATCGCCGTCGTGCCAGCGCGTGACGTCGAACTGGTAATACTGCTTCGTCCATAACATGCCGGCGAGCGCCTGACGTTGCACGAGGCGCGCGTCGGCGTCGTCGATGTCGTGTTGCAACGTCGCGTAGAACTCGTCGGCTTCCGCTTCGCGGCGCGCGAAGAGTTGCGCCATGTCGAGCGGAGGATCGTTCGAAACCGATGCCGGACGCCAGCGCAAATACATCACGGAGCGTGTCTGCGGCGCGAGTTGCAGATGCACGTGCGCGGCGCTACGCGTGCCGTGATCGCGTCGTATCGCCTGTTCGTCGCCTTCGACGAGATAGTCGTTGAAGCCATCCTTGAACGGTCCCGCGCCCTCGATGCCATAAATACGACGAACGTTCGTGTCGTTCTCGCAAAAGAGCCATTCGACCGGCGCCTCTGCCGAAGCCGTGACGAGCATCGCGCCCTGCGAAGGATTGTGCGCAATGACACGCGCGCCTTCTCGCGCATCGTGCTCCAGCTTCAGCGACGGCTTGCCCCACTTGCTCGACCACGCCCATCGGTTGCGCGCCCAGAATTGCGGCAGCACATGAAGCGCTGCGGCCTCGTTCGCGCGATTCTCGACGGACACGCGCATCACGATGTCATCCGGCGCGTACTTCGCATATTCGACGCAGACATCGAAGTAGCGGTCGTCGTCGAACACGCCGGTGTCGAGCACTTCGTATTCGGGCTGATCGGGACCGCGCCGCTTGTTCTCGTCGATGAGTTGCTGATACGGATACGCGTCGTGCGGATACTTGTACAGCATCTTCATGTACGAATGCGTCGGCGTGCCGTCGAGATAGAAGTACAGCTCCTTCACATCCTCGCCGTGATTGCCTTGCTCGTTCGTGAGACCGAAGAGCCGTTCCTTGATGATCGGATCGCGGCCGTTCCACAACGCGAGCGACACGCACCAGTCGAGCGGGTCGTTGCCGAATCCCGCGATGCCGTCCTCTCCCCAGCGATACATGCGGCTGCGCGCATGGTCGTGCGGAAAGTAGTCCCACGCGGTGCCGTATTCGCTGTAGTCCTCGCGGACCGTGCCCCATTGACGCTCGCTTAAGTACGGTCCCCAGCGGCGCCACTGGTCGAGATCGGCGCCGTGCAGACGGGCGCCTTCTTTCGTTTGCAGCAGATGGATTGCGCGTAGCGGTGGCATTGCGAGCTCCGTTGCGGTTGCTCATCCAATACGTTCGATGCGGTTTTCCGATGATAAGCGAAGTGAAAAAAAGCGCGGTGGTCGCCGCGCTTCGAGACTCATCGTGCCGTTTTCAGCGAGATGCCCTCCGGATGGGGATTGGCGTCGTTCATGTCTTCGGGAAGAAGATTGCCATCGGCGAGCCGCTGGTCCGCTTCGGCGGTCTCCGGATAACGCTCCGGATAGAGATGCCGTTCGCTCACGGCCGCATCGAAGGTATGCGACCACTTCGCGATCACGACCGTCGCAAGGCTATTGCCGATGGTGTTGCACGTGGCGATAGCCATCGACATGAAACGGTACACGCCGAAGATCAACGCGAGCCCTTCGACGGGAAGGATGCCCGTGGACGTGACGGTCGCCGCGAACACCACGAACGATCCGCCCGAGACCGTGGCCGCGCCTTTCGACGTCAGCAGCATCAACAAGAGGATGCCGATCTGATGCTCCACCGTGATCGGCACGCCATAAGCATGCGCAATAAACATGACGCCCATCGACATGAAGATCGACGTGCCGTCGAGATTGAACGCATAGCCTGTCGGCAGCACGAGACCGACGGTCTGCTTCGCGCAGCCGAGCCGTTCGAGCTTGATCAAAAGACGCGGCAATGCGCTTTCTGACGACGCCGTGCCGAGCACGATGAAGATCTCGTCCTTGATATAGCGCAGAAAGCGCCACAGGCTGAAGCCGGCAAGCTTGGCGATGATGCCCATGACCACGACGATGAACAGCGCGATCACCGCATAGAAGCTCAAGACGAGTTGCGCCAGCGCGATCAGCACAGCCGTGCCGTTGCTGCCCACCGAATACGCAACCGCGCCGAGCGTGCCGAGCGGCGCGAGCTTCATCACCAGGTTGATGAACGAGAACAGCACTTCGGAAACGAGGTCGAGTCCCTCGTTGATACGCACGCGGCGGCGCTCGGGAATCGCGAGAATGCCGATGCCCACCATGATCGCGAGTACGACGACTTGCAGAAGTTCGCCCTTCGCGAACGCGCCGATGAAGTTATCCGGCACGATATGCATCACGAATTCGGTGAAGCCTTGCGGCGCGGCTTTGGCGGACGTCGCGGGCACGGCGCCGACCGCGACGGCGGTCATCGCCTTGCCCGTTTGCAGCAGATTGCCCGCGAACAGGCCGACCGTGAGCGCGATCGTCGAGACGACTTCGAAGTAGACGATCGCTCTCCAGCCGACGCGCCCCGCGCTCTTCACGTCGCCCGCCGAAGCGATGCCGTGCACGATCGTGAGAAACACGAGCGGCGCAACGCCGGCCTTGATGAGCGCGAGAAAGATATCGCCAAGCACTTTTAGCTGCGCGCCGAACTTCGGAAAGACGAGACCGACCGCAATGCCGATCACGAGCGACACGAGCACCTGCATGCCGAGCTTGCGGTACCACGGCAGCTTCTTCGGCGGTGTGACGGTCGTGTCGTCGTGTAATGCGTTTTCGTTATTCATCGCATGCTCCTCCATGACTTTCGATTATCAGATCTCGCTCGACAGCGCGATGGCGCGATCCACCATCTGCGGCGCGAGGCCGAGATAATTCACGGGATCGGTCATGCGGTCGATGGCGGCGCGGTCGAAGTGTTTCGTCACATCGGGCAATGCGGCGAGCGCTTCGGCGAGCGTGCCGCCTTGCTCGTTCACGGTGCGGCATGCGTCATACACAATGTCGTGCGCCTGCTGACGGCCGGTGTAGGGCGCCATGCTCATCATCACGGCCTCGGCGACGATCAGGCCACGGCTGATGCCAAGGTTGTGCTTCATGCGCGCTTCATCGACGATCAGGCCGCCCAGCGCGAACTTCGCCTGATGCAACGCGCCCGACGTGAGAATGAAGCTCTCCGGAATCGCGATCCACTCCGCATGCCACGGGCCGGTGGCGCGCTCGAAGTCCTGGATCATTGCGTCGATCATCAGGCCCGCGTGCTGGCGCACCGCCTTTGCCGCGGCGAGCATGAGTTCGCTCGAAATCGGATTGCGCTTCTGAGGCATGGTGCTGCTCGCGCCGCGTCCCTTCACGAAGGGCTCGTACACTTCCGCGAATTCCGTCGATGCCATGATCATGATGTCGAGCGCGATCTTGCCGAGCGAACCCGTCACGAGGGCGAGCAGATTGACCGCTTCTGCAAAGCCATCGCGCGCGACATGCCAGGTGGTCGCGGGCACGCCGAGCTTCAGTTCTTCGGCGAGCGCCTGCTGCACCGCAAAGCCCTTGTCTCCGAGCGATGCCAGCGTTCCCGCCGCGCCCGCGAACTCGACGACCCCGACGCGCTCGCGCATCTGCGCGAGGCGCTCCTGATGACGATCGAACATCGCGAGCCAGATCGCGACCTTGTAGCCGAACGTCACGGGCAACGCCTGTTGCAAATGCGTGCGGCCGGCCATGGGCGTATCGCGGTGCTTCTTCGCGAGGTCCGCGAGAATCGCGCGCAAATCGCGGATATCCGCCTCGATGGAATCGAGCGCATCGCGCATTTGCAGCGCAACGGCGGTATCCATGATGTCCTGAGTCGTCGCGCCCCAATGAACGTAACGTCCGGCCTCGCCGCACATCTTCGCCATCTGATGCACGAGCGGCAGGATCGGATAACCCACGATGTCCGTCTCCTCGCGCATGTGATCGAAATCGATGCGCTCGATCTTCGATTCGCGCGCGATCACTTCGGCGGCTTCGGCCGGAATCACGCCCGTGCGCGACTCGGCTTTCGCGAGCGCCACTTCCACGTCGATATAGCGCTGCACCAGCGCGTGATCCGAGAACAGCGCGCGCATTTTCGCAGTGCCGAATGCATCGCGAAACAGCACGGAATCGAACACGGTGCTGGCCAGGGGAGAAATGGAGCTTGTCATGAAAACCTCTCGCGGAAGCAAAAATAGACTGGAACGGGACATCGAATATGTCCGGACATATGCAGATTAATATGTTCGAACATATTGGCCAAGCTATGATTTACCCTGACCACCGAAAACGACAACCATTGCAGCAATGAACAGACCGCATTTCGCCGACATCGCGCGCGAGCTGACCGAGGAAATCGCGTCGGGCCGCTTTCCCGTCGGCTCTTATCTGCCAACCGAACTGGAGCTTCGCGATCAGTACCGGACGAGCCGCCACACCGTGCGCGCCGCGCTGCATGAATTGCAGCAACTGGGGCTCGTGTCGCGGCGCAAGAATGCGGGCACGCGCGTCGAGTCGATGCAGCCGCGCAACGATTTCCGTCCTTCGCTCGCTTCGGTCGACGATCTCGTGCAGTTCGGCTCCGAGCACTTGCGCCTCGTGCAGTCGAAGCAGCGGATCGAGGCATCCGCGAAGCTGGCGAAAACCTTGCGCTGCGCGCAGGGCACGCCCTGGCTGCGTGTGTCGAGCTTGCGTATCGACGGCGACAGAGACAGCCCGCCGATTGGCTGGACCGATGTGTATATCGATCCGGCCTATGAGGAGGCCGCCGAAGCCGCAAAGGAGAATCCGGATACGCTCATCAGTTCGCTGATCGAGGCGCGCTATGGGCGCTGCATCGATGAAATTCAGCAGGACGTGCGCGCCATTTCCGTGTCGGCGGAGATGGCGAAGCGTCTGAGCGTGGAGGCGGGAAGCGCGGCGCTGGAGATCGTGCGCCGTTATCTCGATTCGGCCGGCGCGACGTTCGAGGTTTCCGTGACCGTGCATCCGGCGGAGCGCTTTTCGGTGTCGATGCGGCTCAAACGCTCGCAGGGTTGAACGCACTCACGCACGCACGCGATCCGGGAACGCGGTTTTCCGACGTGACATCTAAGCCGGTATCCACAACGAGATGCCGGGAGACGTCACATGAAGCTCATCCATGCCGCGTTGGCGGCGATGCTTGCGTTTGCAAGTATCGCGCCTCACGCACAAGACGCCGGGCCGACCGATCCGCAGATCGCGGCTATCGTCGTGACGGCCAATCAGGTCGATATCGACGCGGGCAGGCTCGCCGAATCGAAAACGAAATCGAAAGACGTGAAGGCGTTCGCGCAGCAGATGGTCGCGGACCATGGCGGCGTCAACAAGGCCGCGACCGATCTCGTGAAAAAGCTCCACGTGACGCCGGAAGATAATCCGACGAGCCAGAGCCTCAAGCAAGGCGGCGACGCGAATATCGCGAGATTGAAGTCACTTTCCGGCGGCAGCTTCGACAAGTCGTATATCGATCACGAGGTCGCCTATCATGAAAGCGTGCTGGCGGCGCTCGACAAGACCTTGATTCCGGGCGCGCAGAACGAGGAACTGAAGGCGCTGCTCGTGAAAGTGCGGCCCGCATTCGTCGCGCATCTGGAGCACGCGCGGCATGTGCAGGCGGAACTGGGCAATGGCGGTGCGTGATGCGCTGGCTCGTTTGTTTCGTGAGCGGGCTTGTGTTGCACGCCGAGGCAGGCGCTGCGACGTATGTCGTCGTGATCGAACAGATGCGCTTCGAGCCGCCCGTGTTGAACGTCGCGCGAGGGGACCGCGTCGTGTGGCTGAACAAGGACCTGTTTCCGCATACCGCGACCGCTGACAAAAGAGCCTTTGATTCCCACGATATTTCGCCCGATGCGTCGTGGAGTTATGTCGCGCGCGAATCGGGAAGCTATGCGTATTCATGCACGCTGCACCCGACGATGCACGCGGTACTGAACGTTCGATGAAGACGACGATGAGCGAGCCCGCACAACACACACCCAACGACGACGATCTGAGCATTGCACGCCGTGTCGTCGCGGGCGATCGCTCCGCATTCGAACTGCTGATGCGTCGGCATAACCGGCGTCTTTATCGCCTGGCGCGCGCAACCTTGCGCAACGACGCCGAAGCCGAGGACGCGTTGCAGGACGCTTATCTGCACGCGTATCGGTCGATGAGTCAGTTTCGCGGCGATGCCCGGATCTTCACGTGGTTATCGAGGCTCGTGCTCAACGAATGCTTCGCGCGGATTCGGCGCTCGGCGCGGCGTCAGAATGTGATTCCCATCGTGGACGCGCCCGATTACGTCGAACAGGCCGAAGCAATGCACACGCACGACGACACAGCTCCCGACGAGGCGCTCGCCCGTTCGCAGGTTCGCGCGCTGCTCGAACGCAAGCTCGATGAATTGCCCGAGTTGTTTCGCATTGTCTTCGTGTTGCGTTCGATTGAGGAGATGAGCGTCGAGGAGACCGCGCAGTGTCTGAACATTCCGGAGGCGACGGTGCGCAGCCGGCATTTTCGTGCGCGCAGCATGATGCGTGAATCGCTCGCGCAAGCCTTCGATCTCGCCGAGCGCGACGTTTTCGCATTCGGCGGCGCGCGGTGCGATCGGATTGTCGCGCGCGTACTATCGAAGTTATCGGGCGGCGTGTCATAACACTCCGGCGTGAGTGAAGGAGGACGCCATGGATAAGAACCGGGCTGCTACGCGCTTTCAACGGGCTTGCGCGATAGCGGCAATCGTCATGCTGGCGGGCATTTCGAGCACCGGAGCAAGGACGATCACAATCTTATCCGCAACGTATGGCGCGAATTGCGGCGCCGAGAGCGGCAACGCGACGCACGATCTTACGCGTCAGTGCAACGGCCTGGACACATGTCAGTACGTGCCTAACCGAAAACGCATCAGCGACGCGACCCAGGCTTGCAGGAATGACCTCCAGGCCAATTGGCGCTGCACGGACAGCGAAATCCATACCGCAACGCTCAGCCCGGAAGCGGGCGTGAACAGCACGCTCGTGTTGAGTTGCATCGAACAGAACGGACCGGGGCATTGAGCGACGCCAAGCCAAACCCGTTTGATCGATACAGATCAAAGCTGCGCGCGATCGGAGGGAAACGGAACGATTCATATGAAGTTGCGAGCTATAGAATAAGTCACCGGCGCCGGGCATTCACGAGCGCGCCTGACATTGATCCTCGTAATCCATATGGACGTTCGCCAGCTTCGCTACTTCGTCAGCATCGTCGATTACGGCAGTCTCGGCAAAGCAGCGGAAAAGCTTTACGTTGCACAGCCTTCGCTCAGTCAGCAAATGGCGCGGCTCGAAGCGGAACTCGGTGTCACGCTTCTTCTGCGCAGCAATCACGGCGTTACGCCCACAGCGCAGGGCGATGCGCTCTATCGGCACGCGCGCGTCGTGCTACGACAGATGGAGCAGCTCAAGCAGGAAGTGACCAAGGGTGCGGGGGCCGAATCCGGCACCGTGGCAGTCGGTTTGCCGACGACGATGGCGTCCGTTCTTGCCGTGCCCTTGTTCGAGCGCATCCAGGATAGCTATCCGGGCATTCGGCTGCAGTTCTTCGAAAGCATGAGCGGCTATCTGAACGAGTTGCTCGCCAATGGCCGGCTCGATCTCGCGATTCTCTTTCGTGAATCGGATACACCCGGCATCACGGCTTTGCCCGTGCTGGACGAAACGCTCTATCTGGCGGGCGAACCGGGCGGCATCTCGCCGCGCGCATCGACATGTCCGCTCGCCAGGCTCGCGGGCGTGAAGCTCGTCGCGCCCGGCGCATCGAACGGCTTGCGCCTCTTGATCGAGCGCACATTTGCGAGCGAGAAGGTCGAATTGAATGTTGTCGCGGATATCGACTCGCTGCCGGCGCTTTTGCTGATTGCGCATTCGGGCAGAGCCTGCACGATTCTGCCTTCGTCGGCTATCGCGCAATGGAATGAGGCGCTATTGCCGAGAATGCGGAAAATCGTCGAGCCGATCATCAAGCGGCCGGCCAGCATTTGCTGGCCCAACGACGCACCGATGAATTCGGCCACGGTCGCGGTGCGCGAGACATTGATTCAGTTGATTGCCGAGCACATCGAACGCGATAGCTGGCAAGGCGTGACGATGCGCAAAGCGCGCGCCGATGTGAAAGCGCGATGAATCTAGATCGCATTCTCGGCGCGCAGGCGATCGATGGTTTCGCTATCCAGACCTAGCTCGCGCAGAACGGCCTCCGTATGCTGACCGAGCGCGGGCACGGCGTCCATCCGCGGTTCATCGGTGCTCAAGAGTCCCGGCGGATAGAGCGCGGGAATGCTGCCGGCGGGCGTATCGACCTGCGTCCAGCGATGACGCGCTTCGAGCTGTTCATGCTTCCAGACATCGTGCATGTCGTTCATGCGCGCATTGGCGATGCCCGCTTCCTCCAGCCTCTCGATGACCTGCGCCGCCGTCAACGAAGCGAACGCATCGACGATAATGTGCATCAACTCTTCGCGATGCTGCGTGCGACGGCTGTTTGCGCAAAAGCGCTCGTCGTCGTGGAGCTCCGGCAAACGAACCACGATCTCGCAGAACTTCTTCCATTCGCGCTCGTTTTGCAGGCCGAGCATCACGGTCTTGCCGTCGCCCGCCGGGAACGGGCCGTAAGGAAAAATCGTCGCGTGCGACGCGCCTGCCCGGGGCGGCGGCGTCTGACCGTCGATCGCGTAATAGAGCGGATAACCCATCCATTCGACCATGCTTTCCAGCATGGAAATGTCGATGCGCTTGCCGCGCCCGGTCCGTCCGCGTTCGATGAGCGCGGCGAGAATATTCGTGTAGCCGTACATGCCGGCGGCGATATCCGCGATAGAACAGCCCGCTTTCGCCGGTGCGCCTTCGGAACCCGTGATGCTCAGAAAACCCGCTTCGCTTTGGATCAGCAAGTCATAAGCTTTCTTGTCGCGCATCGGGCCATCCGAGCCATAACCCGAGATATCGCACACGATGAGTCGCGCATAGCGTTCCTTCAACGTGTCGTAATCGAGGCCGAGCCGTTGCGTCGCCCCGGGCGCAAGGTTCTGCACGAATACATCGGCATCGGCGAGCAGTTTGTGGACGATATCGATTGATTCGGGATGCTTGACATCTAGCGTCACGCTTTCTTTCGATCGGTTCGTCCACACGAAATGCGATGCGAGCCCGGACACGCGTTCGTCATAGTTGCGAGCGAAATCACCTGTGCCGGGTCGCTCGATCTTGATCACGCGTGCGCCCAGATCGGCGAGCTGACGCGTGCAGAAGGGCGCCGCGATCGCATGTTCGAACGTGACGACCTTGATGCCTTGCAGCGGACGCATGACGGCCTCCTTCAGAACGAGCGCGGCAGGCCGAGGATATGCTCGGCAACGTAAGAGAGAATCAGGTTCGTCGAGATCGGCGCGACCTGATAAAGACGCGTCTCGCGGAACTTGCGCTCGACATCGTATTCGGCGGCGAAGCCGAAGCCGCCGTGAAATTGCAGACACGCGTTGGCCGCCTCCCACGAGGCGTCGGCGGCAAGCAGCTTCGCCATGTTCGCCTGCGCGCCGCAAGGCTCGTGCGCGTCGAACAACTCGCACGCCTTGAAGCGCATCAGGTTAGCCGCTTCGATGTTGACATATGCGCGCGCTATCGGAAACTGCACGCCCTGATTCTGGCCGATAGGACGTCCGAATACGATGCGGTCTTTCACATACTGCGAGACTTTGTCGATGAACCAGTAACCGTCGCCGATACATTCGGCCGCGATCAGCGTGCGTTCCGCGTTGAGGCCGTCGAGAATGTATTTGAATCCCATGCCTTCCTCGCCGATAAGATTTTCGGCGGGAATCTCCAGATTGTCGAAGAAAAGCTCGTTGGTCTCGTGATTCACCATGTTGAGAATCGGCTGCACCGTGAGACCGTGGCCGATAGCTTCGCGCAGATCGACGATGAAAATCGACATGCCTTCGCTTTTCTTTTTCACGTCCGCGATCGGCGTGGTGCGCGCGAGCAGAATCATCAGATCCGAATGCTGCACGCGCGAAATCCACACCTTCTGTCCATTGATCACATAGCGGTCGCCTTTGCGTTGCGCGGTCGTCTTGATCTTCGTCGTATCGGTGCCGGTGGTCGGTTCGGTCACGCCCATCGATTGCAGGCGCAACTCGCCCGATGCGATTTTCGGCAAGTAGCGCTGCTTCTGTTGCGCCGAGCCATGACGCAACAACGTGCCCATGTTGTACATCTGGCCGTGACACGCGCCCGAGTTGCCGCCCGAGCGATTGATCTCTTCCATGATGACGGATGCCTCGGTAAGCCCGAGTCCCGAGCCGCCGTACTCCTGTGGAATCAATGCGGCGAGCCAGCCCGCTTTCGTCAGAGCTTCGACGAATGCTTCGGGATAACCGCGTGCCTCGTCGATCTTCCGAAAGTATTCGCCGGGGAATTGGCCGCACAGATCGCGCACGGCCTCGCGGATGTCCTGATAAGCGTCGGGAGTGGATTCGATCATGATGTGCTTGCTGATGAGTGAATAGCGTCAGGCGAGCGTCGCGCGCGCGGTCATGTCGAGCCAGCCTTCGTCGTCCTTCGACCAGAGCTCGACGGTCTTGCCGTCGGCGGATGGCTGCCCGCGCAGATGCAACGTGTTGCCCGCGAAGCACGGACGCCGCGCCTTGAATGAAAAGTCGATAACAATTGCGTCGGGCAATTCGCGGCGCAATAGATCCATCAACAGCGTGGCGATGAGCGGTCCATGCACGACGAGTCCGGGATAACCTTCGACCTGCGTTACGTAAGGCTTGTCGTAATGGATGCGATGCGCGTTGAAGGTGAGCGCCGAATAGCGCAGCAGCAATGTTTCGTGGGGAACGATGTTACGTTGCCATTGCGCATCGCGCGGCGCGGCGCTCGGCGCGGGCACGGGCACGCCAAGTGCGACCGGCTCGCGATACACGATGTCGTGCTCTTCCTCGATCGCGATCGCATCGCCGCAGGAAATGCGATGTCCAACGGTCACGAAGCCGAGCTTGCCGCTGCGGCCTTGCTTCTCGCTGACATCGAGAATCGTCGATTCGCGCGTGATGCCCGCACCGACGATCACGGGCGCGGGAAAGCGCAGGCGTCCGCCGGCCCACATGCGGCGTGGCAGACCGAGATCGGGGAGAAAGCCGCCTTTCTTCGGATGACCGTCTTCCGCGATGAGCGACTGTCTCGCGATGGGCCGGAAGAAGATCCAGTGCCACAAGGGCGGAAGGGCATCGCCTTCGCGAGGAGCGGCATCGTAATCGAGCGTGGCGGCAAGTGCCGCGACCGATGTGGGCGCAACGATATCGACGGCGCTCTCGGTTTTCATCGTGTTGTCTCCGTTGCCGGAAATGTCCGGCGAATCCCGATTGGATAGCGTGACTTTAGAGAAATCTTCCGCGCATTGGAAATACCGCTTTCATGTGCCGGGCATAAGTTGAACCTATCACGCCGTTGCGTGGCGCATAACATCGAGTCATCAATCCCATAACCGGCACGTCATTTTTCACATCGGCTCCGCGCCCTAACATGTAATCCGTTGAAGTCAAACGCGTTGCACAAAAGGAGTCGGACTATGTATGTCGTCACGGGAATCACGGGACAAGTCGGCGGCGCGCTCGCCAAAGCGCTGCTGGAAGCGGGCAAACCGGTACGCGCTGTCGTGCGCGATGAGAAGAAGGGCGCGCTCTGGTCGGCGCGCGGCTGCGATGTGGCGCGCGCCACCATGACCGACGCCGATGCGCTCGCACACGCCTTCGAAGGCGCGGAAGCCGTGTTCATTCTTCCGCCGCCGGAATTCGATCCCGCGCCGGACTTTCGGGAAGCGCGCGAAGTCATCGATACGATCGTCGCGGCGCTCGCACGCGCCAGGCCGCGCAGAATCGTGTGCCTGTCGACCATCGGCGCGCAGTCCGCTCACACCAATCTTCTGACGCAGCGCACGCTGCTGGAAGACGCGCTTCGCAAGCAATCGATCCCCGTCACGTTCCTGCGTCCGGGCTGGTTCATGGAGAACTGCGCATGGGATGTCGATTCGGCGCGTAACGTTGGCATCGTGCACTCGTTTCTGCAACCGCTCGACCGCGCGATTCCGATGGTCGCCACCGACGACATAGGCGAACTCGCCGCGAAGCTCATGCAGGAAGTGTGGACGGGGGCGCGCATCGTCGAACTGGAAGGAGCGCGACACACGAGCCCGAACGATATCGCCGCGGCGTTCTCGTCCGTTCTCGGCAAGCCGGTGCGCGCGCAGGCAGTGCCGCGCGAAACATGGAACGCGCTGTTCGTGAGTCAGGGCATGAAGCATCCGACGCCGCGCATTCAGATGCTAGACGGCTTCAACGAGGGATGGATCGATTTCGAAAACCGTCGCGAAGATATCGTCAAAGGCAAGACGCCGCTCGTCGATGTTATCCGCAAGCTCGTCGCGCGTTAATCGTCGTGAAGAAAAGGCGGCGGGACGACGAGTGCCGGATAGCCGGAATAATGCTCGCCATGATCGCCGTGGTGATTCGCGTGACCCGGCGCGGTCAGCAGGCCGCGCGGTTCGACATAGCTCGATATGCGGCGCTTCGGCATCTCGTGCCATGCGATGTTGAATGCGCCGAGCTTCGGATAGAACTCCAGCTCGCTGTACGGAAGATGGTCATGGATCCACCACGCCATCGACGTCCACGAGCCACCGTCACGCAAACGGTCCATGTGCCAGGGAATGACGATGGTGGCCATCGCACCCATGTGACCGTCCGCGTCGCGCCGATCCCATGCGTGCCGCGCGCGATTGTGCTCGTTCGACGCGCAACTCAGATCGCGTGCGTTGCCGAAGCCGTTCACTTCAGGCGAGCGATAACTCGAGCGAATCGCAACGCGTCCGAAGGTTGCCTGCAACGGTTCGAGCAGATGCTCGCATAACGCGCGTCCCGCTGCGATAGCGAGTTGCGGATCGTCGGGCATGTTGCGCATACCTTCAATGCACGCAATCTCGCTGAACAGGAATTCGCGCATGAAAAAGGAGCGCGAGAGCCGCGCACGCCCGAAGCGCTCGACAGTGCGCACGGAACGCGGCGTGCGCATGGTTCAGGCGAAGTGGCTGACGTGCGGAATCATCGCCGCTTGTCCGCGATGGACGCCGTCGCGATCGAACAATTGCCACACGGTCGCGCGCTTGATCCAGAAGCGCTCGCCCGACTTCGTGACGCGAATGCCGCGATAGCCGTCGACATAACCATCGCGCGTGACTTGTTCGAGGAACGCCTGACGTTCGCTGCGCTCGGGCGCCTGAGCGGACAGCCGCGACGGCAGGGCGGTCAGTTCGCTCCACGTATAACCGAAGAGCCGTTGCGCGTTCAGGTTGCCGTAGACGAACACGGGATCGGGCTGCGTATCGTGCGCGAGGATGCCGAAGGGCGCGTCTTCGTAAAGCCAGCGCGCGCCTTCCGTCGATGTTATGCCTTCGGGCGTCAATGCAGCGTTGAAGAGGCGCGCATAACTTTCGCTGAGAAGCGTGAAGAAGTCGAGGTCGGTCGGCTGCATGTGCGAGATAACTCGTGTGTGCGCGAAGCCGCCACCTTACGCGTTTGCATCGCTTCGTGCACGCATCATTCCTGCGATGCGCACACGCGCCACGACGACGCCGGCTTCGGCGCATCGGCCGCTTCACGCCACCAGCGCTCGCCACGATGCGGCGCTTCGAGATCGAGACGCTCGCCCATGCGCGGCGTCGCCACCGCGACGCCACGCGCGAGAGCCAGCCCCGTCACGCGCTCGAAAGGTTCCTGCCACGGATGCATCGCAAGGTCGAACGTGCCGTTGTGAATCGGCACGAGCCAGCGTCCGCGCACGTCGATGTGCGCCTGCACCGTTTCCTCGGGCTGCATGTGGACGTAGGGCCATTGCGCATCGTATGCGCCGGTTTCGATCAGCGTGACGTCGAACGGACCAAGACGCTCGCCGATCGTCCTGAAGCCGTCGAAATAGCCCGTGTCGCCGCTGAAGAACACGCGCACTTCATCGTCGACGATGACCCACGACGCCCACAGCGTGCTGTTGCCGTCGAGGAGACTGCGGCCGGAGAAATGCTGCGCGGGCGTTGCCGTGAACGAAAGGCCGTCGATCTCCGCGCTCTGCCACCAGTCGAGCTGGCGTACTTTCGCTGCATCGATGCCCCATTCGATCAGCCGGTCGCCGACGCCCAGCGGCGTGAGGAAGGTCTGCGTCGTCGCGGCGAGCGCGAGCACGGTATCGCGATCGAGATGATCGTAGTGATCGTGCGACAGGATCACGCCGCGCAACGGCGGCAGATCGTTGAGCGCGATGGGCGGCGCATGAAAGCGCTTCGGCCCGACGCGCTTGAACGGCGACGCGCGCTCGCCGAACACCGGGTCCGTGAGCCAGTATTCGCCGCGCAGCTTGAAGAGCATCGTCGAATGCCCGAGGCGGAAAAGGCTTCGGTCGGGCGCGGCATCGAGATCGGCGCGCTTGAGCGTATCGACGATGGGCGCTTGCGTCGGCGCCGTGTTGCGCGGCTTGTTGAGCAGAATGTTCCACATGATGCGCAGCGTTTTGCCGAAACCTTCGACGGGACGCGGCTTGACATTGCGAAAGCGCTCGCCGTCATGTTGCGGCGACGCGCTCGACAACGCGCGTCCGCGTTTTGCTGCGGCAAGACCCAGGGCACGGCTGATGCGATCGGCGAACGAAGTCATGGGACGTGAAGGGACGTGAGCCCGAAGCAGAAAGTAGACTGCACAGTGTAGTTTAAATTTGAGAGAAAAGTAAACCGGACGGTGTAAAATATGGGGATGGATTCGAGCGACCTGAACGACATTCCCCAGCGCCTGACCGACCGCAAGCGCGCCGCGATCGTGAACGCGGCCGTGGCGGAGTTCATCGCGGCGGGCTACGACGCGACCAGCATGGACCGTATCGCCGCGCGCGCGGGCGTGTCGAAGCGCACGGTCTACAACCACTTCGAGAGCAAGGAGGCGCTGTTCGCCGCGATCCTGCATCGACTGTGGGATGCAAGCGAAACCGGCGATGCGGCGGTCTATAGCGCCGATGAACCGCTCCGCGCGCAATTGCTCGCCATGCTCACGCGCAAGCTGCGCCTCATGAACGACGAGGCTTTTCTATCGCTCGCACGCGTGGCGATCGCGGCGGGCATCCACTCGCCGGAGCGGGCGCGGGATATGGTGGCGCGAATCGGCGAGCGCGAGGAAGACGTGACGGTCTGGATCAGAAAAGCCGCCGCCGATGGCCGGCTCGCGGTTACGGACCCGGTCTTCGCTGCACAGCAACTGCATGGCGTCGTGAAGGGTTTCGCGTTCTGGCCGCAAGTGACGATGGGTCAGCCGCCGCTTTCGAACACCGAGCAAAAGAAAGTAGCGGAAGCGGCCGCCGATATGTTTCTCGCGCACTATGAGCGCTCCACGCCAAAACGCGCTTAAGGGTGCTTTCTCACCGCCGCTCAGACGAACGAAGACGCGAAGCGCGACATCTCGGTGCCGTTTTGTTCAAGCGCTTTTCCGCGAACGGCCGAACGTTCATGCACGAATTCGAGCGAAGCGACGAGACGCTCGAAGTATGGGATTAACTTCGCGCCGATTAGGGTATAGGGTCTATAAGTGCGCAGATTCTTGCGCACAGGATTCACCTGGCGGTTTTTTGCGTCAGGCTGCGGTAAGCCTTCGTCGAAGGAGAAAATCATGAAGACCGTCCTCGTTACGACCACGCTCGTGGCCGCGTTTTCACTCGTCAACCTCACTCAGGCGCAAGAGCCGAGCGATACCCTGCAGTCCATCCCCGCATCCAGCCAACAAAATGCGCAGGGCGCGACGCCTTCCGGCGATACCGCCTATGGCGGCGTCGCCGTGGGACAGGGCGCGAGCGGGAGAACATCGAAGTGGGCCGGCGGCATGCGGAACACCTGCAGCCCGCAACCCTTCTGCAACGTCTATTCGGGCGGACAATAAGCGACGCCGGCAGGGCGGCCTTTTCGGGTCCGATGCTTGACTGAAAATGCCGCCCGCAACGATGCCGTCACCGGAGGCTGTTAAAATCCCGATACGTTTTCTATGGGCACGATGTGATGGGCTTTGAACAACTCGCCGGACTGAAAGAGCAACTCGCAAAACAGGCTGCCGGCAACGCAGCGAAAAAGAAGGCGCCGCGCGTGCGGCGTCCTGCGCCGGCGGGCGCGCCGAAGGCGGCGGCGCCGTCCAAACCCGCTGCGGCTCCATCGAAACCGGTGGACCCCGTCGTGCATACGATCGGCAAGCTGCAAAAGCGTTTTCCGCTCGCATTTCCGAAGAATCCCGCACCGAAGGTTCCGCTGAAGGTCGGCATTTTCGAAGACCTGATGAAGCACGCCGAGGAACTCAAACTCAACGAGAAAGAGCTGCGCGGCGCGATCAAGGTCTGGTGCCGTGGCAACCGCTACTGGACCTGTCTCGTGCAGGGCGCGCCGCGACTCGATCTCGCGGGCGTGCAAGCGGGCGAAGTATCGACGGCGGACGCGGAACGCGCCGTATATCTGGAAACGAATCGACTGGCGCGTTCGGCTTCGACTCCGAAGCCCGCGGAAACCGCGGAAACGGTAGAATCCGCGGAAACCGCCAAGTAACGCGACACGACGCGCGCAGCCTGCCTCGCGCGCGGCATCCCCACTTCATTTCGCACGTTTTCGACTTTCGCTCGAACGCATCGCATATCTTCGTATCGCGTGATCTCGCCCTATGTCTGCGGCCGTAATGCTTCGGCATGCGAAATATATTCGGGCGCGGGCGAAAAAAAAGCGCGATGCCGCTTCGGCATCGCGCTTCTTCTGGATCAGCCTTCGATCAGAACTTGTGACGCAGACCGACGCGCGTCACGAACTGCGTGTTCGCGCCCGCATTGCCGATGAATGACGGCGCCGAGCCGATTTCCGCCTGCACCGGCGTGCCGTTGTTGCTGCCCGACGCCTTCTGATACGCGCCGCTCAAATAGACATCGGTGCGCTTCGACAGCGCGTAATCGAACACGGCATTGATCTGATGCCACTTGCCATCGAGACTGCCGCCGAGGTCCGAGAACGTATAGCCGAGGCCCGCGTTGAAAGCCGGCGTGAACGCGTACTTGCCGCCGATTTCATAGTTGTTCAGATCCGACGAGCCAGCCGTGATCGGCTTGAAGTTGGTGTGCGTCCAGTTCGCCCAGATGGTCGCGGCGGCGATCATGTAGCGCGCGCCGACGCCATACGTTTCCAGATCGCGCAGACCCTGCGTGTTCACGTTCGCGATGCTGACGCCGAACGCCGGCGTCGCGCCATTCGGGAAGCGGATGTTGGTGTAAGCCGCGCCAATGCCGAACGGGCCTTGCGTATAGTTCAACCCGAAGCTGTACGCGCTGGAGGAGCCCTGCACAGCGTTCGCGCCGGTTCCCGTCGTGGGCGAACCCGCGAAGTTCGTCGAATTCGAGAAGCCGTACATCGCGCCGAAGGTCACGCCGTAGAAATTGGCGCTGTTGAACTTGACCGCGTTGTTGATACGGCTCGACGTCAGTTGATCCAGATCGTTGATGTGATAGGCGTAGTTGCCGGCGGCCGTCTGGCTGCCCATCGTGTAGTTGCCGCCCAGATAGTCGGTCGAGAAAGAGTACTGACGACCGAAGGTCAGCGAGCCGTAGTCATTCTTCGACAGACCCACATACGCCTGACGGCCGAACATCGCGCCGCCCTGGCCGAGCGAGCCGTCGCCGGTGCTGAAGCCGCTTTCCAGCACGAAGATCGCCTTGAGACCGCCGCCCAGATCTTCCGTGCCGCGCAGGC
Source organism: Caballeronia glebae (assembly GCF_001545035.1). Classification (GTDB taxonomy): domain Bacteria; phylum Pseudomonadota; class Gammaproteobacteria; order Burkholderiales; family Burkholderiaceae; genus Caballeronia; species Caballeronia glebae. Next base: position 73,044 of record NZ_FCOJ02000022.1, read on the forward strand.
CCCAGCGGCTGCCTTGCGCGACGCCGTCGCCGTACTTCACCAGCTTGTCGTGGCCGGTCGAGGTCGCGACCTTGTTTGCATACGTGATGCCGGCGTCGATGATCCCGTACAGCGTGACGCTGCTTTGCGCGTGCGCCGCGATGCCGAACATGCCGAGTGCGGTAGCCGCTACGATTTGCTTCTTCATTCTTTTTTTCCTTGGTGTTGTCCGCGTGATGCGGATGCCGCCCGACGCGGCCCGAGTGGGGAATCGCCGCTGCGCATTCGACGAGCGCGAGCGCGGCCATCCCGGCTTCGCGAGAAAACCGCGCGAAGGTCGAGTGCTTCGTGATGTATAGGGCACTTCGTCAAACGAAGCGGGAGATGTCCCGCTGCGAGAAAACAGACAAGTAGCGTTGCCTCGGCACCTTGGCCGACGACTGACGTTATAGCGGACGAAATATAGCGCGTCGTCAGGTATTCGTAAATTTCAGAAACGCATCTTGTAGCATTTCTTTCACAGGGCGTCACAAACGGCACATGCTTTTGGCGCACTACATGCAACTAACGGTCAGGTCCGATACATCACGGCCTTGCGAACAGGCGCGCACATTGCAACGTAGTCGGAGCAACCAATCAAGCAAGGCGAGTACATCTTTAGATCGAACTCAATAAACGACGGGAGCCGATATGTCCGACCACAACAATCCTGACCCCTGCAGAGCGGGCGTCGCCTTTATCGAAGCGCAATTGACGATGCTCCATGCCTACGCGAGCCTTTTGTCCGACTGGATCGAGCGCGGCGCGCCGCCGCCGGACTTCGCGAAGGCGCGGCCGCTACTGGCGCGCAAGCGTTCGCATCCCGAAGCGCACACGCACAGCGAGGACGGCACGCCGACCAAAAGCGCGCCGCCCGAAGACGCGCTGTCGTGGCCATCGCTCGACACGGCCGACAAGCGCATTGCGTTCGCGCTAATCGTCCCGTGTACGAATGCGATTCTCGCGGTCGCCGAGTATTTCGATATGCATCGATTGTCGGCGTCGCGCGCGCCCGAAGTGCAGTTCCTCATGCGTCTGCGTGACGCGGCCGTGAACGGCAATACCTTCAACCTCGCCGGCGACGACTACATGCCGCACGCCGCGTATGCCGGCTTGATCGTCGATCACACGCTGGACGGCACGCTGCTTTTCAGCGACGGCGTGAAGCCAGGGTTTATCGAATTCGGCGATACGGTCGGTTTGCTTCGCTATCTGACAAAGCTATTGAAAAGCATGCAGACGGCGATCAGCGCGGGCGATGCGGGATGACAGAATCGAATACGCGGTCGGGCGCAAAGTTTGCGTAGAGATTAGCGACAACATCCGGTCATACGAAAAATGGACGAATCGCTGAAACGCCTGAGAGAAAGAATCGCAAAGCAGATCGCGCAGCGCGAGGCGACGCTCGGTCCGCTGCGCGAAAGCGCAATGCACGCGCACACGAAACACGACCGTGAACGCATTCTTCTGACAATCGCCGTGCTCGACGAAGAACTCGCCGGATGGAAGCAGGTTGCCGCCCGTATCGAGCAGGCGGCTTTGCTGGAACCGCGAACTTATCGCGCGATTCGCATGCCTGCATTGCGATAACTTCGCGCATTCGTTCTTCAAAGCTTTCAACTTCTGTGCGAAGCGTCGCGCGCAAGCATGCGCGTTCGATTTGCTTCAACATGTAGCGAAATCCCGAATACACCCGAACACACGCGTGCGCATTCCGGTCAAACTGATCGGGATGCCGCGCGTCTTCCATGGAGAACCGCAATGCCCGTTTCCAACGGCAGCATCGACACGCCCGTCTGGTTTATCACCGGATGCTCGACCGGTTTCGGCCGCGAACTCGCTTGCGCGGTGATCGATCGAGGCTGGCGCGCCGTCGTGGCCGCGCGCAATCCGGACAGCGTCAGCGATCTCGTCGAACGCGGCGAAGGCCGCGCGATCGCGGTGCGTCTCGACGTTACGCGCGCCGACGAAATCAAGTCCGCAATCGACGATGCCTACGCCGCCTTCGATCGTATCGACGTGCTCGTGAACAATGCCGGCTTCGGTTATCTCTCAGCTGTCGAAGAGGGTGAAGATGAAGAAGTGCGCGCTATGTTCGAAGCGAACTTCTTCGGCGCCGCCGCGATGATCAAAGCCGTGCTGCCACGCATGCGCGAGCGTCGTTCGGGCCATATCGTCAACATTACGTCGGTGGGCGGTCTCGTCAGCAATCCGGGCAGCGGTTATTACGCCGCGACCAAGTTCGCGCTTGAGGGCCTGGGCGAAGCGCTCGCACGCGAAACCGAAGGGCTCGGCATCAAGGTCACGGCGGTCGAGCCGGGCCCGTTCCGCACGGACTGGGCGGGCCGTTCGCTGAGGCAAACGCGCAATCCGATCGACGATTACGCCGAGACCTCGGGCACGCGGCGCGCGGCCATCGCGGAGCGCAGCGGCAGACAGCCGGGCGATCCGGCGCGCGCGGCGCAGGTCATCATCGAAGCGGTCACGTCGCCCGAACCGCCGGGACATCTCGTGCTCGGCGGCCCCGGGCTCGAACTCGTGCGCACGAAACTCGCGAAGCTCAACGCCGAAATCGAGACATGGCAGGCTCGCAGCCAGTGGACCGATAACCCGGCTCAGTGATCATGAAGCGGCCGCGCGCGGAAGAACAGCACATCCTCTCGCTCGTCGCCGACGATGCCGCTCTTCTGCACGTCGCGACGCCGCGCGTGCGCTTCGTGACGACTTCGAGCGGACCGTGCTACGAAGCCTTGTTCAACCGCATTGAACTCGATCGCGCCACGCTCGCGTTACCGGAGCCGTTGCTTCGAATTGTCGTGGCTCACGAAGTCGGTCACGCGACGCAGCGCAATTCGATGCTGCTCGATTTTGCGTGGACGGTGCTCGCCGCGATGGCGCTGCTGTCGATACCGTGCATCATCTTCGCGATTTCGCCCGATGACGATCTCTGGCGCACGGGCGTTCCCGGCCTCGGCTTCGTGCTGGCGTTCTTCGCGTGCGCGAAGATCTGGCGTATGCGCGCCGTAAAACGCGCGGCCACGTTCGAACTCGATGCCGACGCCAAAGCCGCATCGCTTTGTGGAGCGGCATCGGCTCTGGCGGCGCTCGAAACGATGGCGGCACGCGGATGTATCGACGAGGCGCGCGTCGATGCGATGCGCGCGCGCCTCATGTCGACATCGCGATAGTTGCCGCGTGCAAATCGGTCGCGCGGGAAAACACAGCAGCTTGAATTGTCGAAGAGCGCTCCTTGCAATAGTGCGAAATTGCCGCCGGTTCGCACCATCTTGCGTAGCGCAATGGAAGCGGGTCGCGGGTGACTCTATCCTCATGTGCCGCTCGTTCTCGTGCAAAGCGCGCCGCGCAACGAATCGCAGCGGGACGTCATCGATCTTCTTCGGGCGGGCTTGAGCGAGAGCCGTATGAGTCTGCGTGAGGACGGCGGCGAAGTGCTGCAGCAGATAGGAATCCGAACTACGTCGCGGCACGACGGACTACCTGATCTTGCGCGAAACCGCCATCCGAGCGATTCAGACTACGCCGCTGCGTTCGCGCAACGGCGTGCTGCTCGGCGTGATCTCGACGTACTGGCGCGATTCTCCCGGCGCGACGTATCGAAGCGGCCTGATATCGCGCGCAAAAAAGCACGGGCGTCCCGACAGAACGCCCGTGCTTTTATGATCCGCCTCGCCTTATTGCGTTTGCGAGGGAGGCGGTGTCGTCGACTTCTTGTGATGATGCTTCTGGCCTTTCTTGTGATACGCGGGCCGCGCTTTGTTATCGGGATATTCCGCCGCCGCGAACGACAACGTCGGCGCCGCGAATGCCGCCAGCACCAAAAGCACGAGGGATTTCTTCAAGGACGTTTTCATGGAGACTCGCTTGGAGGAGATGGCCTTAAAAGGGCAAGGCAACGCGTGGGCCGTCGCTCTGCACTGAAAAGAAACAAGACTTGATACTTCCGGTGCTACCAGGGAAAAAACCGGCTCGATCGCGTTATGCGTTTCTGAGCCGCGCGGCATCGCCCGGTTCCTGACTGTGTGGGCGCCGCCGAAGCAATAGTATATTGCACAAAAAAAACCAATTGATAAGTGCGATGAATAAGACCATGAAGCAGCGGGATTTTTTGTTTCGTACTACTTCGATATATGTGCATTCGCTGCCTGGGGTCAGCAACAAAGATCAGCAACTGCATCTACTATCGTTCCTGTTTTCAACCAACGGACGATCAAGTGAAAGAAGAAGACATCCGCAGGAATGCTTTCGCCATGCCTGTAAGCAGCCCCGCCTACCCGCGTCCGCCGTTCCGCTATACCAATCGCGAGTACCTCATCATCTCCTACGAGACCGACCTCGATGCGCTGCGCGCCGTTGTTCCGGAGCCGCTCAAAGTGGACAACGGTCTCGTCAATTACGAATTCATTCGCATGCCTGATTCAACCGGCTTCGGTGACTACACCGAAAGCGGTCAGGTGATCTCCGTAATCGGTCCGGATGGCAAGAAGGGCAGCTATACCCATGCGATGTATCTCGACGACGAAGGCCCGATCGCGGGCGGCCGCGAGATCTGGGGCTTTCCTAAGAAGCTCGCGTCGCCGCGTCTCAGAGTCGATGGCACGGACACGCTGCTCGGTACGCTCGACTACGGCACGCAACGTGTCGCGACGGCCACGATGGGCTACAAGTATCGTCCGCTCGATCTCGAAAGCGAGCGCAAGAAGCTCGCCGATGTGCCGAACTATCTCCTGAAAGTGCTCCCGCATGTCGACGGCACCGCGCGCGTGTGCGAACTCGTGCGTTTCTTTCTGCGCGACGTGAGCGTGCTCGGTGCATGGGAAGGCCCGGCCGCACTCGAATTGCACAGGCACGCGCTCGCTCCGGTCGCGGATCTGCCGGTGCGCAAGATCGTGGGCGCGCGGCATGTCATCGCGAATCTCACGCTCGATATCGGCGAAGTCGCTTACGACTATCTCGCGCCAATTGGCGGGCTCAAGCTCGCCGTCAATAAATAACAACGTTAAAGGAATAATCAAATGGCACTGCAAGGAAAAATCGCGCTCGTAACGGGCGCCGCGAGCGGTATCGGCGAACAGACGGCGAAGAGGCTCGCGAAGGATGGCGCGACGGTCGTCATCGCCGATCTGAATCTCGTGAATGCGCGCAAAGTCGCGGACGACATCGTCGCGGCGGGTGGCAAGGCGATTGCGTTGTCGATGGACGTGACGAACGAAGACGCCGTGAACGCCGGCATCGAAGATACGGTGGCGAAGCTGGGCAGCATCGATGTGCTGGTGTCGAACGCGGGCATTCAGATCATCGCGCCGATCGAAGAGTATTCGTTCGCCAACTGGAAGAAGATGCTCGCGATCCATCTCGATGGCGCGTTCCTCACGACCAGGGCAGCGATCAAGCATATGTACGCGTCGGGCAAGGGCGGTTCGATCATCTACATGGGATCGGTGCACTCGCACGAGGCGTCGAAGCTGAAGTCGGCGTATGTCACGGCGAAGCACGGCTTGCTCGGGCTCGCGCGCACGGTTGCGAAGGAAGGCGGAGCGCGCGGCGTGCGCGCCAACGTCGTGTGCCCGGGTTTCGTGCGCACCCCGCTCGTCGAGAAGCAGATTCCCGAACAGGCAAAGGCGCTCGGCATTTCAGAAGACGACGTCGTGAAGAACGTGATGCTGAAGGATACGGTCGATGGTGAATTCACCACGGTCGCCGATATCGCGAACACGGTGGCGTTCCTCGCAGGCTTCGAATCGAATGCGCTGAACGGGCAATCGATCGTCGTGAGTCACGGCTGGTTCATGCAATAACGGCAAGGAGAACCCATGCGCCGCAGTCAACGCAACACACATACGCAGACGAATCCCATCGCGCTGCCGGACTACGATGAGGTTTGCCTCGTGCTGCAAGGCGGCGGCGCGCTGGGTTCGTATCAAGCCGGGGTGGTCGAAGGGCTCACTGAAGCCGGCGTCGATCCGACCTGGACGGCGGGCGTCTCCATTGGCGCACTGAATACCGCGATCATCGCGGGCAATGCACCCGAGAACCGCGTGGCCGCGCTGCGCGGCTTCTGGAGCACGATCTGTCAGCCCGCCGATCTCATCGGACAGGCGGGCGCGTTCATCCCCGCCGCATTCGGCTTCGGGAATATCGCCCGCAAGTTTTCGAGCGACTGGGCGGCGGCCCACGCTGTCATGGAAGGGCAGCGGGGCTTTTTCTCACCGCGCGCGCAATGGCCTTTCGCGCTCGCGAAGAGCAAGCAGCCGAGCGACGTGAGCTTTTACTACACGTCCGCGTTGCGCTCGACGCTGCTGCAGTTCGCCGATTTCGACCGCATCAACGATGGCGCGATGCGCGTATCGGTGGGCGCCGTGAATGTAGGCACGGGCAATCTCGTGTACTTCGACAACAGGGAGATGCGTCTCGCGCCCGAGCACTTCATGGCGTCGGGCGCGTTGCCGCCGGGCTTTCCGGCGGTCGAGGTCGACGGCGAGTTCTATTGGGACGGCGGCCTCGTGTCGAACACGCCGCTCGCGGAGATTATCGGCGGAAGCCAGCATAAGGATGTGCTCGTGTTTCAGGTTGACGTATGGACCGCGCGCGGCACGTTGCCGGCCGATCTTCTCGATGTGAGCGACCGCACGAAGGACATTCAGTATTCGAGCAGAACGCGCGCGATCACCGATTTCGTTTTACACAACCAGAAGAATGCGCGGCTTATCAAGGAGTTGCTGGAGCACATTCCGGAAGAGACGCGTTGCTCGAATCCGTTGTTGCGCGAGGCGCAGTCGGTCGCGAATGGCGGCGCGCTGAACGTCGTGCATCTCATCTACAAGGACAAGTTCTTCGAAGGACACTACAAGGATTTCGAGTTCAGCAACGACACGATGGGCGAGCACTGGGCGAGCGGGCTGGAAGACATTCGCCGTTCGTTCGCGCATCCGGAATGGTTCGAGGTGCCGAATCGCGATCTGGGCTTCGTGACGCATGACGTGCATCGGCATGAGCCTGCGCCGCAAGCGACAGCCGAGATGCCGAAGCCAGCGGCAAAGAAGCTGGATGATGTAGTCGAAGGCGTTTGAAGCGGTGGCGGGTTTCATTTACTCTAGTTAGCCTCGATACAACGCTGCGAGGCATGCCATGCCCGATTGGAAACCCGCGACCTACCCATCCATCAGCCCCTATCTCGTCTGCGCAGACGCGCAAGCAATCATCGCTTTCCTCGAACGCGTCTTCGACGCCGAACTGGTCCGCCGCTTCGATCGTCCCGATGGCTCGCTGATGCACGCCGAAGTGCGCATCGACGACAGCATCGTGATGATCGGCGGCGGCGCGACCGATCAGCAATCGCAGGGTCCGCACATCCACGTGTACGTGCGCGACGCCCAGGCCGTCTACGATCGGGCTATCCAGAACGGCGCGCAAAGCGTGCAAGCGCCCGCGCGCAAACGTGCCGACGACGACTTCCGGGGCGGCTTTCGCGACGCCGCCGGCACGACGTGGTGGGTCGCGACGCAATAACCGGCTAACGCTTTTTTCTCTTCGCGCGCGCGCCCGGCGCACCCAGACTCTCGCGCAACGCGTCGGTCAGCGTCTTGAGGAACTGATCGACGGCAGGCGGCAGACGCCGCTCGCGCATCACCGTGACCTGCAACAGACGTTCGTTGAGCAAAGGCTCGTCGATGGGCGTGGCGACGAGCGTCGGCGGCCCCGGATCGCCTTCGAGCGCGATCGCGCTGCCGAGCGTGATTGCGCCGGTGAGGGCGGCGAAATGATGCATCGCGCTCGAATTGTTGCTCGTCATCACGGGTTCGAGGTGCACGCCGCGCGCCGAGCAGCACCAGTCGATCAACTGACGCACGGTCGTGCCGCGATCGAGCACGGCGGTCGGATACTGAAGCACGTCGTCGAGCGTAACGCTCTCTTTGCCCGCCAGCGGATGCGTTGGCGGCAGCAGCGCGCAGACCGGCGCCTTCACGCTGTATTCGACGCTCAACGCGGTCGATGTCGACGTCGAGAAGGCGAGTCCCACGTCCACTTCGCCGCTCGCCACCCAATGCTCGACTTGCCCGGGCGTACCCGAGCGCATGACGAAGCGCGTGCGCGGATGCGCGCGATAATGCGACGCCAACACGCTCGGCAGAAAGCAGCGCGTGAAACCCTCCGTGCAGCCAATGCGCACGATCCCGAGCCCGAGCGCATGTATCTCCGATATCTCGGCGAGCACCGCGTCGCCGTCCATCAGCGCGCGGCGCGCGTGCTGCACGAGCAATTCGCCCGCTTCGGTCAGGATCATGCCGCGCGGCATGCGCTCGAATAGCGGCGCGCCCGCCTGTTCCTCCAGCTTCGCGATCTGCCGGCTGATCGCCGATACGGCGACATGAAGCTGTTCCGACGCCGCCGCCAGCGAACCCGAGCGCGCGACTTCCACGAAGTATTTGAGTGCGATGCCATGCAGCACGATGCGTCCTCTGAGCGTTGCCTTTTTGGCAATGCTAGTCGCAAATTTTGAAATTGTGGCGAATTTTTGGCGTTCCTAGACTGGCCGGAATTGCTGGTCATATCTCCGGGAGACGCCGTGAAAGAACCTCAGTACAGTCGGGAAGCCGCGATCGCCATCGCGTGCAATGCATTCGATTCGGGCGCGTTTTTCGCGGACTTGCAGCGCCGCGTCGCGTTTCGCACCGAGAGCCAGAATGGGCGCAATCCCGCGCTGAACGCCTATCTGACCGACGAAGTCAGCGACACGCTCGCGCGTCTCGGCTTCACGGCGCGCGTCGTCGAGAATCCCGTCGCGGGCGGCCCGCCGTTCCTGATCGCCGAGCGCAACGAATCCCGCGACTTGCCGACGGTGCTGACCTACGGCCACGGCGACGTCGTGCGCGGCTACGACGAGCAATGGCGCGCGGGCCTGACGCCGTGGGAGATTGTCGTCGATGAAGACCGCTGGTATGGTCGCGGCACCGCGGACAACAAGGGCCAGCACTCGGTCAACTTCGCCGCGCTCGCGGCGGTGTTGCAGGCGCGCGAAGGCAGGCTCGGCTACAACGTGAAGGTGATCTTCGAGACCGGCGAGGAGATCGGCTCGCCGGGTCTGAACGAAGTCTGCGCCGCGCACAAGCATGCGCTCGCGGCGGACGTGTTCATCGCTTCAGACGGGCCGCGCGTGTCGGCCGAACGTCCGACGCTCTTTTTGGGCTCGCGCGGCGGCGTGCCGTTCGAACTGACGGTCGATCTGCGCGAAGGCGGCCATCATTCGGGCAATTGGGGCGGCGTGCTGCGCAATCCGGCCGTCGTGTTGTCGCATGCAATCGCGAGTCTCGTCGATCGCAACGGCGGCATCGTCGTCGAGGGATTGCGGCCGCCGCCGATTTCCGCCGCGGTGCGCGAAGCCCTCGCCGATATCGAACTGGGCCGCGATGAAAGCTCGCCCGACATCGACCCGACCTGGGGCGAGCCGGGCTTGACGCCGACCGAACGCGTGATCGGCTGGAACGCCCTCGAAGTGCTCGCGATGAAATCCGGCAACGCCGATGCGCCCGTCAACGCGATTCCGCCGTTCGCGAAAGCGGTGTGCCAGTTGCGCTTCGTCGTGGGCACGGATTGGGAGAACTTGCAGACGCATCTCGAACGTCATTTCGCGGAGCACGGCTTCACCGAAGTGACGGTCGAGGCGACGCGAGGCACGCCCGCGACGCGCCTCGATCTCGACGATCCGTGGGTGCATTGGGCGCTCGATTCGATGCGCGCGACGACCGGCAAGAAGCCCGCGTTGTTGCCGAACCTCGGCGGCACCGTGCCCAACGATGTCTTCGCGAAGACGCTCGGCCTGCCAACGCTCTGGGTGCCGCATTCGTATCCCGCGTGCAACCAGCACGCACCGAACGAGCACGTGCTTGGCTCCGTCATGCGCGAATCGCTGGGCGTGATGGCGGGCCTCTGGTGGGATCTGGGCGAGACCGGCGCGGCGATCGTCGCCACGCGCGCCGCGCATTAATCGAACGCCACTCATGACACGCTGACATCATGAACAAAAAACCTCTGAGCCTCACGCAAATCGTGCTCGCGACTTCGGTCGGCAACGCGCTCGAATGGTTCGATATCGCGATCTACGCGTTCTTCGCGGTGTATATCGCGAAGAACTTCTTCCCGGCCGCGAACGAGACGGCGTCGATGCTGCTCACGTTCGGCTCGTTCGGCGCGTCGTATCTGGTGCGGCCGATCGGCGGCATGGTGCTCGGCGCATACGCGGACAAGCGCGGGCGCAAGGCCGCGCTGATGACGTCGGTCGGTCTGATGATGATCGGCACGGCGATCATCGCGGTGATACCGCCGTATGCATCGATCGGCGTGATCGCGCCCGTGGGCGTGTTCATCGCGCGCCTGATTCAGGGCTTTTCGGCGGGCGGCGAGTTCGGTCCCTCGACGGCAATGCTGATCGAGCACGCGCCCAATCGTCGTGGCCTGCTCGCGAGCTGGCAATTCGCCACGCAGGGACTGGCGACCTTGCTCGCGTCGATCTTCGGCTTCGCGCTCGCCAAGCTGATGCCCGCCGCCGAGCTTGCCGCTTGGGGCTGGCGCATTCCGTTCTTCTTCGGCTTGCTGATCGGGCCGGCGGGCCTGTTCCTGCGCCGCTATCTGCAAGACGCGGCCGATTTTACCGAGGCGCAGCACACGTCGACGCCGGTGCGCGATGTATTCACGCAGCAAAAGGCGTTGCTGCTCATCTCGATCGGCGCGCTGACGGTATCGACGGCGGTGAACTATCTGCTGCAGTACGTGCCGACCTTCGCTATCCGCGAGCTGCATCTCGATGCATCGACGGGTTTCGCGGCCAGCACCGTCGCGGGCCTGATGCTGACTTTCGTGACGCCGTTCGCGGGACATCTTTCGGACAAGATCGGCCGCGTCAAGCAGATGTCGACGGCGGCGCTGCTTCTCTTCGTGACGGGCTATCCGGCGTTCGCGTATGTCGTGTCGCATGTGTCGGTGCCGGCGCTGTTCGCGCTCGTCGCGTGGCTCGCGCTGCTGAAGGCGATCTATTTCGGCGCGCTGCCAGCGTTGATGTCCGAGATATTCCCCGTGTCGACGCGCGCCACGGGCATGTCGATCGGCTACAACATCGGCGTGACGGTGTTCGGCGGGTTCACGCCCGCGATCATCATCTGGCTGCTGAGCGCGACGGGCAGCAAGGCGGCGCCGAGCTTCTACATGATGTTCACGGCGGTGATCAGCCTTGCGGCGCTCGCGGCCGTGAGCCGGGGCAATGGGCAGATGAAAGCGGCAAGCGCCGCGGCCTGAGCCGCTTTTTCGATGAATGACAGCGTGTTCGCAAGACCGGGTCGATACGAATGATCCCGCCTCGCGAACGCGCTTCCGATTACTTCTTATACCGATACGAACGAGCCGATTGTTAATGCCGTCGTGAAACGGCCGCCGGCTTTGTATCGCACTGTATCTGCGTCGAATGCCGACACACGGCGTTTCATAATCCGCGTTTCGCGAAACAAGCCAGATACGTCCGCCGGTTCAAATACCTCCAAGCCGAACGATTCGCAACACACGGCGGATCACCAGAACGGCCTTCCATCACATTCTCTGGAGGTAAATCATGAAAGTCATTCAATCCCTCGTCATCGCTGCCGCTGTCGCGCTTCCGGCTTTCTCGTTCGCGCAATCGAACCAGCCGATCACCCGCGCCGAGGTGCGTGCGCAACTCGTCGAGTTGCAAAAGGCCGGCTACGATCCCGCGAGCGACCAGACGCAATATCCGCAGAACATCCAGGCCGCGCAAGCGCGCGTGGACGCAGCAAAGGGCCTCACGGCATACGGCGCGCCCGCGAGCGGCAACGTCGCGTCGGGCGCGCGTTCGACGGATACGGATGTCATCGGGCTGGGCCCGGTTTTCGCGAAGCCCTGATCGCTTCGATTTACCCTTTTCGATAGCCCGGACGGTTTGCCCGTCCGGGCTCGATGCATTTATGGGCCAACGTATTGCGTCTCGAATTCAGGGCGAAGCAGGCGATTTACACTCGCGCCGGAAAACCTTTTTCGACGGCATGTGGCGTGCTGCGAATGGTTGCGCGCGGAAAATGGGTATCATCCCTTTCCGCCCCGCGCGGATTCAGCCAAATGTAACAACGTATCGCAGTGTTTTAAGTGCGACGCCATTGATTTTCGAGGCGCTTATGCCCACAGACGTAGACAACATCACCGACGAGCAGATCGCGTCGATCGCCGACCGCCTGACCGAAGAAGGTCGCAAGGTTTCGCCCATGACCGTTCGGGCGGAGGCCGGGAGCGGCTCGGTCGTCGCCATCGCGGCCGCCTTGCAGCGCTGGCGCGAGGCGCGTTCCCCGGACATGCCGCAGCAGCAGGCGCAGACCGGACTGCCGGACGACCTTGCCGAGACCCTCGTGAACGTCGCGCGGCGGCTCTGGACCGTTTCGCGCGACGAAACCGAACGAGCGTCCGGTCAGCGGCTTTCCGCCGTGAGCCAGCGGCTTTCGACCGCGCTTGCGGAGCGCGACGAGGCGCTCGTCGAATTCGAGAAGACCGGCGACGAGGCCGCGAAGAACCGCCAGCAGATGACGGAAATGTCGAGCGCGTTGCGGGCGTCGGAGGAGTCGGTCGCGCGGCTGCGCGAAGAGTTCGACGCGGCCACGGCGCGCGCGCAGACCGCCGAGGCGCGTAGCGAGGAAGCGGTGCGGCTTGCGTCGGCAGAGCATGTTGAACTGGAAAGCGTGAAGGCGTCGCTCGAAGAAGAGCGGCGCGCGAAAGAGGCGCTGAACGCGGCGCTTGCGGGCAAGGACGAAGCACTCGCGCGAATCGCGGAGGAACGCGATCAGGCTCGCCAGCAGTACGAGCAATTGAACGCGTCGCTCGCGGGCAAGGACGAAGCGCTCGCGCGCATCGCGGAGGAACGCGATCAGGCTTGGCAGCGGCACGAGCAATTGAATGCGTCGCTCGCGGGCAAGGACGAAGCGCTCGCGCGCATCGCGGAGGAACGCGATCAGGCGCGCCAGCAGCACGAGCAATTGAACGCGTCGCTCGCGGGCAAGGACGAAGCGCTCGCGCGCATCGCGGGGGAACGCGATCAGGCTCGCCAGCAGCACGAGCAATTGAACGCGTCGCTCGCGGGCAAGGACGAGGCGCTCGCGCGCATCGCCGAGGAACGCGACCACGCGCGTCAGCAACATGAAGCGCTGGGCCTCGTGTCGCAGGAAAAATCGGCGGAAGCTGAACGCTTGTCGCAGGACGCGAACGCGGCGCATGCGCGCGCGCAGGCCGCCGAAGCGCAGGCGAGCGAAACCCTCGCGCGCGTCGCCGCACTGGAAGCGGAGCTGAACGAAGCGCGCAGCGCGCTGGCAGCGGAGCGCGAAAGCGCGGCTCAACGCAGCGCCGAGGTTTCGGCGCAGCGAGATCAGGCGGAGCGCGTCGGCGGCGAGCTGGACGAAGCCCGCAAGCAGATCAGCGCGCTGATGTCCGAAAAGGCCGAGCAGGGCGCGGAACTCGCGCGCGTATCGAACGATGTCAACGCGTTGCGTGAACGCGCCGAAGCCGCCGAGAAAAACGCCACCGATCTCGCGAAGCGCCTCGTCGAAAAAGAGCAGGGCGAAGAGTCCGAGCTGGCATCGCTGCAACGTCAGTTTTCGGCGCAGGCGAAGGCGCATTCGAAGGCCTACGACGAGCTTCGCGCCAACGCCGAGCAATGGGTGACCTACGCGAAGGACCTGCGCCAGCGCCTCGACGTTTCCAACGAGAAGATCCTTTTCATCGATGCCCGCAGCACCGGCGAAGTCGCGCTGATGCGCAGGCTCGCGGTCGAACTGGAGCGTCTGAAGCCCGATCACGAACTCGTGTTCCGCGAGGCGCAGCAAAAGCTGATCGGCGACAAGATGGCGCAACAACTCGCGCAGAAGGGCTATCGCTACGATCCGGCTACGGCGGTTATGTCGAAGATCGAATCGTGACGCTCGTGTGACGATGCAAACGCTGACTCTCACCGTGACGATCGATCGCGACTGGCGCGAGCTTTACGACGCGATCTGGCGTCCGGAAGTCTTTCCTACGTGGGCGTCCGGGCTCGCGCAGTCGACGCTCGAAGACATGGGCGAGCACTGGCGCGCCCGCGCTCCGGAAGGCGAGGTGACGATCCGCTTCACCGGGCACAACGCATTCGGGGTCATGGATCATCGCGTCTCTTTGCCGCAGGGCGGCGAGGTCTACGTTCCGTTGCGCGTCTATCAGAATGGCGCGGGTGCCGAAGTGGCGCTCACGCTATTCCGCCAGCCCGGCATGTCCGATGAAAAATTCGCCGCCGATGCCGACTGGGTCCGCCGCGACCTCGCCACGCTCGCCGCGCGTTACGGGAAGCCCTGACGCGCGGCCCGCAAGCGTTCGCTGATACAGCGGGAACCCGCAGAATCACCCTCCGTGCTTGAAAGCGTTTCCCGTCGGGTCTAGGCTTTGGCGAGGGTCCGTCGCGTGCAGTCGGACCACTCATCCGCGCGAGGCCGACATGATCCCGAACGCTGCGCCATTCGAAACCGAGTTGACCCGCGTGCTCGGCTGCCGTTATCCGATCATTTCCGCGGGCATGGGCGGCCCCGCGCGCGCCGAACTCGCGTCGGCCGTATCGCATGCCGGAGGTTTCGGACTGCTCGGCATGGTGCGCGAATCGCCGGAGACGATCGCGAGCGAAGTCGCGGCCGTGCGCGCCGCGACGGATCGGCCGTTCGGCGTCAATCTCATTCCTGCGGGCACCAAGCCCGATCTTCTGGCCGCCGAGCTCGACGCATGTCTCGAACTGCGCGTGCCGGCGATGTGCTTCTTCTGGGACGTCTACCCCGATATCGTCGCGCGCGTGAAAGACAGCGGCACGCTCGTGCTGTATCAGGTCGGCTCGCTCGAAGACGCGCTGCGCGCGGAAAAAGCCGGCGCCGATGTGATCGTCGCGCAAGGCGTCGAAGCAGGCGGCCACGTGCGCGGCTCGACCGCGCTCGCGACGCTGCTGCCGGAGATCGCCGCGCATATCCGCGTGCCCGTCGCGGCGTCGGGCGGCATCGCGACGGGCGCGGGGCTCGTCGCCGCGTTTGCGCTGGGCGCGAGCGGCGTGCATTGCGGCACGGTGTTCCTGACGACGCACGAATCCTACGCGCACGACTATCACAAGCAACGCGTGATCGAGGCGCGCGCGGGCGACACCGTTCACACCGATATCTACGCCATCAACTGGCCCGCCGGCTCGCCCGTGCGCGTGCTCGCGAACAGCGTGACGGATGCGGCGCGCGATCACCTCTTCGGCAACGATCCGTATGCGTTGCCGCGCGAGATCGTCGCGCATGACGAATGGGGACCGGTCGAAAAGTACAGCACGATTTCGCCGCTGCGCTCGACGACCGGCGATCTGGAGAAGATGGCGCTCTTCGCGGGCGAATCGTCGGCGCTGGTGAACGAGCGGAGCTCGGCGGGCGAAGTCGTCGAACGTCTGATGCGCGAGGCGAACGAGACGCTCGACGCGTTGCTGGCGCGGCGCGAGAAGAACGTGGACATAGGCGCGGGCGACTGACGAAAGGTCATGCGTCTGTTCGCGCATTCTCTTCGAGCGCGTGCCGACAAGCTATCATGTGCGCATTCAAAACATGCCGCACGGGCTGGAGAACCATATGGCTGGACCTCAGGAAAGCGTCAGCATGGCGGTGTTCTGCGACTTCGAGAACGTCGCGCTCGGCGTTCGCGACGCGAAGTACGAGAAATTCGATATCAGACCCGTGCTCGAACGCCTGTTGCTGAAGGGAAGCATCGTCGTCAAGAAGGCGTATTGCGACTGGGATCGCTACAAGGGCTTCAAAGCGGCGATGCACGAAGCCAGCTTCGAGATGATCGAGATTCCGCACGTGCGCCAGTCGGGCAAGAATTCCGCCGATATCCGTCTCGTCGTCGATGCGCTCGATCTCTGCTACACGAAAGCGCACGTCGATACGTTCGTCATCGTCAGCGGCGACTCCGACTTCTCGCCGCTCGTGTCGAAACTGCGCGAAAACGCGAAGAAAGTCATCGGCGTGGGCGTGAAGCAATCGACGTCCGATCTGCTCGTCGCGAATTGCGACGAGTTCATCTTCTACGACGACCTCGTGCGCGAACAGCAACGCGCCATCGCCAAGCGTGAACAGCGCGAACAACGCGAAACGAAGCGCGCACCGGAAGAAGAGCGGCAGCCGAAGCAGGAAACGGATTCGCGCAAGTCGCAAGCCATCGCGATCACCGTCGAGACTTTCGAGGCGCTCGCGTCGGAGCGCGGCGAGAGCGGCAAGATCTGGGCGTCGGTGCTGAAGAGCGCCATCAAGCGTCGCAAGCCGGGTTTCAGCGAGACGCAATACGGCTTTCGCGCGTTCGGCAATCTGCTCGATGAAGCGCAGTCGCGCGGCTTGCTGGAAGTCGGCCGCGACGATAAATCCGGCGCGTTCGTGTTTCGCTCCGCTCAAACGCCTCAGCTCGCCCCGATGGATGTGAGGCCGAGCGAGCAGCCGGGGGTTGCGACTGAACACGAAGGCGCGGCAACGGGCAGGCGCAAGGAAAAGCGCGGGGGCAGGAAGCCACGCGAGCGCGCGCCGGAACCCGTGATGGCCTTAGAAGAAGCGCCGGCGCCGGCGCCGGTAGAACCGGAAGCGCCCGAGCCGCACGCCGAGCCTGCGCTGGAACCCGCGCTGGAACCCGCGCCCGCACCGAAAAAGGCCGCGCCGCGCCGCTCGCGCAAGACCGCGCCAAAGCCAAGCGTCGTGGACTTGCCACAGGAAAGCGTCGCGAGCGCCGCCGAACCCGTCGTCGAAGCGAAGGCGGCGAGGCCACCGCGCAAGTCGTCGTCGAGAGGCAACCGCGCGCGCAAGACTGCCGACAAGCCGATCGAATCGTGATTTGAACGCGCGTCAGCCGGTACGTCGTTCCGCCGTCGACGCAGCGTTCTCTTCCTGAGCGCGCGCCGCGGCGTGCTCTTCGGCGCGCCAGCGTTGCCGCGAGCGATACATCGTCGCGACCGCGATGCGCGCCATCTTCACCCAGCCCGAGTGACGCGGGTCCGCGAGCATGCTGAGTGCGCGCGCATAGTCGAGCGTGAGACCCGGCGTCCAGGCCATCGTCGCGGCGCGCTTGCGCACTTGCGCGGCGACCCACAACTCGGGCGTCGTCATGATGCGCACGAGCGGTTTCCATCCTCCGCCTCTGCCCCACACGCGCGCCGACGCGCCTTCGATCGCCGCTTCCAGCGCCCGCGCCACGGAGCTTGAGCAGTTGCGGTAGGTCAGGTTATACGTCGTATCGCGCCGATACTCCCGCCAGAAGCGCGCAAGCCGCGCCGGATCGTAATTGCGGATACGCACCTGCTGCGTCGAGGGACACCATGCCTTCGATTCCGTTTCGTAGTCCGGCTGAAAGAGGCCGGGCACGTCGTTCTCGCGCGTCGCGCGCAACGTGCGCGAGAATTCGTTCGGCGAACGGTCGATTTCGACCGCCGGATACAGGCTGATGTACACGCCCTCGGGCGTCTCCAGCGCCGCGTGACCGGTCGAGATGGTGCCGTTCCTGTCGACGGCGGCGATATAGCGATCGATGATCAACTGCCTTCTCGGCTGCGACTTCGCCGTGCCGACGGGCGTCCACACGTGCACGGTCAGCGCGGCTTCATCGGGCGCGGGCGGGCCGTCCCAGAGCGCGCCGGCGAACGACGGCGCGGCGCGCATCGCGTCTTCCCGCCTGGACGTGTCCGCCACGTCATCGACGGCGGGATTCGCCGCCATGCGCCGCACGCGCGCCGCGAGCAGGATCATGTTCCAGCCGCCGAAGAAGAGTCCGAACGCGACGCAGTACGCGACCGTGCCCGCATAGTGATCGGGATACGGCTGATAGAAGAAGATCGCGATGGCGATTTCGAGCACGCCGCCCGCCATGGCGAGACGCCACTTGCGATAGCGAACCACGCGCGCCGAGATGATCTGCAGCGCGCCATCGACGAGAAAGAGCGTGCCGAAGATGAGCGACAGCACGAAGTTGCCGTGCTCGCCGCCGAACAGCACGAGCAGCGCCGACAGGCAGAAGGTCGCGCCCTTCACGTAGCGCAGCTTGCGTTGCCCGCCCATGCCGGTCCACGCGACGGCCAACGTGGCGAGACCTTCGAGCAGCATCATCAGCACGAAGGGCACGATGGGAAAGTAGAGCGAACCGTCGAGCGCGTCGGTGAAAATGACGCCGCCGAGCGCGATGCTGAGCAACCCGAGCGTCAGCACCGAGCGCCAGCGCGTGCGCAGATAGTCGACGCCGAGAAGAATCATCACGAGCCGAACCATCGCCGCCTCCGTCTGGTCATCCGACGCCTCGTGCGCGCCACACACTATATAAGGCATTCAAGGCGATAACGGCAAGAACCGGAAACCGCAGACGAATGCGCGCGGCGTCATGCATTTTGCACGACGCCGCGCGTTCGCATCGTTTCAAGTCATTTACTGCACCGCATGCTTCGCGGCGTCTTCGATCACGGCCGCGACCTGTTGCGGCTTCGATTCGTACACGGAATGGCTCGCGCCGGGAATGACCGTCACGTGACTATGCGCGCGCTCGTAGTACCAGCGTTCGAGATCCGGATTGATGATCTTGTCGCCGCCCGCGACGATGCCCCAGCTTGGCTTCGTCGTCCAGGCGGCGGCGCTCAGCGGCGTCGTGAAGACTTGCGCCGCCGTCAGAATCTGCGAGCGCGATTCGAACGTGGCCTGCCTGAGCGGCAGATCGGCGGCGAAGTCCTTCGGGAAGACCGCGGGATTCAGATACGTGTAGCCATCCGTTGTCTTTTCCACGGCGTCCGTCTGCTTCGCGAGGAAGCTGGGCGTCTTCTTGCCGAGCGCGCCTTCGTCCTCGCCCACGTTCGGCGCGTGCGCCGCGACATAAACGAGCCCGGCGACATTCGGATGCACCCCCGCTTCGGTGATGACCGACCCGCCGTAGCTATGACCGACCAGAATCGTCGGACCGTTCTGCAGGTCGAGCACGCGCTTTGTCGCCGCGACGTCGGCATCGAGCGAGGTCAACGGTTCCTGCACCATCGTGACGTGATAGCCGTCCCGGGTCAGGATGTCGTAGACCGGCTTCCACCCCGAGCCGTCGACCCACGCGCCATGAACGAGAACGATGTTCCTTATCGGCGCATGAGCCTCGGCGGACGGCGCGCCGTCCTGAGCCATTACGTTAGCCGATCCGAACACGCCGGCCGACAACGCCAGCACCGAGGCTGCTTGCAAGATTCGCTTCATGAAAGACTCCGCTTGTGCCAATGAGGGATCAGCTGCCGAAGAACGGCTGGCAGAAGTCGATCGGCCCGACGCACGTGTTCTTCATCGCGACATGCTTCGGCGCGCTCGATGCCGATGCGCTCGTGCCGGCTTGCACGCCGCCGTAGGCTTGCGACGCGTCGGCATGTTGCGCGGCGACCTTGGCTTCGGCCGCCTGAATGTCCGACGGGTAGTACGGATCGCTCGCGACGGCGGGGTTATAGCCGGCCTTTTCGACGGCGACGAGATCGGCGCGGACCTGTGCGCGTGTGACGGTGCCGTTCGATTGCGCGAATGCAATCGCGGGTGCTGCGAGCGTGGCGGCAACGAGGGTGAGGCTGACGAGGTACTTGTTCATGATCGACTCCTGGGTGGATTGATTTCTACGTTTGATCGGGTATCCGAAATAAATAGATTTTCTCGGATTCCCTGCGTAAGGCCGTGGGTCTTTGTTCGTGTCTCGACCTTGATGTCACTGTATCGGCGGCGGCGCGCCTCGACTACACCTACGAAGGAGCATGCATGCACCAACCTTCGGTGCATCGGTTAAACGTTCGCATGGCCCGTGCGCCATCGATCGAAACGTCTGGCTGCATCGCATGCGCCGTGTGGATGAGCCGCATCATGCGCGCGTTTCACGCACTCATACGAAGGTGTTATCCCTTCGCGATTTCGCCGCGCGAATCAAACCTTGATATAGGTCGACTCAACCATCGGTCGGTCGCGTCAACCGTATGTACGGCTAGGCGCATGGTTTCCGGTTGATTAACTTGGAGTCGTCGCGATGCCGGTCATTGATCGGCCGCCAAGCCTTCAGTTTCACCAATGGACCTATCATGACGCTCGACCCGCTCACGCAATCCGAGGCACTGGCGCGCCCGCCATCGATCGAACTGGAAGACCGGTGGCGCAGCCCGAATCCGGTTCTGCAACCGCATCGGCTATCGATGTCTCGCTGGCTGCATCATGGCCAGTCGCCGCTCGAAGTATCGAACGACGGCAACGGCGCGTTGCATTGCATCAGCCTGAATCTGAAGTGCGCGTCGCTGATCTTTCGTCACGCGGGCCGCAAGCTGCTGCATGGACGCGTGCCCGCGGGCGTCGTGCAGATCACCGCGCCCGCGACACGCGTGAGCGCGCTGTTCGAATCGGCGATGGACGTGTTGCATCTCTTCGTCCCACAGCACGCGCTGGCCGAGTGTCATGAGGACCTGTTCCATCGTCCGCATGCGGGCGATATCGTCCTCGACGATCCGAAACTGATTCGCGATCCCGCGCTGGAAAGGCTCGGGCAGGCGCTCGCCGTGTGCAAGACCGAAGGCGCGGCGCTTGGCAGCGTGTTCATCGAGAGCATGAGCCTCGCGATCGTGTCGCGGCTCGTCGCGCGTCATTTCTCGACGCCCGTCGCGCGTGGACGCGAGCTTTCGGCCTTGCCGCAATGGCGCATCAATCGCGTGTCCGAATTCGTCGATTCGCATCTCGCGGAGAACATCAGTCTCGCGGATATCGCGTCGAGCACGGGTCTCACGCGCATGCACTTCGCCGCGCAATTTCGTCGCGCGACCGGCATGCGGCCGCATGAGTATCTGCTGCAAAAACGCATCGAGCGCGCGCAAGAACTGCTGCGCGCGTCGAGGCACAGCGTTCTCGATGTCGCGCTCTGCTGCGGCTTTCGCTCGCAGGCGCATTTCACGACCGTCTTCAAGCGTCTTGTCGGCGCTACACCGAAGCACTGGCAGACGACCACGCTCGCCGCGGCATGAGCGATCGATTCCACGCAATTCTTCGATGAGGAGCCGAACATGGCTGAAGCTGCACGCGCGCTCGATCCGTGGGCGCAAACGATCTTCCGGTTGACGTCCTTGAGTGACGGCGCGAGCTTCGAAGCGCCGTCGCCGAGGCGTGCTTTCGCGCAAGGCGATGATCGCCGTGTCGCCGTGAAGCTGATCGAGCGTCCGTCCACGACGACGGCGACGATCGAATGGCGCGATTCGACGCGCTGTTGCTACGGCGATCAGGTGTGGCGCGCGATGCGGGCGCGCAGCGCTGGTGTGTGCGCGATGAGCGGTTGTGCGATTAATCCGGGCGATCACGTCTATGCGCCGAATCCGCGTCCCGTTCCGCGCAACGCGGGCGCGATGATTCTGGCATCGGTGCTCGATCAGGCGACGCCGTTTTGAATCGCTTTCAATGTCTTGGAAGACACCGCCGGCCAGGCGGTGTTTTGTTATGCGCGCGGAGGCAGCCGACGTCGCTGCCCCCGAATGATCGCTTATTCGCCCGCGCGCGCATCGCCCGCGAGCTTGCCGCGAAAGATGTGGTACTGATAGAGGTTGTAGCCGATCATCACCGGAAATACGAGGCCGATGCCGATGAGCATGAACGCGAGCGTCGTCGAATCGGAGGCGGCTTCGAGAATGCCGAGCTTGCCCGGAATGAAATAGGGGAAGAGGCTGATCGCGAGCCCCGCGAACGAGATCAGGAAGAGCGCCACCGACGCGCGGAACGGCCCTTTCGAGCTGCCGAGATACAGCGACGCCATGATGAGCGCGAACGCGATGACCGATGCAACTCCGAGCGCGATCAGCACATGCATGACGCCCGGCTGCATCCAGCGCGCGTGACCGACCTCGCTCGAAAACCAGGTTGCGAGCGTGAGCAACGCGGCGGCGGCGACGGTGAACACCGCGCTCAGCAACGAGATTCGCCGCGCCCATTGCTCGACCACGCCCGACGTCTTGTTGACGAGATAAGTCGCGCCCAGCAGACAGTACCCCGCGACGACGCCGATCGCCGCCACGACGACGAACCCGAGCGCGGCGTTGCCCGGCGCGAGACCCGTGATCAACTTGCCGAGCACGACGCCTTGCGAAAGCGCCGCGATGAGGCTGCCGAGGCCGAATACCTTGTCCCACAGCGGACCATGATCGACGCTATGACGAAACCCGATCGCCGCGCCGCGCATGATGAGTCCCGCGATGAGCGCCATCACCGGCAGATACAGGTTCTCCATCACGAGCGCATAGGCGGCCGGAAACGCGCCGAAAAGCGCGCCGCCGAGCACGACGAGCCACGTTTCGTTCGCGTCCCACACATGACCGATCGATTGAACCATGACGTCGCGCTCCGACGATTTGCGGCGAAAGAGCGTGAGAATGCCGATGCCGAGATCGAAGCCGTCGGTGACGACATAAAAAACCAGCATCAGGCCGATCAGGCCGAACCAGGTTTCGGCGAGCATCGTATGAACTGCGCTATCCATGAGTTGAGCTCAAGAGTTCAATAACGGTCGGTGGTGTTCGTCGCCTTCGCCTGCCCGGCGATATTCGCGGGCGGGACGATGGAGAGATCGGGACCCGCGCGCAGCCAGCGGCGCGCGAGCGCGAAGAACGTGACCAGCAGCACGACATAGAACGCAACGAACATGGCGATGCTGAGCGACACCGACGAAGCCGGAATCGTCGATACGGCGTCGCGCGTGCGCAGCAGACCATAGATCACCCAGGGCTGGCGGCCCACTTCGCGCACGATCCAGCCTGCTTCCACCGCGATATACGGCAACGGAATGCAGAGCACCCACGCGAGCAGCAGCTTGCGTTGCGCGAGCAGCGCTTCGAGACTGCCGCGCGTCTTGCGCAACGTATACGCGGTCCAGAACGCGAGCAACATGAATGCGAAGCCGATGCCCGCCATCGCTCGGAACGCGTAGTAGAGCAGCGGGATCGCGGGCGGCTGATCTTCGGGCGCGAAGTTGGTGAGGCCCTTCACCTGCCCATACAGCGAGTGCGTGCCGAGCAAGCTCAACATGCCGGGTATTTCGATCGACCAGTCGTTACGTTGCGCGTCCTTGTCCGGCCACGCGAGCAGCGACCACGATGCGCTGGTGCCCGGTGCATTCGTCGTCCAGTGACCTTCGATCGCGGCGCCTTTGGCGGGTTGCGTTTCGAATACGCTCCCGCCGCTCGAATCGCCGAGCCAGATCTGCAAGGGCGCGACGAAAACGAGCACGAGCAACGCGAGACGAAACGAGCGCGCGAAGAACTCGGGATGACGCCTGCGATAGAGATTCCACGCGGAAATCCCCGCGATCACGAACATGCCGGTCTCGATCGCCGCGACCCACATGTGCGATACGCCCCACACCATGTCGGGATTGAAGATCGCGGCGATATAGTCGGTCACGACGATCTTGCCGTCGACCACGGTGTAGCCCGCCGGCGTCTGCATCCACGAGTTCGTGACCATGATCCAGAACGCGGAGAGGCTGGAGCCGAACGCGACCATCGACGTGGCGAACAGATGCACGCCGCGCGACACGCGTCCCCAGCCGAGCAGCATCACGCCGATGAAGCCCGCTTCGAGCATGAAGGCCATCGCGCCTTCGAAGCCGAGAATGTTACCGACGAACTGGCCGCTGTACTGCGCGAAACCCGCCCAGTTGGTGCCGAACTGAAACTCCATCGGAATGCCGCTCACGACGCCTACGGCGAAGTTGAGCGCGAGCAGCTTGCTCCAGAAGCGCGCGTGCCGGTAGTACGTGACATCGCCGGTGCGCAGCCACAGCACTTCGACGAGCACGAGAAACGCCGACAGGCTGATGGTCAGGATCGGCCAGAGAATATGGAAAATCGCGGTCATCGCAAACTGCGCGCGCGACAGGTCGAGTACGTTATCAAGCATGGTTCTCGGATCCGGATTGAAGCTCGGTGGCGGACGAAGCGGCGGTCGCCACGATTCTTACCGGCACGGACTTGTACGACGGCGTGCGGCTTTGCGGGTCGAACGCGTAAAGCGGTACGAGCGGATTCACTTCCGGGTAGTACGCACCGCAGCAGCCGTCGGGCAGCGAGTATTCGACGACCTTGAAGTTGCGGATCACGCGCTCGATACCGTCATCGGCGATCGTGAAGATATCGACCCTGTCGTCCGCCTGCAGCTTGCGATTCTTCAGCTCGCGCGGATTCATGAAGATCACGTCGCGCTGGCCGAACACGCCGCGATAGCGATCCGAATGTGAATAGAGCGTGGTGTTGTATTGATCGTGGCTGCGCATCGTCGTGAGCGAGAGCGCATCGGGATCGTCCCGCGCGGGGTCTTCGCCGAGTCCGTCGAACACGAGGAAGTTGGCGCGGCCGGTGCTCGTATCCCACACGCGTTCGCGCGCGGCAGAGCTCAGATGAAAGCCGCCCGGCACGCGAATGCGCGTGTTGTACGCCTGAAAAATCGGGAACACGACCTCGATCGCATCGCGAATGCGGTCGTAGCTCGCGACGAGATGTTCCCATGACACGCGCGACTTCGCCCCGAGCGTCGCGCGCGCGATGCCCGCGACGATGGCCGTCTCGCTCATCAGATGCGGCGATGCGGGCTCGTTGCGTCCGGCGGATGCATGCACCATCGACATCGCGTCCTCGACGGTGATCGATTGCGGGCCGTCCGCCTGAACATCGATTTCGGTGCGCGCGAGGCACGGCAGAATCAGCGCGTGCTGGCCATGCACGAGATGACTGCGGTTCAGCTTCGTCGAGATATGTACGGTGAGATCGAGCATGCGTATCGCGTCCTGCGTGCGCGCCCAGTCGGGAATCGCGGCCGCGAAGTTGCCGCCGAGCGCCATGAACACTTTCGCTTCGCCGCGCACCATCGCTTCGAGCGCGGCGACCACGTCGTTGCCGTGCTTCGCGGGCGGCGTGAACCCGAACGCGCGCTCGATGCCCGCGATGAGTTGCGCGTTCGGCTTCTCCGTGATGCCGACCGTGCGGTTGCCCTGCACGTTCGAATGTCCGCGCACCGGGCAAATGCCCGCGCCCGGCCGTCCGACATTGCCGCGCAGCAGTGCGAGATTCGCGATCTGCTGCACCGCTTCCGTACCGCGACGATGCTGCGTGATGCCCATGCCGTACACGAGAATCGCGTTGTCGGCGCGCATGTAGATGTTCGCGGCGTTGGTGATCGCGTCGCGCGTAAGGCCGGATCGACCCTCGATCGCATCCCAGGCGGCCGCGCGCACATCGGCGACGAGCGCGTCGATGCCGTGCGTATGGCCTTTGATGAACTCGATGTCGAGCACGCGCGGTGCGTCGGCGGCGATGGCCGCATCGTCGGCTTCGACGATCGCCTTCATCATGCCCTTGAGCACGGCCACGTCGCCGCCCACGCGCACCTGATAGAGAAACGAGCTGATGTTCGTGGAACCGAGCGTCGCCATTTCGATCGGATCTTGCGGCGATGCGAAACGTTCCAGTGCGCGCTCGCGAAACGGATTGAACGAGACGATCTTCGCGCCGCGCCGCGACGCCGAACGCAGGTCGCTCATCATGCGCGGGCTGTTGGTGCCGGGATTTTGGCCGAAGATGAAGATCGCGTCCGCGTGCTCGAAGTCTTCCAGCAAGACCGTTCCCTTGCCGACGCCGATCGATTGCGGCAGGCCCACGCTCGTCGCTTCGTGACACATGTTCGAGCAATCGGGAAAGTTGTTGCTGCCGAACTCGCGCACGAAGAGCTGATACAGGAACGCGGCTTCGTTGGATGCGCGCCCCGACGTATAGAAGTTCGCCTGATCGGGATGATCGAGCGCATTCAGACGATCCCCGACGAGCGCGAACGCGTCGTCCCAATCGATCGGCACGTAGCGGTCGGAGCCAGCTTCATACACCATCGGATGCGTGAGGCGGCCCACCATTTCGAGGTCATAGTCGTTCCACGAAGCAAGCTCGGACACGGTGTGCTGCGCGAAGAACTCGGGTGTGCAGCGTAGCGTCGTCGCTTCCCATGCAACGGCCTTCGCGCCGTTCTCGCAGAATTCGAACGGTGACGGGTGCTTCGGGTCGGGCCAGCCGCAGCCGGGACAATCGAAGCCTTGCGGCTGGTTCATGTGCAGAAGCGTCTGCGCGCCGGACACGGCAACGCCCTGAATCTCCAGCGCTTCGCCCACGGCCTTCAGCGCGTCCCAGCCGCCGGCGGGGTTGCTGTAGATTCGTATTTCCTTCTTTTCGCTCATTTCCTTCGCCTTGCAAACAATGCAGATCGTTGAGTATTTGGTGTGTGCGTCGACGGTGATGATCGTCGTTCGGCGCGCGTGGGCCTTGCGTAAATGCGCGCCTCGTTTGCGATGCGCACGAACGCGCGCGTGCGTCATCCGCCCACGAGCGGCATGGGGACATGCGCACTTTCGGATAGCGCTTGCCGCGTGCATCGCGCCAAGCGTTTCGGGATGGCGATCGTCGCGTTGCGTCCAGCGCATGCGCTCGAGGGCGTGGCGAGCGTGGCGAAGAAGACGCTCGTATAGCTGTGCGTCGACGCAGACGCGCGCCCGCGCGCCCGCGCGCAAAACGGCTGCGACGTGCGCGACACGACGCCCACGCGCGCTCGACCATTCGCGAATAGATAGTTGACGGATGTCAACTATGATTCGTCGGGTTCGAACGCGAAGCGCCGTTTCAGCGGCGCGAGAATCGGGTCGGAAGCAACGGCCTGACCGCGACGCCACGCATGCGCGGCGCCGATATCCATGTCTTCGATGAGGCGCAAATCCGCCGGCCGGCAATATTAATGCCGAGCAAGCGGCAGAATCTGCGACGAGTTGACGCTGATCTCTATCGCAATATTGATCTTGAGCGGGAGAAAACCTGCAGCGATGGCCGCGTCGTCGATTGCGTCGAGGCTCACGGTGACGCGCCCGACTCTCGCTTGCTTCAATGCATGCGCGTTAGGCGCGAGAAGCGAGCCGTTGTTGGTCGGCGCGATATCGGCGTGCGGCGTCGCGAGCCGCCGTATTAAGGTCTCGATGCCCTCGCGCAAAAGCGGCTCCTCACCCGTCAGACGAATTTTCACAACGTCGAGTTGCGCCGCGACATCGCCGCCGCCATGTCCGGGCGCGCCATCGGCGACGATCCCCGCGATGAGCCGCCGATGTTCCACGAGCACGAGCCGGTCGTCGTTGCTGCTGCGTGCGCCAGGATCGGCGGAGCGGGCGAGATCGAATCGCATGGGGCTACCTTCGAGGCTTGTCATGGCTGGCGCACATCGGATGAGCGACGCGCAGGGCTTTCTGCGCGGGCTACGCGATCAGGACGAACGTGCGTCCGCATTTTTGAAACGAGTTCCTCGTGCATGCCCTGCGTCAACGTCGCGATTTGCTCGGCGAGTTCGCGCGTGAGCGCCGTTAGCTCCGTGTTCTGCCGCAACAGCGCCTCGATCTGCGCGGCCTGATGCGCAAGCGCCTTGTCGCGCCGTTTCGCCGCGAGCGCGAGCGCTTCGCGATGCCGCGCGTCCGCGTCTGAAAACGCCTTGTCGCGATCGGCTTGCCGCGTTTGCGCGAGGAGAATCATCGGCGCGGCATAAGCGGACTGAAGACTGAAAGCGAGGTTCAGCAACACGAACGGATAAGGATCGAAGCGCATAAGATGCGCGACATTCAATCCGATCCACGCGAACACGATCAAGGTCTGCGCGATGAGAAACGTCGGCGTGCCGAAGAAGCGTGCGAAGGACTCGGCCTTCAACGCGAACCAGTCGTTGCCGAATGCGCTCGTCAGATGAAGATACGGCAATTGAAAACGCAGATGATCGAATTTTGATTCGTTATCCGAAGAACCGGTTTCGTCCTGATCGACTTTCATGATGGCGATGAAGAGAGTGGAAACATCTTCATCGGACTCTACGTTCTCGCGCGCACGAAGCGTTTGAAAAAAAGCACGCATCGATATCGCGCGGCACGGCGCAAAGCTTGCGAATCGATTCATCGTGCATACGCTAAAACATCGGTTGCATCGAAAAGAGCCGGCTTCGATCGCCATGAATACTCCTTCCATACGCGACACATTCGCCGCGTTATGCGCCGCGCCGCACATCGATCGCATGAGCGACGCCGCCTGATCCCGCATCTCGAAGGAGTCTTATTCATGGCCACATTCACGCTGAAAGACGGAACCGAACTTTTCTACAAGGACTGGGGTTCGGGCGAGCCCGTCGTTTTCTCGCACGGCTGGCCGCTCAACGCGGACGCGTGGGATTCGCAAATGATGTATCTCGCGGGGCAAGGTTATCGCGTGATCGCGCACGACCGGCGCGGTCACGGGCGTTCGGCCCAACCGTGGCACGGCAACGACATGAGCCGCTATGCGGACGATCTCGCCGAACTCGTCGATCATCTCGACGTGAAGGATGCCGTGTTCATCGGCCATTCGACGGGCGGCGGTGAAGTCGCGCGTTATATCGGCCGTCATGGCACGAAGCGCGTGAAGAAGGCCGTGCTGATTTCGGCCGTGCCGCCGCTGATGCTCAAGACCGAAGCGAATCCGGGCGGTCTGCCGCTCTCCATATTCGACGAGATTCGCCGTGGCGTCATCGACAATCGCTCGCAGTTCTTCAGGGATCTCGCGACGCCGTTCTTCGGCTTTAATCGCGAAGGCGCGAAGGTCTCGCAAGGTACGATCGACTGGTTCTGGCTCGCCGGCATGCAATGCTCGATCAAGAGCGCGTATGACTGCATCAAGGCCTTCTCGGAAACGGAGTTCACCGATGACCTGAAGACGATGACAGTGCCGACACTCGTGCTGCAAGGCGACGCCGATCAGATCGTGCCGATCGACGATTCCGGAAAGCTCTCCGCGAAGATCGTTCCCGATGGCTCGCTCACGATCGTTCCCGGCGCGCCGCACGGTCTGTGCACGACGCACGCCGACATCGTCAACGAGAACCTGCTTGCGTTTATCCGCAAGTGAAGGAGCGAGCCATGGTCAACACTTCGGAGATTCGTGCGCCGCTTCCTCCGTTCTCGCGCGAGACGGCGATCGTGAAAGTGCGCGCGTTTCTCGATCGAAAGTGGAGCAGGGAGTTCGACTATCGGCTCATCAAGGAGCTTTGGGCGTTCGGCGGAAATCGTATCGCCGTGCGCTTCGCCTATGAATGGCGCGACGACGCGGGAAACTGGTTTCGTTCCTATGGCAACGAGAACTGGGAGTTCGGTCTCGACGGGCTGATGAAGCATCGTCACGCGAGCATCAACGACTTGCCGATTGGCGAGAGCGAGCGCAAGTTCCACTGGCCGCTCGGCCGAAGACCGGACGATCATCCGGGCTTGAGTGAACTCGGGCTTTGATGTGGTTGAAAGATACGCTGCGCGCTTCGCCGTGCAGCGATTCTTTTAACCGATGGGCAGCCCGATGACGCTGTTCGATGCGCAATCGCGTCGAAGGTATCAGCGCGATCGACATGCAGACGGGCTGGCGTGAATGCGTCGCTTACGGCGCGAGCCAGCCACGCCGAATCGGCCACGACGCCAGCTTGCGATAGAGCGCGATCAACGTGCGCATCAATGCGTCTCCGGCACGCGCCCAGAGCGGTGCGACGAGCATATGCGCCACGCACGCGACGCCCGCCGCGCCCAATATATCGAGTGGAAAATGCACGCCGACGCGCACCCGCGCCCACGCGACCGCGACACCCGCGAGCGCGACGAGCAAGCCACAACGCCAAAGCCCCGCGACGAGGAACGTCAACGCGACGCTTGCAAACAACGTCCCGTGATCGCTCGGAAACGACGAGTCCGGCGCATGCTCGATGAACGTATGGCCAAGTCCGATCATGAACGGCCTCGGATGCATCCAGATCATGCCGATCAACTGATTGATCCCGAGCGCGAGAAACGCGACGCAACACGCGCGCACCGCCGCGTCACGTTGATGGCGATTGCCGAAGAGCCACAGCAACGCGAGCAACGCGGGAATCAGATAGAGCAAGTCATTGGCGATGGCGACCGCGACGTCGATTTGCCATAGCGGTGTGGCGGGTCTCGCGTTGATCGAGAGGAACCACGTTTGATTGAGCGCTTCGAGTGAATTCATGCGGCGGGTTCGCTGGCTACGAGGATTGGCCGATCGTAGCGGGGGAAGCTTAGGTGAGGCTTAGCTACCTAGGCATCTGTGCGGACAGGGAAAGATTCCGGGCGAAATTCATGCTAGGTACAACGTAAAGGCGTCAACTGGCTTGCACTCGCTTTCAGATCAAGATCGCATCTCCTATGACGCTTCCATGGGGCCGACTAACGACGATGATCCGTGGGAACAAGGTCGCATTATGAAGAATTCGGTATGCATAGGCGACGCTACAACACACATGCGCCGCCTCTTGGACTTTCCGGGGTGACGGCTGCGGATGCCATCGGAGACATCGAATGACGATCGCGACGCCTATTCGAGTCTCGTGGTCTGGAAAGCGGTGCCCGAGACGTAAGGCGCGATCGACGAATTTGGCGTAGTGAATATCGAAAAAATCAGTCAAACGAATCGTTTTTCAGAGTTTAAGAAAATTCGTGTAGTCGAGTATCTGCGAAGTCGGATAGGGTCTCGCCAATGAGCGCACGCGCGCTGAGTCTGATCACCGCTTGCCTGTCGGCAAGATTCGATAGCAGTGCAGCAGAAGGAGTGTATGACCATGTCCAGTGTATTGGACTCAGTAGGGCAGATGGCAAGCCTGGTGACAGGTCGTCAATCCCAGCACCTCGAAGTGCCGGGCACCGACAGTGCGGCGCTTTTGTCGGTGTCGGCGCATCACATCTCCGAGAAAATGGGGGAGCCGGTCATTGCAACGATCCTCGTCTCGCATCCCCAAGCGATCTCCCGTCGCGACTATCTGAATCAGGAGGCGAGCTTTTCGCTGGTTT
>NZ_FCOJ02000023.1 GCF_001545035.1 Caballeronia glebae
GCCTCAAGGCCCACAACAACAAGTCATGCCTGATGACCATAGCGAGTCGGTCCCACCCCTTCCCATCCCGAACAGGACCGTGAAACGACTCCACGCCGATGATAGTGCGGGTTCCCGTGTGAAAGTAGGTAATCGTCAGGCTCCTCATGCTGAAAAGCAAGCAAAAGCCCCGACTCCGAGAGTTGGGGCTTTTGTGTTTTCGTCCTACCTATAGGTGAGAGCCTCGATTGTTTCGGGTCGTAAGAAACGCTTGACATCAATGCGTTGTTACCCCATAATCGATAGTTCTCTGCGGAGGGGTGCCCGAGTGGCTAAAGGGGGCAGACTGTAAATCTGTTGGCTTACGCCTACGTTGGTTCGAATCCAACCTCCTCCACCAGAATTCAAGCGGTAAGGGAATCCAACCCTCGCGGGTGTAGCTCAATGGTAGAGCAGAAGCCTTCCAAGCTTATGACGAGGGTTCGATTCCCTTCACCCGCTCCAGTGTCGGTTTGTAGTGCCCATGTGGCTCAGTGGTAGAGCACTCCCTTGGTAAGGGAGAGGTCGGCAGTTCGATCCTGCCCATGGGCACCAGCTGTATCAGTCTAGTAAGTTGCGCGCGGCGCAAGGTGCGAAAATCCTGTTAGGAGTCGAAAATGGCCAAAGGTAAATTCGAGCGGACCAAGCCGCACGTGAACGTGGGCACGATCGGTCACGTTGACCACGGCAAGACCACGCTGACGGCAGCGATCACGACGGTGCTGACCAAGAAGTTCGGTGGCGAAGCGAAGGCATACGACCAGATCGATGCAGCGCCGGAAGAAAAGGCACGTGGTATTACCATCAATACCGCGCACGTCGAGTACGAAACGGCTAACCGCCACTACGCACACGTCGACTGCCCGGGCCACGCCGACTACGTGAAGAACATGATCACGGGTGCAGCGCAGATGGACGGCGCGATCCTGGTGTGTTCGGCCGCTGACGGCCCGATGCCGCAAACGCGTGAGCACATCCTGCTGGCTCGCCAGGTTGGCGTGCCGTACATCATCGTGTTCCTGAACAAGTGCGACATGGTGGACGACGCCGAGCTGCTCGAACTCGTCGAAATGGAAGTGCGCGAGCTTCTCTCGAAGTACGACTTCCCGGGCGACGACACGCCGATCATCAAGGGTTCGGCCAAGCTGGCGCTGGAAGGCGACACGGGCGAGCTGGGTGAAGTGGCAATCATGAGCCTGGCCGACGCGCTGGACACGTACATCCCGACGCCGGAACGCGCAGTTGACGGCTCGTTCCTGATGCCGGTGGAAGACGTGTTCTCGATCTCGGGTCGCGGCACGGTGGTGACGGGCCGTATCGAGCGCGGTGTGGTGAAGGTCGGCGAGGAAATCGAAATCATCGGCATCAAGCCGACGGTGAAGACGACCTGCACGGGCGTGGAAATGTTCCGCAAGCTGCTCGACCAAGGTCAGGCAGGCGACAACGTCGGTATCCTGCTGCGCGGCACGAAGCGTGAAGACGTGGAGCGTGGCCAAGTTCTGGCCAAGCCGGGTTCGATCACGCCGCACACGCACTTCACGGCTGAAGTGTATGTGCTGAGCAAGGACGAAGGCGGCCGTCACACGCCGTTCTTCAACAACTACCGTCCGCAGTTCTACTTCCGTACGACGGACGTGACGGGCTCGATCGAGCTGCCGAAGGATAAGGAAATGGTGATGCCGGGCGACAACGTGTCGATCACGGTCAAGCTGATCGCTCCGATCGCCATGGAAGAAGGTCTGCGCTTCGCCATCCGCGAAGGCGGCCGTACCGTCGGCGCCGGTGTCGTGGCAAAGATTATCGAGTAAGAGCCAGAAATCTTCTCGGTAGTTAGCGGTTTCGGGGTCGGCGAAATCCGTCGACCCCAAATGGTTTAGGGGTATAGCTCAACTGGCAGAGCGTCGGTCTCCAAAACCGAAGGTTGGGGGTTCGATTCCCTCTGCCCCTGCCAAATTCTCGCGCCAAGTGGCGCTGTTTAAGGTGTTATGGCGAATCCTTCCGTCGAAACTGTAAATACTTCCGGCGACAAGTTGATGTTGGTGGCGGGCGTATTGTTGGTCTTGGCCGGGTTCGTTGGCTTTTTCTGGCTTTCGGGCCAAGAATGGTACGTCCGCGGCGCAGCGCTTGCTGTTGGTGTCATCGCGGGTGTCGCAGTCGGTCTTCTCTCTGCGCCGGGCAAAGGTTTCATCGCTTTTGCCAAAGACTCGTACAAGGAAGTCCGCAAGGTTGTCTGGCCGACTCGCAAAGAGGCCACGCAAACGACCTTGGTGGTCTTCGCGTTTGTTTTGATCATGGCCATCTTCCTTTGGCTTAGCGATAAGTCGATCGAGTGGGTGATCTTCTCGGCGATTCTGGGTTGGAAATGATATGAGCGATACTCCGGCATCCCCGAGTGGAAAACGTTGGTATGTGGTGCACGCCTACTCCGGCATGGAGAAGAGCGTGCAACGTGCGCTTCAGGAGCGCATCGAACGCGCAGGCATGCAGGACCAATTCGGTCAGATTCTCGTCCCGACTGAAGAAGTTGTTGAAGTAAAGGGCGGCCACAAGTCGGTCACCGAGCGTCGTTTCTTCCCGGGCTACGTCCTGGTCGAAATGGAAATGACGGACGAAACGTGGCACTTGGTCAAGAATACGGCCAAAGTGACCGGTTTCGTCGGCGGTGCGCGTAATCGCCCGAGCCCAATCTCGCCGCGTGAAGTCGAAAAGATCATGTCGCAGATGCAGGAAGGCGTCGAGAAGCCGCGACCCAAGACGCTCTTCGAAGTTGGCGAGATGGTTCGCGTGAAGGAAGGTCCGTTCACCGACTTCAACGGCAACGTCGAAGAAGTGAATTACGAAAAGTCCCGAGTCCGTGTCTCCGTCACGATCTTCGGGCGATCGACGCCGGTCGAACTTGAGTTCGGTCAGGTCGAAAAAGTTTAATCGAATAGATCGCGCGTGGCTTTCGGGCCATCGCGCGATTCGCGCTTACGGTCCGCGTAATGGCCGTTGAGGAGCGTCAGTAGCCGGCAACGTCGAACGCGCGCTATCACTCACCGAACGCTCACGCGTTCAGCAGAGGTTTTCAACATGGCAAAGAAAATTGTCGGCTTTATCAAACTGCAGATTCCTGCAGGTAAAGCCAACCCGTCGCCGCCGGTCGGTCCGGCACTGGGCCAGCGTGGCCTGAACATCATGGAGTTCTGCAAGGCGTTCAACGCGCAGACTCAGGGCATGGAGCCGGGCCTGCCGGTGCCGGTCGTCATTACGGCATTCGCGGACAAGAGCTTCACGTTCATCATGAAGACGCCGCCGGCTACCGTTCTGATCAAGAAGGCAGCTGCAGTGCAGAAGGGTTCGCCGAAGCCCCACACCGACAAGGTCGGCAACATCACCCGCGCTCAAGCGGAAGAAATCGCGAAGACCAAGATGCCGGATCTTACGGCAGCTGATCTCGACGCAGCCGTGCGTACGATCGCCGGTAGCGCGCGTTCGATGGGCATCACTGTGGAGGGCGTGTAAATGGCTAAGCTTTCTAAGCGCCTTAAGGCATTCGCGGCCAAGGTTGATCGTCAGAAGCTGTACGCGATCGACGACGCACTGATCCTCGTGAAGGAATGCGCGAGCGCGAAGTTCGACGAGTCGATCGACGTTGCGGTGCAACTCGGCATCGACGCGAAGAAGTCGGATCAAGTGGTTCGTGGCTCCGTGGTTCTCCCGGCCGGTACCGGTAAGTCGGTTCGCGTGGCAGTGTTCGCGCAAGGCGAAAAGGCGGAACAAGCACGCGCAGCTGGCGCAGATGTGGTCGGTATGGAAGATCTGGCTGAGCAAGTCAAGGCCGGCAATCTGAATTTCGACGTCGTGATCGCTTCGCCGGACACGATGCGCGTGGTCGGTACGCTCGGTCAGATTCTCGGTCCGCGTGGCCTGATGCCGAACCCGAAGGTCGGCACGGTTACGCCGGACGTCGCCCAAGCGGTGAAGAACGCGAAGGCGGGTCAGGTTCAGTTCCGCGTGGACAAGGCCGGTATCATTCACGGCACGATCGGTCGCGCATCGTTCGAATCGGCATCGCTGCGTCAAAACCTGTCCGCGCTGATCGAAGCGCTGCAAAAGGCAAAGCCGGCGACGAGCAAGGGTGTGTACCTGCGCAAGATCGCCGTGTCGAGCACGATGGGCGTTGGCGTTCGCGTCGATCAAGCCACGCTCGCGCAGCAGTAAGAAATTCTAGCGTGGTCGGATGACCGCGCTTCATATGGGCTTTGGGCGGTTGCAAGATTGCGGTTTCGAGTCGGGCAACCGGTTGTCAAAGACCGTTGGTGGTAATGCAGCAGGCAGGCAGTGCCTTAATTCAAGCCAACGCAGATGGCGAACCCGGAACAGTTTTGTAGTGGTTGAAGTCGGTTATCGAGCGTCGTGAGACGTCTCACCAATCGATCGAAATACTCCTAACAGTCGGACGCCGTTGTTGAACGTGGTGCACAAGGGTTGGTACCCGAATGCATCGAATCTGGAGGTTTAACCGTGCCACTGAACAAAGAAGATAAGCAGGCAGTTGTCGCTGAAGTCGCCGCGCAAGTCGCGAAGGCTCAGACGATGGTGCTCGCTGAGTATCGTGGGATCACGGTTGGCGATCTGACCAAGCTGCGCGCGAAAGCGCGTGAGCAACAGGTGTATCTGCGCGTGTTGAAGAACACGCTGGCGCGTCGCGCTGTGGAAGGTACCCCGTTCGCTCCGCTGGCTGAGCAGATGACCGGTCCTCTGATCTACGGCATCTCGGAAGATGCCATTGCCGCTGCCAAGGTCGTCAACGACTTCGGTAAGAGCAATGACAAGTTGATCATCAAGGCTGGTTCCTACGAAGGCAACGTGATGGACAAGGCAGGCGTGCAAGCGCTGGCCAGCATCCCGAGCCGCGAAGAACTGCTCTCCAAGCTGCTGTACGTCATGCAAGCACCTGTTTCCGGCTTCGCGCGCGCTTTGGCCGCGCTCGCCGAGAAGAAGCAAGGCGAAGCTGCATAACGTCCGCACTTGGGCACCAGTTGCTCAGTTAGGTATTAGCTAGATCGCTAGCTCGATCCGAATTCAATTTAGGAGTATTTCAAATGGCAATCGCAAAAGAAGACATCCTGGAAGCCGTTGGCTCGATGTCGGTTCTCGAACTGAACGAACTGGTCAAGGCGTTCGAAGAGAAGTTTGGCGTGTCGGCTGCTGCTGTGGCAGTTGCTGGCCCCGCTGGCGGCGGCGCTGCTGCTGCAGTCGAAGAGCAAACCGAGTTCACCGTGAACCTGCTTGAAGTGGGCGCGAACAAGGTTTCCGTGATTAAGGCTGTTCGCGAACTGACGGGTCTCGGCCTGAAGGAAGCGAAGGACCTGGTCGACGGTGCACCGAAGCCTGTCAAGGAAGCGGTTCCGAAGGCTGCTGCTGAAGAAGCGAAGAAGAAGCTGGAAGAAGCAGGCGCGAAGGCTGAAATCAAGTAAGGTTTTCGGCGCTATGCGAAGGCTGGCGGTTTTCCACCGCCGGCCTTTTTGTGCTTTGTGGGGACGCAGTTTTTATGCTTGTCAGCAAGCATAAATGTCTCCGCAGAAGCCAAAGAGAACGCCCGGAACGGCAGAATTTTCCGATCGTTCTCTTTGTCTTCTGAAGCGACTGCAGAAGGCAAGTTTGGTCGGGTAGCGGGAAGTACAGGCATCCGCTGCCGTCAGCCAGCGGTTGGTAGCGGCCAACCACCAAGCTTCTAGATTCGCGCGTCTCCTTGGGGCTGGCGCGAGTCTCAGTCGGTGAACACCGGGCTGTGGCATCGAGGTATCCCGCCTCGGTAACGCCCGCCGTGATTCGGAGATCGTATGCAATATTCCTTCACCGAGAAGAAGCGTATTCGCAAGAGTTTCGCGAAGCGCCCCATCGTTCACCAAGTTCCCTTTTTGCTGGCGACCCAGCTTGAATCATTCCAGACGTTTCTGCAAGCGGACACGTCTTCTTCGCAGCGCAAGTCAGAAGGCTTGCAGGCTGCGTTCAGCTCTGTTTTCCCGATCGTCTCGCACAACGGTTTCGCGCGACTCGAATTCGTCAGCTACATGCTCTCGTCGCCCGCGTTCAACATCAAGGAATGCCAGCAGCGCGGTCTGACGTACTGTTCGGCCCTGCGCGCGAAAGTGCGCCTGGTTTTGCTCGATAAGGAGTCCCCGAGCAAGCCGGTCGTCAAGGAAGTGAAGGAGCAGGAAGTGTACATGGGCGAAATTCCGCTCATGACGCCGACGGGCTCGTTCGTCATCAACGGTACGGAGCGCGTGATCGTGTCGCAGCTCCACCGTTCGCCTGGCGTGTTCTTCGAGCATGACAAGGGCAAGACGCACAGCTCCGGCAAGCTGCTGTTCTCGGCTCGGATCATCCCCTACCGCGGTTCGTGGCTCGACTTCGAATTCGATCCGAAGGACGTGCTGTATTTCCGCGTCGACCGGCGCCGCAAGATGCCGGTCACGATCCTGCTGAAAGCCATCGGCATGTCGCCGGAGCAGATCCTCGCGAACTTCTTCGTATTCGACAACTTCGGTCTGATGAGCGAAGGCGCGCAAATGGAATTCGTTCCTGAGCGTCTGCGTGGCGAAGTCGCGCGTTTCGACATCCAGGATCGCGATGGCAACGTCATCGTCACGAAGGACAAGCGGATCAACGCGAAGCACATTCGCGACCTCGAAAACGCCAAGACGAAGTTCATCTCGGTGCCGGAGGAGTACCTTCTTGGCCGCGTGCTGGCGAAGAACGTGATCGATCCGGAAACGGGCGAAGTGATCGCGAACGCTAACGAGGAAATCACCGAAACGGTCCTCGAAAAGCTGCGTGAAGCGAAGGTCAAGGACATCCAGACGCTCTACACGAACGATCTGGATCAGGGACCGTACATTTCGTCGACGCTGCGTATCGACGAAACGGCCGACAAGATGGCCGCGCGTATCGCGATCTACCGCATGATGCGTCCGGGCGAGCCGCCGACCGAAGAAGCGGTCGAGGCGCTGTTCAACCGTCTGTTCTACAGCGAAGACGCCTACGACCTGTCGAAGGTCGGCCGCATGAAGTTCAACCGCCGCGTGGGCCGTGACGAAATCGTCGGCCCGATGACGCTGCAGGACGACGACATTCTCGCGACCATCAAGATCCTCGTCGAGCTGCGTAACGGCAAGGGCGAAGTGGACGATATCGACCACTTGGGCAATCGTCGCGTGCGTTGCGTCGGCGAACTCGCGGAGAACCAGTTCCGCGCGGGTCTCGTGCGTGTCGAGCGTGCTGTGAAGGAACGCCTCGGCCAGGCCGAAAGCGAAAACCTGATGCCGCACGACCTGATCAACTCGAAGCCGATTTCATCGGCGATTCGCGAGTTCTTCGGTTCGTCGCAGCTCTCGCAGTTCATGGACCAGACCAACCCGCTGTCGGAAATCACCCACAAGCGCCGTGTATCGGCTCTTGGCCCGGGCGGTCTGACGCGTGAGCGTGCTGGCTTTGAAGTCCGCGACGTGCACCCGACGCACTACGGTCGCGTGTGCCCGATTGAAACGCCGGAAGGTCCGAACATCGGCCTGATCAACTCGCTGGCTCTGTACGCGCACCTGAACGAATACGGCTTCCTCGAAACGCCGTATCGCAAGGTGACGGACAGCAAGGTCACGGATCAGATCGACTATCTGTCGGCGATCGAAGAAGGCCGTTACGTGATCGCTCAGGCGAACGCCGCGGTGGCCGAAGACGGCACGCTGACCGACGAACTCGTGTCGTCGCGTGAAGCGGGCGAAACGCTGATGGTCACGCCGGACCGTATTCAGTACATGGATGTGGCGCCGTCGCAGATCGTGTCGGTGGCGGCATCGCTGATTCCGTTCCTCGAACACGACGACGCGAACCGCGCGCTGATGGGTTCGAACATGCAGCGTCAGGCCGTGCCTTGCCTGCGTCCGGAAAAGCCGGTCGTCGGTACGGGCATCGAGCGTACGGTGGCGGTCGACTCGGGTACGACGGTTCAGGCGCTGCGCGGTGGCGTGGTCGATTATGTCGACGCGGGCCGTATCGTGATTCGCGTGAACGACGATGAAGCCGTGGCCGGCGACGTCGGCGTGGACATCTACAACCTGATCAAGTACACGCGTTCGAACCAGAACACGAACATCAACCAGCGTCCGATCGCGAAGGTCGGCGACAAGGTTTCGCGCGGCGACGTGCTGGCCGACGGCGCCTCGACGGACCTGGGCGAGCTCGCGCTTGGCCAGAACATGCTGGTCGCGTTCATGCCGTGGAACGGCTACAACTTCGAAGACTCGATTTTGATCTCGGAGAAGGTTGTTGCGGACGATCGCTATACGTCGATCCACATCGAAGAGTTGAACGTCGTTGCTCGCGACACGAAGCTCGGACCGGAAGAAATCACGCGCGACATTTCGAACCTCGCGGAAGTGCAGCTTGGCCGTCTCGACGAGTCGGGCATCGTGTACATCGGCGCGGAAGTCGAAGCGGGCGACGTGCTGGTCGGCAAGGTCACGCCGAAGGGCGAAACCCAGCTGACGCCGGAAGAAAAGCTGCTGCGCGCGATCTTCGGCGAGAAAGCATCGGACGTGAAGGACACGTCGCTGCGCGTGCCCTCGGGCATGAGCGGCACGGTTATCGACGTGCAAGTGTTCACGCGCGAAGGCATCACGCGTGACAAGCGCGCGCAACAGATCATCGACGACGAACTGAAGCGCTATCGCCTCGACCTGAACGACCAGCTGCGTATCGTGGAAGGCGACGCGTTCTCGCGTCTCGCCCGCATGCTGAACGGCAAGATCGCGAACGGCGGTCCGAAGAAGCTCGCGAAGGGCACGGCGATCGATCTCGCGTACCTCGAAGATCTCGACCACTACCACTGGTTCGACATCCGCCTCGCGGACGAAGAAGCGGCGGCGCAGCTGGAAGCGATCAAGGACTCGATCGAGCAGAAGCGTCACCAGTTCGACCTCGCGTTCGAAGAGAAGCGCAAGAAGCTCACGCAAGGCGACGAATTGCCGCCGGGCGTGCTGAAGATGGTCAAGGTGTATCTCGCGGTCAAGCGTCGTCTGCAGCCTGGCGACAAGATGGCGGGCCGTCACGGTAACAAGGGTGTCGTGTCGAAGATCGTGCCGATCGAAGACATGCCGTACATGGCCGATGGCCGTCCGGCCGACGTCGTGCTGAATCCGCTCGGCGTGCCGTCGCGGATGAACGTGGGTCAGATTCTCGAAGTGCATCTGGGCTGGGCCGCGAAGGGTCTCGGCTGGCGCATCGGCGAGATGATGCAGCGTCAGGCGAAGATCGAAGAAATGCGTCAGTTCCTCACGCAGATCTATAACGAGTCGGGCCGCAAGGAAGAGCTGGAAAGCTTCTCGGACGACGAGATCGTCGAACTGGCGAAGAACCTGCGCGAAGGCGTGCCGTTCGCGACGCCGGTGTTCGACGGCGCGACGGAAGGCGAAATGACGCGCGCGCTCGATCTGGCGTTCCCGGACCAAATCGCCGCGAACCTCGGCATGACGCCGTCGAAGAACCAGGTCACGCTGCACGACGGTCGCACTGGCGAACCGTTCGAACGCACGGTCACGGTTGGCTACATGCACTACCTGAAGCTGCACCACTTGGTCGACGACAAGATGCACGCGCGTTCGACCGGCCCGTACTCGCTCGTCACGCAGCAGCCGCTGGGTGGTAAGGCGCAGTTCGGTGGTCAGCGCTTCGGTGAGATGGAAGTGTGGGCACTGGAAGCGTATGGCGCGTCGTATGTGCTGCAAGAAATGCTGACGGTCAAGTCGGACGACGTGAACGGCCGGACGAAGGTTTATGAGAACCTCGTCAAGGGCGACCACGTGATCGACGCGGGCATGCCGGAATCCTTCAATGTGTTGGTGAAGGAAATCCGCTCGCTCGGTATTGATATCGATCTGGACCGCAACTAATCGGACTACGGAGAGAAAGCAATGAAAGCTCTGCTCGATCTATTCAAGCAAGTCCAACAAGAAGAAGTTTTTGATGCGATCAAGATCGGCCTCGCGTCGCCCGACAAGATTCGTTCTTGGTCGTTCGGCGAAGTGAAGAAGCCGGAGACCATCAATTACCGCACGTTCAAGCCGGAGCGGGATGGTCTGTTCTGCGCGAAAATTTTTGGTCCGATCAAGGACTACGAATGCCTGTGCGGCAAGTACAAGCGCCTGAAGCATCGCGGCGTGATCTGCGAGAAGTGCGGCGTCGAAGTGACGCTGGCGAAGGTGCGTCGCGAACGGATGGGCCACATCGAGCTGGCCTCGCCGGTCGCGCACATCTGGTTCCTGAAGTCGCTGCCGTCGCGTCTGGGCATGGTGCTCGACATGACGCTGCGCGACATCGAACGCGTGCTGTACTTCGAAGCATATGTGGTGATCGATCCGGGCATGACGCCGCTGAAAGCGCGGCAGATCATGACCGAAGAGGATTACTACAACAAGGTCGAAGAGTACGGTGACGAATTCCGTGCCGAAATGGGCGCGGAAGGCGTGCGCGAACTGCTGCGCGCGATCAACATCGACGAACAGGTCGAAATGCTTCGCACCGAACTCAAGAACACGGGTTCGGAAGCGAAGATCAAGAAGTACGCGAAGCGCCTGAAGGTGCTCGAAGCCTTCCAGCGTTCGGGCATCAAGCCTGACTGGATGGTGCTCGAAGTGCTGCCGGTGCTGCCGCCGGAACTGCGTCCGCTCGTGCCGCTGGATGGCGGCCGTTTCGCGACGTCGGACCTGAACGACCTGTATCGCCGCGTGATCAACCGTAACAACCGGTTGAAGCGTCTGCTCGAACTGAAGGCGCCTGAAATCATCGTCCGCAACGAAAAGCGGATGCTGCAGGAAGCCGTCGATTCGCTGCTCGACAACGGCCGTCGCGGCAAGGCGATGACCGGCGCGAACAAGCGTCCGCTGAAGTCGCTCGCCGACATGATCAAGGGTAAGGGCGGTCGTTTCCGTCAGAACTTGCTCGGTAAGCGCGTGGACTACTCGGGCCGTTCGGTGATCGTGGTCGGTCCGACGCTCAAGCTGCACCAGTGCGGTCTGCCGAAGCTGATGGCGCTCGAACTGTTCAAGCCTTTCATCTTCAACAAGCTGGAAGTGATGGGCGTGGCTACAACCATCAAGGCCGCGAAGAAGGAAGTCGAGAACCAGACGCCGGTCGTGTGGGACATCCTGGAAGAGGTGATCCGCGAGCATCCGGTGATGCTGAACCGCGCGCCTACGCTGCACCGTCTTGGCATTCAGGCTTTCGAGCCGGTGCTGATCGAAGGTAAGGCGATCCAGCTGCACCCGCTCGTCTGCGCGGCGTTCAACGCCGACTTCGACGGTGACCAGATGGCCGTTCACGTGCCGCTGTCGCTCGAAGCGCAGATGGAAGCGCGCACGCTGATGCTGGCGTCGAACAACGTCCTGTTCCCGGCCAACGGCGATCCGTCGATCGTGCCGTCGCAGGATATCGTGCTCGGCCTTTACTATGCGTCGCGTGAAGCGGTGAATGGCAAGGGCGAGGGCATGACGTTCACGGGCGTGTCGGAAGCGATCCGCGCGTACGAGAACAAGGAAGTCGAGCTGGCTTCGCGCGTCAACGTGCGTATCACCGAAATGGTGGCGAACGAGGACACGAGCGAAGGCGCGCCGAAGTTCGTGCCGAAGATCTCGCTGTTCGCGACGACCGTCGGCCGTTCGATCCTGTCGGAGATTTTGCCGCCGGGTCTGCCGTTCACGGTGCTGAACAAGCCGCTGAAGAAGAAGCAGATTTCGCAACTGATCAACACGGCGTTCCGCAAGTGCGGTCTGCGCGAAACGGTGATCTTCGCCGACCAGTTGATGCAAATGGGCTTCCGTCTCGCAACGCGCGCCGGTATCTCGATTTGCGTCGACGACATGCTCGTGCCGCCGCAGAAGGAAACCATCGTCGGCGACGCCGCGAAGAAGGTGAAGGAGTACGACCGCCAGTACATGTCGGGTCTCGTCACCGCGCAGGAACGCTACAACAACGTGGTCGACATCTGGTCGGCAACGTCGGAAGCGGTCGGCAAGGCGATGATGGAGCAGCTCGCAACGGAGCCGGTGGTCGATCGCGACGGCAACCAAACGAAGCAGGAGTCGTTCAACTCCATCTACATGATGGCCGACTCGGGCGCGCGTGGTTCCGCGGTGCAGATTCGTCAGCTCGCCGGTATGCGCGGCCTGATGGCGAAGCCGGATGGCTCGATTATCGAGACGCCGATTACCGCGAACTTCCGCGAAGGCCTGAACGTGTTGCAGTACTTCATCTCGACGCACGGCGCCCGTAAGGGTCTGGCGGATACGGCGTTGAAGACCGCGAACTCGGGTTATCTGACGCGTCGTCTCGTCGACGTCACGCAGGATCTGGTCGTCGTCGAAGAAGATTGCGGCACGTCGAACGGCGTGGCGATGAAGGCGTTGGTCGAAGGCGGTGAAGTCGTCGAAGCGCTGCGTGACCGTATTCTCGGTCGCGTCGCGGTGGCGGACGTCGTCCATCCGGAAACGCAGGAAACGCTGTACGCGTCGGGTGATTTGCTCGACGAAGACTCGGTGGAAGAGATCGAACGCCTCGGCATCGACGAAGTGCGCGTACGCACGCCGCTGACTTGCGAAACGCGTTATGGCCTGTGCGCGTCGTGCTATGGCCGCGACCTCGGCCGTGGTTCGCGCGTGAACGTCGGCGAAGCGGTTGGTGTGATCGCTGCTCAGTCGATCGGCGAGCCGGGCACGCAGCTGACGATGCGTACGTTCCACATCGGTGGGGCGGCATCGCGTGCGGCGGTGGCTTCGACGGTGGAAGCGAAGAGCAACGGTACGCTGCGCTTCACGGCCACGATGCGCTACGTCACCAATGCGAAGGGCGAGCAGGTCGTCATTTCGCGTTCGGGCGAGGCGATCATCGCGGACGACTTCGGTCGCGAGCGTGAGCGTCACAAGGTCCCGTACGGCGCGACGCTCCTGCAGCTCGAC
This sequence comes from Caballeronia glebae, assembly GCF_001545035.1. Lineage (GTDB taxonomy): Bacteria > Pseudomonadota > Gammaproteobacteria > Burkholderiales > Burkholderiaceae > Caballeronia > Caballeronia glebae. Next base: position 13,014 of record NZ_FCOJ02000023.1, read on the forward strand.
GGTGCGGCGATCAAGGCCGGCGCGCAACTGGCTCAGTGGGATCCGCTGACGCGTCCGATCATCACCGAGTGGGGCGGTACGGTGAAGTTCGAAAACGTCGAGGAAGGCGTGACGGTGGCCAAACAGATCGACGACGTGACCGGTCTTTCGACCCTCGTCGCGATCGATGCGAAGCGCCGCGGCTCGCAGGCCGGCAAGAGCGTGCGTCCGCAGGTCAAACTGCTCGACGCGAACGGCGAGGAAGTGAAGATCCCGAACACCGAGCATTCGGTGCAGATCGGCTTCCAGGTCGGCGCACTGATCACCGTGAAGGATGGTCAGCAAGTGCAGGTCGGTGAAGTGCTGGCGCGTATCCCGGTTGAAGCGCAGAAAACGCGTGACATTACCGGTGGTCTGCCGCGCGTGGCCGAACTGTTCGAAGCGCGCTCGCCGAAGGACGCCGGCATTCTGGCGGAAGTCACGGGCACGACGTCGTTCGGTAAGGACACGAAGGGCAAGCAGCGTCTTGTCATCACGGACCTCGAAGGCAATCAGCACGAGTTCCTGATCGCGAAGGAAAAGCAGGTGCTGGTGCACGATGGTCAGGTCGTCAACAAGGGCGAAATGATTGTCGACGGTCCTGCCGATCCGCACGACATCCTGCGTCTGCAGGGTATCGAGGCGCTGTCGCGCTACATCGTGGACGAAGTGCAGGACGTGTACCGTCTGCAGGGCGTGAAGATCAACGACAAGCACATCGAAGTGATCGTGCGTCAGATGCTGCGTCGCGTGCAGATCGTCGACAACGGCGATACGCGCTTCATCCCTGGCGAGCAGGTCGAGCGTTCGGACATGCTCGACGAAAACGACAAGATGATCGCGGAAGACAAGCGTCCGGCGGCGTACGACAACGTGCTGCTCGGTATCACGAAGGCATCGCTGTCGACCGATTCGTTCATCTCGGCGGCTTCGTTCCAGGAAACGACCCGCGTGCTGACCGAAGCGGCGATCATGGGCAAGCGCGACGATCTGCGTGGCCTGAAGGAAAACGTGATCGTCGGCCGTCTGATTCCGGCTGGTACGGGTCTCGCGTTCCACAAGGCACGCAAGGCGAAGGAATCGTCGGATCGCGAGCGTTTCGACCAGATCGCGGCCGAAGAATCTTTCGACTTCGGTACGCCGGAAACGCCGGCAGCGGAGCAACAGCCGCACACCAACGAGTAAGCGTCTCTCGCTCGTAGCACCTACGAACCGCTCAGCTTCGGCTGAGCGGTTTTTTTTCGCGTGCCGATTCTCGCTTCTACCTCTGCCATTCGGCTAACGATGCGTTCGGCCGCGTCGGCGAGTGCGGATGCGTTGGTAGAATTCGTTATCTTCCACGTCGCCTCGCACGCTCTCGTTCATGTCCCGGTCGCTCGAAATACTCAACGAAATCTTCGGCTATCCCGCCTTTCGCGGACAACAGGCGGAGATCGTCGAGCATGTCGCGAACGGCGGCGACTCGCTCGTGCTCATGCCCACGGGCGGCGGCAAGTCGCTGTGTTATCAGATTCCGTCGCTCGTGCGCAGCGAGGCCGGGCTCGGCGCGGGTATCGTGGTGTCGCCGCTCATCGCACTGATGCAGGATCAGGTCGCCGCGATGAAGGAAGTCGGCGTGCGCGCGGCCTATCTGAACTCGACGTTGTCGGGCGCCGAGGCCGCCGCGACCGAGCGCGCGTTGCGCGACGGCGATATCGATCTGCTCTACGTCGCACCCGAACGTCTGATGACGCCGCGCTTTCTGGAATTGCTCGAACGCGCGCGGGTCGGTCTTTTCGCAATCGACGAGGCGCATTGCGTATCGCAATGGGGTCACGATTTCCGTCCCGAGTACATTCAGCTTTCGGTTTTGCACGAGCGGTTTCCGGATGTGCCGCGCATTGCGCTCACGGCGACCGCCGACGCAATCACGCGCGACGAAATCGTCCATCGCCTCGCGCTCGACGACGCGCGCATCTTCGTTTCCAGCTTCGATCGGCCGAACATTCGCTATCGGATCGTCGAGAAGGACAACGCGCGCGCGCAACTGCTCGACTTCATTCGCGCGGAGCATACGAACAACGACGGCACGACGGATGCAGGCGTCGTGTATTGCCTGTCGCGCCGCAAGGTCGAGGAAACGGCCGAGTGGCTGAAAGGGCATGGCGTTCGCGCGCTGCCATATCACGCGGGCATGGAGTTCGAAAAGCGTCAGAAGCATCAGGAGATGTTTCAGCGCGAGGAGGGCGTCGTGATGTGCGCGACGATCGCGTTCGGCATGGGCATCGACAAGCCGGACGTGCGCTTCGTTGCGCATCTGGATTTGCCGAAGAGCGTCGAGGGCTACTACCAGGAAACCGGGCGCGCCGGCCGCGACGGCATGCCGGCGAACGCGTGGATGGCCTATGGCCTCGGCGATGTCGTGCAGCAGCGCAAGATGATCGACGAATCGGAAGCCGACGACGCCCACAAGCGCGTGCAGACAGGCAAGCTCGACGCGCTGCTCGGACTGTGCGAAGCCGCGTCATGCCGGCGCGTGCGTCTGCTCGCGTACTTCGGCGAAGCGAGCCAGCCGTGCGGCAATTGCGACACGTGTATCGAACCGCCCGCATCCTTCGATGCCACGCGCGAGGCGCAGATGGCGCTGTCGTGCGTTTATCGTGCTGAGAAGGCGAGCGGCTTCCGTTTCGGAGCCGGGCATCTAATCGACATCCTTCGCGGCACGCGCAGCGAAAAGGTCCTGCAACGCGGACACGAGAAGATTTCGACGTTCGGCGTCGGCGCGGCGCTGTCTGAACCCGAGTGGCGCGCGGTGTTCCGCCAACTGGTCGCGTTCGGCTATCTCGCAGTCGATCACGACGGCTTCGGCGCGCTCGTTCTGACGGACGCCAGCAAGCCCGTGCTCAAGGGCGAAGAGGGCGTTACCCTGCGCAAATATGTGAAGCCCACGCGCGCCCGACAGTCGTCGAGCCGCACGGGCGAACGCGCCGACCCGACCGCCGGCATGTCGCCGCGCGAGAAGGCTCGCTGGGAGCGCCTGCGGACCTGGCGCGCGGAGACCGCAAAGAGCGACGGCGTGCCGGCCTACGTCATTTTCCACGACGCCACGCTTGCCGAAATTGCGCGCAGCGACCCCGATACGATCGACGACTTGCGCCATATTCCGGGCATCGGCGTGCGCAAACTGGAGCGTTTCGGCGACGAACTGCTCGATGTGGCCGGATCGGATTGACGTCCGTCGCTCGAAATGTGACCGAAATCGCTCCAACGTATTGACCCGATTGCGATTTTCAGAATATCATGCTTGGTTCTCGTTATTGGTCCGCCTTCGGATCTGGCCCTGCGTCAGATGCCAAACGTGGAATCAATTGGCGAGATCGCTAAACACGCAAGTCTTTTCGCTTTGCCCGAGAAAATTGCGTGGATTCTGTTCATTTTTAGGATTAGACAATGCCAACCATCAATCAATTGGTTCGCAAAGGCCGCACGTCGGAAACGACGAAGAGCAAGTCTCCGGCCCTGCAGGACTGCCCCCAGCGTCGCGGCGTGTGCACTCGCGTGTACACGACGACGCCGAAGAAGCCGAACTCGGCACTCCGTAAGGTCGCCAAGGTTCGCCTGACCAACGGCTTCGAAGTCATTTCGTACATCGGCGGTGAAGGCCACAACCTGCAGGAGCACTCGGTTGTGCTGATTCGCGGCGGCCGTGTGAAGGACTTGCCGGGTGTGCGTTACCACATGGTTCGCGGCTCGCTGGATACCCAGGGCGTCAAGGACCGTAAGCAAGCTCGCTCGAAGTACGGTGCGAAGCGCGCGAAGGCTGGCAAGTAAGTCGCCGGTCGAAGTAAGGAATCAGGTCGCCGCAAGGCGGTTAAGGCGGTGGTGCCGGAAGTGCCGGTGCTATCGAGTAAGTGGTCACCCGGCCAAGCTGGTTTAGTCGAATAGATGGATCGGGTTCGTTGGTGGCCGCGGAGCGGAAAATCGCTCCAACTGAAAACGTAAAGGAAGAATCATGCCGCGTCGTCGCGAAGTCCCCAAGCGGGAAGTGTTGCCGGATCCGAAGTTCGGCAACGTAGATGTAGCCAAGTTCATGAACGTGCTGATGCTCTCCGGCAAGAAGTCGGTTGCCGAGCGTATCGTGTACGGCGCTTTTGAGCAGATCCAGACCAAGGGTGGCAAGGACCCGCTGGAAGTGTTCACGGTTGCGCTCAACAACGTGAAGCCGGTGGTCGAAGTGAAGAGCCGTCGCGTTGGTGGTGCCAACTATCAGGTTCCGGTCGAAGTGCGTCCCTCGCGTCGTATGGCATTGGCGATGCGTTGGTTGCGTGAAGCCGCGAAGAAGCGCAGCGAAAAGTCGATGGCCCTGCGTCTTGCAGGTGAACTTTCGGAAGCGGCTGAAGGCCGTGGCGGCGCAATGAAGAAGCGCGACGAAGTTCACCGCATGGCCGAGGCCAACAAGGCATTCTCGCATTTCCGTTTCTAAGCTCCCGCTCCAGGGCATAACGGAAAATCAGGGCGGGTGCGCTACTCCAGGCGCCTCGCCCGTTTGTGTTAGAACGCTCCAGCTCATCAAAAAAAATGAGGGCTGGTGCGTTGACCGAAAAAGGATCCAAAGTGGCTCGCAAGACACCTATCGAGCGCTACCGCAATATCGGTATTAGCGCTCACATCGACGCCGGCAAGACGACGACGACCGAGCGAATTCTGTTTTACACGGGCGTGAACCACAAGATTGGTGAAGTTCACGACGGCGCTGCGACGATGGACTGGATGGAACAGGAGCAGGAGCGCGGCATCACGATTACGTCGGCTGCCACGACCGCCTTCTGGAAGGGCATGGGCGGCAACTATCCCGAGCACCGCATCAACATCATCGACACCCCGGGTCACGTCGACTTCACGATCGAAGTCGAGCGCTCGATGCGCGTGCTCGACGGCGCGTGCATGGTCTACTGCGCAGTGGGCGGCGTGCAGCCGCAGTCGGAAACCGTGTGGCGTCAGGCGAACAAGTACAAGGTTCCGCGTCTCGCGTTCGTCAACAAGATGGACCGTACGGGCGCGAACTTCTTCAAGGTCTATGAACAGTTGAAGACGCGTCTGAAGGCGAACCCGGTGCCCGTCGTGGTGCCGATCGGCTCGGAAGAGAACTTCAAGGGCGTCGTCGATCTGATCAAGATGAAGGCGATCATTTGGGACGAAGCGTCCCAAGGTACGAAGTTCGATTACGTCGACATCCCCGCTGAACTCGTCGATAGCTGCAACGAGTGGCGCGAGAAGATGATCGAATCGGCCGCCGAAGCTACCGAAGAACTGATGGAAAAGTACCTCGGCGGCGAAGAGCTGACCGAAGCGGAAATCGTCAAGGCGATCCGTGACCGGACCATCGCGTGCGAAATCCAGCCGATGCTGTGCGGCACCGCGTTCAAGAACAAGGGCGTGCAGCGCATGCTCGACGCCGTGATCGATTTCCTGCCGTCGCCGGTCGACATTCCGCCGGTCACGGGCGAACTGCAAAGCGGCGAGAAGGGCGAGCGCCGCGCAGCCGACGACGAGAAGTTCTCGGCGCTGGCGTTCAAGATCATGACGGATCCGTTCGTCGGTCAGCTGATCTTCTTCCGCGTGTATTCGGGCATCGTGAATTCGGGTGACACCGTGCTGAACGCGACCAAGGACAAGAAGGAACGTCTCGGCCGTATTCTGCAGATGCACGCGAATCAGCGCGAAGAAATCAAGGAAGTGCGCGCGGGCGACATCGCGGCAGCCGTCGGCCTGAAGGAAGCGACCACGGGCGACACGCTGTGCGATCCGCAAAGCCCGATCGTGCTCGAACGCATGATTTTCCCGGAGCCGGTGATTTCGCAGGCCGTCGAGCCGAAGACGAAGCCCGACCAGGAAAAGATGGGCCTGGCGCTGAACCGTCTGGCACAGGAAGATCCGTCGTTCCGCGTTCAAACGGACGAAGAATCGGGCCAGACCATTATTTCGGGCATGGGCGAACTGCACCTCGAAATTCTGGTTGACCGGATGCGCCGTGAATTCGGCGTGGAAGCGACCGTCGGCAAGCCGCAGGTTGCTTACCGCGAAACGATTCGCAGCAAGGCGGAAGACGTTGACGGCAAGTTCGTCAAGCAGTCGGGTGGTCGCGGCCAGTACGGTCACGCGGTCATCACGCTTGAGCCGAATGAGCAGGGCAAGGGCTACGAGTTCCTGGACGAGATCAAGGGCGGCGTGATTCCGCGCGAATACATCCCGGCCGTGGACAAGGGTATCCAGGAAACGCTGAAGGCTGGCGTGCTGGCTGGCTTCCCGGTTGTAGACGTGAAGGTTCACCTGACGTTCGGTTCTTACCACGACGTCGACTCGAACGAAAACGCGTTCCGTATGGCCGGCTCGATGGCCTTCAAGGAAGCAATGCGCAGGGCAAGCCCGGTCATCCTCGAACCGATGATGGCTGTGGAAGTCGAAACGCCGGAAGACTACATGGGCAACGTGATGGGCGACCTGTCGGGCCGTCGCGGTATCGTCCAGGGCATGGAAGACATGATTGGCGGCGGCAAGATCGTCCGCGCTGAAGTGCCGCTGTCGGAAATGTTCGGCTATTCGACCTCGCTGCGTTCGCTGACGCAAGGCCGCGCGACGTACACGATGGAATTTAAGCACTATGCTGAAGCTCCGCGTAACGTCGCCGACGCGATCATCAACGCGAAGGGCAAGTAATTTCGGCAGGCCACAAGCTTTAACCGACAAACAATCTCTGAAAAGAAGGTAATCATGGCAAAAGGTAAATTCGAGCGGACCAAGCCGCACGTGAACGTGGGCACGATCGGTCACGTTGACCACGGCAAGACCACGCTGACGGCAGCGATCACGACGGTGCTGACCAAGAAGTTCGGTGGCGAAGCGAAGGCATACGACCAGATCGATGCAGCGCCGGAAGAAAAGGCACGTGGTATTACCATCAATCCCGCGCGCGTCGAGTACGAAACGGCTAACCGCCACTACGCACACGTCGACTGCCCGGGCCACGCCGACTACGTGAAGAACATGATCACGGGTGCAGCGCAGATGGACGGCGCGATCCTGGTGTGTTCGGCCGCTGACGGCCCGATGCCGCAAACGCGTGAGCACATCCTGCTGGCTCGCCAGGTTGGCGTGCCGTACATCATCGTGTTCCTGAACAAGTGCGACATGGTGGACGACGCCGAGCTGCTCGAACTCGTCGAAATGGAAGTGCGCGAGCTTCTCTCGAAGTACGACTTCCCGGGCGACGACACGCCGATCATCAAGGGTTCGGCCAAGCTGGCGCTGGAAGGCGACACGGGCGAGCTGGGTGAAGTGGCAATCATGAGCCTGGCCGACGCGCTGGACACGTACATCCCGACGCCGGAACGCGCAGTTGACGGCTCGTTCCTGATGCCGGTGGAAGACGTGTTCTCGATCTCGGGTCGCGGCACGGTGGTGACGGGCCGTATCGAGCGCGGTGTGGTGAAGGTCGGCGAGGAAATCGAAATCATCGGCATCAAGCCGACGGTGAAGACGACCTGCACGGGCGTGGAAATGTTCCGCAAGCTGCTCGACCAAGGTCAGGCAGGCGACAACGTCGGTATCCTGCTGCGCGGCACGAAGCGTGAAGACGTGGAGCGTGGCCAAGTTCTGGCCAAGCCGGGTTCGATCACGCCGCACACGCACTTCACGGCTGAAGTGTATGTGCTGAGCAAGGACGAAGGCGGCCGTCACACGCCGTTCTTCAACAACTACCGTCCGCAGTTCTACTTCCGTACGACGGACGTGACGGGCTCGATCGAGCTGCCGAAGGATAAGGAAATGGTGATGCCGGGCGACAACGTGTCGATCACGGTCAAGCTGATCGCTCCGATCGCCATGGAAGAAGGTCTGCGCTTCGCCATCCGCGAAGGCGGCCGTACCGTCGGCGCCGGTGTCGTGGCAAAGATTATCGAGTAAGATATCGGGCTTGCTCGATTTGAAGTTGCTGTAATGCAGTAAACCGGGGCCGGATGCTCGTTCTCAACGGGTATCCGGTCCTACGCTCTTTTGCCAATGTGCGGTGCAATACCGCCTCGCTCTTTTCAAGGAATCGTCATGCAAAACCAAAAAATCCGCATTCGTCTGAAGGCTTTCGACTATCGCCTGATCGATCAATCGGCAGCCGAGATCGTCGACACGGCGAAGCGGACTGGCGCGATCGTCCGTGGCCCGGTGCCGCTGCCGACGCGTATTCAGCGTTTTGACATTCTGCGTTCGCCGCACGTCAACAAGACGTCGCGCGATCAGCTCGAAATCCGTACGCACCAGCGCCTGATGGACATCGTCGATCCGACGGACAAGACCGTCGACGCGCTGATGAAGCTCGACCTGCCGGCAGGCGTCGACGTAGAAATCAAGCTGCAGTAAGTCCCAAAAGCTCCGCTGGCTCGCCAGACGAAGCTAAGTCTTTGATTGCTTGCGGGATTCGAAAAGCCTTGTTATACTCCAAGGCTTTTCGCGCCTATGCGCATGAAAAGAACGCAAGACAAGACGTAAAAAGGCCGACCCAGTTTCTCGTAACGAAGCCGGCATTTGTAAATCAGCCCCGACCAATCGCAGTTGGGAATGGAGAAAACGATGAGCCTTGGACTCGTAGGTCGCAAGGTTGGCATGACCCGTATCTTCACGCCTGAGGGGGACTCCATCCCCGTCACCGTGCTGGACGTGTCGGACAACCGCGTGACGCAGATCAAGACCGTTGAAACGGATGGTTATACCGCCGTTCAGGTTGCATTCGGTACTCGCCGCGCCTCGCGCGTGACGAAGCCGTTGGCGGGTCACCTCGCCAAAGCCGGCGTTCAAGCCGGTGAAGTCCTCAAGGAATTCCAGATCGATGCGGCCAAGGCAGGTGAACTGTCGAACGGCGCTGTCATCGCTACGGATATTTTCGAAGTTGGCCAGAAAGTTGATGTGCAAGGCACGTCGATCGGTAAGGGCTACGCCGGTACGATCAAGCGCTACAACTTCGCTTCGGGCCGCGCATCGCACGGTAACTCGCGTTCGCACAACGTTCCGGGTTCGATCGGTATGGCGCAGGATCCGGGTCGCGTGTTCCCGGGTAAGCGCATGACTGGTCACCTCGGTGACGATACCGTTACGGTTCAAAACCTCGAAATCGCCCGCATCGACGCTGAGCGCAATCTGCTGCTCGTCCGCGGTGCTGTTCCGGGTGCGAAGGGCGGCAAGGTCTTCGTGACCCCGGCCGTCAAGACGCGTGCTGTGAAAGGAGCGAAATAATGGAACTTAAGCTCCTGAATGCCAATGGTCAGGAAGGTGCTGGCGTGAACGCATCGGACGTCGTGTTCGGTCGCGATTACAACGAAGCCCTGATTCACCAGGTCGTCGTCGCTTATCAAGCGAACGCACGTAGCGGCAACCGCGCGCAGAAGGATCGCGAGCAGGTCAAGCACACCACCAAGAAGCCGTGGCGCCAGAAGGGTACGGGCCGTGCTCGTGCCGGTATGTCGTCGAGCCCGTTGTGGCGTGGCGGTGGTCGCATCTTCCCGAATTCGCCGGAAGAAAACTTCTCGCACAAGGTCAACAAGAAGATGCATCGCGCGGGTCTCCGTTCGATCTTCTCGCAGTTGGCTCGCGAAGGCCGTATCGCTGTGGTCGAAGAATTCGTGCTCGAAGCTCCGAAGACCAAGCTGTTGGCCGAAAAATTCAAGGCAATGGGTCTCGACTCCGTGTTGGTCATTACCGATACGGTTGACGAAAACCTGTACCTCGCGTCGCGCAACCTGGCCCACGTGGCGGTTGTCGAGCCGCGTTACGCCGACCCGCTCTCGCTGATCTACTTCAAGAAGATTTTGATCACGAAGGCCGCGGTCGCTCAGATCGAGGAGTTGCTGTCATGAGCGAGATTCGCAAAAACGATCATCGTTTGATGCAAGTTCTGCTCGCGCCGGTGATCTCCGAAAAGGCGACGCTGGTTGCCGACAAGAACGAACAAGTCGTGTTCGAAGTCGCGCCGGACGCCACGAAGCAGGAAGTTAAGGCTGCTGTCGAGCTGTTGTTCAAGGTCGAAGTCAATTCCGTCAACGTGCTCGTCACGAAGGGCAAAGCAAAGCGCTTTGGCCGCTTCAACGGCAAGCGCAAGGACGTGAAGAAGGCGTACGTCTGCCTGAAGCCCGGCCAGGAAATCAACTTTGAAGCGGAGGCCAAGTAATCATGGCAATCGTGAAAGTTAAGCCGACCTCGCCGGGTCGCCGCGCGATGGTCAAAATCGTCAACAAGGATCTGCATAAGGGCAAGCCGCACGCAGCGCTGCTCGACGCACAATCCAAGTCGGCGGGCCGTAACAACAACGGCCGTATCACCACGCGTCACCAAGGTGGCGGTCACAAGCAGCAGTATCGTATCGTCGATTTCCGTCGCAACAAGGACGGCATTCCGGCAAAGATCGAGCGTCTTGAGTACGACCCGAACCGTAGCGCGAACATCGCGCTGGTTCTGTACGCAGACGGCGAGCGCCGCTACATCATCGCGCCGAAGGGCGTGACGGTCGGCACGCAGCTGATGTCCGGTTCGGAAGCGCCGATCCGCGCAGGTAACACCCTGCCGATCCGCAACATTCCGGTCGGTACGACGATCCACTGCATCGAAATGCTGCCGGGCAAGGGCGCGCAAATGGCGCGTTCGGCTGGCACGTCGGCAATGCTGCTGGCTCGCGAAGGCGTCTACGCTCAGGTGCGTCTGCGCTCGGGCGAAATTCGCCGCGTGCACGTCGAGTGCCGCGCGACGATCGGTGAAGTCGGCAACGAAGAGCATAGCCTCCGTCAAATCGGTAAGGCTGGCGCGAACCGCTGGCGCGGCATCCGCCCGACGGTGCGTGGCGTTGCAATGAATCCGGTCGATCACCCGCACGGCGGTGGTGAAGGCAAGACGGCTGCAGGTCGCGATCCGGTGAGCCCGTGGGGCACGCCGACGAAGGGCTATCGCACCCGCAGCAATAAGCGCACGACGACGATGATCGTCCAGCGCCGTCACAAGCGTTAAGGAGTAGGCAATGACACGTTCTGCTAAAAAAGGTCCGTTCTGCGACGCTCATTTGCTGAAGAAAGTCGAGACGGCTGCATCTACGCGTGACAAGAAGCCGATCAAGACCTGGTCGCGTCGTTCGACGATCCTGCCGGACTTCATCGGCCTGACGATCGCTGTTCACAACGGCCGTCAGCACGTCCCGGTGTACGTCACGGAAAACATGGTCGGCCACAAGCTTGGCGAGTTCGCATTGACCCGTACGTTCAAGGGTCACGCGGCCGACAAGAAGGCCAGAAAATAAGGGGCTATCAAGATGGAAGTGAAAGCAATTCATCGCGGTGCCCGCATCTCGGCGCAGAAAACGCGCCTTGTGGCTGACCAGATTCGTGGTTTGCCGGTCGACAAGGCGCTGAACGTCCTGACGTTCTCGCCCAAGAAGGCGGCGGGTATCGTCAAGAAGGTCGTGCTGTCTGCGATCGCGAATGCGGAACACAACGAAGGCGCCGATATCGACGAGCTCAAGATCACGAGCATCTGTATCGATAAGGCTGCTTCGCTGAAGCGTTTCACCGCCCGCGCAAAGGGTCGCGGTAATCGCATCGAGAAGCAATCCTGTCACATCACTGTGACGGTCGGGAATTAAGGAGCCATACGATGGGACAGAAAATTCATCCGACTGGCTTCCGTTTGGCCGTCAGCCGCAATTGGGCTTCGCGCTGGTATGCGAACAACAACAATTTCGCGGCGATGTTGCAGGAAGACATTGGTGTTCGTGAATACCTGAAGAAGAAGCTGAAGAACGCTTCGGTTGGTCGCGTCGTCATCGAGCGTCCGGCGAAGAACGCGCGCATCACGATTTACAGCTCGCGTCCTGGCGTTGTCATCGGCAAGAAGGGTGAGGACATCGAAGCGCTGAAGGCTGAACTGCAGAAGCGCATGGGCGTTCCGGTTCACGTCAACATCGAAGAGATCCGCAAGCCGGAAACGGATGCGCAACTGATCGCCGACTCCATCACGCAGCAGCTCGAACGCCGGATCATGTTCCGCCGTGCGATGAAGCGCGCGATGCAAAACGCGATGCGTCTTGGTGCCCAAGGCATCAAGATCATGAGCGCGGGTCGTCTGAACGGTATCGAAATCGCTCGTACCGAGTGGTATCGCGAAGGTCGCGTGCCCCTCCATACGTTGCGTGCCGATATCGACTACGCGACGTCCGAAGCGAAGACCACGTACGGCATCATCGGCGTGAAGGTGTGGGTCTATAAGGGCGACACCCTGGGCCGCAACGACGCACCGGTCGTGGAAGAATCGGCTGAAGAAAAGCGTCCGCGCCGCAACGCACGTCCGGGTGGCGATCGCCGTCCGCGCCGTGACGGTGAAGGCGCTCCGGGCGGCGCGCGTCGTGGTGCACCCCGTCGCGCTGGCGGTGACGCGAAGACTGGAGAATAACGATGCTGCAACCGAAACGCAGAAAGTATCGCAAAGAGCAGAAGGGTCGTAACACCGGCAAGGCGACGCGCGGCAACGCGGTGTCGTTCGGTGAATACGGTCTGAAGGCTATCGGTCGCGGCCGTTTGACCGCGCGTCAAATCGAAGCGGCGCGTCGTGCAATGACGCGTCACATCAAGCGTGGCGGCCGGATCTGGATCCGTATTTTCCCGGACAAGCCGATTTCGCAAAAGCCGGCCGAAGTGCGTATGGGTAACGGTAAGGGTAACCCGGAGTACTACGTCGCTGAAATTCAACCGGGCAAGATGCTGTACGAAATGGACGGCGTCACCGAAGAACTGGCGCGCGAAGCGTTCCGTCTGGCTGCAGCCAAGCTGCCGCTCAAGACGTACTTCGTCGTCCGTCAGCTCGGCGCCTAAGGAGTAAATGATGAAGGCAACTGAACTTCGCCAGAAAGACCAGTCCGCGCTCAACACGGAGCTGTCGGATCTGCTCAAGGCGCAATTTGGCTTGCGTATGCAGCTCGCGACCCAGCAGCTCACGAACACGAGCCAGCTGAAGAAGGTCCGTCGCGACATCGCACGTGTGCGCACCGTCATGACCGAGAAGGCGAACCAGAAATGAACGATAGCGTAAAAACCTCGCTCAAGCGGACGCTGGTCGGCAAGGTCGTCAGCAACAAGATGGACAAGACGGTCACCGTGCTGGTCGAGCACCGCGTGAAGCATCCGATCTACGGCAAGTACGTCGTGCGCTCCAAGAAGTACCACGCGCATGACGACGCGAACACGTACAACGAAGGCGATCTCGTCGAAATCCAGGAAACTCGTCCGATTTCCAAGACGAAGGCCTGGGTTGTGTCGAAGCTGGTTGAAGCGGCTCGCGTGATCTAAAGCTGTAGTTGTAGTGCCGCGATGCGGTAAATAATCGTATCGCAGTAAGTTTCGCTTGCAAGACCGAGATTATTTGTTATAATCTCGGTCTTCCCTCTTTGTGGGAGCCCCGTCGCGGGCGAAGTTGGTGGGGGAAGCCGGTTCGGGCGCTAGCCTGTGCCGACAGATTCACCGGATAGCGATGGCGGGTTTCGTCTGCCGTTGCTGCCTGTTCTAACCCAAGCAGCCATTTGGCTGACGGGACCAAGACTGACCGGTTGTGCCATGGTGGTGCGATCGGATTAAGTTGGGAAAGATAAACCATGATCCAGACCGAAACTCGGCTTGAAGTGGCCGACAACACGGGTGCGCGTGAAGTCATGTGCATCAAGGTGCTCGGCGGCTCGAAGCGTCGTTACGCAAGCATTGGCGACATCATCAAGGTGACCGTCAAGGAAGCGACGCCGCGCGGGCGCGTGAAAAAGGGCGAAATCTACAACGCCGTGGTCGTTCGCACGGCCAAGGGCGTGCGTCGCCAGGATGGCTCGCTCATCAAGTTCGACGGCAATGCCGCCGTTTTGCTGAATGCGAAGCTCGAGCCGATCGGCACACGTATTTTCGGGCCGGTTACGCGTGAACTGCGTAGCGAACGATTCATGAAGATCGTTTCGCTCGCTCCGGAAGTGCTGTAAGGAGGCGCGATGAACAAGATTCGCAAGGGTGACGAAGTCATCGTCACTACCGGCAAGGACAAGGGCAAGCGCGGTACCGTGCTGGTCGTTGGGGAAGATCGTGTCACGGTCGAGGGCATCAACCTCGTCAAGAAACACGTGAAGCCGAACCCGATGAAGGGTACGACGGGCGGTGTGGAAGCCAAGACGATGCCGCTGCATATTTCGAACGTCGCATTGGTCGACGCGAATGGCAAGGCATCGCGTGTGGGCATCAAGGTCGAAGACAACAAGAAGGTTCGCTTCTTGAAGTCGACCGGCGCCACGCTTAACGCCTGACGCGGAGTTAAAAAATGGCTCGTCTGCAAGAGATTTACAAAGAAAAGGTTGTGCCGCAACTCGTAGAAAAGTTCGGTTACAAGTCCGTCATGGAAGTGCCGCGCATCACCAAGATCACCCTTAACATGGGTCTTGGCGAAGCCGTCGCTGACAAGAAGATCATCGAAAACGCCGTGGGCGACCTGACGAAGATCGCTGGCCAGAAGCCGGTTATCACGAAGGCGCGCAAGGCAATCGCAGGCTTCAAGATTCGTCAGGGCTACCCGATCGGCGCGATGGTCACGCTGCGCGGCCAAGCGATGTACGAATTTCTCGACCGTTTCGTGACGGTTGCGCTCCCCCGTGTGCGTGACTTCCGTGGCGTGTCGGGCCGTGCATTCGACGGTCGTGGCAACTACAACATCGGTGTGAAAGAGCAGATCATTTTCCCCGAAATCGACTACGACAAGATCGACGCGCTGCGTGGGCTGAACATCAGCATCACGACCACCGCGAAGACTGACGACGAAGCAAAGGCGCTGCTCGCCGGCTTCAAGTTCCCGTTCAGAAACTGAGGTTACCGTGGCTAAACTGGCACTGATCGAACGTGAAAAGAAGCGCGCGCGCCTGGCAGCCAAGTACGCTCCGAAGCGTGCTGAGCTGAAGGCTGTGATCGACGACGCAAGCAAGTCGGACGAAGATCGTTACCTCGCGCGTCTGGCGCTGCAACAACTGCCGCGTAACTCGAACCCCACTCGCAAGCGTAACCGCTGCGCGCTCACGGGTCGTCCGCGTGGCACGTTCCGTAAGTTCGGACTCGCACGCAGCAAGATTCGTGAAATCGCTTTTCGCGGCGAAATCCCTGGCCTGACCAAGGCGAGCTGGTAATAGGAGAAACGTAAATGAGCATGAGTGATCCTATCGCCGATATGCTGACTCGCATCCGCAATGCGCAGATGGTCGAGAAGGTTTCGGTGACTATGCCCTCGTCAAAAGTCAAGGTTGCGATTGCGCAGGTTTTGAAGGACGAAGGTTATATCGACGACTTCGCGGTGAAAGCCGAAGGTGCGAAGATCGAATTGAACATCGCGTTGAAGTACTACGCTGGCCGTCCGGTTATCGAGCGCCTCGAACGCGTTTCGAAGCCCGGTCTGCGCGTGTACCGCGGTCGCAACGACATCCCACAGGTCATGAATGGCCTGGGCGTTGCAATCGTGTCGACGCCGAAGGGTGTGATGACCGACCGCAAGGCGCGCCAGAACGGCGTCGGTGGCGAAGTCATCTGCTACGTCGCTTAACGCCTAAGGAGAAGAAACATGTCTCGAGTAGGTAAAAGCCCGATCGCGCTGCAAGGCGCGGAAGTGGCCATCAAGAGCGACGTCATCACCGTGAAAGGTCCGCTCGGCACGATCTCGCAACCGGTCAATAAGCTGGTTGCCGTGACGAACGAAGACAGCACGTTGAAGCTGGCTCCGACGGATGAAAGCCGCGAAGCGAACGCGATGTCCGGCACGATGCGCGCCATCCTGGCGAACATGGTGCAAGGCGTCACCAAGGGTTTCGAGCGCAAGCTGACGCTGGTTGGCGTTGGCTATCGTGCGCAAGCGCAAGGCGACAAGCTGAACCTGTCGCTGGGTTTCTCGCACCCCGTGGTGCACCAGATGCCGGAAGGCATCAAGGCTGAAACCCCGTCGCAGACCGAAATCGTGATCAAGGGGATCGACAAGCAGAAAGTCGGACAGACCGCAGCAGAAGTGCGCGGTTATCGTCCGCCGGAGCCCTACAAGGGTAAGGGCGTGCGTTATTCCGACGAAGTCGTGATCCTTAAAGAAACGAAGAAGAAGTAAGGGTGCGCAATCATGGATAAGACTCAATCTCGCCTGCGCCGCGCTCGTCAGACGCGTGTCAAGATCGCTGAGCTACAGGTTCCGCGTCTGGCCGTGCATCGCACGAATACGCATATCTACGCGCAAGTGTTCTCGGCATGCGGCACGAAGATCGTGGCAAGCGCCTCGACGCTCGAAGCTGAAGTGCGCGCTGAACTGGCCGACAAATCGGGCAAGGGCGGCAACGTCAACGCTGCGACCTTGATCGGCAAGCGTATCGCCGAAAAGGCCAAGGCAGCCGGCATCGAATCCGTCGCCTTTGACCGCTCGGGTTTCCGCTACCATGGCCGCGTCAAGGCGCTGGCTGATGCGGCGCGTGAAGCCGGGCTCAAGTTCTAAGGGAAGAATTCGTCATGGCAAAGATGCAAGCGAAAGTTCAGGCTGACGAACGCGACGACGGCCTGCGCGAAAAGATGATTTCGGTCAACCGCGTGACCAAGGTCGTGAAGGGTGGCCGTATTCTCGGCTTCGCCGCACTGACCGTGGTTGGCGACGGTGATGGCCGCGTCGGCATGGGCAAGGGCAAAGCGAAGGAAGTTCCGGTCGCCGTTCAAAAGGCAATGGAACAAGCCCGCCGCAACATGTTTAAGGTGCCCCTGAAGAACGGCACGCTGCAACACGAAGTGCACGGAAAGCACGGCGCCTCGGCGGTCCTCCTCGCTCCGGCGAAGGATGGTACCGGCGTGATCGCTGGCGGCCCGATGCGCGCCGTGTTCGACGTGATGGGCGTGCAAAACGTCGTGGCCAAGAGCCACGGTTCGACGAACCCGTACAACCTCGTTCGTGCGACGCTGGACGGACTGCGCAAGCAGTCGACCCCGGCTGACATCGCCGCGAAGCGTGGTAAGTCCGTCGAAGACATTCTGGGCTAAGGTGGTCACCATGTCTGAAAAAACTGTCAAGGTTCAGCTCGTCAAGAGTCTGATCGGGACCCGCGAAACGCACCGTGCAACGGTGCGTGGCCTCGGCCTGCGTCGTCTGAACTCGGTCTCCGAGTTGCAGGACACGCCCGCGGTGCGCGGGATGATCAACAAGGTCTCGTACCTCGTTAAGGTCATCGGCTAAGCGGCTGACCCTAGGATCCAAGGAGTTGAACATGGAATTGAATAACCTGAAGCCGGCAGAAGGCGCGAAGCATGCGAAGCGCCGCGTCGGTCGCGGTATCGGTTCGGGCCTCGGCAAGACTGCTGGCCGCGGCCACAAGGGTCAGAAATCGCGTTCGGGCGGCTTTCACAAGGTCGGCTTCGAAGGCGGTCAGATGCCTCTGCAGCGTCGTCTGCCGAAGCGTGGCTTTACCTCGCTGACGAAGGAATTCGTCGGTGAAGTGCGCCTGTCCGATCTCGAAAAGCTGCCGGTCGACGAAATCGATCTGTTGGCGTTGAAGCAAGCGGGTCTGGTCGGCGAGCTCATCAAGAGCGTGAAGATCATCAAGACCGGCGAGATTACGCGCAAGGTCACGGTAAAGGGTCTGACGGCAACGAAGGGCGCCCGTGAAGCAATCGAAGCCGCTGGCGGCTCGTTTGCCGAGTAACGCGCTTTCGGCGTTACTAGCACTAGCATCGGAGAAGGTACTTGGCTAACAGCCCGAGTCTCGCAAAAACCGGTCGAAGCGCGGCGAAATTCGGCGATTTGCGTCGGCGTGCAGTATTCCTGCTGCTGGCGCTGATCGTCTACCGCCTTGGTGCGCATATTCCGGTACCCGGCATCGATCCGGACCAACTGGCGAAGCTGTTCCAAAGCCAGTCGGGCGGCATCCTGGGCATGTTCAACATGTTCTCGGGTGGCGCACTGTCGCGGTTCACGATCTTTGCGCTGGGCATCATGCCCTACATTTCGGCGTCGATCATCATGCAGTTGCTGTCGATCGTTTCGCCGCAGATGGAGGCGCTGAAGAAGGAAGGGCAAGCGGGACAACGGAAGATCACGCAGTACACGCGTATCTTCACGGTGGTTCTGGCGACCTTCCAGGCGTTTGGTATCGCGGTCGCGCTGGAGAATCAGCCGGGCCTGGTGCTGGACCCCGGCATGGTGTTCCGGCTGACGACGGTCGTCACGCTGGTGACGGGCACGATGTTCCTGATGTGGCTCGGTGAGCAGATCACGGAGCGCGGTCTCGGCAACGGCATCTCGATCATCATCTTCGGTGGTATCGCGGCGGGTTTCCCGAATGCGATCGGTGGTCTGTTCGAGCTGGTTCGTACCGGTTCGATGAGCATCATCTCGGCGATCATCATCGTTGTTTTGATCGCGGCGGTCACGTATCTGGTCGTGTTCATCGAACGCGGTCAGCGCAAGATCCTCGTGAACTATGCGAAGCGCCAGGTCGGTAACAAGATTTACGGTGGACAGTCGTCTCATCTGCCGCTGAAGTTGAACATGTCGGGTGTGATTCCGCCGATCTTCGCGTCGTCGATCATTCTCTTCCCGGCAACCATCCTGAACTGGTTCAGTTCGGGTACGCGCACCAACTGGTTCGCGAACACGCTTCACAATGTGGCCGAGGCGCTGAAACCCGGTCAACCGGTGTACGTGTTGCTGTATGCGTTGGCGATCGTCTTCTTCTGCTTTTTCTACACCGCACTGGTGTTCAATAGCCGGGAGACCGCCGACAACTTGAAGAAGAGCGGTGCTTTCGTTCCGGGTATCCGTCCGGGCGATCAGACTGCACGGTATATCGACCGCATCCTCACGCGTTTGACGCTGGCTGGTGCGATCTACATCGTATTTGTGTGCCTGCTGCCTGAGTTTCTGGTGTTGCGCTGGAACGTGCCGTTTTATTTTGGTGGAACGTCGCTGCTGATCATTGTCGTCGTCACGATGGACTTCATGGCTCAGGTGCAGTCGTACGTTATGTCGCAACAATATGAATCGCTGCTCAAGAAGGCAAACTTCAAGGGTGGCAACGTCCCGATGCGTTAATTAGGACTATGGCCAAAGACGATGTAATCCAGATGCAGGGTGAGGTCATCGAAAACCTCCCCAACGCTACTTTCCGGGTGAAGTTGGAAAATGGCCATGTCGTTCTGGGGCATATCTCCGGAAAGATGCGGATGCACTACATCCGCATCCTACCGGGCGACAAGGTTACGGTTGAATTGACGCCTTACGATCTGTCTCGTGCACGGATCGTGTTCCGGGCGAAGTGATTTGAAAAAAGGGTAATATCATGAAAGTGATGGCATCGGTTAAGCGCATTTGCCGCAATTGCAAGATCATCAAGCGCAAGGGCGTTGTGCGCGTGATTTGCAGTTCTGATCCGCGCCACAAACAGCGTCAAGGCTGAACGCCGCGCTTTTGCTTGCGCTTTTTGTTTGAGGAAAAACAATGGCTCGTATCGCAGGGGTTAACATCCCGAATCACCAGCATACCGAGATCGGCCTGACGGCAATCTTCGGCATCGGTCGCACGCGTTCCCGCGGCATTTGCTCGGCAGCTGGTGTGGAATTTTCGAAGAAGGTCAAGGACCTTACCGACGCAGACCTCGAAAAGCTGCGTGACGAAGTGGGCAAGTTCATCGTCGAAGGCGACCTGCGTCGCGAAGTGACGATGAACATCAAGCGCCTGATGGACTTGGGGTGCTATCGTGGCATGCGCCATCGCAAGGGCTTGCCCCTGCGTGGCCAGCGTACGCGCACGAATGCCCGTACGCGCAAGGGTCCGCGTCGTGCAGCGCAATCGCTGAAGAAGTAAGCGGAACTGACAGTTACAGGAAAACGTAATGGCTAAGGCTTCGAACAACTCCGCGGCGCAACGCGTTCGCAAGAAGGTCAAGAAGAACGTCGCCGAGGGCGTGGTTCACGTTCACGCGTCGTTCAACAACACCATTATCACGATCACCGACCGTCAAGGCAACGCGCTGGCATGGGCGACTTCGGGTGGTCAGGGCTTCAAGGGCTCGCGTAAATCGACCCCCTTCGCAGCTCAGGTCGCAGCCGAATCGGCTGGTCGTGTGGCGTTGGAATACGGCGTAAAGAACCTCGAAGTGCGGATCAAGGGCCCCGGTCCTGGCCGTGAATCGGCGGTGCGCGCGCTGCATGGTCTTGGCATCAAGATTACCGCGATCTCCGACGTGACGCCGGTCCCGCACAACGGCTGCCGTCCGCCGAAGCGCCGTCGTATCTAATACGTCGACGCAACCGCATGTTGCCTGTCGATGCGCAAGTATCGGCGGGTTTCGTGCGTTAGTAAGTTTTGACTAAGCCCACCGTTCGGCCCAGAGGGTTCGGACTAGCGCAGACCGACGTTCAACGGAAGTTTGCGTGATCAATATTTAAGGATGCAACGTGGCACGCTATACCGGTCCCAAAGCAAAGCTGTCCCGCCGTGAAGGCACTGATCTGTTCCTGAAGAGCGCACGCCGCTCCCTCGCCGACAAGTGCAAGCTCGACAGCAAGCCCGGCCAACACGGCCGCACCTCGGGCGCGCGTACGTCCGACTACGGTACCCAGTTGCGCGAAAAGCAGAAAGTGAAGCGTATCTACGGTGTGCTGGAACGTCAGTTCCGCCGCTACTTTGCTGAAGCTGACCGCCGCAAGGGCCCGACGGGCGAAAACCTGCTGCAATTGCTCGAATCGCGTCTCGACAACGTCGTCTATCGCATGGGCTTCGGCTCGACGCGCGCTGAAGCACGTCAGCTCGTGAGCCACAAGTCGATCACGGTGAACGGCCAAGTCGCGAACATCCCGTCGCTGCAAGTGAAGTCGGGCGATGTGGTGGCCGTGCGCGAGCAGTCGCGCAAGCAGGCTCGTATCGTCGAAGCGCTTTCGCTGGCGCAGCAAGGCGGTCTGCCGGGCTGGGTTTCCGTCGACGAGAAGAAGTTCGAAGGCACGTTCAAGTCGATGCCCGAGCGTAGCGACATCGCCGGCGACATCAACGAAAGCCTGATCGTCGAATTGTATTCGCGTTAATCGCGGCGGTAATGGATGGACAGCCGGGGAGCCTGATTGCTCGTGGCAAGAGGTGGCCTCGGCTGTTTATTTTCAGGTTGTCACCGGTCAGCCTTATCGGTGTAACGAGCCGAGGGTATTGAAAAGGAAAACCTATGCAAACCAGTTTGTTGAAGCCCAAGATCATTGCAGTTGAATCGCTTGGCGAGAGCCACGCGAAAGTGGTTATGGAGCCGTTCGAACGCGGCTATGGCCACACCTTGGGTAACGCGCTTCGGCGCGTGCTGCTGTCGTCGATGATCGGCTATGCGCCGACCGAAGTGACGATCGCAGGCGTCGTGCACGAATACTCGACGCTCGATGGCGTGCAAGAGGATGTGGTCAACCTGCTGTTGAACCTGAAGGGCGTCGTCTTCAAGCTGCACAACCGCGACGAAGTCACGGTGACGCTGCGCAAGGAAGGCGAAGGCGTTGTCACGGCCGGCGATATCGAACTCGCGCACGACTGCGAGGTCATCAATCCCGACCACGTGATCGCTCACTTGTCGAAGGGCGGCAAGCTCGACGTTCAAATCAAGATTGAAAAGGGCCGTGGCTACGTGCCGGGTAACGTGCGTCGTTACGGCGAAGAGTCGGCCAAGATCATCGGCCGCATCGTGCTGGACGCGTCGTTCTCGCCGGTTCGCCGCGTGAGCTACGCCGTTGAAAGCGCGCGTGTCGAACAGCGTACCGACCTCGACAAGCTCGTGATGAACATCGAGACCAACGGCGTGATCTCGCCGGAAGAAGCGATCCGCCAGTCGGCTCGCATTCTGGTCGATCAGTTGTCGGTGTTCGCAGCGCTGGAAGGTACGGAAGCGGCAGCGGAAGCGCCGTCGCGCGCGCCGCAGATCGATCCGATCCTGCTGCGTCCGGTGGACGACCTCGAACTGACGGTTCGTTCCGCGAACTGCCTGAAGGCCGAGAACATCTACTACATCGGCGATCTGATCCAGCGCACGGAGAACGAGCTGCTGAAGACGCCGAATCTGGGTCGCAAGTCGCTGAACGAAATCAAGGAAGTCTTGGCTTCGCGCGGTCTGACGCTCGGTATGAAGCTCGAAAACTGGCCGCCGGCTGGTCTCGACAAGTAATAGCGAACGCCATCGCGTAACTTGGCAAAGACGCGGATTTTGCTTTAGAATCCGCGTCTTGCTTTTATCTGACCGGCCCGTGCACCCAAATAGGGCGCAATAGAAGAGCTGGATCAAAACTCGTTAAAGGAACTGAAAATGCGTCATAAGCATGGTCTGCGGAAACTGAACCGCACGAGCAGCCACCGTCTGGCAATGCTCCGCAATATGTCGAATTCGCTCATCGAGCACGAAGTCATCAAGACGACGCTGCCGAAGGCCAAGGAACTGCGCAAGGTCGTCGAGCCCCTCATCACGCTGGGCAAGAAGCCGTCGCTCGCGAACCGTCGTCTGGCGTTCAACCGCCTGCGCGATCGTGATTCCGTCGCGAAGCTGTTCGACGTCCTCGGCCCACGCTACGCGAACCGTCCGGGCGGCTACCTGAGCATCCTGAAGTTCGGTTTCCGCGTCGGCGACAACGCACCGATGGCGCTGATCCAGTTGATGGATCGCCCGGACGTCGAAGAGACGGAAGAAGTGCAAGAAGCGGAATAAATTCCGTCTTCGGTTGTTAGCAGAAAGGCCAGGCTCGAAGCTTGGCCTTTTTGCTTTCTGGCTGCGACGTTTCAGCGCATCGGAGCGTAAAAGTGCGTGTCAGCGGGCGATGCTACGATATGCAATTGGCCTTCCGCGCTTCTCCGGAGCACTTCGAGTGAATGTCCCCGTCGTTTTGATGTTATCCACGCTGCCCGACGCCGCAGCAGCCGATGCGCTCGCGCAAGCGGTGCTTGAAGCGCGGCTCGCAGCATGCGTGTCGAACCTCGGCGCGGTGTCATCGCAGTATCGCTGGAAAGGCGCGCTGGAGTCGTCGCAGGAAGTGCAGTTGTTGTTCAAGACGAGCATCGCGCGCAGCGAAGAATTGCAGCAATTCGTCGAGACTCGGCATCCCTATGAAACACCCGAAATCCTCGTCTGGCAGGTGGATGCATCGCCGGGCTACGGTCAGTGGGTCAACGCAGAAACGCAGCGTCCTCTTCATGTTTGAGTTTTCCCGTCTCTTCGCGCGTCGATTTTTCGGCGCGTTCCTGTTCCTGGCGGCGTTCGCGCTGCTGTCGGGCACCGCGCGCGCAGCCGACGATTTCCTCGATCCCGGCGTCGCGTTCAAATTCAGCGCATCGGAAAAGCCGGGCGAAGTGGACGTGCGCTACAAGATTGCGGACGGCTACTACATGTATCGCGAGCGCTTCGAATTCGCGGTGAAGAGCGGCGACGCGACCATCGGCGCCGCGCAACTGCCCGCCGGCAAGGTCCACTTCGATCAGACGTTCAACAAGGACGTCGAGACGTATCGCGGCGACCTGGTCATTCGCATTCCGGTGACGAAGGCAAGCGGGCCGTTTGAAATCGCGGTGACGTCGCAGGGCTGCGCGGATGGCGGCATTTGCTATCCACCGATGGAAAAGACCTATCGCGTGCGCGGCGACGCGCTTCAGCCCGCGAACGCCACGCCCAGTGCAACGACGGCCGCGACGACGGCCGCGAACCCGGGCGACTCCTGGTTCGAGCGCGCGACCAGCGCCGACTACGCGCAATCGATGCTCGAAGGCGGCGGATTCTTCGCCGTCGTCGGACTGTATTTTCTTGCTGGCATGGTGTTGAGCCTCCTGCCGTGCTCGTATCCGATGATCCCGATCTTGTCCGCGATCATCGTTGGAGAAGGGGCGCGCGTGACGCGTTCGCGCGGGTTCGCGCTGTCGGTCTCGTATGTGATCGGCATGGCGCTTGTTTATACCGTGCTCGGCATCGCCGCCGCGCTGATCGGGCAAAGCCTCGGCGCATGGTTGCAGAATGCGTGGGTGCTCGGCGCGTTCGGCGTGCTGCTCGCGGCGTTCGCGCTCGCGCTGATTTCGGGCGTCGATATCGCGCTGCCCGAACGCTGGCAAAGCGGCGTCAACGAGGCATCCCGGAAGCGCAGCGGCGGAAAGTTCGCGGCGGTCGCGGTGATGGGCGCGCTGTCCGCGCTGGTCGTCGGCGCGTGCATGACCGCGCCGCTTTTTGCGGTGCTCGCGTTCATCGCGCATACGGGCAACGCGGTGCTCGGCGGCGCGGCGCTTTTCGCGATGGGCGTCGGACTCGGCGTGCCGCTGCTCGTCATCGGGCTCGGCGCGGGTTCGGTTCTGCCGCGCGCCGGCGTGTGGATGGATGGCGTCAAGGTATTCTTCGGCGTCGTGCTGCTCGCGGCCGCGCTGTGGATCGTCTGGCCGGTCATCGGCGGCGTCGCGCAAATGCTGCTCGCGGCGCTGTGGCTGTTGATCGCGGCGGCATCGCTCGGATTGTTCTCGTCGGGCGCGGCGGCGTCTGTCGGCGTCTGGAGGCGCCTCGGGCGCGGGCTCGGCGCGGCGTTCGCGATCTGGGCCGCGACGCTGCTCGTCGGGCTGGCCGCGGGATCGACCGATCCGCTGCGCCCGCTCGTCGTGCTGGTAGCCCGGGGCGATTCGTCAGCGTCGGCGAATGCGCAATCGCCGGGGCCGGCTTTCGCGCCGGTGCGTTCGTCGGCGGAACTGGACTCGGCGGTCAAGGCGGCGGGGCGTCCCGCGATGCTCGACTTCTACGCCGACTGGTGCGTGTCGTGCAAGGAAATGGAGAAGCTGACTTTCTCCGATCCTCGCGTGCAAGCGCGCCTCGCGCAATTGAATCTTCTGCGCGCGGACGTGACCGCCAACAACACGAACGATCAGATTCTGCTCAAGCGCTTCAGGCTGTTCGGGCCGCCGGGCATCATCTTTTTCGATGCGCAAGGCAACGAAGTCGCGCGCGTGGTCGGCTACGAATCGGCGGATACGTTCCTGAAGAGTCTCGACAAGCTCGGTCCTTCGAACGGCTAAAAAGAAAGGGCGATGCCGCAAAGCATCGCCCTTCTCTCATTTCAGGCAAGCATACTTACTTCGACGCGCGCAGAATCCGTGCGGCATCCAGCGCGAAGTACGTCAGCACGCCATCCGCGCCCGCGCGCTTGAACGCGAGCAGCGCTTCCATCATCACCTTGTCGTGATCGATCCAGCCGTTCTGCGCGGCCGCCTTGATCATCGCGTACTCGCCGCTCACCTGATACGCATACGTCGGGAAGCGGAACTCGTCCTTCACGCGGCGCACGATGTCGAGATACGGCATGCCCGGCTTGACCATTACCATGTCCGCGCCTTCCTCGATGTCCATGCGCACCTCGCGCATCGCTTCGTCGGAATTGGCCGGGTCCATCTGGTACGTCATCTTGTTGCTCTTGCCGAGATTCGCGGCGGACCCGACGGCATCGCGGAACGGGCCATAGAACGCCGACGCGAACTTCGCGGCATAAGCCATGATGCGGGTGCGAATGTGGTCTTCACTTTCGAGCATCTCGCGGATTGCGCCGATGCGGCCATCCATCATGTCCGACGGCGCGACGATATCCACGCCCGCTTCAGCTTGCGTGCGCGCCTGTTCGACGAGGATTTCGCTTGTTTCGTCGTTCTTCACGTAGCCTTCTTCGTCGAGCACGCCGTCCTGACCGTGGCTCGTGTAGGGATCGAGCGCGACGTCCGTCAGCACGCCGAGCATCGGGAAGTTCTTCTTCAGCTCGCGCACCGCGCGCGGAATGAGACCTTCGGGATTCGTGGCTTCGCGGCCATCGGGCGTTTTGAGCGACGGCTCAATGGCCGGAAACAGCGACAGCACCGGCACGCCCAGCTCGACGCATTGCTCGGCGACTTTCATCAGCAGATCGACGGACGTGCGCTCGACGCCGGGCATCGACGGCACGGTTTGCCGCACATTCGTGCCTTCGACGATGAACACGGGATAGATGAGGTCGTTCGTCGTGAGGATGTTTTCGCGCATCAGACGGCGCGAGAAGTCATCGCGGCGCATCCGGCGCGGGCGATGGTGGGGATAGAAGCTCATGTCGTGACTCGAATTTGGAGTGGTCTTCCGGGGACGTCGAAACGACTTGCGAAACGCGTAAATCCTTGCCGAACAAGCACTTAGCCGCGTCTGAAACCGTTCAGAGACAATGGTATATCATACCGATCGAGCGAGGCGCTTGCCGCCGGACTCCCCGCTTCTCCTCCCTGAGCGGGCGCCTGTCGATGTTCGATTAGGCTGTTAACCCGCCGTCATGCGGCGGGTTTTTTTATGCCCGCGCCCGGTGCGCGCGCCTTATTCGGCAGCGCCTTCTGGCGCGTTCTCGCCGGCTTCTTCGGGTATCAGCCAGCTTTCGATCCGCTCATGCGCTTCGTCGATGCCGGTGCGCTTGAGCGCGGAGAAGAGCTGCACGGTGAGCTCGCCGCGATAGCCCGCATCCTTGTATTCCGCGAAGGATTTCTTGGTTGCGCGCAGAGCGTTGGTCATCTCTTGTCGCGTCAATTTGTCGCATTTGGTGAGCAGCGTGTGGATCGGCTTTCCGGTCGGTGCGAACCAGTCGATCATGATTCGATCGAGGTCGGTGAGTGGGCGGCGCGAATCCATCATCAGGATCATGCCGCACAGTTGCGCGCGGCTTTGCAGATACGTGGAGAGCAGCCGCTGCCAATGCTCCTTCGCGGCGCCCGGCACTTCGGCGTAACCGTATCCGGGAAGATCGACGAGATAAGCAACGGGCGCGACTTCCGGGCCGACCGAGAAATAATTGATGTGCTGCGTGCGCCCCGGCGTTTTACTCGCGAAAGCGAGCCGCTTCTGGTTGCACAGGATGTTGATCGCCGTGGATTTACCGGCGTTCGAGCGCCCCGCAAATGCGATTTCGGGCTGCGGCGTCGGCGGCAGATCGCGCAGATGATTGACGGTCGTGAAGAAACGGGACTGATGAAGCAGGAATGACATGAGCGGGTCCAATCGAAAGCACTGCGAAAACCGAAGCCTTGAGAACCCGGCAAATACTGGGCATGCCCCGACTGGCGTCTTTGCGTATAGCGGGTTATTGTACAATACGACGGATTTTTAAAGATCAGCGCGGGCACGCAAGACCCAAGCCGCAAACGGCACCCACAGCTTTGGATCGGAGTAAGGCGTACGGAGCGCACACTCTGATCGACATAGGAGCGAGACAGTTTTCGAGGCGCTTTTTGAGCCTCTTCGTTCAGCGAGTTCGGGTATCTTGCGGCGATGATCGATCGCCGTCGTTTTTTGCAGAACCTCACATTCTCACAAGACGAAAAACAGGGTACGCGAATGAACCGACTGTACAGGTCTCTGGTGGTGATTCGGGCAGCGGCGGCTTTCAGTGCAGGTTTGAGTGGACTAGCAGTATCGATGTCGGCGAATGCGGCGGAGCCCGCGCAACCGGCGAAGCCGGATGCGGCGCGAGGGCAGGCCATCGCGACTCAGGTATGCGCGGCGTGTCACGCGGCGGACGGCAACAGCGCCGGCGCGGCGTTTCCAAAGCTCGCGGGGCAGCACGCCGAGTACATCGTCAAGCAGTTGAAGGATTACAAGACGCAGCCCGGCGCGAAGGCGCCGGCGCGTAACAATCCGATCATGGCGGGCATCGCGGGCGCGCTATCGGATCAGGACATGGTGAATGTTGCGGCGTACTTCGAGTCGCAGAAGGCCAAGCCCAACTATGCGCGCGACAAGAACGACGTCGCGCTGGGTCAGAAGATTTACCGCGGTGGCATTGCGGACAAGGGCGTGCCGGCGTGTGCGGCGTGCCACGGCGCAACGGGCATGGGCATTCCGGTGCAGTATCCGCGGCTGTCGTGGCAGTGGGGCGATTACACGGTGGCGCAGTTGAACGCCTTCGCATCGGGACAGCGCGCCAACAGCGAGCCGATGCACCAGATTTCCTCGCGCCTGAACGAAGCGGAGATGAAGGCGGTTGCCGACTACATCGCCGGTTTGCATTAAACGCGAGAGCAGTCAGCGTCCAGCGGTTCCGGCGGCAAACGCGGGAGTCGCCCATACTACGAAGCCGGTCCCGGGAATATCCGAGAAGACCGGCGCGAAAACAAAAAAAGGGTGGGACGCCGGTCGATGAGATCGCCAGCGTCTCCACCCTTTTTTGCTGTCCAGTCGGAGTTTGAATGAGCGTCACCACATCGGGTTTGCAGTCGAAGTCGAGCCGTCGGGCCATCAGATATTTCGTCGAACTCGTCAGTTCGATGCGCTTTGCCATCGCGTTGCTGGTCATTCTGGCGATCGCGAGCATTATCGGCACGGTGCTTACGCAGGACGATCCGTACCCCAACTACGTCAATCAGTTCGGCCCGTTCTGGGCGGACATCTTCCGTGGTCTCAGCATCTACACCGTGTACAGCGCGTGGTGGTTCATGCTGATCCTGATTTTCCTCGTGATCTCGGTGTCCCTGTGCATCATCCGCAACAGCCCGAAGATGATCGCGGACATCAAGAGCTGGAAGGATCGCGTGCATGAAGGCGGCCTGCATGCGTTCCATCACAAGGGCGAGTTCACGGTTTCGGCGAATCGCACGCAGACCGTGGCGACGCTCGAACGCCTCGCCGCGAAGATGGGCTACCGGTTCAAGACGCGCGAGACCGACACCGGCGCGACGCTCATCACGGCCAAGCGCGGCGCGCTGACGAAGATCGGCTATATCTCGGCGCATCTGGCGATCGTCGTGATCTGTCTCGGCGGGCTGCTGGACAGCAATCTGCCCATCAAATTGCAGATGTGGCTGTTCAACAAGACGGCGATCAACAGCAACGCCGTCATCAACGACATTCCGCCGGAGCATCGACTTTCGACGTCGAACCCGACGTTCCGCGGCTACGCGTGGGTGCCCGAGGGCCAGTTCGTCGGCACGGCGATCCTGAACCAGCAGGACGGTTCGATCATTCAGGACCTGCCGTTCTCGATTCAACTGAACAAGTTCATCGTCGATTACTACTCGACCGGCATGCCGAAGCTCTTCGCGAGCGACATCGTCGTGATCGATCACAAGACGGGCAAGCGCATTCCGGCGCGCGTCGAGGTGAACAAGCCCTTTACCTACGACGGCGTTTCGATCTATCAATCGAGCTTTCAGGACGGCGGCTCGAAGCTCGACATGACCGCCTGGCCGATGACCGGCGGCAGCACGAAGACCGCGCCGTTCAGCGGGACGATCGGCGGCACGGCGCCCATCGGCGCGCAGTTCACGGGCGCGCAGGGCGAAACCGTCGAGTTCACGGATTTCCGCGCGATCAACGTCGAGAACATGACCGATGGCAGCGGCGCGCCCGACGCGCGCGGCGTCGGCAAGAAGGAAACGCTGCGCGACGCGTTCGACGAACGCCTCGGTTCCGGCGCGAAAACTTCGAAGCCGACTGATTTGCGCAATATTGGCCCCTCGGTGCAATACAAGGTGCGCGGCACGGACGGCCAGGCGCGCGAGTACAGCAACTACATGCTGCCGGTGGACGTGAGCGGCCAGCGCATGTTCCTCGCGGGCATGCGCCTGAGCCCGAACGATTCGTTCCGCTACCTGCGTATTCCGGCCGACGAGCAAGGCACGGTCAAACAGTGGATGGATCTGCGCGCCGCGCTTGCCACGCCGGCGACGCGCGCCGAAGCCGCGCACCGTTTCGCGCTGCGCTCGGTGCCGCAGGAAAACGGCGAATTGCAGAAGCATCTGGAGGAAAGCGCCGTTCGCGTGCTGAATCTCTTCGCAGGCGCGGATGAAACCGGCAAAGCGACGACGAATCCTCAGATGATTGGCGGTTTCCAGAGCATCGCAATGTTTATCGACAAGTCGGTGCCGAAGGGCGAGCAGGAAAAAGCCGCAGGGCTTTTGATGCGCATGCTCGAAGGCGCGATGTGGGACGTATGGCAGATTTCCCGAGAGCAAAACGGCCAGCCCGACGCTAAAGCGGATGAGAAGAACTCCGCGTTCGTGCAGTCGTCCATCAATGCGCTTTCGGACAGCTTTCTGTACGGTTCGCCGGTCTTCCTTCAACTGGACAACTTCAAGCAGGTGCAAGCTTCGGTATTCCAGTTGACGCGCGCGCCGGGCAAAAATCTGGTGTATCTTGGCAGCCTTCTGCTGGTGGTCGGCATTTTCTCGATGTTCTACGTTCGTGAACGCCGGCTCTGGTTCTGGCTCAAAGATACGGAGCAGGGTGGCGCGAGCGTGCTGATGGCGATGTCCACGGCGCGCCGGACGCTCGATTACGAAAAAGAGTTCGTGCGCACGCGCGCGCAGATCGCGGCGGCGCTCGGTGTGAAGCCGGACGAACCGGCTGATCCGTCCCCGGCGACAAGTGCGCCCCGGCATTCGCAATCCGAGACCCCGAGCTCGGAAGTTTCAACACGGTAAGATCATGGACCTCACACAGACCTCCTCCCACGCCTCCGCCAAGACGGAACGTCCGGCATCGGGGCTTCCCGATGTCGCCGTGTTCGACGATCGTCCGTTCCTGCGCAGGCTGACGCCGATCGACTGGCTGTTCGCCCTCGCGATGGTCGCGGGCGCGGGCTTCGCGCTGAACCGCTATCACGCGTACATGGACGTGTACGACACGGCCGTGCTGGTCGGCGCGGTGCCGACCTTCGTCGTGCTCGGCTGGCGCTGGAAACCGGTGCGTTTGCTGATCGCGGCGATCGCGGTTTTGTCGCTCTTTTCGATTCAGCTCTATCAGCACGACCTCGCGCGCGCCGAAACGAACTTCTTCCTCAAGTACTTCCTGTCGAGCCAGTCCGCGATTTTGTGGATGAGCGCGCTCTTCATTCTCGCAACGCTCTTCTACTGGATCGGCCTCGTGAGCCGCTCGCAAACGGGCGGCGCGATCGGCTCGCGCATGACGTGGGTCGCGGTGCTGATGGGCTTCACCGGCCTGATGGTGCGCTGGTACGAGTCGTACATGATCGGCGCGGACGTCGGCCATATTCCGATCTCGAATCTGTACGAAGTCTTCGTGCTGTTCTGCCTGATCACGTCGCTGTTTTATCTTTACTACGAGCAGCATTACGCGACGCGGCAGATGGGCGCGTTCGTGCTGCTCGTGATCAGCGCGGCGGTCGGCTTCCTGATGTGGTATTCGATCGCACGCGACGCGCAGCAGATTCAACCGCTCGTGCCCGCGCTGCAAAGCTGGTGGATGAAGATTCACGTGCCGGCGAACTTCATCGGCTACGGCAGCTTCGCGCTTT
Source organism: Caballeronia glebae (assembly GCF_001545035.1). Classification (GTDB taxonomy): domain Bacteria; phylum Pseudomonadota; class Gammaproteobacteria; order Burkholderiales; family Burkholderiaceae; genus Caballeronia; species Caballeronia glebae. The sequence continues at coordinate 44,354 of NZ_FCOJ02000023.1, forward strand.
CCGCGATGGTCTCAGTCGCGTATCTCTCCAAGCAGCGCGGGTTCCTGGCGGACCGCCTGCCGTCGCTCGAAGTGCTCGACGACGTGATGTACAAGTCGATCGCAGTCGGCTTCGCGTTCTTCACCATCGCGACGATCCTCGGCGCGCTGTGGGCGGCGGAAGCGTGGGGCGGCTACTGGAGCTGGGACCCGAAGGAAACGTGGGCGCTGATCGTCTGGCTGAACTACGCGGCGTGGCTGCACATGCGCCTTATGAAGGGCCTGCGCGGCGCGGCGGCGGCGTGGTGGGCGCTGACGGGCCTGATCGTCACGACCTTCGCGTTCCTCGGCGTGAACATGTTCCTCTCGGGCTTGCATAGCTACGGCAAGCTCTGATCGGCTCTATCGGATCAAAGAAAACCGCCGCGCGTGATGAACGCTGGCGGTTTTTTTTCGTTTTGCGGTGGAATACTGGCATCCAAACTGCTGTTTTCCCCGTACAAGGATGAACGGAAGGAGTAGCGCTTTATGTGGATCAAAAGCAATCGCCCGCTCTACGGCGATGACATCGCGAGTCACGAAATCACGCCGCGCGACGTGTTCGAGAATCGCCGGCGCGCCCTTCGTTCGATCGGCGCGTTCGCGGCGACTGGGCTCGCGGGCGCGAGCGGTCTCGCCCACGCGACGCTGACTTCGCCCGACGCCAAAGGCCAGAAGCTCGCGGCGACGACCAACCCGAAGTTCGTCGCGCTCGATAAGCCGACGCAGTTCAAGGACATCACGAGCTACAACAACTTCTACGAGTTCGGCACCGACAAGGACGATCCCGCCGCGCACGCCGGCACGCTGCGTCCGCGGCCGTGGAAGGTGTCCGTCGAAGGCGCGATCAAGAACCCGAAGGTCTACGACATCGACGACATTTTGAAGCTCGCGCCGCTGGAGGAACGCGTGTACCGGCTGCGCTGCGTCGAAGGCTGGTCGATGGTGATTCCCTGGATCGGCGTGTCATTGTCCGAGCTCATCAGACGCGCCGAGCCGACGGGCAACGCGAAGTACGTGCAATTCGTCACGCTGGCCGACCCGTCGCAGATGCCGGGACTCTCGACGCCGATCCTCGAATGGCCGTATTCCGAAGGGCTGCGCATGGACGAGGCGATGAATCCGCTCACGCTCCTGACCGTCGGCTTGTACGGCGAAGTGTTGCCGAATCAGAATGGCGCACCGGTGCGCGTCGTCGTGCCGTGGAAATACGGCTTCAAGAGCGCGAAGTCGCTGGTGAAGATTCGCTTCGTCGAGAAGCAGCCGCCGACGAGCTGGAATCTCTACGCGCCGAGCGAGTACGGCTTCTTCTCGAACGTGAATCCGAACGTCGATCATCCGCGCTGGAGCCAGGCGACCGAGCGACGCATCGGCGAGGACGGGTTTTTTCAGCCGAAGCGCAAGACGCTCATGTTCAACGGCTACGGCGATCAGGTGGCGTCCTTGTATCAGGGCATGGATCTGAAGAAGAACTTCTGATGGCGAGCGCAACGGATATCGAAGGCGCTCGCGCGCGTCCCGCTTTAGGGCCGCGCTGGGTCGTCCCGGTCAAGATCGTCGTGTTCGTTGCGATGCTGTTTCCGCTCGCGCGCCTCGTGTTGCTTGGCGCGACGGGCGGTCTGGGCGCGAATCCGATCGAATTCATCACGCGCTCGACCGGCCTCTGGACGCTCGTGTATCTCTGCATCACGCTCGCGATCACGCCCGCGCGCCGGCTGACTGGCTTGACGGCGCTCGCGCGCTTTCGCCGGATGATCGGGCTCTACGTGTTCTTCTTCGCCGTGCTGCACTTCACGACGTACATCTGGTTCGACAAATGGTTCGATGTCGCCGCGATGCTGAAGGACATCGGCAAGCGGCCGTTAATCACGGTGGGTTTCGCGGCGTTCGTGCTGCTGATTGCGCTTGCGGTCACGTCGCCCAAGGCGATGGTGCGCAAGCTCGGCCGGCGCTGGCAGACCTTGCATCGCGCGATCTATCTGATCGCCGCGCTCGCGATCCTGCATTTCTGGTGGATGAGAGCGGGCAAGCACGATCTCGAATTGCCGAAGCTCTACGGCGCGATCGTGATCGCGCTGCTCGCGTGGCGTGCGATCGCGTGGCTTCGCGTCCGGCTTCGAGCGCGAAACAAACGCGCATAAAAAAAAGCGATGCAGCCCGTGCATCGCTTTCTCGTATCGCCGTGGACGAATCAGTCCGGCAGAATCGATTCGCCGGCGAACAACTGCGTGACTTCTTCACGCTCGCGCACGAGACGCGCGCGTTCGCCGTCGACCATGATTTCGGCGGCGCGCGGACGCGTGTTGTAGTTCGAGCTCATCACGAAGCCGTACGCGCCCGCCGAGCAGATCGCGAGCAGATCGCCGGGTGCGATGGCCAGTTCGCGATCGCGCCCGAGCCAGTCGCCGCTCTCGCACACCGGACCGACGACATCGTACTTGTGCGCTTTCTCATCGCGCTTCACGACCGGCACGATGCGATGAAACGCCTCGTACATCGCGGGACGCGCGAGGTCGTTCATCGCGGCGTCGACGATGGCGAAGTTCTTTTCCTCGCCCGGCTTCAGAAACTCGATGCGCGTCAGCAGCACGCCCGCGTTGCCGACGAGCGAGCGCCCCGGCTCGAAATACACTTCGCGCTGGCCGTGGCCGCGCTTTTCGATGTGATCGAGCAGCGTCTTCACGAACTCGCCGATATCGGGCGGCGTTTCGTCGTCGTAGGTGATGCCGAGACCGCCGCCGACATCCACGTGACGAATGCTCATGCCGTCCGCTTCGATTTGCTCGACGAGTTCGAGCAGTTTGTCGAGCGCGTCGAGATACGGGCTGATCTCGGTGATCTGCGAACCGATATGGCAATCGATGCCGATCACATCGAGATTCGCCATCTCGCGCGCTTGCGCGTAGGTCGCGCGCGCATCTTTGAACGCGACGCCGAACTTGTTCGACTTGAGGCCGGTGGAAATGTACGGATGCGTTTTTGCGTCGACGTCGGGATTCACGCGTAGCGAAACGGGCGCTTTCTTGCCGAGCGACTTCGCGACTTCGTTAAGCGCGTGCAGCTCGGGAATCGACTCGACGTTGAAGCACTTCACGCCTGCTTCGAGCGCCTCGCGCATTTCCGCCGCCGATTTGCCGACGCCCGAAAACACCGTGTTTTCCGCCTTGCCGCCCGCCGCGAGCACGCGCGCGAGCTCGCCCGACGACACGATGTCGAAGCCCGCGCCCATGCGCGCGAACACGTTGAGCACCGCGAGGTTGCTGTTCGCCTTCACCGCGACGTGTACCGTCGCACGGCGGCCGGCGCAGGCATCGGCGTAAGCGTGGTAGGCGCGCGTAAGCGCATCGCGCGAATAGACGTAGAGCGGCGTGCCGAACTGCTCCGCGAGCGACGCGGCTGAGACGCCCTCGGCGTACAGCACGCCGTCGACATAATAGAATGCGGAATGACTCATGCGTGAAATCGTAAGTGCGCCGGTGAGGCGCGAAGGCTTGAGATCAGTATGCGGACGACGCGGCTTTCGGCGCCGATGCAGCGTTGGGACTCGTATTCAGTTCGTTCTCCGGCGACAGCGAAAGCGGCTGACCCGAAGTGTCCGGAACACTGCCCGCGCGCGACGCGGTTTCGCTGTCCGGAGCGACTTTCGAAGGCGGCGTATTCTGGAGATCGTTGGGACGTTGCGGTAGCGGCGGCACTCTTGGCAGATACAGCGGACCGCGTTGCCCACAACCACCGAGCGAGAGTGTTGCCGCGGCGCCGATGCTCAAAGCCGCTACAATCGCGCTCATCCTGAAAACGACTCGCATGACCGTCCCTATACGTTTAATCGATGGAGTTTAGCATGACAGACCAGGAATACCTGACGCTGGCGGAGGCCGCGCTGACGGCCATCGAGCGCGCGGTGGACAACGCCGACGCCGATATCGAATTCGAGCGCAGCGGCAATGTGCTCACGCTGGAATTCGAGAATCGCACGAAGGTGATCGTCAACTTGCAGCCGCCGAAACATGAAATCTGGCTCGCGGCGAAGGCGGGCGGATTCCACTACAAATACGTCGATGGCGCCTGGCGCGACACGCGCGACAACAGCGAATTCTTCGCCACGTTGAGCAAATATTCGAGCGAGCAGGCCGGCGAGCCGATCCGCTTCAAGGCATAAAAAAAGCGAGCGGACCGCGTGGTCCGCTCGCTTCGCGACGTTCCAGGGCGAGCTTACTGCCCCTTGAACAGATTCATGATGTCCTGCTTCTCCTGCTCGCCGACCTCGGGCGCGGGCGTCGTCACACCGGACACGCCTTCCTGCGGCGGCGCCTGACTGACACCGATCGTCGCGACGAAGCCGTGGCCCGGCGTCATGTCGTCGTAGTACAGCTCGTTGCCGAGCGGCGTGATATCGGGCGGCATCATCGGCTTGTACTCGGGCATGCCCTTCAGCGCGCGACCCATGTAATCCATCCACACCGGCAGCGCGAGACCGCCGCCGGTTTCCTTGTCGCCGAGGCTGCGCGGATTGTCATAGCCGATCCACGCGACCGCCACGAGCGTGCGCTGATAGCCGGCGAACCATGCATCGCGCGAATCGTTCGTCGTGCCCGTCTTGCCGGCGAGATCGCCACGCTTCAATTGATTCGTCTTCGCGGCCGTGCCGTGCTGCGCGACGCTCTGCAACAGGCTGTTCATCACGAACGCGTTGCGCGGCGTGATCGCGAGCGGCGCGCTTTGCTGCGCGACGAGCGGCTGCGGATGCGACACGACGCGCCCGTAAGGATCGGTGATATCGGCGATCAGATACGGATTCACGCGATACCCGCCGTTTGCGAACACCGCGTAACCGGTCGCCATTTGCAGCGGTGTCACGAGCCCCGCGCCTAGCGCCATCGGCAGATAGGCGGGATGCCGGTCCGCGTCGAAGCCGAAGTGCGTGATGTACTGCTGCGCGTACTTCGTGCCGATATGATTCAGGATTCGGATCGACACCATGTTTTTCGAACGCTGCAGCGCGGTTCGCATGGTCATCGGGCCGTCGAAGCCGCCGCCGTAGTTCTTCGGCTCCCACGCCTGGCCGCCGGTCTCGGCGGCGCTGAAAAAGAGCGGACCGTCGTTGATGATGGTCGCGGGTGAAAGACCCTTTTCGAGCGATGCCGAATAGATGAACGGCTTGAAGCTCGAACCCGGCTGACGCCATGCCTGCGTGACGTGATTGAATTTGTTCTTGTTGAAGTCGAAGCCGCCGACGAGCGCGCGGATCGCGCCGTCCTGCGGAACCATCGACACGAGCGCGCCTTCGACTTGCGGCAGTTGCGTGATGATCCAGCGGCCGTCGTCGTCCTTCATGAGCCGCACGATCGCGCCCGGGCGGATGCGCGAATTCGGCTGCGCGCGCGAGGAGAGCGCGGACTGCACGAAGCGCAGATCGCTGCCGCTGATCGTTGCCGTGTTGCCGTCGATGAAGCTCGCCTTCACTTCCTTCGGATTCGCCGACGTCACGACCGCCGCGACGATCTCGCCGTTGTCGGGATGCTCCGCAAGCGCATCGTCGATGGCCTGCTCGCGGTCATCCGCGTTCGACGGCAGATCGATATAACCTTCCGGCCCGCGATAGCCGTGCCGATGCTCGTAGTCCATCAAGCCCTTGCGCACCGCGCGATACGCGGCGTCCTGATCGGCGGAATCGATTGTCGTGACGACATTCAGGCCGCGCGTGTACGCCTCTTCGCGGTATTGCGCGTACATCATCTGACGCACCATTTCAGCGACGAACTCGGCGTGCACGCTGAACTCACGGCCCTGTCCCTTCACGACGAGCGCCTGCTTCGCGGCCTGCTCGTAGTCGGCCTGCGTGATGAAGTTCAGCTCGCGCATGCGTTGCAGGATGTACTCCTGCCGCACCTTCGCGCGCTTCGGATTGACGACCGGGTTATACGCCGACGGCGCTTTGGGCAGACCCGCGAGCATCGCGGCCTCGGCGAGCGAGATGTCCTTCAGATCCTTGCCGAAGTAGACCCGCGCTGCGCTCGCGAAACCATACGCGCGCTGCCCGAGATAGATCTGATTCATATAGACCTCCAGAATCTGATCTTTCGTCAGCGCGCGTTCGATCTTGTACGCGAGCAGCATTTCGTAAATCTTGCGCGTATAGGTCTTTTCGCTCGACAGGAAGAAGTTGCGCGCGACCTGCATGGTGATCGTGCTCGCGCCTTGCGACGCGTGGCCGTTGGTCAGCGCGACCGAGCCCGCGCGCAGAATGCCGGTGAGATCGACGCCGCCGTGATCGTAGAAGCGCGCATCTTCGATGGCGAGCACGGCTTTTTTCAGTTGATCCGGCACGTCCTGAATGCGCACGACGCTGCGGCGCTCTTCGCCGAATTCGCCGATCATGACGTGGTCCGCCGTATAGATGCGCAGCGGCACCTTCGGCTTGTAGTCCGTGAGCGCTTCGAGCGTAGGCAGATTCGGCATCGCGACGACGAGCGCGTAGCCGAGCACGAGACCCGCGCAGACGACGAGCGCGAAAACGCTGACGAAAAATCCGAGCATGAGCCTTGCCCACCATGGGCGCTTGGCTTTTTTCGGCTTTTCGGGCGGTGTGGACGGCGGGTTGGACGGGGAAGAGGATTGCATAGCACCACCAAAAACAATCACGCGATTATAGCTGCCCGGCTTTAGGACTTTTCCGGGCGCTTACAGCGCACGCGGCCGTCGTGTGCGCCTGCACACGTGTTTACCGCTGTCTTCAAGATACGCGCGATCGTGCGCGGAAGCATCCTTCTGTTGTGCGCGTTAGCCATTCGGCCGAGTGTTCGCCGCGCTCGACGCTCGCGACAATCCTTCCAACGTCAAGCGCCCGAACGGTTCGGTGCGCGACCAAATGGAAGGGGTAGTCATGAGCCAAGAAAACACGCTGCGCGGCACGTTGCTAACGGTTACGCGGCGCTACGCGGCGGGCATCGACGTGGGCGAGGACGCGGTGCGCGTCGCCATCGTGAGCAGACGATTGCGGGCGAATGCGGCGGTGTGCGTCGAACATCTGGAGTCGGTGGCGTTGCCGTCGGGCGCGGTGATCGGCGGCGATTTCGTGGATCGCGCGGCTATCGTCGCGGCGCTGCGCGAGGCATTCGCGCGCCTGCCGGAAAACGGCGTGTGGCGGGCGTTGCGTTGCGCGATTGGATTGCCCGCTTCGGCGACGCTCACGACGCAGATCCCGCTTGCGCGTCTGATCGACACCCACGGGCAGCTCGCGGCCTCGATCGGCGGCGATCCGCGCGGCCTTCTCGAACCAGCCGTGCTCGCGGAAGCCGAGCGCGCGGCGGGCATCGAACGCGGCGCGCTGGCGGTCGACTGGTCGGTGCAGACGCGGGAAAACGGCGAAGCGCTGGTCGCGATCGCGGCGACGGCGCGGCGGCACGTCGAGGCGCGCGTCGAGGCTGCGGCGGAAGCGGGCATCGCGCTATCGGCCATCGACGGCGAACCGGCCGCCGCGTTGCGCGCGATGCGCCATGCCGGTTCCGTCGAACTGGATGCCGACGCACGCTATCTCGTTTGCTGGCTGGAAAGCGTCGGCTTGCACGGCTGGCTCGTCGGCCCGCGCGGCGTCGAAGACGAGGTTCGATATCCCGCGCCGGAGCATCGGAGCATCGCCGACGCGTTGCACGAACTCGCTGGCGAGCGTGCGCCGCTCGATTGCATCTACGTAGGCGGGCAGATCGAGTTGATGGCGCACGCGTGCCTTCCGCTTCCCATGCTCGGCAAGACTTTCGGCTGCGCGGCGTTGCCTTTCGAGGCCGCGCCGTATTGCAACGGAGCGGCCGAGATCCCGACGGCGCACAAGCATTCGCCGCGCTTCGCGGTCGCGTTCGGTCTGGCGTTGCGCGAGGTGATGCAATGAGCGTCGCCATGCTCGACGGGTTCAACCTGCTTCCCTACCGCGCGCGAAAACGCCGTGAGTTACGGCGGCAGCGGCTCGCGCTGATCGGCGCGGTGACGCTGGCAGGTTGCGCGGCCGTCGGCGCCATGGCGGGCCGGGACGCGTGGGAGTGCGCCCGTCTGGATGAAAGGCGCGTGGCGCTGGAGACGTCGCTGCGTGCATCGAGCGCGCAGATCGACGAACACGCCCGGCTCGTGCGCGCGGAAAGCGACCGGCGGCGCGCGCGTGAGGCCGCGCAGCCGTTGACGTTGCCGCGCGAGCGCTTCCTCGCGCTGCTCGAAGCGCTCGCCGACGCGCCTTTGCAACGCGGCGTCGCGCTTCAGCGTGTGTCGCAGCGAACGAACGAGGTCGAACTTGCCGCGCTTGCGCCCGATTCGCAGGCCGCCTCGCAATGGCTCAAGAGACTGGAGCGGCTGCGCGGCGTGCAGGCGGTCGAGGTAATCGAGATGAAGCGGCGCGCGAATACGGCGGCGTCGGCTAGGCGCGATGCGTCCACGGCGTTCGACGAGCATTCGGCGCGATTCGAGTTCGTCGCGCTCGTGCGTTACGCGCCGGATCATTCGCGCGATGAAGCGGCTTCGCGTCAGGCGCGTCCGGTTTCGACGCCAGCGCAGGGGAAACGCTCATGAGCACGATTCCGATGAATATTGCCGTCAAGAAGCGATCGCGCGGCGCGCGGTCCATCCTGAAGCCGTTCGACGAATGGTCGTGGCGTCGGACCGCGTGTGTCGCGCTCGCGTTGGGTCTCTTCGTCTTCGCGCTCGGTCTGCGAGCGTGGCGCATGTCGGACACGAGCCGGCTCGATGCGAGCCGCGCCGCGTGGGCGGCGATGCAAGCGAAGGCGCAGGATGCGGCGCGCATTGCCGGCGAATTGTCTGACTTGCGAGCGCGAGCATCCCCGGGCCGCCTGGAGCCGGAGCACTGGAGCGCCGCCGACGCGTTGCGTGCAGTCGCGGATCTGGCGGCCCAAAGCGGTGTGCGCGTCGCGGACATCGAGCCTGTCGCGCTCAAGAGCGGCGGGCCGAAGCTAAGCGAGCCGATCCCGGAGCGCGCGCTCAGACTGCGCGCGGACGGCAGCTTCGCGGAGATGCGGCGCTTTCTCGAAGCGCTCGCCGGTCTGCCTCGACTCGTCCTGCCCGACGACGTGCAGATCAAACGACAGGCGAACGCGCTCGCCATCGAAGCGACATTGCACATCTTCGAAACGTTGCCAGCGGTTGCGCCCGCGGCGGCGTCGCGCGCGAACGCGTTCGTCGTCGATCCGTTCGGCGGCGCGGACGTCGCTCCTCAGGGAGGCGACATGCTGCTGGTGGGCACGTTCGTCGCACGGCGTCGCGCGCTGGCGCTTTTGCAGAGCGGCGGCGATGTGGACAGTTTCGCGCCGGGGCAGAAAGTCGGCGACGAACGGCTCGGGCGTGTCATGCCGCGCGCGATCGAGCTTGCCCGCGAAGACGGCATGTCGCGCAAGCTGGCCTTCGCGGAGGATCGCAAGTGAGCCGGTTCGCGAAGCTTTCAGGCAGATTCGTGGGAATGGTGGCGGCGTTGTCGTTGTCGGCGCATCCGGCGTTCGCCGCCGATAGCGTCGATGCGAGCATCGCGCCGCTTCCGCCGCTACCCGCATCGTTCGACGCGCAGCCTATCGATCTGCTCGCTCCCGCGACGCCCGTCGTGGAAAGCGCGGAGGCCGCTCCGCCCGCAAAGCCCGCAGCGCAAATGGCGGAATCGGCGGAATCGGCGGAAGCGCTGGAAGGCCCGCCCGTGCCTTTGCCGAAACTCGAACGGCTGAGCAACGCATCGCCTGGCGACGACGGCAAGCCGATCACCCTCGATCTGAAAAACGCCGACTTGAGCGCCGCGCTGCATGCATTCGCGCGCTTCACGGGCCTGAATATCGTCGCGAGCGAAAAGGTACGCGGACAGGTGTCGATGAATCTCGTCGCGGTGCCGTGGCGGCGCGCATTCGATACGTTCCTCGAAGTCCACGGTCTCGCGATGGAGCGGCACGGCAACGTGATCTGGGTCGCGCCGCTCACCGAACTCGCCGCGCGCGAGAAGCTGCGCTTCGAAGCTCACGCGCGCGCGGCGGACCTCGAACCGCTTGCGAGCCGCACGTTCGTGCTGCGCTATTCGCGCGCCGAAGACGTCCGCAAGATGCTGTCCGGCTCGGGTAGTCAGCGCGTGCTGTCGAAACGCGGCTCGGCCATCTCCGATGCGCGCACGAATCTGCTCTTCATCACCGATCTCGACGCCCGCGTCCAGCAGATCGCCGAGTTGATCGCGCTGATCGACAAGGCGACGCCACAGGTGATGATCGAGGCGAAGATCGTCGAAGGCGAGGTGGGACTGTCGCGCAATCTCGGCGTCAAGCTGGGCGTCGCGCCGCAGAGCGATCCGGCGACCGGGATCGCGGGCGGCAAGGACGGTGTGGTATACGATTTGTCGGCGGGGCCGATCAACGGTTTCGACGCGGCGACGGCCGGGCTTACGTTGTTCGTCGCGCAGGCCACGCGGCTGCTCAACGTGCAATTGAGCGCACTGGAGGCGCAAGGGCGCGGAAAAATCGTTTCGCGGCCGCGCGTCGTGACGGCGGACCGCGCGAAGTCCGTCGTCGAGCAGGGCATGGAAGTGCCGTATCAGGCGAAGGTCGGCAACGGCATGTCGGGCGTGCAGTTTCGGCGCGCAACGCTCAAACTGGAGGTTGAGCCGCAGATCACGCCGCATGGCCACGTCATTCTCGATCTCGACATCACGAAAGACAGTCTCGGCGAGCAAACGGCGAACGGCCCGGCGATCCATACCAAGCATATTCAGACGCGCGTGGAAGTGGAAAACGGCGGCACCGTGGCGATCGGCGGCATTTATTCCGACGATGACCGCGAAGACACGACCGGCGTGCCGGGACTGTCGAAGTTGCCGCTGATCGGCTGGCTGTTTCGCAATGACACGCGGCGCAGCTCCAAGAGCGAACTCGTCATATTGATTACGCCGCATGTGATCGCGCCGAGCGGCTAAGCCCGTCACGAGGCCCGCGCGACTCGACAAAGCGGGCGGTTTGCCCTTAAGCTGCCGCACGAACAAATTGCATCGAACTGGAAGGAAACAGAGTTGCAGGAAGGGCACGCGAACGCGAACATTTTTTTCGTCGGACTCATGGGTGCGGGTAAAACCACCGTGGGCCGTGCGGTTGCGCGCCGTCTGCAGCGCTCCTTCATCGACTCGGATCATGAGATCGAGGTGCGCACGGGCGCCCGCATCCCGGTGATATGGGAGCTGGAGGGCGAAACGGGTTTCCGCCAGCGCGAGGCGAACGTCATCGACGAGCTGTCGCAGCGAAACGGGATCGTGCTCGCGACGGGCGGCGGCGCGGTGCTGCGGCCCGAGAATCGCGAACATCTGAAGAATCGCGGCATCGTCATCTATCTGCGCGCCAATCCGCACGATCTCTGGCAGCGCACGCGACGCGACAAGAATCGCCCGCTGCTGCAGACTGAAGATCCGCGCGGCAAGCTCGAAACACTCTTCAAGGCGCGCGATCCGCTGTACCACGAATGCGCGCATTTCGTCGTGGAAACGGGGCGTCCGACCGTGAACGCGCTCGTCAATATGGTCCTGATGCAACTGGAGGTCGCCGGCGTCGTCAAACCGGCTTAAGTCAAATGTCCGCCATGATTACCGTCAACGTAGAACTGGGCGAGCGCGCCTATCCCATTCATATCGGTGCGGGGCTGATCGGCCGCACGGAACTTTTCGCGCCGCATATCAAGGGCGCGTCCGTGGCGATCGTCACGAACTCGACCGTCGATCCGCTCTACGGCGACGCGTTGCGCGCGGCGCTCGCACCGCTCGGCAAGAACGTGACGACCGTCGTTCTGCCGGACGGCGAGGCGCACAAGAACTGGGAAACGCTCAACAAGATCTTCGACGCGCTTCTCACCGGGCGCGCCGACCGCAAGACCACGCTGATCGCGCTCGGCGGCGGTGTCGTCGGCGACATGACGGGTTTCGCCGCCGCGTGCTACATGCGCGGCGTGCCGTTCATTCAGGTGCCGACCACGCTGCTTTCGCAAGTGGATTCGTCGGTGGGCGGCAAGACGGGCATCAATCATCCGCTCGGCAAGAACATGATCGGCGCGTTCTATCAACCGCAAGCGGTCATCGCGGACATCGGCGCGTTGCGCACGCTGCCGGAGCGCGAACTGGCGGCGGGCATCGCGGAAGTCATCAAGACGGCCGCCATCAAGGACGCTGAATTCTTCGACTGGATCGAAAGCAACATCGACGCGCTGAATCGCCGCGACGACGCGGCGCTCGCGCATGCGGTGAAGCGTTCGTGCGAGATCAAGGCGTCGGTGGTCGCGTCGGACGAGCGCGAAGGCGGCCAGCGCGCGATTCTCAATTTCGGCCACACTTTCGGCCATGCGATCGAAGCCGGTCTCGGCTACGGCGAATGGCTGCACGGCGAAGCGGTCGGTTGCGGCATGGTGATGGCGGCGGATCTTTCCGTGCGCCTCGGCAAGCTCGACGAAGCCGCGCGCCAGCGTCTCGTGCGCGTGATCGAGGCGGCAAAGCTGCCGGTCACGGCGCCTAAGCTCGGCGACGACCGCTACGTCGATCTGATGAAGGTCGACAAGAAGGCCGAAGCCGGTGAAATCAAATTCATTCTGCTGACCCGCTTCGGCGCGACCGAGATCACGAGCGCGCCCGATCAGACCGTGCGCGCGACGCTCGCAGCGAGCATCTGATCCGCGCGAGCGGCGGCTAGAATCACGACGAAGCGGAGCAGCCGTGAGCGACAAAGAACATCAACTTCCGCCGGGCGGGTCGTCGACGCTCGCGCTCGAAGCGCATCTTGCGCCGTATGCCGCGCACGCGTTGCAATCGCGCGGACGGCGCTTCACCGAAGCGCCGCCTGCGGCGCGCACCGAGTTTCAGCGCGATCGCGACCGCATCGTGCATTCGACCGCGTTTCGCCGGCTCGAATACAAGACGCAGGTCTTCGTCAATCACGAAGGCGACCTGTTTCGCACGCGGCTCACGCATAGTCTCGAAGTCGCGCAGATCGCGCGTTCCGTCGCGCGTAATCTGCGGCTCAACGAGGATCTCGTCGAGGCCATCTCGCTCGCGCACGATCTCGGCCATACGCCGTTCGGCCACGCCGGACAGGACGCGCTGCACGACTGCATGCGCGATCACGGCGGCTTCGAACACAATCTGCAAAGCCTCGCGGTGGTCGATCAACTCGAAGAGCACTACGGCGCGTTCAACGGCCTGAATCTGTGCTTCGAGACGCGCGAAGGCATTCTCAAGCATTGCTCGCGCGAAAATGCGCGCAAGCTCGGCGATCTCGGCGAGCGGTTTCTCACGGGCAAGCAGCCTTCGCTCGAAGCGCAGATCGCCAACGTCGCCGATGAAATCGCTTACAACAATCACGATGTCGACGACGGCCTGCGCTCCGGTCTCATCTCGCTCGAACAGCTTTCCGAAGTGAGCGTTTGGCACACACATTTCGATGCGGCGCGCGCGGAGTTTCCGGACATCGAAGGGCGCAGGCTCATTCACGAAACCGTGCGCCGCATCATCAACACGTTGATCGTCGATCTGATCGAGGCAACGAGCCGCAATCTCGAACGCGTGGCGCCGCAATCGCTCGACGATGTGCGCAACGCGCCGGCGCTCGTCGCGCATAGCGACGAAGTCGCGGCACAGGCGGCGCAGCTCAAGCGCTTCCTGTTCAAGAACCTCTACCGGCACTATCGCGTGATGCGCATGGCCAACAAGGCGAAGCGCGTCGTGACGGGCCTTTTCGAAGCCTTCACCGACGATCCGCGTCTCTTGCCGCCCGCTTACCAGGCGCGCGGGCCGGTGACGGAGGAGTCGGCGAACGACGCGCCTTCGCCGAGCCACGACAGTTCGCAGGCGCGGCTCATCGCGCATTACATCGCCGGGATGACGGACCGCTATGCATTGAAGGAGTATCAACGACTGTTTGTCATCGACAACAACTAATATCGCGCGTTTCCAAGCGCGAAATCCTCAGACGGAGACTCATCGATGAGCTGTAAGCCCTTGTTCCGCACGATCTCGACCGCGGCCGTTCTGGCCTTCGGCGTCAGCACCGCCGCGCAAGCCGCGACGGAAATCCAGTTCTGGCACGCGATGGAAGCCGCGCTCGGCGAGCGCGTGAACGATATCGCCAACGATTTCAACAAGTCGCAGAGCGATTACAAGATCGTCCCCGTGTTCAAGGGCACGTATGATCAGGCGCTCGCGGCGGGCATCGCGGCGTACCGCAGCGGCAATGCGCCCGCGATCCTGCAGGTCTACGAAGTCGGCACCGCGACGATGATGCAGGCGAAAAAGGCCGTCATCCCGGTCTCCGACGTATTCAAGCAGGCCGGCGTGCCGCTCGACGAAAAGGCGTTCGTGCCGACCATCGCCGGTTATTACAGCGACGCCAAGACCGGTCATCTGATCTCGATGCCGTTCAACAGTTCGACGCCCGTTCTCTACTACAACAAGGACGCGTTCAAGAAAGCGGGCATCGATCCGAATCAGCCGCCGAAGACCTGGGCCGATGTCGAAGCCGACGCGAAGAAGCTGAAGGCCGCAGGTTACTCGTGCGGTTACTCGTCGGGCTGGCAGAGCTGGATTCAGCTTGAGAACTACAGCGCGTGGCACGCCGCGCCGTTCGCGACGAAGAACAACGGTTTCGACGGTCTCGACGCCAAGCTCGAATTCAATAAGCCGCTGCAGGTCGCGCACATCCAGTTCCTGCAGGGCATGGCGAAGGAAGGCACGTTCACCTATGTCGGCCGCAAGGATGAACCGGTGTCGAAGTTCTATAGCGGCGATTGCGGGATCATCACGAATTCGTCCGGCTCGCGCGCGACCATCGCGAAATTCGCGAAGTTCGATTACGGCGTCGGCATGATGCCCTACGACGCGAGCGTGAAGGGCGCGCCGCAGAACGCGATCATCGGCGGCGCGAGTCTGTGGGTGTTGGCGGGCAAGGACCCGGCCGTCTACAAGGGCGTCGCGAAGTTCCTCGCTTATCTGTCGACGCCGGAAGTCGCGGCCAAGTGGCATCAGGACACAGGCTATCTGCCGGTCACGCAAGCCGCGTATGAGCTCACGCAAAAGCAGGGCTTCTACGCCAAGAATCCCGGCGCGGACATCGCGATCAAGCAGATGCTGAACAAGCCGCCGCTGCCCTACACGAAGGGTTTGCGCCTCGGCAACATGCCGCAGATCCGCACGATCGTCGATGAAGAGCTGGAGCAGGTCTGGGCCGACAAGAAGACGCCGCAACAGGCGCTCGACGCGTCGGTGCAGCGCGGCGACGAACTGCTGCGCCGCTTCGAGAAAACCGGCAATTAAAGGCCCCGCGCCCGCGCGCTTTGGTTCCACGCGCGGGCGCCGTCCAGGATATTCAGAATGGAAAAACGGTCTCGTTTCGATACGAGCGTCTTGCCGTATCTGCTCGTAGCGCCTCAACTCGCGATCACCGCGCTGTTCTTTCTCTGGCCCGCGGGCGAAGCGCTCTGGCAGGCCACGCAAAGTCAGGACGCGTTCGGCACGTCGAGCGAGTTCGTCGGGCTGGCGAACTTCAAACAGCTGTTCGCCGATCCGCTCTATCTCTCGTCGTTCAACACGACGATGATCTTCTGCGCGCTCGTCACCGTGTCGGGACTCGTGATCTCGCTATTGCTCGCCGCATGCGCCGATCGCGTGACGCGTGGCGCGAAGGCGTATCAGACGCTGCTCATCTGGCCATACGCGGTCGCGCCCGCGATCGCCGCCGTGCTGTGGTCGTTCCTCTTCAACCCGAGCATCGGACTCGTGACGTATGCGCTCGGCAAACAGGGCATCGTCTGGAATCACGCGCTCAACGGCACTCAGGCGATGTTCCTCGTCGTGCTCGCGTCGGTGTGGAAGCAGGTGAGCTACAACTTCCTGTTCTTCTATGCGGGCCTTCAGGCGATTCCGAAATCGCTGATCGAAGCGGCCGCCATCGACGGCGCCGGACCCGTGCGCCGGTTCTTCGGCATCGCGTTGCCGCTCCTGTCGCCGACGTCCTTCTTCCTTCTCGTCGTGAATCTCGTCTACGCGTTCTTCGACACCTTTCCCGTCATCGATGCCGCGACCGGCGGCGGTCCCGCGCAATCGACCAAGACGCTCATCTACAAGATCTTCGCGGAAGGCTTCCAGGGACTCGACATCGGTAGCTCGGGCGCGCAGTCGGTCGTGCTGATGTTCATCGTCGTCGTGTTGACCGTGATCCAGTTCCGCTTCGTCGAACGCAGGGTGCAATACTCATGATCGAAAACCGTCGCGGCTTCGATATCTTCTGTCACGCGATCCTTTTGCTGGGCGTCGCGCTGGTCGTGTTTCCGGTCTACGTCGCGTTCTGCGCGGCTACGATGAACTCGAAGGAAGTGTTCAGCGTGCCGCTCTCGCTCGTGCCGAGCACGCATCTCTTCGAGAACATCGCGTATATCTGGACGCACGGCAGCGGCAACGCGGCGGCGCCCTTCGGCCGCATGTTGCTCAACAGCCTCGTGATGGCGCTGGTGATTTCGATCGGCAAGATCGCCGTGTCGATCGTCTCCGCGTACGCAATCGTATTCTTCCGTTTTCCGTTGAAGAACCTTGCGTTCTGGCTCATCTTCATCACGCTGATGCTGCCCGTCGAGGTGCGTATCTTTCCGACGGTGCAAGTCGTTTCGTCGATGCATCTGTCGAACACGTATGCGGGATTGACGCTGCCGCTGATCGCATCCGCGACGGCGACGTTCCTTTTCCGCCAGTTCTTCATGACGCTGCCCGACGAACTGATGGAGGCGGCGCGCATCGACGGCGCGGGCGCGCTGCGTTTCTTCTGGGATGTCGTGTTGCCGCTTTCGAAGACGAACATCGCGGCGCTTTTCGTCATCACGTTCATCTACGGCTGGAATCAATACCTCTGGCCAATTCTGATCACCAACGAAGTGTCGCTGCAGACGGCGGTGGTTGGCATCAAGAGCATGATCGCGTCGGGCGACACCGCGACCGAATGGCATTACGTGATGGCGGCGACGCTGCTCGCGATGCTGCCGCCGCTCGCGGTCGTCCTGACGATGCAGCGCTGGTTCGTGCGCGGACTCGTGGACTCAGAAAAATAACGGAGAAGACTTCATCGATGGCCGCATTGAATCTCAAAAGCGTCAAGAAAACATACGACGGCTCGAACTATGTGCTGCACGGCATCGACGTGGCGATCGAGGACGGCGAGTTCGTCGTGATGGTCGGGCCGTCGGGCTGCGGGAAGTCGACGCTGTTGCGCATGGTCGCGGGACTCGAAAGCGTGTCCGAAGGCGCGATCGAAATCGGCGGCAAGGTCGTGAACAGGCTGGAACCGAAGGATCGCGACATCGCGATGGTTTTTCAGAACTACGCACTTTATCCGCACATGAGCGTCGCGCAGAATATGGCGTATGCGCTGAAGATTGGCGGCGCGGACAAGAAGACCATCGAGTCGCGTGTCGCAAATGCCGCGCGCATCCTCGAACTCGAACATCTGCTTGCACGCAAGCCGCGCGAATTGTCCGGCGGGCAGCGGCAGCGCGTTGCAATGGGCCGTGCGATTGTGCGTGAGCCGGCCGTGTTTTTGTTCGATGAACCGTTGTCGAATCTGGACGCCAAGCTTCGCGTGCAGATGCGCCTCGAAATTCAGCGCCTGCACGCGCGTCTCGCGACCACGAGCCTGTACGTCACGCACGATCAGATCGAAGCGATGACACTGGCGCAGCGCGTCATCGTCATGAACAAAGGCCATGCTGAACAGATCGGCGCGCCGACGGACGTGTACGAACGCCCGGCCACGGTATTCGTGGCGAGCTTCATCGGCTCGCCGGCAATGAATCTGCTCGAAGGCCGTCTGTCCGAAGACGGTTCTACTTTCGAGATCGCGGGCAATGGTCCGACGCTGCCGGTCGCGGGCGCGAGCGGTATCACGAGCGCGATGCACGGGCGTGAGTGGATCGTCGGCATTCGTCCGGAGCACCTGACGCCCGGCAACGAGAACGCGCCGAGCGCGGCGCTTGAAGTGGATTCGGCCGAACTGCTCGGCGCGGACAATCTCGCGCACGGCAAGTGGGGCAAGCACGATGTCGCAGCGCGCTTGCCGCATGAGCATCGTCCGCAGCGTGGCGAGCGGTTGAGCGTATCGTTGCCCGTGCGCCATCTGCATTTCTTCGATCCGGCGACGGGACTGCGCGCGAACTAATGGAGGCGATGCGATGAGAACCTGGCCTTATCCCGCGATCGTCGCGCATCGCGGCGGCGGCAAACTCGCGCCGGAAAACACGCTCGAAGCCATCGACGTGGGCGCGCGTTTCGGCCACAAGATGATCGAGTTCGACGCGAAACTCTCCGCCGACGACATCGTCTTCCTGCTGCACGACGACGCGGTGGACCGAACGTCGAACGGACGCGGCGCGGCAAAAGCCATGACCTACGCGCAATTGCGCGCGCTCGATGCGGGCACGTGGTTCAGCGCCGAGTTCGCGAACGCGCGTATGCCCACGCTCGTGCAAGTGTACGAACGATGCATGAAGCATGGACTCGCGGCGAACATCGAGATCAAGCCGAGTCAGGGCCGCGATGTCGAAACCGGCGTGCTGGTCGCGCGTGAGGCGGCGCACTTGTGGGCGGATGCTGAAGTCGCGCCGCTGTTGTCATCGTTTTCATATGCGGCGCTGGAAGCCGCGCGCGATGTCGCGCCGAATCTTCCGCGAGGCATGCTTTACGAGCGCGTGCCCGCGAACTGGCGCGCACAGACTTCGGCGTTGTCGTGCGTGTCGCTTCACGCGAACCATCGCACGCTCGATGAAGCGCTCGTGGCGCAAATCAAGGATGCCGGCTTGCGCATTCTCGCCTATACGGTGAACGACCCGGCGCGCGCGCAGTTGCTCGCGCAATGGGGCGTCGATGCGATCTGTACGGATCGCATCGACATTATCGGCGCGGATTTTCGGGAGGCGTCGTCGGGTTGAGACGTCAGCGCACGCGGGCGAGCAGCACGCCTGCGACAAGCGCAAGCCCGCCGACCAGCGCAATGGTTTGCCAGGGCTTTTCGTGAAGGTAGGCGTCGGCGCCTTCGAACGCGACGCCCGCGCGCTCGCGTAGTGCCGCGTGGGTATCATTCAGACGTGCGCGGGCGCTGTCGAGGCGCTCGCCGATCTGCGCGCGTAGCGCAGCCGCATCGGCCGAGGTGCCTTCGGCCAGCGTATTTTCAAGTTCGCCGAGAAGCGTGCGGAGTTCGACGCCGATATCCTCGGCTGCTTCACGGCCGTGCCGCGCCATGCGTCGTGCGCGGCGGCTCGTCGTGGTCCATGAATCTCCGATGGCGTCTCGCGTGTTAGGCAATGCGTTCATAGATCGCTCCGTCGATGGATAGTCGTGGATAACCCGCTAATGGCGGCGGGGAAACACATGATGCAGCAAATTCAATGCCGGTGCGTCGACATTGCGCAATGCGTCGGTAAGCGCGACCGCGCAGCCGCTTTCGCGCACGCAGACGCGTAAGAACTGCAAGCGACGCTCTTTCGCGGAGGTCACATTTACAAGGATCATGCAAAAAATAACGCCGGCATATGCGAATCATGCCGGCGTTATCTTGCTTTTTGCGATGACGTTTATATCGTCGCTACATGCCAATGAGCGGTATCGCTTCAGAATCGATAGCCAACTCGCAAATACGTAACGATCGGGTTGAGCGTGATTTTCGCCTGCGATTGGACATTGAGCGTGCCAACGGGCGTTTGAGCCTGCGTGTTCAACTTCGCGGTGGCCTTCAACGGAATGAACGACACGGAAAATCCGGCGAACCAGTGTTCCGTGAAGTTGTAAGTCGCGCCGACATTAAACACGGGCGCCCACGAACTATCTGTGTCGACGCTGGTCGGACCATGCAGGACCGAGCCTTCGAACTGCTCATTGGTGATCTTCGCGTCGGTGAACCAGGTGCGGGTCACGCCAAGGCCGACGAACGGACGGAACTTCGCCGTAGGAGCATTGAAGAAGTATTTGAACAGCAGCGTCGGGCTCCACTGCTTCGCGCTGCCGAGCTTTCCGTACTGTGAGAAGGTGCCGGTGCCTTCAAGGTCGAACGTGGGTGGAATGCCCATTTCGAGTTCGGCGGCGATATGGTCGGTGGCGAAGTAGCCCAGTGTGAAGCCGGCCGTGTCAGCGCTCGATATGCCAGCGCCTGTGCCGGGAACATCGATATTGACCGGAGATCCGCCTACACTTGTTTCTTTGAGCGGACCACTGCTGTCATTCGGGGCGAAGTGAAACCAGCCTGCTGTTGCATAGAAGGACCCAGCCGATTGTGCATGCGCCGCGGTGGACACACACGCTAAAGCCGCGATCCCCGTGATGACTTGTTTTATTTTCAATTTGTGCTCCTCCGAAAAAGCACGCTCATTATGAACACAACATTTCACATTAACCATAGCGGTGCCGTAGAGCATTCTCCCTAGGGCGAAGAGCGGCTTTGGGGCTTCGTTGCACGGCAATTGCATGTGTTTGTCCACGCTGCCGCAACGGCTCCGAAAGGTCCCCAAAAGGGGTAACACAAACGCGACCAACGGAAAATCCAGAATGGCACGGCTTGCACGACTCTACGTTCCCGAACAGCCGCAGCATGTCATCCTGCGAGGTCTCGACCAGCAACCCGCCTTCGTCGACGACCAGGACTACGAGCTCTTCATCGACTGCTTGAGGACTGCTTCACGTGATCATCACCTCTCCATTCACGCCTATGCGCTGATGCCGCAAGCGGTGCATCTGCTCGTCACGCCGCGCGACGAGGCCAGCTTGCCCAAAGCGATGCAGGCGGTCGGGCGTCGTTACGTGGCGCATTTCAATCGCCGTTACATGCGACGCGGCACGCTCTGGGAGGGCCGCTATCGCGCGACAGTCATCGAGGGCGATCGATACTTTCTGCTCGCTACGCGCGTCGTTGAAATGGCGCCCGTGCGCGCGCAACTCGTCGCGGCGCCGCAGGACTACAAGTGGTCCAGCTTCCGTCATCACACCGGGCTCGCGCTCGATGGGCTTATCACCGACCATCCGCTCTTCTGGTCGCTCGGCAACACGCCGTTCGAACGCCAGCACGCCTACAAGGAGTTGTGCGAACAGCCGCCCGACGAGCGCGAAGCCAACCGTCTCCTGCAAGCGACACTCAAAGGCTGGGTACTAGGCAGCGAAGCCTATCGAGAATGGGCATCGCATGCGGCCAACCGTCGGGTGTCGCCTCTGCCGCGCGGACGTCCGCGCAAGATCCGCGAAACTCCACAGACTCAATAACGGCCGTCAGGGGCGTTCCTGAAGCGCAAATGAAACGGCGTCTCGAATTTTCGAGGTTCGCCGTTTCTTTTTCGCCATTTTCGATGCGTCCCTAATATATTGGGGCAAATCTGCACCATATCGATAATTGGTGTCATATCATCAAGTTTTATTTGCCATCGCTTTGATTCGTCGCGTATATTTCGATTTCCGGCAAATGCCGCGGTGCAGCGTGCCGCGCACGACCGTGCTTCGTGACACATCAAGTTGAAAAAACGCGTCACAAGCGACAAGAAAATGGTTCAACGGCCGAGCGAGTCGGCCCCTCACAGTAGAGACGGTGTCCCCATGAACGATCATCAGCAACCGGCAGCCGGTTCGCTTCCCGCCGCGCAGGGCATGTACGACCCTGCGAACGAACACGACGCGTGCGGCGTCGGCTTCGTCGCCCATATCAAGGGGAAAAAGAGCCACGAGATCATTCAGCAGGGTCTCAAGATTCTCGAAAATCTCGATCACCGCGGCGCGGTCGGCGCCGATCCGCTGATGGGCGACGGCGCCGGCATCCTGATTCAGGTGCCGGACGGCTTCTATCGCGAAGAAATGGCCAAGCAGGGCGTGACGTTGCCGCCGGCCGGCGAGTACGGCGTCGGCATGATCTTTCTGCCGAAGGAACACGCATCGCGTCTCGCGTGCGAGCAGGAACTCGAGCGCACGGTGAAGGCCGAAGGGCAGGTCGTGCTTGGCTGGCGCGACGTTCCCGTCGACGGCAACATGCCCATTTCGCCGACCGTGAAGGCGAGCGAGCCGCTGATTCGCCAGATCTTCATCGGCCGCGGCAAGGACATCGTCGTGACGGACGCGCTGGAGCGCAAGCTGTACGTCATCCGCAAGACGGCGAGCCATCGCATTCAGGCGCTGAAGCTCAAGCACGGCAAGGAATACTTCGTGCCGTCGATGTCGTCGCGCACGGTCGTCTACAAGGGTCTGCTGCTGGCGGGTCAGGTCGGCGTGTATTACCGCGATCTGCAGGACGAACGCGTCGTGTCGGCGCTCGCGCTCGTGCATCAGCGCTTCTCGACGAACACGTTTCCGGCGTGGGAACTCGCGCACCCGTATCGCATGATCGCGCACAACGGTGAAATCAACACCGTGAAGGGCAACGTCAACTGGCTGAACGCGCGCACCGGCGCGATCGCGTCGTACGTGCTCGGCGACGATCTGCCGAAGCTCTGGCCGCTCATCTATCCGGGCCAGTCCGACACCGCTTCGTTCGACAATTGCCTCGAACTGCTCGTGATGGCCGGCTACCCGCTCGTCCACGCGATGATGATGATGATTCCCGAAGCGTGGGAACAGCACACGCTGATGGACGACAACCGCCGCGCGTTCTATGAATATCACGCCGCGATGATGGAGCCGTGGGACGGCCCCGCCGCGATCGCCTTCACGGACGGCCGCCAGATTGGCGCGACGCTCGACCGTAACGGTCTGCGTCCGGCGCGCTATCTCGTCACCGACGACGACCTCGTGATCCTCGCGTCGGAATCCGGCGTGCTGCCCATTCCCGAGTCGAAGATCGTCAAGAAGTGGCGTCTGCAGCCGGGCAAGATGTTCCTGATCGACATGGAGCAGGGCCGCATCATCGAGGACAAGGAGCTGAAGGACAACCTGTCCAACGCGAAGCCGTACAAGAGCTGGATCGACGCCGTGCGCATCAAGCTCGACGAGATCGAGCCGAAGGCGGAAGACGTCGAGACGCAACGCCGCGAGGCCGCCGCGCTGCTAGACCGTCAGCAGGCGTTCGGCTACACGCAGGAAGACCTCAAGTTCCTGATGGCGCCGATGGCGCAAGCGGGCGAAGAGGCCGTCGGCTCGATGGGCAACGACTCGCCGCTCGCGGTCATGTCCAACAAGAACAAGACGCTCTACAACTATTTCAAGCAGTTGTTCGCGCAAGTGACGAACCCGCCGATCGACCCGATCCGCGAAAACCTCGTCATGTCGCTCAACTCGTTCATCGGCCCGAAGCCGAATCTGCTCGACACGACCAACATCAACCCGACGATGCGCCTCGAAGTGTCGCAGCCCGTGCTCGACTTCAAGGACATCGCGAAGATTCGCGCGATCGACAAGTACACCGGCGGCAAATTCAGTTCGTATGAGCTGAACATCTGCTATCCGGCGGCGTGGGGCAAGGAAGGCATCGAGGCGCGCATTGCGTCGCTGTGCGCGGAAGCCGTGGATGCCGTGCGGTCCGGCTACAACATCCTGATCGTGTCCGATCGCAAGATGGACCGCGACAACGTGGCGATTCCGGCGCTGCTCGCCACCTCCGCGATTCACTCGCATCTCGTGCAGCATGGTCTGCGCACGAGCACGGGTCTTGTCGTGGAAACGGGCTCGGCGCGCGAGACGCATCACTTCGCGCTGCTCGCGGGCTACGGCGCGGAAGCCGTTCACCCGTACCTCGCGCTGGAGACGCTCGCCAACATGGCCGAAGGGCTGAAGGGCGATCTGTCGGCGGACAAGGTCATCTACAACTTCACGAAGGCGGTCGGCAAGGGGCTGTTGAAGGTCATGTCGAAGATGGGCATTTCGACGTACATGTCCTACACCGGCGCGCAGATTTTCGAAGGCGTCGGCCTGTCGTCGGAACTCGTCGAGAAGTACTTCAAGGGCACGGCGACGAAGGTCGGCGGCATCGGCATCTTCGAAGTGGCGGAAGAAGCCATTCACCTGCATCGCGATGCTTTCGGCGACAACCCGGTCCTCGCGAACATGCTCGACGCGGGCGGCGAGTACGCGTACCGCGTGCGTGGCGAAGAGCACATGTGGACGCCGGACGCGATCGCCAAGCTGCAGCACTCGGCGCGCAGCAACTCGTATCAGACGTACAAGGAATACGCGCACATCATCAACGACCAGACGAAGCGTCACATGACGTTCCGCGGTCTGTTCGAGTTCAAGGTGTCGCCGTCGAAGGCCATTCCGCTCGATGAAGTCGAGTCGGCGAAGGACATCGTGAAGCGCTTTGCCACGGGCGCGATGTCGCTCGGCTCGATCAGCACGGAAGCGCACGCCACGCTCGCCGTCGCGATGAACCGCATCGGCGGCAAGTCGAACACCGGCGAAGGCGGCGAGGACGAAACGCGTTATCGCAACGAACTGCGCGGCATTCCGATCAAGAACGGCGACACGCTGCAATCGATCATCGGCAAGGAAGTCGTCAGCGACATCCCGCTGAAGGACGGCGATTCGCTGCGCTCGAAGATCAAGCAGGTGGCGTCGGGTCGTTTCGGCGTGACGGCGGAGTATCTGGCGTCGGCGGATCAGATCCAGATCAAGATGGCGCAGGGCGCGAAGCCCGGCGAAGGCGGGCAGTTGCCGGGCCACAAGGTGTCCGATTACATCGGCAAGCTGCGTTACTCGGTGCCGGGCGTCGGCCTGATTTCGCCGCCGCCGCACCACGACATCTATTCGATCGAAGACCTCGCGCAACTCATTCACGATCTGAAGAACGTGAATTCGGCGTCGAGCATTTCCGTGAAGCTGGTGTCGGAAGTCGGCGTCGGCACGGTGGCCGCCGGCGTTGCGAAGGCGAAGGCGGATCACGTCGTGATCGCGGGTCATGACGGCGGCACGGGCGCCTCGCCGCTGTCGTCGCTCAAGCACGCGGGCACGCCGTGGGAACTCGGCCTCGCCGAAACGCAGCAAACTCTTGTGCTGAACCGTCTGCGCGGCCGTATCCGCGTGCAGGCCGACGGTCAGATGAAGACCGGCCGCGACGTCGTGATCGGCGCGCTGCTCGGCGCGGACGAATTCGGCTTTGCGACGGCGCCGCTCGTCGTCGAAGGCTGCATCATGATGCGCAAGTGCCATCTGAACACGTGCCCGGTCGGCGTCGCGACGCAAGATCCGGTGCTGCGCGCGAAGTTCACCGGCCAGCCGGAACACGTCGTCAACTTCTTCTTCTTCATCGCGGAAGAAGTGCGCGAAATCATGGCGCAGCTCGGCATCCGCAAATTCGACGACCTGATCGGCCGCGTCGATCTGCTCGACATGAAGAAGGGCATCGAGCACTGGAAGGCGAAGGGTCTCGACTTCTCGCGCATCTTCTATCAGGTGCCGGTGGGCGAAGACGTCGCGCGCAAGCACGTCGACGTGCAGGATCACGGTCTCGAAAAGGCGCTCGATCACGTGCTGATCGAGAAGTCGAAGGCGGCGATCGAGAAGGGCGAGCACGTGTCGTTCATCCAGCCGGTGCGCAACGTGAACCGCACGGTCGGCGCGATGCTCTCCGGCATGATCGCGAAGAAGTACGGCCACGACGGTCTGCCCGACGACTCGATTCACATCCAGTTGAAGGGCACGGCGGGCCAGAGCTTCGGCGCGTTCCTCGCGAAGGGCGTGACGCTGGATCTCGTCGGCGATGGCAACGACTACGTCGGCAAGGGCCTGTCGGGTGGACGAATCATCATTCGCCCGACCAACGACTTCCGCGGCAAGTCCGAGGAAAACATCATCTGCGGCAACACGGTGATGTACGGCGCGATCGAGGGCGAAGCGTATTTCCGCGGCGTCGCGGGCGAGCGCTTCTGCGTGCGTAATTCGGGCGCGACGGCGGTCGTCGAAGGCACGGGCGATCACGGCTGCGAATACATGACGGGCGGCACGGTGGTTGTGCTCGGCGAGACGGGCCGCAACTTCGCGGCGGGCATGTCAGGCGGCATCGCGTTCGTCTACGACCCGGAAGGCGCGTTCGCGGGCAAGTGCAACAAGTCGATGGTCGCGCTCGATCCGGTACTGCAACAGGCCGAACAGGAGCGCACGGTCGATCGCACGCTGTGGCACGCCGGCAAGACCGACGAAGCGCTGCTCAAGGGCCTCATCGAGCGTCACTTCCAGTTCACCGGTTCGCCGCGCGCGAAGTCGCTGCTCGAAAACTGGGATTCGGCTCGCCGTCAGTTCGTGAAGGTGTTCCCGACCGAGTACCGGCGCGCGCTTACCGAAATGGGCGCGAAGAAGGGCAAGGAAGCGGTCGCGGCCTAAAGCCCGGTCTCACAAGTTATAGAAGGCTCTCCGGTGCGAGTGCATCGGAGAGCGCGATCCTCACCAAATACAGAGAAAGAAATGGGCAAGGCAACCGGTTTTCTCGAATTCGAACGCCGTCACGAGGCGTACGAAGCACCGCTGACCCGCGTCAAGCATTACAAGGAATTTGTCGCCGCGCTGACCGATGAAGACGCGAAGGTCCAGGGCGCGCGCTGCATGGACTGCGGCATTCCGTTTTGCAACAACGGCTGCCCGGTCAACAACATCATTCCGGACTTCAACGATCTCGTGTTCCAGCAGGACTGGAAGAGCGCGATCAACGTGCTGCATTCGACCAACAACTTCCCGGAATTCACGGGCCGCATCTGCCCGGCGCCGTGCGAAGCGGCGTGCACGCTCGGCATCAACGACGATCCGGTGGGCATCAAGTCGATCGAGCACGCGATCATCGACAAGGCTTTTGCCGAAGGCTGGGTCGTGCCGCAACCGCCGAAGCACAAGACGGGCAAGAAGGTCGCTGTCGTCGGTTCGGGTCCTGCGGGCCTCGCGGCCGCGCAGCAACTCGGGCGCGCGGGACATGAAGTCGTCGTGTTCGAGAAGAACGATCGCATCGGCGGTCTGCTGCGTTACGGCATCCCCG
This sequence comes from Caballeronia glebae, assembly GCF_001545035.1. Lineage (GTDB taxonomy): Bacteria > Pseudomonadota > Gammaproteobacteria > Burkholderiales > Burkholderiaceae > Caballeronia > Caballeronia glebae. The sequence continues at coordinate 71,319 of NZ_FCOJ02000023.1, forward strand.
ACTTCAAGCTGGAGAAGTGGCTGATCGACCGCCGCATGCGCCAGATGGAAGCGGAAGGCGTGTCGTTCCGCACGAACGTGTTTATCGGCCGCGATGCGCTGCCGGAATACATCGCGAATACGGCGAAGGAAACCATCACGCCCGACGAGCTGAAGGAACAGTTCGACGCGGTCGTGATCGCGGGCGGTTCGGAAACGCCGCGCGATCTGCCGGTGCCGGGGCGCGAGCTCGAAGGCATCTACTACGCGATGGAATTCCTGCCGCAGCAGAACAAGGTCAACGCGGGCGACAAGCTCACGGATCAACTGCTCGCGAAGGGCAAGCATGTCGTGGTGATCGGCGGCGGCGATACGGGTTCCGATTGCGTGGGCACGTCGAATCGGCATGGCGCGAAGGGCGTGGCGCAGTTCGAACTGCTCGCGCAACCGCCCGAAGAGGAGAACAAGCCGCTCGTGTGGCCGTACTGGCCGATCAAGCTGCGCACGTCGTCGTCGCACGAGGAAGGCTGCGATCGCGACTGGTCGGTCGCGACCAAGCGCTTCGAAGGCAAGAACGGCAAGGTCGAGAAGCTGATCGCGGTGCGCGTCGAGTGGAAGGGCGGCAAGATGCAGGAAGTGCCGAACTCGGAGTTCGAGCTGAAGGCGGATCTCGTGCTGCTCGCGATGGGGTTCACGCAGCCGGTATCGCCGGTGCTGGACGCGTTCGGCGTCGAGAAGGATGCGCGCGGCAATGTGCGGGCCGCGACCGAAGGCGACAAGGCGTATTACACGTCGGTGGACAAGGTGTTCACGGCGGGCGACATGCGGCGCGGTCAGTCGCTGGTCGTTTGGGCGATTCGTGAAGGGCGTCAGTGCGCGCGGTCGGTGGACGCGTATCTGATGGGTTCGAGCGAGTTGCCGCGGTAATTGCTTTCGGTTTGGCTAAACGGAAAGGTCACGCGTTTGCGTGACCTTTTTTTGCTTCTGGGCGGCGCGCATTCGATGACGGATTTTCTTTGTGAGCGCCCGATGGATACTCGCCGATTAGTGCGCGAGTACTCTACTCAAATCGGCGTGGTCATAGGGCTTCTTCGCAATTGCCTTGAACTTCCATATGCCGTTAGGTTCCAGATTAAGACCAGTGTCCACGGCATTTCCAACGAGCGCGTTTTGGTCATCGTAAAGATTGAACGTAACAGAGACGGTGTCGAGCCGCTCGTTTGTCGTGTTGGTTGCCGTTCCGACGATGTAATTGGTATCGGGCGTTGGCCCAGTGATAGTTTTTAGATTGCTGACCTGAACAGCCTGATTTTGCTGCGCCAGTGCGGCAGTGGAAAGGACCATGCAGGCAATCAGAGTGCATATCGATTTCATATAAATTCTCCATTGGTACGGCCAGAATTGTTTTCCCCGAAACTGCGGGTTGGCGAGAAAGGCCGCCAAAGCGGCGTATATACGGTTGCGTCAGTGATTCTCGTTTGTCTCAGCAAGCCGGCACCGTACCGCCATCAAGGCGAAACCTCGCAGGTTCGAGCCTTCCCACTGTTCCGGATTTCCTGCGCGTGGATCGTCGGCCGCCAGGCCTATTCCCCATACACTATCAACGGGGCTTGCCTCAACCAGAACGCGATCTCCAGTGCTTAAAAGAAAATCACGCAACGGCGGATTTTGCTCGAATTTTTTCACGTTCCCTTCTACGACGAATTCGAAGCTAGTCGCTTGCCAGCGCTGATTATCGAAGCCACGTATTCCACGACCCATGCGTTTCGCGTCTTGCGGTGTGGCGGCTTTAAATACGGCCTCATATGCCTCGGAGTCTCCGAACAGAGCCGCCTTGCTAGCCATCATGAAGTGTTCGGCCGTTGGATACATATGACCGTCAATTTTAAGGCTCGCGGGATATAGCGGTTATTCTCATTGACCATATCTCTAAGTGGTTGCATCGACTCAGGATCGGCGCGCAGCTTGTCCGCGCATCGCCCGCACGAGCGATGCTCTCGCGCCAAGGTCGCAGGCCGATATGGGATTGGTCCGAAAAGTAGATGTTGATGCTTGTTGAGTCGCATTAAATGTGGTTGACATTCAGCAATCTCCGCCGGCTGTGCAAAAAAAACCGCACCGGCGATTGCTCGCGGTGCGGTTTTTTGAAACGAACGCGAAGAGAAAAAGACCTCAAGCCTCCGCCATCGCTCTCTCGATCTCGATCTTGTAATCATGGAACATCGCGACCGACTCGCGATGCGCCACACTGAGAATCGCCGCCTTCGGCAGCCGCTCGACCAGCGTGTTGTAGATATGCAGCTCGTTCTCCGCATCGAGCGCGCTGGTGGCTTCGTCGAGGAACACGAAGTCCGGCTTATGCAGCAGCACGCGCGCCGCGGCGAGCCGCTGTTGCTCGCCCGGCGACAGACTCCGCGCCCAATGCGCGCTTTCCTCCAGCCGATCCGCATAAGCTTCGAGATTGCACTGACGCAGCACTTCGCGCGACTCTTCGTCGCTGAACGTGCCGCCGGCCGACGGATACGAAAGCGCGGCGCGCAACGTCCCGATCGGCAGGTAGCTCATCTGCGGGATAAACATCATCTTTGCGTCGACGGGCGCGTCGATGGTGCCGTCGCCGAACGGCCACAGACCCGCGAGCGCGCGCATCAGCGTGCTCTTGCCCGATCCCGAAGGACCTACGACCAGCCAGCGCGACCCCGGCTCGATCGACACGTTCGCCACACGCGAAAGCGGCGTGCCGTTGGGCAGCGCGAGCATAAGTTCGTTCGTCGTGAGCGACGGCGTGCTCGTGTAATGCAGGTTGATGCCGCCGTGCTCCGTCGCCGGCGACGTTTCCTCGCGGATATGCGTCGAGCGCATCACGCGCTTGAATTCGCGCAGACGATTGACGGTGGCGCGCCATTCGACCAGCGTCGAATAACTGTTGATGAACCAGGAAAACGAATCGCTGACCGTGCCGAACGCCGATGAAATCTGCATCAGCACGCCGAACGAAAACGCGCCCGCGAAGTAGCGCGGCGCGGCGACCATGATCGGGAAAATGATCGCGATCTGTCCGTAGAAGGAGAGCACGAAGGTCATGCGCTTCGTGTACTTCATGATCAGCCACCAGTTGTCGCGAATGCGCTGGAAGATGGTCTTCGCGTTCGCCGTTTCGGTGGAGATGCCGTCGTAGAACGCGATTTGCTCGGCGTTCTCGCGCACGCGGATCAGGCCGAAACGGAAATCCGCCTCGACCTTCTGCTGCTGATAGTTGATCGACACGAGCGGATGCCCGACCTTCTGGATGATCAGCGAGCCGAGGATCGCGTAGAGCGCGGCGGCCCACACCATGTAGCCCGGAATCGTGATCGGCGTGCCGCCGAGCGAGAAGGTCAGCGCGCCCGCGATGGTCCAGAGAATCGTGATGAAGGTGACGAGCGTGACGAGCGTCGAAAGCAGGTCGAGGGACAGCGAAAGCGTGGTGGTGGCGAAGGACTGGAGGTCGTCGGAAATACGCTGGTCGGGGTTGTCGGCGAGGCGGTCGCGCTCGATCCGGTAGAACGCCTTGTCGCCGAGCCATTGCTCCAGAAACCGGTTGGTGAGCCATTGCCGCCAGCGAAACGAGAGCATTTGCCGCAGATACCGCCCGTACACCGCGAGCAGGATGTACGCGAACGCGAGGCCCGTGAAGATCAGCAACAGGTGCGGAAAGTCTTTGACGTTCTTGTTTTGCAGCGCGTTGTAGAAGTCGGCGTTCCAGCTATTGAGCCGCACGTTGATCCACACGACCGTCATGTTGATGGCGATGATCGCGACGAGCAGGCCCCACGCGATGCCGCGCTCCTCCGAGACCCAGAACGGCTTGATGAGGCTCCACGCCGAGACTTCGTCGGCCTTTTGCTGTGTGCTTTCGGTACGAGTGTTGGTCATGAGGTTCCTGCTGATGCGCCTCGTGGCGCCCGATTATTACGTTCGCGGCCGGGCCGGGCGCGGCGGTTTCCGGCTCCGCAAATTGTTCCGGGGTTCGCTTAACGCCCGCTTAATTTCGCGCGGTCGTGCGGCGAACCATGTTCGCGGCATTGTGCCAGAGTGCCGCCGCGCACGATAAAAGGCGGGCAATCCCGGTTTGCAGCGGCTTCGCCTTTCATGTTTTAATGATCCTCGACGAAACAGGGGTGCTTCGCGTGCATCGGCGGCCGGAACGGTCGGCAGCGCGGCGAGGCTGAGAGAGACCCTTTGCACCCGATCCGGGTAATACCGGCGAGGGAAGTTTCCGGAGCACGCGCGAGCCTCGCGCCATCCTCCAGTCTCTTCCAGTCCTTTCTTTCCGCCCGGCGCGCGTCATTGCCTGCCGAGCCGGTCTCTCCGCTGATTTCGTCCTCGTGATGTGGCGCCGCGCCAGCACGATCGAGATCGCGTATTTCGTCTCCTTCGTGCAGCGCAGCGTCACGCGTTTGGAGATTTCGAATTGATGAACAGAATCGATCAGGGCGCCGTGCGCGGGCCGGATTTCGCTGTCGTCGGCGGCGGGCTCGTCGGACGGCTCGTTGCATGGCAGCTTGCGGGCGCGAGGCATGATGTCGCGCTTTACGAACGCGGCGACGCCGCGGGCACGCAGTCGGCCGCGTGGGTCGCCGCCGCCATGCTCGCGCCGCTCGCGGAGGCGGCGAGCGCCGAGCCGCTCGTCGTCGGGCTCGGAGCGGCTTCGCTCGAACGCTGGCCGAGCCTCATCGCGCAATTGCCCGAGCCGGTCTTCTTTCAGCGCAACGGCACGCTCGTCGTCTGGCACGGCGCGGATCGCGCCGAAGCGCCGCTCTTCGAGCGACGTCTGAAGGCCAATTCACCCGCCGATCTGCTCGATGGCGGCTTCGTCAAGCTCGCGGGCGCGCAGGTCGCGCAAGTGGAGCCCGCGCTCGGGACACGCTTCGCGCAGGGCTGGCTGCTGCCGAACGAAGGTCAACTGGATAACCGTCAGGCGCTTTGCGCGCTCGCCGCCGGACTCGCCGCGCGCGGCGTGCGCACGCACTGGAACACCGCCGTCGACGCAATGCCCGAGGCGCGCTGGATCATCGATTGCCGCGGCTTGGGCGGCAAGCCCGCGTGGCCCGCGCTGCGCGGTATTCGCGGCGAGGTCGCGCGCGTGCATGCGCCGGGCATCGGGCTCACGCGGCCCGTGCGGCTTTTGCATCCGCGTTATCCGCTCTACATCGCGCCGAAGGAGAACGATGTGTACGTGATCGGCGCGACGGAAGTGGAGGGCGAGGACATGTCGCCGGTGAGCGTGCGCTCGGCGCTCGAACTGCTGAGCGCCGCGTTCGCCGTGCATCCGGGCTTCGGCGAGGCGCGCATCCTCGAACTGAACGCGCATTGCCGGCCGACCTTGCCGGATCATCGGCCGGCAATCGTCTGGGACGGGGCGCGGACCTTGCGCGTGAACGGCCTATACCGGCACGGCTTCATGATCGCGCCGGAAGTCGCGGACGCCGCATGCCGTCTGGCCGGCGCGCTCGCTTCCGGCGACATCGCCGATGCCGGCGCGTTCTCCGATTTTCGCGGCGCCGCGCGCTGGCCCGAACTACTGCACGGCGAGTTCTCGGCCGCGCCCGCGCTATCGCATTGAGCAAGAGACTAAAGCCATGAACGTCCACATCAATCAACGCGTCTTCGATTTTCCCGACGCCACCACCGTCACCGACGCGCTCGCCGCGTTCGGCGCAAAGCCGCCGTTCGCGGTCGCGCTGAACGGCCAGTTCGTCGCGCGCGGCGAGCACGCCACGAAAACGCTCGCCGCCGGCGACAGGCTCGACGTCGTGTCGCCCGTCGCGGGCGGCTGAACTACGAACCGAAGGATCGAACCATGACCATTTCCACCGCCGACGTCCTCACGCTCTACGGCGAGACGTTTCCGAGCCGCGTGCTGCTCGGCACGTCGCGCTATCCGTCGCTGCAATCGCTTTCCGACTCCATCGACGCCGCACGGCCGGGCATGGTCACTGTCGCGCTGCGCCGCCAGTCGGAGACCGGCGAGGCCGGTTTCTTCGATGTATTGAAGCGCCACGGCGTCGCGCTCTTGCCGAACACGGCGGGCTGCCAGAGCGTCGATGAAGTGCTGACGACCGCGCACATGGCGCGCGAAGTGTTCGAGACGCCGTGGATCAAGCTCGAACTGATCGGCGACGACTACACGCTGCAGCCCGACCCGATCGGCCTCGTCGAAGCCGCGTCGAAGCTGATTCGCGAAGGCTTCAAAGTGCTGCCGTACTGCACGGAGGATCTGGTCATCGGCCGGCGTCTGCTTGATGTCGGCTGCGAGGCGCTGATGCCGTGGGGCGCGCCGATCGGCACCGGTAAGGGCGTGACCAATCCGTATGGGCTGCGTACTTTGCGCGAGCGTCTGCCGGACGTCCCGCTGATCGTCGATGCCGGTCTCGGCGTGCCGTCGCATGCGTGTCAGGTGATGGAATGGGGCTTCGACGGCGTGCTGCTCAACACGGCCGTGTCGCAGGCGACGTTCCCGCCGCAAATGGCGCGCGCGTTCGCGCTCGGCGTCGAAGCGGGGCGCACCGCGTTTCTCGCTGGCCCGATGGCTGAGCGCGACAGCGCGCAAGCGAGCACGCCGGTCGTCGGCATGCCGTTCTGGCATCAGGACGGAGGCGCGGCATGAGCTTGCTGAATCGCGAAGTGTTCTGGCCGCCGGCCGACGAGTTGACCGAAGTCGCCGAGAGGATTCGCGCGCGCCTCGGCGAATGGCCGGCGGCGGAATCGCGCTGGCGCATCTGCCTGACCGCGCCGGAATTGCCGCAAGCGGACGATCTGATCGTCTTCACCGAGCACGAGCAGCACGACGCGGACATCGAGCGGCTCGCAAAGAGCGGTGCGGCCGTGCTCGAAGCACGCGACGGCCGCGTCACACTGCGTCGCGGCGACGCGCGGTTCGCGCTGGAAGGCGAATGGTCGGACGATTGGCTGTCCGCGCTCGCCGCCTTTCTCGACTGCAACTTCGAGCCGCACGACGCGCTCACGCTCGCGCTCGCGTGGCGCGCGGGCGATGAGAACAAGGACGACGCGTGGCCCGCCGATTTCGCGAACTTCCCGCGCGTCGCCGATCTGCCCGCGGCGCCCGACGGCGGCTTCCCGGCGTGCCCGGATCGACTCGGCCTGTATCCGGTGCTGCCGAGTGCCGACTGGGTCGAACGCGTTCTGGATCTGGGCGTGAGCACCACGCAACTGCGTCGCAAAACAACCGAAAACGCCGACTTGCAGCGCGAAATCGCACGCTCGGTCGAAGCGGGGCGCCGGCGCGACGCGCAGGTTTTCATCAACGATCACTGGCGCGAGGCGGTCGCGGCGGGTGCGTACGGCGTGCACCTGGGACAGGAAGATGTGCAGACGGCCGACCTGAATGCGATCGCCAAGGCCGGCGTTCGACTCGGTCTATCGACGCACGGCTACTACGAGATGTTGCGCGCGCTGCATTTCAGGCCGAGCTACCTTGCGCTGGGCGCCGTTTTCCCGACCACGACGAAGGTCATGCCGACGAAGCCGCAAGGCCTGGCGCGCCTGTCGCGCTACGTGCAACTGCTGTCCGGCCGCGTGCCGCTTGTCGCGATCGGCGGAATCGACGCGAAGGTGATGCCCGACGTGCTCGCCACGGGCGTGCGCAGTGCGGCGGTCGTGCGCGCAGTCACCGAAGCGCCGGACACGGCTGCTGCGGTTTCGTCACTGCAAAAAATGTTCGCAAAGTCATGACGAAAATTCCGAAAAGTAAGGGGGCGCACACCTAGGCAAAGCACCGATTGCACGCAGGCCCTATAATTCGGCCTCCTGCGTCAACGGATTTTTTTACCCAGTGCTTGCCTCCTCCGAGACTCTACTAGAGCTAAGCGACGTCGATTTTGGCTATGGCGACCGGCTCGTTCTGTCGAACCTGCACATGCGTTTCACGCGTGGGCAGGTGGTCGCGATCATGGGCGGTTCGGGCTGCGGAAAAACCACGACCTTGCGTCTGATCGGCGGCCTCGTGAAGGCGAGTCGCGGCACGATCATGTTCAACGGACAGGACATCTGCGCGCAGACCCGCGACGGCCTGTACGCGCTGCGTCGCAAGATGGGCATGCTGTTCCAGTTCGGCGCGCTGTTCACGGACCAGACCGTGTTCGACAACGTGGCGTTCCTGCTGCGCGAGCACACGGATCTTCCGGAAGCGCTCATCCGCGATCTCGTGCTCATGAAGCTGAACGCGGTCGGCCTGCGCGGGGCGCGCGATCTCGCGCCATCGGAAATTTCCGGCGGCATGGCGCGGCGCGTGGCGCTCGCCCGCGCAATCGCGCTCGATCCCCAACTGATGCTGTACGACGAGCCCTTCGCTGGCCTCGATCCCATCTCGCTCGGTATCACGGCGAAACTCATCCGCACGATCAACGACGCGCTCGGCGCAACCTCCATTCTCGTCTCGCACGACGTGCCGGAATCTTTCGCGATCGCGGACTACGTGTATTTCATCGCGAACGGCGGCATTCACGCCGAGGGCACGCCGGCGGAACTGCGCGCATCGGAGGATGCGACCGTGCGCCAGTTCATCAACGGCTTGCCCGACGGCCCCTTCAAGTTCCAATACGCGAGCACGCCGCTCGCTGCGGATTTCGGTATCGGAGGGCAGACATGATCAGCGCGCTCGGACGCTGGGTGCTCGACGGTATCGGCACAGCAGGCTACGCGACGCGCATGTTCCTGCGCCTCGTAGCCGAATTTCTCCCGCTGCTGCGCCGCCCGCGCCTCGTTACGAAGCAGATTTACTTCGTCGGCAATTATTCGCTCGTCATCATCACGGTGTCGGGCTTGTTCGTCGGTTTCGTGCTCGGCTTGCAGGGCTATTACACGCTGAGCCGCTATGGTTCGGAACAGGCGCTCGGGCTTTTGGTGGCGCTGTCGCTCGTGCGCGAGCTCGGGCCGGTCGTCACGGCGCTGCTGTTCGCGGGGCGCGCGGGCACGTCGCTCACGGCTGAAATCGGCTTGATGAAAGCGGGCGAGCAACTCGCGGCACTGGAAATGATGGCGGTCGACCCGCTCAAGATGGTCATCGCGCCGCGCATGTGGGCGGGCATCATCGCCATGCCGGTGCTGGCGGCCATTTTCAGCGCGGTCGGCATCTTCGGCGGCTATGTCGTCGGCGTGATGATGATCGGCGTCGATCCAGGCGCGTTCTGGTCGCAGATGCAGGGCGGAGTGGATGTGTGGCGCGATGTCGGCAACGGCGTCATCAAGAGCGTCGTGTTCGGCTTCGCGGTGACGTTCATCGCGTTGTTCCAGGGCTACGAGGCGCGGCCCACGCCCGAAGGCGTGGCGCGCGCGACGACGAAAACCGTCGTGTACGCGTCGCTCGCCGTGCTCGGGCTCGATTTCCTGCTCACCGCACTGATGTTCAGCTAATGAACCAAGCGCAGGCGCCGGGCAAGGCGCGGGCGTTGTGAAGGGCACAGACCCTCACGCGCCATCTGCGAAAAGATTCTCTTTGGGAAGACGATGAAAAAGACTGCTCTCGACTTTTGGGTCGGCCTCTTCGTGGTGCTCGGTTTCGTGGCGCTGCTCTTTCTCGCGCTGAAGGCGGGCAACATGAGCACCCTGTCGTTCCAGCAAACCTACGCGGTGAAACTCAAGTTCGACAACATCGGCGGGCTGAAGGCGCGCGCGCCCGTGAAGAGCGCGGGCGTGACGGTCGGGCGCGTCGGTAACATCGGCTTCGACTCGAATACGTACCAAGCCGTCGTCACGATCGATATCGACAAGCAGTACCAGTTTCCGAAGGATTCATCCGCGAAGATCCTGACGTCGGGCTTGCTCGGCGAACAGTACATCGGCCTGGAGCCGGGCGGCGACGATCAGATGCTCAAGAACGGCGACACCATCACGATGACGCAATCGGCCGTGGTGCTGGAAAACCTGATCGGCCAGTTCCTCTACAACAAGGCGGCGGATTCCGGCGCCTCGAAATCATCGGCGGCGCCGGCAGTGCCCGCGCCAGCCGTTCCGGGCGCTGCGAGCGCGATGGGCGCGTCGGCTACGGTCGGCGCCTCCGGCTCGGCCCACTAAGGAGAAGAAGATGCAGTTGATGGGGATTCGGCGCGCAATCGTCGTGGCGGGAGTTGTTGCGCTCACCGGTTGCGCCACGGTGACGACGCCGACTAAAGGGGACCCGCTCGAGAGTTTCAACCGGACCATGTTCACGATCAACGATACCGTCGATCAGTACGCATTTAAGCCGGTGGCGAAGGGTTACGTGTGGGCCGTGCCGGAGCCGGTGCGCAACAGCGTGACCAACTTCTTCTCGAATATCGGCGACGTGTACATCGCCGCGAACAATCTGCTGCAATTGAAGATTGCGGACGGCGTGTCGGACATCATGCGCGTCGCGATCAACACGGTGTTCGGCGTCGGCGGCCTGTTCGACGTCGCGACCATTGCGAAGTTGCCGAAACACGCTGGCGATTTCGGTCTGACGCTCGGCCACTATGGCGTGCCGTCCGGCCCGTATGTCGTGCTGCCGCTGCTCGGGCCGAGCACGGTGCGGGATTCGGCGGGCCTCGTCGCCGACTATTTCGGCAATCCGCTCACCTATGTGAGCCCGGATTCCGCGAGCTGGGCGCTCTATGGCGTGAACCTCGTCAATATGCGCGCCAATCTGCTGGGCGCGACCGATGTGCTCGCCGACGCCGCACTCGACAAGTACTCGTTCGTCCGCAACGCATATTTGCAACGTCGTCAGTACCTGATCTCAGGCGGCGACGGCAACATGCCGAATTACGGCGAAGCGCCGCTGCCGAACTACGGCGACGAGGGCGTGGAAGGCGCGTCGGCAACGCCTGCCGTGCCGGCATCCACGGCAGAAGGCGCGGCGGCGGCATCAGGCACGGCGGCTGCGCCCGCTCCAGCCAGCGGCGCCCACAAGACAGTGCCGGGCAATCAGTATGTTCCGCCACGCGCGCCGCCTGGTTTCCCTTCATTCCGCTTGCATTGAGCGCGCTCTCACCAACGCGCGGTAACATATCTGACGACATTTCTTACGCTTTGGACGCGGCGCCGCCTGAACTCGATTCGAGCGGCGCGCTCAAACCGAAGTCTTCTTTTGCAGGGTCCGTGATGAAAAAACTTTTGCTTCTTCCCATCTTTGCGATGTTCATGGCGTTTTGTGGCGCGGCGTCGGCGCAGGCCGTGGATACGAGCGCGCCTGACGTGATGATCAAGACGATCACGCAACAGGTTCTCGACGAAATCAAGTCGGACCCGAAGATTCAATCGGGCGACATCAACAAAATTACCGAACTCGTCAACCAGAAGATCCTGCCGTACACGGATTTCACACGCACGACGCGCCTCGTGATGGGCCGCAACTGGAGTTCGGCGACGCCCGAGCAGCAGAAGCAGATCGTCGAGCAGTTCAAGATACTCCTGATCCGCACGTACTCCGGCGCGCTCGCGCAGGTGCGTAATCAGACGATCCAGTACAAGCCGTTTCGCGCGAATCCGGACGACACCGACGTCGTGGTCCGTTCCGTCGTGATGAACAACGGCTCGCCGGTCGAGCTCGACTATCGCCTGTACAAGACGGCGCAAGGCTGGCGCGTGTACGACATCAACGTGCTCGGCGCATGGCTGATCCAGGCGTATCAGCAGCAGTTCAGCGAGCAGATCTCGCAGAACGGCGTGGGCGGCCTGCTGCAATTCCTGACCCAGCGTAACCAGCAACTCGCGAGCGGCAAGGCATCGTGAGCACGCCAGCCACGGGCGGCCGTTTCCAGACCGCCGCGACGCTGACCCACGAGAGCGCGAAGGCCGCGCTCGACGCGGGTCTGTCGCGCATCGCAGCCGGTGCGACCGAAGTCGATTGCGCGCCGCTCACGCAGTTCGATTCATCCGCGCTCGCCGTGCTGCTCGCATGGCAGCGCGCCGCTGCCGCGCGCGGCGCCGCGCTGGGCGTCGTCAATCTTCCTTCCGGGCTCCTCAGTCTCGCGCGAGCCTACGGCGTCGATACGCTCCTCTCGTTCCGACATTGATCCTGTTCTGACTCCGCGCAGAAGGCGGCGGCACGCTACGCTGTGCTGCCGTAATCAGGATCGCTCTGAAGTCGGCTCCTCCCGCTTTGCCCTATAATCAAACGTTTTTTTCGGGCCTGCACCCGGCCCTTTTTTGTCCGGGTCCGGGTCCGTCGAGCCAAAATCCGCACAATCGAGGCGCGGCCGCACGAGGCACGCGCACTGTCCATGTCAGCCATAGAAATCCGAAACGTCAGGAAGCGCTACAAGGATCTCCAGGCGCTCAAAGGCGTGAGCCTCACGGTGGAAGAGGGCGAGTTCTTCGGCTTGCTCGGCCCCAACGGCGCGGGCAAAACCACGTTGATCAGCATTCTCGCCGGCCTGGCGCGCGCCGATAGCGGCACGATTTCCGTGCGCGGCCACGATGTCGTCAGCGACTTCCGGGCCGCGCGGCGTGCGCTCGGCGTCGTGCCGCAGGAATTGGTGTTCGATCCGTTCTTCACCGTGCGCGAGTCGTTGCGAATCCAGTCGGGCTATTTCGGCTTGCGCAACAACGACGACTGGATCGACGAGATCATGGCCAATCTCGATCTCACCGAGAAAGCCGACGTCAACACGCGCGCGCTGTCCGGCGGGATGAAGCGCCGCGTGCTCGTTGCGCAGGCGCTCGTACACCGGCCGCCCGTGATCGTGCTGGATGAGCCCACCGCCGGCGTCGATGTCGAATTGCGTCAGACGCTCTGGAAGTTCATCTCGCGCCTGAATCGCGAAGGCCACACGATCGTGCTGACGACGCACTATCTCGAAGAAGCCGAATCGCTGTGCGACCGGCTCGCGATGCTTCGTCGCGGCGAAGTCGTCGCGCTCGAACGCACGAGCGCGCTGCTGCAGCGCTTCTCGGGCATGCAGCTGTTTCTGCGCCTGTCGAACGGCCCGCTGCCGGCGGACTTGCGCGCGCTCGAAGTCGATCCGCACGCGGTGTCGGGCGCGCAGCATCTGCTGCGCCTCGCGAGCTACGACGAGATCGAGCCGATTCTCGCGAAATGCCGCGCGGCCGGCTGCACGTTCGACGAAATCGAAGTGCGCAAGGCCGATCTGGAAGACGTGTTCCTGCAGGTGATGCACGAGCCGGAAGTGGTCGAGGGACTTTCATGAGCGGTTTCCAGACGTTGTTCTACAAGGAGCTGCTGCGCTTCTGGAAGGTTTCGTTTCAGACCGTGCTCGCGCCGGTCGTGACGGCGCTTCTGTATCTGACCATCTTCGGCCATGCGCTGTCGGGGCACGTGCAGGTGTATCCGGGCGTCGGCTATACGAGCTTCCTCGTGCCCGGCCTCGTGATGATGAGCGTGCTGCAGAACGCGTTCGCGAACAGTTCGTCGTCGCTGATCCAGTCGAAGATCACCGGCAATCTCGTGTTCGTGCTGCTGCCGCCGATAGCGCATTGGGAAATGTTCTTCGCATACGTGCTGGCATCCGTCGTGCGCGGTTTGTGCGTCGGCTTCGGCGTGTTCATCGTGACGATATGGTTCATCCCGATGTCTTTCGCCGCGCCGTTCTACATCATTGCGTTCGCGATCCTCGGTTCGGGCATTCTCGGCACGCTGGGTCTGATCGCGGGCATCTGGGCCGACAAGTTCGATCAACTCGCCGCGTTTCAGAACTTCCTGATCATGCCGCTCACGTTTCTTTCAGGCGTGTTCTACTCGACACATACGCTGCCGCCCGTGTGGCGCGCGGTGTCGCATCTGAACCCGTTCTTCTACATGATCGACGGCTTTCGCTACGGCTTCTTCGGCTTGTCCGACGTCAACCCGCTGATGAGTCTTTGCATCGTCGGCGGATTCCTGGCGGTGCTGGCGTCGATCGCCGCGCGACTGCTCGCGAGCGGCTACAAGCTGCGTCACTAATTCTCAAGGAGACTTCCACCATGTTGCCGACTCCGGAGCAGGTGAAGGATTACATCGCCAAAGGCCTTGCTTGCCAGCATCTGGAAGTGGAAGGCGACGGCCAGCATTTTTTCGCGACCATCGTGAGCGACGCGTTCGTCGGCAAGCGGTTGATCGCGCGTCATCAACTGGTTTATGCGGCGCTCGGCGAGCGCATGCGCGAGGAGATTCATGCGCTCAGCATGAAAACCCTCACCCCCGACGAGTGGAAATCGGCCTGAGTCCACCCGGCGAAGCCAATCAGGTCAAACGACTCAATCCAAGCAACACCGGCATCACCGGCAGATAAAGGCAGTACATAGTGCGATTCATTCAAGATAACCGCGGCGCCGAAAACGGCATCGCAGGCAGCTCGGTCGAAGGACAAGCAATGGATAAACTGGTCATCACGGGGGGCGCGAAGCTCTCTGGCGAAATCACCGTTTCGGGTGCAAAGAACGCGGCTCTGCCCATTCTTTGCGCAAGTCTTCTCACCGCCGACGACGTCCATCTGTCGAACGTGCCGAATCTTCAGGACGTGCGCACGATGGTCAAGCTGCTGCGCCAGATGGGCGTGCAGTCCGAAGTGTCTGGCGACGGGCGCGTGAGCCTCAACGCATCGAAGGTCGACAACCTGATCGCGCCGTACGAAATGGTCAAGACGATGCGCGCGTCGATTCTCGTGCTCGGGCCGCTCGTCGCGCGTTTCGGCGAGGCGAAGGTGTCGCTGCCCGGCGGCTGCGCGATCGGCGCGCGTCCGGTCGATCAGCACATCAAGGGCCTGCAGGCGATGGGCGCCGAGATCAACATCGAGCACGGCTTCATCGAGGCGCGAGCGAAGCGTCTGAAGGGCGCGCGCATCATCACGGACATGGTCACTGTCACGGGCACCGAAAATCTGCTGATGGCGGCGGTGCTGGCCGAAGGCGAGACGGTCATCGAGAATGCGGCGCGCGAGCCGGAAGTCTCCGATCTCGCGCATCTGCTCGTGAAGATGGGCGCGAAGATCGAGGGCATCGGCACGGATCGGCTCGTGATTCAGGGCGTCGACAAACTGCACGGCGCAAAGCATGACGTCGTGCCGGATCGCATCGAAGCGGGCACGTTCCTGTGCGCGGTCGCGGCCGCGGGTGGCGATGTCACGCTGCGTCGCGTGAGCTCGCATCTGCTGGACGCCGTGACGGCGAAGCTGCGCGAAGCGGGCGTGACGATCGAGGAAGGCGACGACTGGATGCGCGTGCGCATGGACAAGCGCGCCGAAGCGGTGAACATCCGCACGTCGGAATATCCCGCGTTCCCGACCGACATGCAGGCGCAGTTCATGGCGCTCAACACGATCGCGAAGGGCACCTCGCAAGTCGTCGAGACGATCTTCGAGAACCGCTTCATGCACGTGCAGGAACTGAATCGTCTCGGCGCGAGCATCACCATCGACGGCAAGACAGCGCTCGTCGCGGGCGTCGAGAAACTCTCCGGCGCGAAGGTCATGGCGACCGATCTGCGCGCGTCGGCGAGCCTCGTGATCGCGGCGATGTGTGCCGACGGCGAAACGCTGATCGACCGCATCTACCATCTGGATCGCGGCTACGACCGCATGGAAGCGAAGCTGACGGCGGTCGGCGCGAACGTGCGCCGTATCAAGGGCAGCGGGGTCGAGCAATGAGTTCGCTGCCGCAGACGTCGTCGTCGGTGGGGCCTGGCGCGCCCCTCACGCTCGCGCTGTCGAAAGGGCGTATCTTCGAAGAGACGCTGCCGTTGCTCGCCGCCGCCGGCGTGCAGGTGGCCGAAGACCCTGAGAGCTCGCGCAAGCTGATCCTCCCGACCACGAACCCGAACCTGCGCGTGATCATCGTGCGCGCGACCGACGTGCCGACCTACGTCGAGTACGGCGCGGCCGATTTCGGCGTCGCGGGCAAGGACGTGCTGATCGAGCACGGCGGTGGCGGTTTGTATCAGCCGATCGACCTGGACATAGCGTGTTGCCGGATGTCGGTGGCGGTGAAGAACGGTTTCGATTATGCGAACGCGGTGCGCCAGGGCGCGCGCCTGAAGGTCGCGACCAAGTACACGGAAACCGCGCGTCAGCATTTCGCGGCGAAGGGCGTACACGTCGATCTGATCAAGCTGTACGGTTCGATGGAGCTTGCGCCGCTCGTCGGCCTCGCGGATGCGATCGTCGATCTGGTCAGCTCGGGCGGCACGTTGCGGGCGAACGATCTCGTCGAGGTCGAAGAGATCATGCAGATTTCATCGCGCCTCGTCGTGAATCAGGCTGCGCTCAAGTTGAAGCGCGCCGCGCTCAAGCCGTTCCTCGACGCCTTCGAGCGCGCCACGGCCGCAACAGGAAAATAGGCGGGCTGCACGACGCGGCGCGCCAACAGCAAAACGGAAAACCAGCATGTCTATCAAGATTCGCAAACTCGATTCCAGCGCCGATGGTTTTCAAAAGGCGCTGCGTGCGGTCCTCGCGTTCGAAGCGAGCGAGGATGAGGCGATCGAGCGCTCGGTCGCGCAGATTCTCGCGGACGTGAAGGCGCGCGGCGACGAAGCCGTGCTCGAATACACCAACAAGTTCGATCGTCTGAAAGCGGACAGCGTCGCGGCGCTCGAACTGCCGCTGTCGGAAATGGAAGCCGCGCTCGAAGGGCTCGAACCGAAGCGTCGCGCGGCGCTCGAAGCGGCGGCGGCGCGCGTGCGCGGCTATCACGAGAAGCAGCGTATCGAATGCGGCACGCATAGCTGGCATTACACCGAAGCCGACGGCACCGTGCTCGGCCAGAAGGTCACGCCGCTCGATCGCGCGGGCATCTACGTGCCGGGCGGCAAGGCGGCGTATCCGTCGTCGGTGCTGATGAACGCGATTCCCGCGCGCGTCGCGGGCGTGAAGGAAATCGTGATGGTCGTGCCGACGCCCGATGGCGTGAAGAATCCGCTCGTGCTCGCGGCGGCGCTGCTCGGCGGCGTGGATCGCGTGTTCACGATCGGCGGCGCGCAGGCGGTCGGCGCGCTCGCGTACGGCACGCAAAGCGTTCCTGCCGTCGACAAGATCTGCGGCCCGGGCAACGCGTATGTCGCATCGGCGAAGCGTCGCGTGTTCGGCACCGTCGGCATCGACATGATCGCGGGGCCGTCCGAAATTCTCGTGATCTGCGACGCCACCACCGATCCGCGCTGGGTCGCGATGGACCTCTTCTCGCAAGCCGAGCACGACGAACTCGCGCAATCCATTCTGCTGTGCCCGGACGACGATTTCATCCAGCGCGTGGAAGATGCGATCGTCGAGCTGCTTCCGTCGATGCCGCGACGCGACGTCATCCAGCGTTCGCTCGAAGACCGCGGCGCGCTCATCAAGGTGAAGGACATGGAACAAGCGTGCGCGATCGCGAACGACATCGCGCCGGAGCATCTGGAAATCTCGGCGCTCGATCCGCACCAATGGGCCGCGCAGATTCACAACGCGGGCGCGATGTTCCTCGGCCGCTACACGAGCGAAAGCCTCGGCGATTACTGCGCGGGTCCGAATCACGTGCTGCCTACTTCGCGCACCGCGCGGTTTTCGTCGCCGCTCGGCGTCTACGATTTCATGAAGCGTTCGAGCGTGATCGAAGTCAGCGCGGACGGCGCGCAGACGCTCGGCGAAATCGCCGCTGAACTGGCATACGGCGAAGGCTTGCAGGCGCATGCGAAGAGCGCCGAATACCGAATGAAAAAAGTCGGCTGAATAGCGCGCCGACCCGAAAGAACGAGGCGGCCTGAGAGCCGCCGCCTGACCGGCGAGAGAGACGCCGGGAAAACATGACCACACTACAAGACATCATCCGCCCCGACGTCCTCGCGATGACGAGCTACCCCGTGCCCGATTCCACGGGCCTGATCAAGCTCGACGCGATGGAGAATCCCTACACCTTGCCCGCTGACCTCGCCGAACGTCTCGGCGCGCATCTCGCGGGCGTCGCGCTGAACCGCTATCCCGCGCCGCGTCCGGCGGAACTGCTCGCGAAGATCAAGCGCGCGATGAACGTGCCCGACGCCTGCGAGGTGCTGCTCGGCAACGGCTCGGACGAGCTGATCAGCATGATGTCGGTCGCGTGCTCGAAGCCGGGCGCGAAGGTCGTGGCGCCCGTGCCGGGCTTCGTGATGTACGAAATGTCGGCGAAGTTCGCGCATCTGGCGTTCATCGGCGTGCCTTTGAAGGCCGACTTCACGCTCGACGCCGATGCGCTCGTCGCCGCCATCGAGGAGCACGCGCCCGCGCTCGTCTACCTCGCGTATCCGAATAACCCGACCGGCACGCTCTACGACGACGCCGACATCGAACGCGTGATCGCCGCGTCGAAGAAAAGTCTCGTGGTGATCGACGAGGCGTATCAGCCGTTCGCCGAAAAAAGCTGGATGTCTCGCGCGGCGGAGTTCGACAACGTCGTGGTGATGCGCACCGTCTCGAAGCTCGGGCTCGCGGGCATCCGTCTCGGCTACATGGCGGGCCGGCCTTCGTGGATCATGCAGTTCGACAAAGTGCGCCCGCCGTACAACATCAACGTGCTGACGCAGGCGACCGCCGATTTCCTGCTGGATCACCTCGACGTGCTCGACGCCCAGGCCGCCGAACTGCGCGCGCAACGCACGAAACTCGCGCGCGAAGTGGCGGCGCTGCCCGGCATGACGGTTTTTCCGAGCGCGGGAAATTTCCTGCTCGTGCGCGTTCCCGATGCCGCCGTTGCTTTCGAAACCCTTCTGACTTCGCGGGTTTTGATAAAAAACGTGGGTAAAATGCATCCGTTGCTTGCTAATTGCGTGCGCTTGACCGTCGGAACAGCCGAGGAAAACGCGCACATGGTCGCGGCGCTGAAAAAGCTCGCACCGAACTGAAACCCACAACGATCAAGTATCAAGGAATCACCATGCGCATTGCGGAAGTCGTTCGCAACACCAGCGAAACGCAGATCCGTGTGAAGCTCGATCTGGACGGCACCGGCAAGCAGAAGCTCGCCACCGGCGTCCCGTTCCTCGATCACATGCTCGACCAGATCGCCCGTCACGGGCTCATCGATCTCGACGTCGAAGCGCATGGCGACCTCCATATCGACGACCACCATACCGTCGAAGACACGGGCATCACGCTCGGGCAGGCAGTGGCGAAGGCCATCGGCGACCGGAAGGGCATTCGCCGTTACGGCCATTCCTACGTGCCGCTCGATGAAGCGCTGTCGCGCGTCGTCATCGATTTTTCGGGGCGTCCGGGGCTCGAATTTCACGTGCCGTTCACGCGCGCGCGCATCGGCACGTTCGACGTCGATCTCACCATCGAGTTTTTCCGCGGATTCGTGAATCACGCGGGCGTGACGCTGCACATCGACAACCTGCGCGGCATCAACGCGCATCATCAGGTCGAAACCGTATTCAAGGCGTTCGGCCGCGCGCTACGCATGGCCGTCGAAGTGGACGAACGCGCGGCGGGGCAGATTCCGTCGACCAAGGGCAGTCTCTGATCGACACGCGGCGCTTCGGCGCGCGCGTCGAATTCACGATGGATCTGTTCAAATCGTTTATCTCATTGCTCGCGCTGATCAATCCGATCGGCGCGATACCGTTTTTTCTCAGCCTGACCGCGCAGCAATCCGACATCGAAAGACGCAACACCATTCGCGTCGCGTCGGTTTCGGTGTTCTGCGTGATCGCGGTGACGGCGCTGCTTGGGCAGCAGATCATCGCGTTCTTCGGGATTTCGGTCGGGTCGTTCGAAGTGGGCGGCGGCATCATCATGCTGCTCATGGCGATCAACATGTTGAACGCGCAGGTCGGCAATGCGCGCTCCACGCCGGAAGAACGCATGGAAGCCGAGGAGCGCAACAGCATCGCGGTCGTGCCGCTCGCGATTCCGCTGCTCACCGGGCCAGGCTCGATCAGCACGGTGATCGTTTATGCTGCCAATGCGCAGCACTGGTACGACCGCTTCGGGCTCGTCCTGCTGGGCGCGATCATCGCGGGGCTGTGCTTCGGCGCGCTGAATCTCGCCGAGCCGATCGCGCGCGTGGTCGGGCGCACCGGAATCAATATCGGCACGCGTCTCATGGGTTTGATGTTGTCCGCACTGGCGGTGGAGTTCATCGTCAACGGGTTGAAGGCCTTGATGCCATCTTTGAAATGACTACTTCGATTGCGATTGTTGATTACGGAATGGGCAACCTGCGCTCGGTGTACCAGGCGCTGAAAAAGGCCGCACCCGAGGCGAACGTGGCGATCGTCGATCAGCCGCAAGGCATTCACGCGGCGGATCGCGTCGTGCTGCCGGGTCAGGGCGCGATGCGCGACTGCATGGGGCATCTGGCCGAATCCGGCTTGCAGGAAGCGGTGATGCAGGCGGCGCGCGAAAAGCCGATGCTCGGCGTATGCGTCGGCGAGCAAATGCTCTTCGACTGGAGCGAGGAAGGCGACACGAAGGGTCTCGGCCTTTTGCCCGGCAAAGTCGTGCGCTTCCAGCTCGACGGTCTTCTGCAGGACGACGGCTCGCGCTTCAAGGTGCCGCAAATGGGCTGGAACCGCGTTCGTCAGACGCAGGCGCATCCGCTCTGGGACGGCGTCGCGGACGGCGCGTTCTTCTACTTCGTGCACAGCTATTACGTGGTGCCGGAGAATCCGGCTCATACGTCCGGCGAAACTGTGTACGGCAGCGCATTCACGTCGGCGGTTGCGCGCGACAATATCTTCGCGACTCAATTCCACCCGGAAAAGAGCGCGGACGCCGGATTGCGTCTCTATCGCAATTTCGTGCACTGGAACCCGTGAAATGGCGCGCCCGCTAGCGTTTTCGCCTATTACCGCGGGCGCATGACCGTTGCAAGACTTGTACTACACTAGCGGGACGGCCGGCGATACAGGCACGAAAGACCTCACGTGCGCCGTTTTGATCAACTCCACCCAGAAAATACGCGATACCTATGCTGCTCATTCCGGCCATCGATCTTAAGGACGGTCAGTGCGTGCGCCTTAAGCAGGGCGATATGGACCAGGCGACCATTTTTTCAGAGAATCCGGCGGCCATGGCCCGACACTGGGTCGACCGCGGCGCACGACGGCTGCATCTGGTCGATCTAAACGGCGCCTTTGCCGGCAAGCCACGAAACGGCGACGCGATCCGCGCGATCCTCGACGAAGTCGGCAGCGAGATTCCCGTGCAGTTGGGCGGCGGCATCCGCGATCTCGAAACCATCGAACGCTATCTCGACGACGGCCTGTCGTACATCATCATCGGCACGGCCGCGGTGAAGAATCCGGGCTTCCTGCGCGACGCGTGCAGCGCGTTCGGGGGACACATCATCGTCGGACTGGATGCGAAGGACGGCAAGGTCGCGACCGACGGCTGGAGCAAGCTCACGGGCCACGAAGTCGTCGATCTCGGCCGCAAGTTCGAGGACTACGGCTGCGAATCGATCATCTACACCGACATCGGCCGCGACGGCATGCTCCAGGGCGTCAACATCGGCGCGACCGTGCGCCTCGCGCAGGCAGTGAAGATTCCGGTGATCGCGAGCGGCGGGCTGTCGAGCATCGCGGACATCGAATCGCTCTGCGAGGTCGAGGGCGAAGGCATTGAAGGCGTGATCTGCGGCCGCGCGATCTACTCCGGCGATCTCGATTTCAGCGCCGCCCAGACCCGCGCCGACGCGCTGCGCGAGGCCGACGGCGCCTGAAACGCCCGAGCGTGAGCACATTTGAGCAGCTCTCCGGGCGGCCGCGACGCCGCCCTTACTCCGTAAGTGGCAAGAACATGGCTCTCGCAAAACGCATCATTCCCTGTCTCGACGTGACCGCCGGCCGCGTCGTGAAGGGCGTCAATTTCCTCGAACTGCGCGACGCGGGCGACCCTGTCGAAATCGCGCGCCGTTACGACGATCAGGGCGCCGACGAACTCACGTTTCTCGACATCACCGCGACGTCCGATCAACGCGATCTGATTCTGCCGATCATCGAGGCGGTGGCGTCGCAGGTGTTCATTCCGCTGACCGTCGGCGGCGGCGTGCGCGCGGTCGAAGACGTGCGGCGTCTGCTCAACGCGGGCGCGGACAAAATCAGCATGAACTCCTCGGCGGTCGCGAATCCGCAGCTCGTGCGCGACGCGTCGGACAAACACGGCTCGCAATGCATCGTCGTCGCCATCGACGCGAAGCGTGTGTCGGCCGAAGGCGAGACGCCGCGCTGGGAAGTCTTCACGCATGGCGGCCGTAAGGCGACGGGCATCGACGCGATCGAATGGGCGCGCAAGATGGCCGAGTACGGCGCGGGCGAAATTCTGCTCACGAGCATGGATCGCGACGGCACGAAGGCGGGCTTCGATCTCGCACTGACGCGCGCGGTGTCGGACGCCGTGCCGGTGCCGGTGATCGCGTCGGGCGGTGTCGGCTCGTTGCAGCATCTGGCCGATGGCGTGGTCGTTGGTCACGCGGACGCGGTGCTTGCCGCGAGCATCTTCCACTATGGCGAGCACACGGTCGGCGAGGCGAAGCGTTTCATGGCCGACCACGGCATTTCGGTGAGGACGTAAGCCGTGAGCGATCAAACGACCTGGCTCGACAAGGTGAAGTGGGACGCGAACGGCCTTGTGCCCGTGATCGCGCAGGAAGCGTCGACCAACGACGTGCTCATGTTCGCGTGGATGAATCGCGAGGCGCTCGCGAAGACCATCGAACTGAAGCGCGCGGTGTACTTCTCGCGCTCGCGGCAGCGGCTGTGGTTCAAGGGCGAGGAGTCCGGGCACGTGCAGCACGTTCACGACGTGCGCCTCGATTGCGATGAAGACGTCGTGCTGCTCAAGGTCGAGCAGGTATCGGGTATCGCGTGTCATACCGGCCGCCACTCCTGTTTTTTTCAGAAATTCGAGGGCACGGCGGAGAACGGCGAGTGGGTCGCCGTCGAGCCGGTCCTGAAAGACCCCGAAAGCATCTACAAATGACGCAAGCCAATACGCTGGACACGCTGCTGCGCCTCGGCGCGATCATCGACAGTCGCAAGGGCGGCGATCCGGAACAATCTTACGTTTCCCGACTCTTTCACAAGGGCGACGATGCGATCCTGAAGAAGATCGGCGAGGAAGCGACGGAAGTCGTGCTCGCCGCGAAGGACGCGCGTCACGGCGGCGCACCGAAAGCGCTCGTCGGAGAAGTCGCCGATCTGTGGTTTCATTGTCTCGTGATGCTGTCGCATTTCGACCTGAGCCCCGCCGACGTGGTCGCGGAACTGGAGCGTCGCGAAGGATTGTCGGGAATCGAGGAAAAAGCGCTGCGCAAGTCGCGTGAGCGCGAACAGAACGGCGGCTGACGAGCGTCTGGCATTCGCGAAGGAGGGCCAAGCATGAACCGGCAATACGAACCTTATCCGCCGCCTGTCGTTCAGGACGCGAACGATCCCGAGCGTCTGCGCAATATGCGCACGTTCACGCACGTTCTGTACGGGCTGTATGCGGTCTATTGGCTGACCGGCGGGCTCACCGGACTGGTCGCCATCATCCTCAACTACATCAAGCGCGGCGATGCTTCGGGCACGCCGTATGAAGATCACTTCACCTGGCAGATCCGCACGTTCTGGTGGGCGGTGCTGGGCCACGTGATCGGTTTCGCGACGATCTGGATCGGCGTCGGCTTCCTGATTCTCGCCGCGGTCAGCATCTGGACGCTTTATCGCATCATCAAAGGCTGGCTGTATCTCTACGAGAACAAGACGATCGAGCCGCGCGCGTGGTTCTGATCCGGTTTGATCAATCAGGCCCGGCAACGGGAGACACGGTATAAATGAGTCAAGACAACTGCATTTTCTGCAAGATCGCTTCCGGGCAACTGCCGAGCACGAAGGTCTATGAGGACGATGAGTTCGTCGCCTTCAACGACATCAATCCCGCCGCACCGGTGCATGTGCTGGTGATTCCGCGCAAGCATATTGAAACACTTTCGCACTGCACAGAAAGTGACAGTCCGCTACTTGGTAGAATGGTGAGTCTCGTCGGACGTTTGGCGAAAGATCTGGGTGTCTCATACACGGGAGGCGATACCGGCTTTCGCACGGTAATTAATACCGGGCCGGGCGGCGGGCAGGAGGTGTATCACATCCACGCGCATTTGTTAGCCGGCGAGCGCCCGTGGCGCCGAATGGGGTAACGCCGCTATTTTTGTCGGCATTCTCCTTTCCAATGAAATATTGGGCGAGCAAAATCGATAGTTGAGCTGAGGCGAAGGGCCTCGGCTGAGGCCGCAAGGCCGATCTTCCGCCTCGGCACCCAAATCGGGGCGGAATTACGGAGAGTTTTCATTCATGGGTTCGTTAAGCATTTGGCATTGGTTGATCGTTCTGCTGATCGTGGCACTCGTCTTCGGCACGAAGAAGCTGCGCAATATCGGTGGCGATCTGGGCGGCGCGGTGAAGGGTTTCAAGGAAGGCATGCGCGAAGGCGAAACGCCGGCAAATTCGACCGATCAGCGCGAACTGCCGCGTAACGGCGCCGTGGACGTCGAGGCGAAAGACAAGTCGCGCTCGGGCGACTTTCGCTAATCCGTCCGCCGACGGTAACTCTCCACTTTCCGTTCAATGCTCGATCTTGGTCTGACCAAAATGGCGGTCATCGGCGTCGTTGCGCTGGTGGTCCTCGGGCCGGAGCGTCTGCCCGGCGTGGCTCGCACGGCGGGGGCGCTCTTCGGGCGCGCGCAGCGCTACATCAACGACGTCAAATCGGAAGTCGCGCGTGAGATGGAGCTCGATGAGCTCAAGAAAATGCGCACCGAGTTCGAAACCGCGGCGTCGAATGTCGAATCGTCGATTCACGACACGCTGAAGCGCCACGAATCCGAGCTGAACGACGCCTGGAAAGACGGGACGTCGGTCACGCCGAGCATTGCGGGCGGCGCGGCTGAATCGGCGGACAGCGCCGCGTCGGACAAGCCCTGGGCCGCCACGTCATCATCGACGTCGACCAGGCGCAAGAACTGGCGCGTGAAGCAGGCGGCGATTCCCAATTGGTACAAGCGCACGACCTCGCGTCGCACGCGGGTTCAATCGGGCGCGGCGCGCGTCGCTCGTCATACGCCCGCCACTCTGCGCCGGCAGACGAAGTTCTTCTGAGCGAGCCGCGATTCCTTCATCGATGATTTCTACCGAGGGCCGGCGTGAGCGACCCGCAACACACTAAAGAAGAGCCCGTCGAAGAGACGTTCATTTCGCATCTGGTCGAATTGCGCGACCGCATTATCCGCGCGGGCGCTTCGGTCATCGTCGTGTTCATCTCGCTCGTGTATTGGGCGCCGGACATCTTCAAGCTGCTGGCCCGTCCGCTGATGCAGAACCTGCCGCGCGACGGCAAGATGATCGTCACCGACGTCACCGGCTCGTTCTTCGTGCCGATGAAGGT
The DNA here is from genome assembly GCF_001545035.1 of Caballeronia glebae. Lineage (GTDB taxonomy): Bacteria > Pseudomonadota > Gammaproteobacteria > Burkholderiales > Burkholderiaceae > Caballeronia > Caballeronia glebae. Next base: position 96,628 of record NZ_FCOJ02000023.1, read on the forward strand.
GACGATGCTCGTCGCCTTCGTGATCGCGCTGCCGATCGTGCTGTATCAAGTGTGGGCATTCGTCGCGCCCGGCTTGTATCAGCACGAGAAGAAGCTCGTCGGGCCGCTCGTTTTCAGCAGCTACACGCTTTTTCTGTGCGGCATGGCATTCGCCTACTTCGTCGTATTCCCGACCATTTTCCGCGTGATGGCGCATTACAATGCGCCGCTGGGCGCGGAAATGACGACGGATATCGACAACTACCTGAGCTTTGTGCTCACGATGTTCCTCGCGTTCGGCGTGACGTTCGAGGTGCCGATAGTCGTCGTGCTGCTTGCGCGCATGGGCGTCGTGTCGATCCAGAAGCTCAAGCAGATTCGGCCTTACGTGATCGTCGGCGCGTTCGTCATTTCGGCGGTGGTCACGCCGCCGGACGTTTTCTCGCAACTGATTCTCGCGATTCCGCTCGTCATTCTTTATGAGGCGGGCATCATTGCGGCGCGGCTCGTGATCGGCAAGCAACCGATCAAAAACGAGGAGCCGGCGGCGGAGTAGGTGCGGCGTATTGTCGCGTCGTCACACGGTTCGACGGATACGAAAAAGGCAGCTTTCGAGTGATCGAAGCTGCCTTTTTTGCTTTCACGGATACCGCGTTTTATTCGTCGCCCTGGTCGCCTTGATCGCCCTGATCTTCGTCCGGCATCTGCGGCGCGCGCGGCGGCGCGGGACGTTTGCCGATCATCACGTTGACGTCCAGTTCCTTGTTCTTGCGCATCAGATGAACCTTCACCGACGTGCCCGGCTTGATCTGCGCGACGACGTTGAGCAGGCGCGTCGTGTCGGTGATGGTGTCGTCGTTGATCGACACGAGGATATCGCCCGGCTTGATGCCCGCCTTGTCCGCCGGGCCGCCTTGCAGCACGCCCGCGACGATCGCGCCGGACTTCTGATCCAGCCCGAACGATTCGGCGATCTCGGGCGTCACGTCCTGCGGCTCGACACCGATCCAGCCGCGCGTCACGGCGCCGGTCGTGATGATGCTTTCCAGCACGCTGCGCGCGGTCGACACGGGAATCGCGAAGCCGATGCCGAGCGAGCCGCCGCTGCGCGAGTAGATCGCGGTGTTGATGCCGAGCAGGTTGCCGTTCACGTCCACCAGCGCACCGCCCGAATTGCCGGGGTTGATGGCGGCGTCGGTCTGAATGAAGTTCTCGAACGTGTTGATGCCGAGGTGATTGCGCCCGAGCGCGCTGACGATGCCCATCGTGACCGTCTGACCGACGCCGAACGGATTGCCGATCGCGAGCACGACGTCGCCGACGCGCGTCTGATCCATGCGGCCGAGCGTGATGGTCGGCAGATTGGTCATGTTGATCTTCAGCACGGCGAGATCGGTTTCCGGATCGACGCCGATCACTTTCGCGCTCGACGTGCGACCATCGGCGAGAGCGACTTCGATTTGATCCGCGCCGTCGACGACATGCTGGTTCGTTAGAATGTAACCTTCCGAGCTGACGATGACACCGGAGCCGAGATTCGACGCCGGCGGCTCGTCGCTCTTGCGTTTGTTCTTGTCGCCGAAGAAGTAGCGGAACAGCGGGTCTTTCGCGCGCGGGTCGGGCGGCAGGTTGCCGTCCTTGCTGGAGAACACGTTCACCACGGCCGGCATCGCCTTTTGCGCGCCATCCGAGTAGGACGATTGAACGGGGCGCGAGCCGATGCTCGGCGCCACTTCCCGCAACGCGACGATCGGCTCGGCAAGCTGCTTGCCGAATTGACCCTGACGTTGAAGCCACTGCGGTTTCAAGGTCGCGATGATGAACATCAGGGCCAAAAGCACGGTGACCGCTTGGGCAAAAAATAGCCAGAAGCGTCTAAGCATTTGAAGGAATAGAGGATTTCATGGATCGGATCGAACTCGAATTGTATCTGAACAATCTGCTGGAAATCGGCCGCTTCAAGGACTATTGCCCGAACGGTCTGCAGGTTGAAGGCGCGCGCCGCGTGCGCAAGATCGCCACCGGCGTGACGGCCTCACAGGCATTTCTGGACGCCGCGCTGGAGTGGGGCGCGGACACCGTGCTCGTGCATCACGGATACTTCTGGCGCAACGAAGCGCCGCAGATCACCGGGCGCAAGTACCGGCGGTTGCGCACGCTGATCGCCAACGACATCAATCTCTTCGCCTATCATCTGCCGCTCGATTCGCATCCGGAATTCGGCAACAACGCGCAGATCGGCGCGCGGCTCGGGCTGATCGCCGACGCGCGTTTCGGCGATCAGGATCTCGGCTGGATCGCCACGCTCGGCATGCCCTTGCCGCTCGAACACTTCAGCGCGATGGTCGAGAACGCGCTCGGCAGAAAGCCGCTCGTGTTCGGCGACACGGACAAGGAATTGCGGCGCGTGGCGTGGTGCACGGGCGGCGCGCAAGGCTATTTCGAAGACGCCATCGCGGCGGGCGCGGACGTGTATCTGAGCGGCGAAGTCTCGGAGCAGACCATGCATATCGCGGCGGAATCGGGCGTGGCGTACCTCGCGGCCGGCCATCACGCGACCGAGCGTTACGGCGTGCAGGCCATCGGCGCGCATCTGTCCGAGCAATTCGATATCGAACATATTTTTATCGATATCGATAATCCGGTTTAATACGCCATTAAGCGGGTTCGCCCATTATTGGCGCTTGCAGTTGGCTTAAATGAACGCTTCACGAGGTTGCGCGAAAAACGTGGGGAAAACCCTGAAGCATCAATCACTTCGAGTGGTTTTTGCTAGTCGGCCCTTGTAAATGCTAACTCCATTCGCGCACACTAGCGGCGGTATAACTGATGTGACGGTATAAATCCAACTCAGAAGTGGGGCGTGTGATGCGAGACAAGGAAGAAAAACGCGTCGACGGCGGCCGCCGTACCTGGCTGATTGCGACGACCGCGGTAGGTGGTGTCGGAGCGGTGGCAACCGTAGTTCCTTTCGTAGGTTCGTTTGCACCATCGGAAAAGGCCAAGGCGGCGGGCGCGCCCGTCGAGGTCGATATCGGCGGACTCAAGCCGGGCGAGATGATGACCGTCGCCTGGCGCGGCAAGCCGGTGTGGATCGTGAACCGCACCGACGAAATGCTGGCCGACGTCAAGAAGGCCGACAACGAAGTGGCCGACCCGAAGTCCAAGATGGAATTCTCGATGCCGTTGCCGGAGTACTGCAACAACGAGTTCCGCTCGCGCGCCGATCACAAGAACATTCTGGTGGCGGTTGCCGTGTGCACGCATCTGGGCTGCACGCCGACGCCACGTTTCACCGAGGGTCCCCAACCCAATCTCCCCGATAACTGGCCGGGCGGCTTCCTTTGCCCGTGTCACGGCTCGACCTACGACATGGCCGGCCGCGTCTTCAAGAACAAGCCCGCGCCGCAGAACCTGGACATTCCACCGTTCATGTTCACTTCCGCGACGCAACTCGTGATCGGCAAGGACGAAAAGGGAGAGGCGTAAATGGCGACCGCAGACAAGGAAGTGGAGACAACGGGCTTGACCGGTTGGATCGACCGCCGGTTTCCGCTGACCTCGACCTGGAAGAAACACGTATCCGAGTACTACGCGCCGAAGAACTTCAACTTCTGGTACTTCTTCGGCTCGCTGGCTTTGCTGGTGCTCGTCAACCAGATCGTCACCGGCATCTTTCTCACGATGAACTACAAACCCGATGCGACGCTCGCGTTCGCATCGGTCGAGTACATCATGCGCGAGGTGCCGTGGGGCTGGCTCATTCGCTACATGCATTCGACGGGCGCGTCGATGTTCTTCGTCGTCGTCTATCTGCACATGTTCCGCGGCCTGCTTTACGGGTCGTATCGCAAGCCGCGCGAGCTCGTGTGGGTCTTCGGCTGCGCGATTTTTCTGTGCCTCATGGCCGAAGCGTTCTTCGGCTATCTGTTGCCGTGGGGACAGATGTCGTTCTGGGGCGCGCAGGTCATCGTGAACCTGTTCTCGGCGATTCCGTTCATCGGCCCGGATCTGTCTTTGTGGATTCGCGGCGATTACGTCGTGTCGGATGTCACGTTGAATCGCTTTTTCGCGTTCCACGTCATCGCGATTCCGCTCGTTCTGATCGGACTCGTGGTCGCGCACCTCGTCGCACTGCACGAAGTCGGCTCGAACAATCCTGATGGCGTCGAAATCAAGGCGAAGAAAGACGCGAACGGCATTCCGCTCGACGGCATTCCGTTCCATCCGTACTACTCGGTGCACGACTTCATGGGCGTGTGCGTCTTCCTGCTGATCTTCGCGGCGATCATCTTCTTCGCGCCGGAAATGGGCGGCTATTTCCTCGAAGCCAACAACTTCGTGCCGGCGAATCCGTTGCAGACGCCGTCGGAAATCGCGCCGGTGTGGTATTTCACCGCGTTCTACGCCATGCTTCGCGCCACCACCGATCCCTTCAAGATCGTGCTGATGATCGTGATCGCGTTGCTGGGTCTGCTCGCGCTCGTGAAGGCGCGCGGCAAGTGGAAGCTCGGTCTGCCGGTACTCGCGGTTCTGGTGCTGATTTTCATGGCGCTGACGGAATCGAAATTCTGGGGCGTGGTCGTGATGGGCACGGCGGTCGTTTCGCTGTTTTTCCTACCGTGGCTGGATCGGAGTCCGGTGAAGTCGATTCGCTACAGGCCACTTTTCCACAAGGTCTTCTATGCGATTTTCGTGTTCGCGTTCCTGATGCTCGGCTTTCTGGGCACGCGACCGCCATCGCCGGCCGCGACGCTGATCGCGCAGATCTGCGCGCTGATCTATTTTGCATTCTTCCTCGGCATGCCTTTCTGGACGCCACGCGGCAAATTCAAGACGCCGCCTGAGCGAGTGCACTACAAACCTCACTGAGCGCACGTCCGGAGACGAATACGATGAAAAAATGGCTCTCTACAATGGCGATGATCGGTGCGGCGCTGTTTGCATTCGGCGCGGCGCCGGCGTTCGCGCAGGAAGAAGCAGTGCTCGATCGCGCGCCTGACAGCTCGGACAATCTCGCGTCCTTGCAGCACGGCGCCCAGGTTTTTGTAAACTATTGCCTGAACTGCCACAGCGCGACGTTGATGCGGTACAACCGGCTGACCGATCTCGGCATCAGCGAGAAGCAGATTCAGGAGAATTTGCTTTTCTCGACGGATAAGGTCGGCAACACGATGTCCATCGCGATGCGCCCCGAAGACGCGAAGGCGTGGTTCGGCGCGTCGCCGCCGGATTTGTCGGTCGAGGCGCGGGCGCGGGGCAAGGACTGGCTTTATACGTACTTGCGGAGTTTCTATCGCGATCCGGCGCGACCGACCGGCTGGAACAATCGCGTGTACGAAAACGTCGGCATGCCGCATGTGCTTTGGACGCTGCAGGGCATCCGGGACGCGAAATTCGAGACCGATACGGACGAACATACCGGCGAAAAGGTACGAAGATTCGTCGGTTACACGCAGGTTACACCTGGTGCCATGTCGTCCGTGGATTATGATTCAACTGTGGCCGATCTCGTTTCGTACATGTCGTGGATGGCGGAACCCGCGCAGCAGACGCGCAAGCGGCTCGGCGTCTGGGTTTTGCTGTTCCTGGCGTTCTTGAGTTTCCTCGCGTGGCGCCTGAACGCGGCATACTGGAAAGATATCAAATAACGCGCCTTCGAAGGCGTGGGTCGGCGCGACGGCATTTTCCGCGAGGAAACGCCGCGGCCGGCCCTTCGAGTTTACTGAAGGAACTTTAAAAACATGATGGTTCTGTATTCCGGCACTACTTGCCCGTTCTCCCAGCGCTGCCGGCTGGTGTTGTTCGAAAAGGGCATGGATTTCGAGATTCGCGACGTTGACCTGTTCAACAAGCCGGAAGACATCGCGGTGATGAACCCTTACGGACAGGTGCCGATTCTCGTCGAGCGCGACCTGATCCTGTACGAGTCGAATATCATCAACGAATATATCGACGAGCGTTTCCCGCACCCGCAGCTCATGCCGGCCGATCCGGTCCAGCGTGCTCGCGCGCGCCTGTTCCTGCTGAACTTCGAGAAGGAGCTGTTCGTTCACGTCGGCACGCTCGAAAACGAGAAGGGCAAGGCGGCCGAGAAGAATCACGAAAAGGCGCGCGGCGCGATCCGCGATCGCCTCACGCAACTCGCGCCGATCTTCCTGAAGAACAAGTACATGCTGGGCGAGGAGTTCTCGATGCTCGACGTCGCGATCGCGCCGCTGCTGTGGCGTCTGGATCACTACGGCATCGAACTGTCGAAGAACGCAGCACCGTTGATGAAGTACGCCGAGCGGATCTTCAGCCGACCGGCCTATATTGAAGCGCTGACGCCTTCCGAAAAGGTGATGCGTCGATAGTTTGAGTGCGTTGGGACGCGGCGGCGCGGTTTCGCGCGGCCGCCTTCCGACAGAGGAAAGTTGATGCAAGAGATTTCCACCAAGCCGTATCTGTTGCGTGCGCTGTATGAGTGGTGCACGGACAATGGTTTTACCCCTCACATCGCCGTGCGGGTCGATGCGGCCACGCGCGTGCCGCGCCAGTTCGTCCGCAACGACGAGATCGTGTTGAACATCAGTTTCGAGGCAACGAGCCAGCTGCAGATGGGCAACGAGTGGATCGAGTTCAGCGCGCGGTTCTCAGGCAAGTCGCACAAGATCGAAGTGCAGATTGCGAACGTGCTTGCCATCTATGCGCGTGAAAACGGGCAAGGGATGGCCTTCCCGGTCGAACAGTCGCATTCCGGCTCGGATTTGGCGAGCGCGCCCGCCGGAGCGCGATCGGTCGAACGTGAGACGCGGCAAATCGAGGAGCCTGCTGGCGAGCGAGTTGAGCCCGCGTCGAAAGACGAAGCCCAAGCTGCCGCGGATGACGAGGCTTCGAAATCGCCGGCGAGGTCTCACCTCAAAGTCGTTAAATGAAGTAGAATTCCGTCCTTCGCCGGCTTAGCTCATCTGGTAGAGCAGTTGATTTGTAATCATCAGGTGGCGGGTTCGAGTCCTGCAGCCGGCACCAAGACTTATGTCGACGGGTCGTGCGATCTCCGCACGACCCGTTTGCTTTAAGTCGGTGGGACGAGTAGGTAGGTCAATAAGAAGCGTTTCAAAACTTGTTGACACGAACCGAAATGTTCTTCATAATCTCGTTTCTCTGCTGCTGATGCAGCGACGCAAGACGGAAGTTGATGTGGTTCTTGCGATGTGCTCTTTAAAAACTAACAGCCGATAAGTGTGGGCGCTTGATGACGGGTGCGGTTTCAGTCTTTCGG
>NZ_FCOJ02000021.1 GCF_001545035.1 Caballeronia glebae
CGACAGCACACCGGCTCAGCAACCGCTTGCCGCCTGACCGGGCCCCGCCTGGCAAACACCAGATTTGACAATAACTCATCCTTCAGAGGTCGACTCTTTGGGCGAGCGGAGGTCGCCGACGAGTGCGAACGTATTGACCTTCTTGCTGCAGACCCAGTCCTTTGATCCTTCCGAGAACGTAAGGAAGTGCGGCAAAGTTAGGTGATGTTCAAACGCGTCTGCGTCTTCGTAGACTTCGTAGAGAAAAAATTGAGTTCCAGTAATGCTGCGACAGACATCGAAGACGAGGCAATCTCGTTCTTGCCGCAGCGAATCTTCGGCATTTTCAATCACTGCTCTCTCGAAAGCTTCCGCATGTTCCGACTTCACCACAAATTCAACTGCCACAACAAACATATCAACCTCTCGGATATTAAAGGTGCGGGAAGGACTTTCGGCCTGAAGACCGAACGCCGAAAGGATGATCGCCCAATTGGGTGGAGCGAGCGCCCTCTCGAATCCAAGGTTCCTCCCTTCAGAGAGAAACCTCAAAGTCAACGTCATGCTTGCGACCGAGTTCCGCAAGTTCACGCGCAAGCGCGGGGCCAATAGGAACGCCGTTTTCGCGATGCTTGATCAGAGCAAGGTACTCGCGCTCTCCCGGCATATAAATGCGGTCAACGCCGGTGGCCTTTTTAGCATTTCGCAAATCTGCAATCGCTCTGTCCATTCGGTCGAGGTAGCTTTCCAGATCGTCGAACGACGACACAGGCAATACTCCGAACAGATGGCCGCTGTTTTGCGCGTCTGCGGTCTTTTCGTAGAGTTCGCCAACGTCACGCCCGAATGCTGCACCGGAGAGCATCGTGCTCAGGAGTCCGACAGTAAGCGTCAAGGCGTAGCCCTTTGGACCGCCGACTGGAATCACGAAGCCCTTGAGTGCCTCGGCAGCATCTGTTGTCGGCAAGCCGTCAGGGCCCGTCGCCCAATCCGAGGGGATCGGCTTTCCTTCCTTCGCAGCAACAATAATCTTGCCTCGTGCGGCGACGCTGCAGGCCATGTCAAGGACGACCGGAAACGGCTCACGACTCGGGAATGCAATAGCAAACGGATTGTTTCCAAGCATGGCCTCAGCGCCGCCCCACGGGGCCATGTGGTTTATAGCGCCGATTGTAAAGCTAAATCCAATCATTCCCTTTCGGGCCGCCATCTCGGCGTAGTACGCGGCGGTGCCAAAATGATTGCTGTTCCGAACCGCAACAAAGGAGACGTCGCCTTCGGCAGCCTTTTCGATGGCGATCTCCATCGCTTTGACGCCTACGAAGTGACCAAGTCCGTTGTCTCCATCGACAACTGCGGTCGTACGCGTTTGCCGTACGATGTTGACCTTTGGTGTTGGATTCGTACCGCCGTCCAGGATTCGTTTGATGTAGATAGGCAGGCGCACGATTCCATGCGATGCGACGCCTCGAAGGTCGGCTTCGATAAGGTTGCTTGCGACTAGCTCTGCTTCGTCGGCAGGTACTCCCACCCGCGACAGCATATTAACGGAGTATTGAAGCAGCGTCGATTCAGGGATAAGAAGGCTGTTTTCAGCGGTCATGATGTTGTCCAGGTTCGATTGTTCCAGTGTCCTATCAAGGCTTATCGGAAGGAGCGACGCTCAGTAAGAATCGACCTCATCTGCACGGTGTCCAACCCTCCTTCCCGCTTTGCCGTGACCAAAGTTGCCACTACGTTTCCAATCACATTTACGATGGCCCGCCCTTCGCTGATCATTCGATCAATTCCGAGAAGCATCGCTACGGCGGCCACGGGTATAGCCGGCACCAATGCAATCGTTGCAACGAGCGCCACGAAGCCGGCGCCAGGCACCCCTGCCGACCCTTTGGTTGTGAGCGAAGCGACGCCCAGAATCAGAAGTTGGTGGCCGATGGTCAGCTCCACGTTCATCGCCTGGGCGATAAATAGAACGGCCAGCGTGATGTAGATATTTGTACCGTCCGAATTGAAAACGTAACCCGCTGGCATCACAAGCCCAACGACACCTTTTTCACAGCCCAATTTCTCCAGCTTTTCCATGAGCGATGGGAGCGCAGCATCCGACGACGAGGTCGCGAGTACAAGGAACAACTCGTCTTTGAAATAGCGCAAAACAGAGAAAATGTTGAAGTCGCACCAGAGACCAACGGCGCCTAGAACGAATACAACAAAGAGCGCGGACGTGACGTAAAACGTGAGGACTAAAAACGCCAGCGATTGGAGCGAACCAATACCAAACTTCCCAATGGTGAATGCCATCGCTCCAAACGCACCAAGGGGCGCAAACCGCATGACGATACCAATGATGCCGAAAATGACATGGGAGCACGAGTCGACCATGTCACGAACGGGCTTTCCACGTTCCCCAACCCGGCGTAGCACGATACCCATCAACAAAGACACAAACACGATAGGCAAAACGCTGTCTGCGGTGAACGCGCCGAGCAGTGTTGATGGGATGATGTTGAGGAAAAACTCCGTGAGGCCTTGGCCGTGCGCGCTGCTGACATACTGCTTAATGGAGCCGGCGTCGAGGTGTGCAGCCGCTACATTAAATCCCACACCAGGCTTCAGCACGTTGGCAACAAGCAAGCCAATAAGGAGAGCAATCGTCGAAAAGATCTCGAAATAAACGACTGCGAATCCTCCAACCCGACCTACCTTTCCAACGCTTTGCATTCCCGCAATGCCAGAGACAACCGTAAAAAATATAACCAAGCCGATTGTCATCTTAATAAGCTTGATAAAACCGTCGCCAAACGGCTTCATTGCGACTGCAAGCTGCGGTGAGAAATAGCCCAGTGCGATGCCGATAGTAACGGCAATCAGGACCTGGACATAAAGGTTGCGCTTAACAAAGCCGAGCGTTCCGCGTGTGCTCTGCTTGTGCGCAGTCTGTTCGACCGACAGCGACATTTGAGTCTCCTGTTCCGTTTGTGGCACACGCACTCTGGTATGCGTATCACCTATAGACCTATCATACCACCGTGATCGCGCCTGATTGCGTTGTGATGGCGCGGGGTTTACCCCCGGATCGCCGCTTGGCAGGTCACAATCTGCCTAAGTCAGGCTCACGTCGCTGGTATGATAGGTAACAGGCGCGGACAAACTGCTCCTCTAAGTCCGCTAATGTGTCCCCTTTAAGACGGGTGCTATGGCTCTAATCGTTGAACCCATCCGACGCCGAAAAATATCTGAGGAAATTTGCGAGCAGTTGCAGGCGATGATGCTCCGCGGGGAGCTCAAGCCCGAGCAGCAGTTGCCGTCTGAGCGAGAACTCATGTCCATGTTCGGCGTCGGCCGCACCTCGGTTAGAGAGGCGCTTTTCGCGCTCCAACGCATGGGCCTTGTGGCCATTCGCAATGGCGAGCGCGCGTCGGTCACAAGGCCGACGGCTAAGTCGGTCGTTGAGGAGTTATCCGGCGCGGTTAAGCACATCCTGGCCGACGAGAAAGGTGTCAAGGACTTGCAACAAGCTCGAGCCATGTTCGAAGCGATGCTGGTGCGCTACGCCGCAGCCCATGCGACGAAGAGTGACCTGCATAGACTGAAGTCAGCGTTGGACGCAAACGAAGCCGCTATTGGGTCGACGGACGAGTTCACACGCACCGACATTGGGTTTCATCTCGTGCTCGCGGAAATTCCTCAGAACTCGATATTCACTTCGCTGCACATGGCGCTTGCCTCGTGGCTCGCGGAACAGCGAACCGTTTCGCTACGAGCGGACGACGCTGAACGAGCCGCTTATCAAGCACATAAAAAAGTCTACGAAGCCGTTACATCCGGCAGGCCGGACGCTGCAGAAAGGGCAATGCTCGAGCACCTTGGGCAGGTGGAAACTTTCTACTGGCGAGAGGTAAAAGACGCAGCCGATGGCGAAGTCGTAGACTCTAAATGACGCTGCTCTTGCATTAATGCCATGCCGTTCGACCCCAAACTACAGGCGCCTGCGTCCACAGCGAGGAGCGCTCGTGAATCAAGCGCTGCATGGTTTTCTGAACAGCTCGCGATGCTGCGTGTTGCGGCATAGCATGCGGGATGCAAAGGCAGCCCTCTCGTTAATTCGAAGAACTACCGTTGGCCTCTCGCGACGGCTCGGGCAGAAAGAACTCCGTCGCTCCGCCTCTCGTTGACATCGGCTTAGATAGACGGCGCACAGGATTGACGTGGGTCACCGGCAAGGGTCGCGAGCGCGGCTGCAGGTTTAGTTTGCATCCGCCAATTCGAGCAGACTTCGGGCACGTAATACAACCGGTCGGTCCACCATCTCTCCATCAACCGAGACAACTCCTCCGGCAGAAAGCTCGAATGCATCAAGGACACGCCTAGCCCAGTCGATCTCCGCCTCAGAAGGAGCATACGAAGCATTGACCGTCAGCACTTGCTTCGGATGAATGCAGAGCTTGCCAGCAAAACCCCATCGCCTGCCGTTCACCGTGTCGCGACGCAGGCATTCAGCGTCATTGATTTCAGTCGTGACACCATCAATTGGAGCGCTAATGCCTGCAACTCGCGAGGCAGTGGACAACTGCGCACGGTAAGAGTTCAGCTCTGCATTCTCGAGTTCCATTTTCATGTCGGCCATGAAATCGAGCGTGCCGAACATGAGCTGCCTGACAAAGGGAGCTTTCGCGATCTGCAAAGTGTCCCACATGCCACGTGCGCTCTCGATAAGCGGATAGACGGGCGTCTTCGCTTTGATGCGTGAAATTAGGTCGACAACATCTGACGCGCTCTCCGTTTTTGGGAGAACAATCCCACTAACTCCCGGCAACTTGCACAACAACGCGTCTTGTTCATACCACGGAGTTCCTCGGGCATTTACGCGGATGATTACCTTACGCTCTAGGTTCACAAACTCCGAAATCATGCGACGCGCGTCATCCTTGTCGTCCGATGCAACAGCGTCCTCCAAATCGATGATGACCGCATCAGCGCCACTCCCGAGCGCCTTCGCAAAGCGCTCGGGCTTGTTGCCGGGAACAAAGAGAAAGGACCGGCAGGTATGGTTGCTAGTCTGGGGCATCGTACTTCCTTTGATAGTTTCGTTTCAACGACTTTCGAAATGAGCGCTGGCCTGCATGCCTAACGAACCGCGGGTATCAATGACCCGCATTTGCAACAGACTTGAATCGTCCGCATCGGCCCACGCCTGAAGCTCGAAGGCTTCATCGACGAACAGTGGACTGAGTCCTTTAAACTCGAACTGGCTCAGTCGAGAGTTTGGCCTGCAACTGGTAGCGAAATTTTGCAAGAGTGTTGCGGTAAGCGGACCGTGCACAACAAGATTTCGGTAACCCTCTACCTCGCAGGCATACGGCTTGTCGTAATGAATGCGATGCCCATTGAACGTCAGTGCGGAGTAGCGAAACAGAAGCGTGCTATCCGCAGTGACGGCCTGTCTGAACTCAACAGGGGCATCAGGTGCGGTCTCTGCCCTCGACGATGCGGAGGACGCCTCGCGATAAACAATGTCTTGTTCTTCGACAATGCAGTCGGCCCCTTTCACGCCCGTTCGATGCTCGACGGTGACAAAGCAGAGCTTGCCTGCCCTGCCCTCTTTCTTGACCAGCTTCGTGATTCGACTCCTGCGCGTCACGTCCGAGCCGATTGGCACTTCCTGAAGATACTGCATCCTGCTGCCCGCCCACATGCGGCGTGGCAGCGGTACCGGCGGTAGAAAACTGCTTTGAGTATCGCGACGTGGATGCCCATCTTTGCCGAGTTCGCCGCGGCGGGCGACCGGATTGAAGAAGAGCCATTGCCATCCGGCAGGCAGCGCGCAACCAATGGCGAGGTCCATCGACACATCGAGTGTAGCTGCGAGCGCGTCGACCCGGCGTGCATCGACGTGCTCATGCAGAATTTCAGTGCGGCTCGTCCAGCCAGCGTAGAGAGTGTCGAATTCCATTTCTTGTTCCCGTCCTTCGAGTACCATTAGCCCCGTTGCTCACGCGCCAGCTCAGCATGCCCGATGGCTTCCTTTTTTCGCTTCGCTCCCGAACGGGCTGCGAGCAGGAGAGCGCCGCCCACAACGCCGGCCACACCAAGTGCTACAAACGAAGGGCCGAAACCAGGGGACAAAGACTTCGTGTAGCCCACGATGAGTGGCCCCAGAAACTGCCCGAGGAAACTCCCTCCTCCAATCACGATGCCAACCGCGGGCACCGCCTTGCGCAGCGGCAAAATCTCTGTGAGATAGGATGAGATGAGCGGCGTCGGCATTTTCAGCATGAAACCAATTGCGAGAATCAGTGCAATCTGAACGTAGAGAAGCTGCGCGGAGACGCTCGCAAGGACACACAAGCACACGCCGGAGACAATCATCGGCACAGCGGCATGCCAGCGGCGTTCTTGGCCATGTTTGTCGGAGCGACTTGTGATGTAGTAGATGCCGAGCATCGACATAACGAAAGGTGCGCCGGAAAGCACGCCGACCATCATCCCGCTGATGCGGTTGTCAGACTTAAAAATCGTAGGCAGCCAAAGTGTGAGGCCATACAGAATGATTTGGCTGCAGGCGAAACCGATGAGGAGCATCCAGACCGACGGCTCTTTGAAGATGGTGGCCCAAGAATCGACTTCTCTGTCCGCATGCGTGGCTTGCTCCTCAGCCAGAGAATTTTCGATCGTCTTGCGGTCAGGCGCAGACAGCCAGCGGGCCGCTTCAAGGCTTCGCGGAATCGCGAAGAACCACACGATGCAGAAGAGAACGGCCGGCAAGCCTTCAACCACCATCATGACGCGCCAGTTGTGATGCGCAAGAACAGCAGCGGAAATCGGTCCCGCAAGGAATCCGCCGGCCGCAACGCTCAGATTCCACACGCCGAAAGCGCGGCCGCGCTCCGGCTTCAGAAACCACTGCGCGAGCAGCATCGAGGTGGCCGCGTAGATTGGACCTTCTGCGAGGCCAAGCACGAACCGAATCGCGAGCAGTTCTTCGAAGGTACGCGCAAAGCCAGTGAACATGGCTATACAGCCAAACAGGACGAGACAAATCCCGATGAGTTTGCGGGGGCCGAGGCGGAGCGCGAGAATGCCCGCGAGCAACTGCGTAACGATGTAACCCCAGGCAAACGCGCCGCCAATCCATCCTGCCTGGACCGAGGTCAAGCCCATTTCCTTTGTGATGTGGGGCAGCGCCATCCCCACGTTCACCCTGTCGAAGAAGGAAATCATGTACATAATGAAGGCGGCTGGCATGATAATCAGCCAGCGCTTCTTCAAGGTGTCCGATAGCGGAATTCCAGTGTTTGCGTTCATTGTTTCGTCTCCTGCATCAGTGCGCGCGTGGCGCCGTCGTGTCATTCGTATCTGCTATGCAAACGTGGGGTCCTGCTCGGGGCCAGCGACAATGCGCGCATCGTGCAGTCGCCCGATAGCACCGCTATCAAGGCCAAGCAGGCCGCTCAGCACTTCGTCCGTGTGCGTTCCGAGGTATGGCGCAGACTTCATGGGCTCTCGAGGTAATGCTGGCGCCCGCACAGCGGCGCCGGCGCTCATGTGTTCACCGATGCCGGGTGTTACCGCGCGTTCGAAGACCGGGTTCGTGAGCGATGCTCGAGGGTCGTTTGCCAACAATTCCGTCACAGTTTGATACTGCCCCCAGCACACTTTGTTTTCTTCGAGTGCTATCTTCACCTCGGTGAACGGACGCTCGGCAAACCACGGCTCAATCAACGCAGCGATTTTGTCACGCGCTTCGAACCGCTGTGCCTCGTCGCTGAAATCAAGTCCTGTCTTGTCCTGGAGCGATGCGATTGCGTCCGCGATGTCGCAGCAGCGAATGAGTGCCTTCCATTGGCCCGCTGAAATCGCAACAACCATCACTCTCTGGCTGTCCTTGGTCGCGAAGTCGCGGCCGAATGCACCGTAGAGATGGTTGCCAATTGACGGGCGCTCTTGTTGAAGCAACTCCGCTTCGGAGAGCACCCCAAGGTGCGAAAGCGCACTGAACGCAATGTCAGCGAGGGCAAGTTTCAGTTCACTTCCCGCTCCCGTGATGCGTCGATGATTGACTGCCGCCAGAACGGCGAACGCGGCTTGATATGCACACGCAATGTCCCACGCCGGGAGCACGTGATTCACCGGATGCTCCACCGAGCCGCCGCCCGTGACCGCCGGATAGCCTGTAGCACAGTTGACCGTATAGTCCACAGCTGTACTGCCGTCTCCGTTGCCCTGAATCGTGCACGTGATGACGTCATGCCGGCGCTGCTCAAGCAACTCATGGGAAAGCCAAGGCGTCCCGATATTGGTGAGCAACACTCCCGCATCCTCTCCAGGTGCAGTGACAAGCGCTTGGATAAGCTCGCGCCCCTCCGGTCTGCGCAGGTCGATGGCAATTGAGCGCTTGCCCTTGTTGAGCGAGGTCCAATAGAGGCTGCGTCCTCGACCTTGTGGATGTGGCATCCGCGGCATGCGACCGTAGTCAATGCCGCCACCAATGTTGTCGATGCGGATGACGTCCGCTCCGTATTGCGCGAGCGTGAGACCGGCGAGCGGTGCGGCGATGAATGCGGAACTTTCGATAACCCGCAGTTTGCTAATAAACGGATAGGTCATGGTCTTATTTGAACTCCGGCGTGCGTTTCGCAAGGAACGCGCTGACGCCTTCTGCCGCATCAGTCGAGCAGAAAATTTGGTCGCTTTCCATGAGTGATTGAGCAACGAGTGCTGCCTCTGGCATATCGAAGCACGCGTTGATGAGGCGCTTGGCTGCGCGCATGGCGTCGGCAGGCTGCCTTGCCAGCGTTGACGCAAGCGCTTCAGCTTGTCGCAGCGCTTCGCCACGTGGCACGACATCATTCACGAGCCCCCAATTCAGCGCGGTTTGCGCGTTGATGGGTTCACCTGTGAGTACCAATTTCTTTGCGCGCGCTTCGCCGATTTTGCGGGCGACGCGGTAGGTGCCACCGCTACTCGGGAAAAGCCCAAGTTTGATTTCCGGCAAGCACAGTTTGACCTGTTCTTCCGCAATCATCATGTCGCAGCATGCTGCGATTTCCAGTCCGCCGCCGTAGGTGTAGCCGTTGAGCGCTGCGATTGTGGGCTTCGGAAACGTGCGCAGCAGCTCGAAAACCTTGTTCTGGAAGATGAGCTTCCGCTCCAGCACGGCGCCGGGAGTGAGCAACTCGGTTATCTCATGGATGTCTGAACCCGCGCAGAACGCGCGCTCGCCAGCGCCTGTTAGCACGACAGCGCGGACTTCGGTATCGAGTTCCAACTCGCGCAGTGCTGCATAGAGCTCGCGCGTAAGCGGCGCCGATACGACGTTCATCGGCGGATTGTCGAGCGTAACGACCGCGTGACGGTCGTTACGCTGAATGCGGATTTTGGAAGGAGCGTTCATCGCGCGCGCCCCTCCGTCAAACGGACGAAATTCGAGTCGGCGCTCAGGCCTCGTCGTCCACCCGGAAGCGCGCGGACTGCGTGTACCGACTGCGCGGATAAAAGCTGACTGTGACCTGCAGCAGTTGCTGGTTCTCGTCGTAGTAAAAACGCGTCATCTGCAAGGCCGCCTCGCCAGGTGCCGTTTGCAGGATCCCAGCAAGCTCCTCGTCCAGCACGGTCGCCGTGACGTCCTGTCGAATTTCCCTCACGCGCACGTTGAACATCTTCTCGATGTTCTGATACACGGGGGTGTTCGACACAATTGGTTTCTGCTGCGCGGCTGCAAAGCGAGGTGGCACATAAATCTTGACGAAGCTCATTGGCAAGTCCTCGCCCGGCGTCTTGCGAACGAAGGTTGCCTCCGACATGAGCAGGCCCGGTTTGCACTCGATTTGCTCGCCGAGCTCCGCGTCCACGATTATCTCGCGCAGCGACGTCGCGTGCATCTCCGTGCCCTCGACGAACTGCAGTAAAGCCTCGGCCGAATTGAGCGCCTTGAATCGTCCCTGCGTCCGCACCGGCTCGCGCACAATCGTCCCGATACCCGGATGAGACGAGATGAGCCCTCGCTCCCGCAGCATCCGCAGTGCAAATCGTACGGTCTGCCGGCTCACGCCATACCGCTCCGTCAACTCTTTCTCGGATGGCAGTGTGGTTGTGGGAGGATACTTGCCCTCGTAAATTTCGCGCGAGAGCATCTCCGCGAGCGTCGAGTACAGCGGCTGTTGCCCCGCGCTGCGCGCGAGGCGTTCCGGCGCTGCGTCGGATGTTGTCGCCATGAGGTCCTGTGCCAGTAGCATGCTTCGAATGTGCGTATTGTCGCCCATTTTTAGCGGCCTCCAGCCGAGAACTAGGATTTTCTGAAGAATCGAGGTTCATCGCGCGCCCCTCAGACGGTGATTCCGTACTGCTGCAATTGCGCTTCGGTGTATCCAAGGCGCTCGATGAGGATTTCGCGGTTGTGCGCGCCGAGCGCTGGCCCCGCCGAGTCGATACGGCCCGGCGTCTCCGTCAGCCGGCCGACAACGTTTTGCATGCCGATGGGAGCGCCAAGTTCGCTGTCGGGCACGTGACAGATGTTTTCGCGGGCTTTGATTTGCGCGTCCTCGAAAATCATCGATACGTCATTGACGGGCGCGGCCGTCGCTCCGAGTTCCTCGGACCGGTGCATGACCGTTTCCAGGTCCATACGACCAATCGATTGCTGAATCTGTTCGTCGAGCGCCTTGTCGTTGTCCAGTCGCGCGCGGTTCGTTGCAAACCGCGGGTCTTCCACCAGGTCAGGGCGGTTAATCATCTCGCAGATGCGCTCGAACGCGGCCTGCGAGCTGCCGGCAATGGCGAGCCACTTCCCGTCTTCGGTCTGGTACGTGTTGCGAGGCGCGGTGAATGGCAGTCGGCTGCCATTTCGCTGTTGAATCATGCCGAGTTGGTCGTAGTTGACTACGTGCGGTCCGAGCAATGTCAGTAGAGTCTCGTAGATTGCCAAGTCGACTACTTGGCCCCGACCGGTACGGCGCTTTTCGTTGAGAGCAACCATTGTGAGAAAGGCGGCCATCATGCCGGTACTGGCGTCGCCGAGGGCGAAGCCCGGCAGGAGCGGTGGTTGGTCCGGATTGCCGCTGATAAAGGCATAGCCCGCGTAGGCCTCGGCGAGCGTGCCGAAACCCGGCCGATAGCGGTACGGCCCGGTCTGACCGAAGCCTGTGATGCGGACCATGATGAGGCCGGGATTGATTTCCTTCAGGGTGTCGTATCCCAGTCCCCACTTCTCCAGCGTACCGGTGCGGTAGTTCTCGATAACGATGTCGACGTCCTTGACCAGCTTTTTGACCGCTTCCGCGCCGATTTCCGTCTTAAGGTCCAGCGTCACCGAACGCTTACCGCGATTCAGAACCTTGTAGAACAGCCCCACTCCGTCCTTGGTTTCGCCCCAACGGCGAATTTCATCGCCGACTTGCGGGCGTTCAACCTTGATTACGTCCGCGCCATGGTCGGCGAGGAACATGCCGCACATCGGCGCGGCGAGAAAATTCGAGATGTCGAGAACGCGTACGCCGTCGAGCGCTCGCGTGGATTTGCTAGGAAGATTTTCCATTTAATTTATCCGCCTGTTCGCCTGTTCGAATGTACGTACATTCGCATAGGTGCAGGTTGGCGGTATAGATGGTGTAAACCCTGCGCCGCGGGGGAACTCTCCTGGCGAGTACACAGCGCCGGTGCTGCGGCGATGAAACCTTGCAATATCGCCATTCTTTGAACTTGGTATCGCCGCACGAGAATGCGGTGGTCGATCGCCCCCCCAGAGTCCTCCGCCTGTCCGAGGCACTGTCTAAAAGTGGGGCTTCGGAAAGGATTCCGGGACCAGTGGGCAAAGCGCAAGGCCCGTCAGGTCGTATTTCATCGCTGTTATGCGACCGGGACAAGCGCCCCGATGAGCCCTCTCAGGCAGGGCTCATCTGAAGGCCAAACCTACTAACATTCACGGTGGCTGGCTATTCCGAACGCGTCATACCGCTGGAGGAAAACGAAAGGTAAGACTATTTTGCGCGCGCGTGAGAGTGTGCTTAACGATAATCCGTGGCCTGCGCGACAGGCATTGTCGTCAACTGTCTGCCAACTCGGCGAGCTCTCGTCCAACGCGCGGTAGAGTTATTCGGGACACGGCGTTGCGACGAGCCACAAAATCGCTCAGAAATGATGGCGGAGGCGATCATGGGCACGCACACGCGCTTTGAGACGTTCATCGCGTGCCGTCACACCCATTTGGCGATGCGCGATCGATCCGAAATCGCTCCTCGCCGCAATGCAGTCCACCCCGATGCTGGAAGCGATTTCGCGAAACAAAGTCGAAGCACCCAATGCGCCCTTCGACAAACAACGGTTCAGGCGGCACTGTGCACGCTGTAAGAGATGGTGACCGTTGTTGAAGACTTGGCCGGTGAGTATCCTGGCCTGGTTCTACGCGCCTTGCGGATTGGCTGCTACCCGCGAAGCGACCGAGGAAGCGCTCCTGCAGTGCGTCCGATTTTCTCAACCGCCGGATGCTGGAAACACGCGACAGGTTCGCCAGCGTGTTCCAATCCACATCACAAACGCGGAAAGCCACTACACCGGGAATGTACTTGCAACCTCTCTATCCTGCGATCGCGCTCGAGAGGAACTGTTATCGCCCTCGCTCGCAAAGCGACAATCGCCACGCGGCGCTCCAGTGTGTAGCCCCCAGTAGTAGATGCCGAGTGCAAGCAGACAGACGAACAGCGTGTCGAAGGGGTGCGCAATAAGGCCGATACCGTCGAACGGCCCCAAATACGACGCCAACATCGTCAGTAGGTAGTAGCCAACAAGCCAGAGCGAGCTACGAATTTGTTGCCCGAACGTGAGATGCCCGACAGATGCGCGCTTCATCGCCGCCAGGTAAATCACGTACAGGACAACCTGTACGCCAAGCAGCCATGACAGGTTCTTCCATCCCGTCCAGTAGACGATAAGGGTGGCCACGACGAACGATAGCGGCCCGACGAAACCTAGAGCCTTGACCCTGAAGGGTCGAGCCATCTCAGGATGGCTCTTGCGCAACGCCGCGACCGAAACCGGGGCGACCGCATAGCTCACGACAAGCGCAGCAGATACCACAGAAATCATCGCTTCCCACGACGGGAAAGGCAGCGTCCAGAAAATCGACAGCGCCAAGGTCAGCCACGTTGCCCGACGCGGGATGCCCGATTTCTCGTCAACCTTCGAAAAGGTACGGAAGAACGTGCCGGAGTTCGACCACGCAAAGATGGCTCTGGGCGTAGCGCCGAAGAAGATGTTGCCGCATCCCGAGGGCGATATCACCGCATCAATCGCGACGATGACGCTCAACCACACAGCGCCGAGCAGCATTGCGATGTCGTAGAAGGGAAGCGAGAGGCTCTGGCTGACTGCATGCCACCCTTTGCTCACCATCGACGTGGGAACGGCGCCAATGAAGGCGACCTGCAGGAGAATGTAGAGCAGCCCGGCAAGCAGGATTGACGATACGAGCGCGATAGGAATCGACCGCTGCGGATTTCGAACCTCGCTTGCGACCGCCACGATGGGAGTGAGCCCGAGAAAGGCAAAAATCACCCCGCCCTTCGACACGGCCGCCTCGACTCCGGCGAACCCAGCCGGTGCAAATCCCGCGACATGGAAGTTCGCGGGTTTGAAGAAGACCAGCAACGTCACGATGATTGTTGCCGGCACGACGAATTTGATGACCGTCACAATGTTGTTCGCCAATGCGAACGTCCGCACGCTGAAGAAATTCAGTGCGAAGAACACCAGTATCAGAGCCAACTGCAGAAACCAGCCCAATGTGCTCGAGTTGCTGGTACCAGGTATATTGAGCGCGGGCCACCAAGCTGCCGCGTACTGCCGGGCTGCGACGACTTCGAGACCGACGATGCTCGACATGTAGATTGCCGTCATCAAGCCGATAAGGTACGTCACCATCGGGCCGTGCGAAATTTCGAGGTAGCTGATTGCGCCACCTGGACTTGGGATGGCAGCGCCCAATTCGCAGTAGACGACACCCAGGCTCAGCACTGCAACTGCGGCGATTACCCACGAGAAAATGCCGGCCGGGCCTGCCATGGAAGCCACGTTGCTCGCGGCAAACAACCACCCGGAACCGAAAACGGTACCAAAACCTATTAGCGTCAAGTCAAAAGCCGTGAGGCTCTTCTTGAAATGAGCAGAATCTGACACTTGCTTGTCTCCTTAGACCTTTTTATCGACCGCTGCATGGGGCATGCGCGGGACGATATTGAGCCACCGCCGCTTTGCAGCGTGTCTCACATAACCAATTTGCTCGATTGAGTTGGGCGGCTGTTCCAGGACCGCGGCAAATGATGTATGGGGTTCGATTGTTGGCCGTCGATGGCTCTTATCTTCTGTGCGTCCCTATTGAGAAGACTGTGGAGACGGCGACATCGGCGCAGCGCTGCGTAGAAGCTGTAGGCTTCGCGAAAGAGCTTTTGTTGTACACATCTGCGCGTCGTCTCCAATTTTGTTGCTACTGTCTCCGGGCCCCATCCGTACCATGGAAGCCGGAACATCTCCTGAGTCAGGGCCAGTCCGAAACTCGGCGAACACTCCAGGAAGGCAGTAGCAAGAGAAACCCAATCTGGTTCCGGACCGCTCGCGAGCGTATCGACTTCGAGTTCAATCGTTCCCGCTACCGCTCCTGTGTGGTCAGGAACCAAGCAGATGTCGAACAGCTCTTCGGCTTTAATGCGGGCAATCGCGCCTGCTTCAAGATGCCCCTCGCCCGCGCCTCTGCGAATGTAGTGCGCTCCACGTTCGGCATGCCAACCGACCGAGAACGGAAAGCGCATGTCGCTGAGCTCAACTGCTCGCGTCGATGAGAACTGATAGGTCAACACTTTTGAAAACTGCCTGACAGCGACATAAGGACCAGGACCGGCCGACTCCTACAGACGCCGACCCGAAATGCTAAAAGTAGCCATCGAAGTCAGCCGGTCACGACACTGCGCCTCCGGATCGGTTAGACCCGATAGTCGCCGCCTTCGCGGTCCAGCAGTCGCAACAACGCTGTCCATTCGCGGTCCAGGTGAACCGTGTCGAGATACGCATAGTCGTCGTGCTGCTTGGCCGCGTGTTCGCACACTTCCGGAGAAGGAATAACGATTTTTTGGCCAGCTGAGAGCGTCGCGACCTGAATCTCGCAAGCTTTATTGAGGTAGTACATGCGCGTAAAGGCCTCAGCGACCGAGCGCCCCGTTGTGAGCAAGCCGTGATTTCGAAGGATGAGATACTCCTTCTTGCCAATCGACTTCACAATGCGCTCGCGCTCGTCTAGCTCGAGCGAGATGCCCTCGTACTCGTGGTACGCGACCCGGTTGTAGAACTGCATGCTGATTTGGTTCAACGGCAAGAGACCGCATTCCATTGCCGCTACTGCCATGCCGTAGGTCGTATGAAGGTGGACCACGCACTCGACGTCGTGGCGCGCCTGGTGGAGCGCACTGTGGATGGTGAAGCCCGCCGCGTTGACTTCAAAGCGGTCGTCGCCAATCGGATTGCCGTTCACATCGATTTTCACCAGCGACGACGCGGTGATCTCGTCGAAGAACCAGCCGTGCGGGTTGATGAGAAACTGGTCGTCCGTTCCAGGAACTCGCGCGGAGATATGCGTATAGATGAGGTCGGTGAGTTCAAACTTTGCTGCAAGGCGATACGCAGCGGCCAGTTGCACGCGAGTTTCCCATTCTGCCTGCGAGATGTTGCGCGGCTTCCGGTTGATGTGCGGGTCGGTCGTGGAAATCATGTTTCGAGGTTCTCCATGTTTGAGATTCGACGAGTCACGAGTGTGCGGCGCTCAGCGCTCGTCGAGGGCTATGAGTAGACGACGCGATATCAGAGCGATGAAACAAGAGCAGGAACGAGCTCAAACAAATCACCGACTAGACCGTAGTCCGCCACGCCAAAAATGGGCGCTTCCGGGTCCTTGTTAATGGCAACGATGACCTTGCTGTCCTTCATGCCGGCCAGATGTTGGATTGCCCCGGAGATGCCGACTGCTATATAGAACTGAGGAGCGACAATCTTTCCGGTCTGACCTACCTGGAAATCGTTGGGTACATAACCCGCATCGACCGCCGCGCGTGAGGCGCCCAAGGCTGCCCCGAGCTTGTCGGCAAGCGGCTCGAGAATCTTCGTGTAATTCTCGCCGCTGCCCAGACCGCGTCCGCCAGACACGATGATTTTTGCGCTCGTCAGCTCCGGCCGGTCAAGCCTCGTGACCTCGCGGCTGACAAATTGCGAGACGCCTGCATCGGATGTGGCTTCGATTTTCTCGACAGGAGCATTGCCACCCTCAGCTGCCACCGGGTCGAAGCCGGTAGCGCGCACCGTGATGACCTTGATACTGTCGCTCGACTGCACCGTCGCAATTGCGTTTCCCGCGTAGATGGGTCGCTCAAAAGTATCAGCGCTGTCGACCGCCGTGATGTCGCTAATCTGTGCGACGTCCAGATGCGCTGCAATGCGCGGTGCGATGTTCTTCCCGTAGGCTGTCGCTGGTGCCAACAGGTGCGAATAGTCTTTGACAATGTTCAGCACCGTGCCTTCGACATTCTCGGCGAGACCATCTGCGAGTTGGGGCGCATCGGCCAGCAGCACTTTAGCCACGCCCGCAATCTTCGACGCGGCCTCTGCCGCGCCTTGCGCATTGGAGCCTGCCACCAGAACATGAATCTCACCGCCCACTTTCGCAGCAGCTGCAACCGTGTTCAATGTCGCGGGCTTAATCGACGTGTTGTCGTGCTCCGCAATAACCAGAGTCGTCATTTCGCGCATCTCCTTACAGCATTTTCGCTTCGGTCTTGAGTTTCTCGACGAGCGTCTTTACGTCAGGCACGGTGATGCCGGCGCTACGCTTGGGCGGCTCGCTGACCTTCAATGTCTTCAGCCGCGGCGTGACATCGACGCCGAGGTCCGTGGGCTTGATGGTCGTGAGCGGCTTCTTCTTCGCCTTCATGATGTTGGGGAGCGTCACGTAGCGAGGCTCGTTCAGGCGAAGGTCAGTCGTGACCACGGCGGGCAATTTCAGCGACAGGGTTTCCGAGCCGCCATCAACCTCGCGCGCGACCGTTGCGCGACCGTCCGCAATCGTCACCTTCGATGCAAACGTCGCCTGAGCCAGCCCGGTCAGCGCGGCGAGCATCTGACCGGTCTGATTGGAATCGTCGTCGATGGCTTGCTTGCCAAGGATGATTAAGTCTGGCTTTTCGTGGTCGACAAGCGCCTTGAGAATCTTGGCGACCGCGAGCGGCTGCAGCTCTTCCGTGGATTCCACGAGAATCCCGCGGTCCGCGCCGATGGCCAACGCCGTACGCAGCGTTTCCTGACATTGCGTCACGCCACACGAGACCGCGATGACCTCGGAGGCCACACCCGCTTCCTTCAAGCGCACCGCCTCTTCGACGGCAATTTCACAAAAGGGGTTCATCGCCATCTTCACGTTGGCGATGTCCACGCCCGTGCAATCTGACTTAACGCGCACTTTCACGTTGTAATCAACAACGCGCTTCACCGGTACAAGTACCTTCATCGTCTTTCCTTGATATGTGTCTCACATGCCAGCCAAGCGAGGTAGCGCGCAACTTCAACTGCCTGTGTTCTTGCACTCGACACCAATAGTTTGGCGTCTGCGGGTTAACCCATCCCTCCATCGCCTGCCGCTCGCGCAGTCCACCGCGCTCTCAATCGCCACACCTTCCAAACGGCCCCTGATCGTACGGGCTCATTCTGGGCCAAAAATCAAAAAAAACATAAATTTTTCAGAATTCATATTTTTCTGGAAGGATACCGAGAAGCCTTCCAGCACGAATCCCGCGGTGCCTCCACTTCGCTTTATTCTCTATAAAACATCGCTTTACAAGCGCAGCACGTTGGAGAAGAATGCGCTCGAAGGCCAGAAAATTTTTGTTCGCTTGACATCAGATTAAGACGTCACTCATCATATGTCAACGGGCAAAAATAATGACTCGGATCGACGTTTGGCCAGGGAGCGGAGGAAGACAGAAACTGTCCTCTAGGCGCGACACCGCCCCCGCAATGTTCGTCAGCTATCGGGAATTCGCGCTGAGCAATCGCTCGGCGCATGTCATGGTTTACAAGGAGAGTCATGGTGGCCAGTCACGACAAAGCACGAGTTGGTGTTGACATCGGTGGGACCTTCACCGATGTCGCGCTTGAACTCGGTGGGAACCTCTTTTCCACCAAGGTGCTGACGGATTACGAGGCGCCCGAGCGCGCCATCATCAAAGGCATCAGCATCGTTGCAGAGAAGGCTGGTATTGAGCTCAAGGACATCGGGGTCATCATCCACGGCACCACGCTCGCGACGAACGCGCTCATCGAGCGACGCGGCGCCAGGACTGCGTTCATCACCACCGAGGGTTTTCGAGACACCATCGAGATGCGGACCGAGAACCGGTTCGAGCAGTACGACCTGAACATCAAGTTGCCGCCGCCGCTCATCGAGCGTGCTAACCGTTTCACTCTCAGCGAGCGCATCGACGCACAAGGCGGGGTGTTGCTCGCACCGACCGAAGCCCAAATTCAGGTTCTCGCCCAGCGTATCGAGGAAGGCGGTTACGAGAGTGTCGCCATCGGTTTCATCCACGCCTATGTCAATGGCGCGCATGAACGCCTGATGCGCGATGCCATCCTCAAGCGAGTGCCCCGCGTCTCGGTGTCCATTTCGAGCGAAGTATCGCCGCAAATCCGTGAGTTCGAGCGGTTCAATACGGTGTGCGCAAATGCGTACGTTCGACCCATCATGAAATCGTATCTCGACCGCCTGTTGGGCAAGGTTCGGGAAGCCGGTGCTGTTTGCCCGATTTTCATCATCCATTCTGGCGGCGGCATCGTCTCCGTCGAGAGCGCGTCTGAATTTCCGGTGCGCCTGGTTGAATCCGGTCCGGCGGGCGGCGCAATCTTCGCCGCGCATATCGCAGCCCGTTATGACCTCAACACGGTGCTCTCCTTCGACATGGGCGGCACCACCGCCAAAATCTGTCTCATCGACGACCTCACGCCTAAGACCGCAAACACGTTTGAAGTCGCTCGCACCTATCGCTTCAAGAAGGGCAGCGGCATGCCCATTTCCATTCCGGTCGTTGAAATGGTCGAAATCGGCGCCGGCGGCGGCTCTATCGCATCGCTCGATGTGATGCGCCAGATTCGCGTTGGCCCGCACAGCGCGGCGTCGGAGCCGGGTCCGGCCTGTTATCAACGCGGCGGTACGCAGCCGACCGTCACAGACGCAGATTTGCTCCTGGGTCGCCTGGACCCAGCCAACTTCGCGGGCGGCTCTATTCCGCTGTCGACGGATAACGCGGCGAGCGCAATGGTCTCGGACGTGGGCGGCCCCATCAGCCTCAGCGCGGAAGAGACCGCCTATGGCGTCGCGGAAGTCGTTGATGAGAACATGAGCAATGCAGCCCGAGTCCATGCGGTGGAAAGCGGCAAGGACATCGGCGACTACACGATGATTACTTTTGGCGGAGCGGGCCCGCTCCACGCCGCGCGCCTTTGCGAAAAGAGTGGCATCAAAAAGTTCATCGTGCCGCCCGGCGCCGGCGTTGGCTCGGCTATCGGCTTTCTGCGCGCACCTTTCGGGTACGAGAGTGTTCGAAGCGTAAGCATGCGCTTCGCCAAGTTTGACGCCGAAGCCCTCAACGAAATCGTCGAACAACTCACCGAGGAGAGCGTTCACTTTGCTCGACAAGGTTCAGGCGAGGCGGAGCCGACGGTCGAAATCAAGGCTTTCATGCGCTACGTCGGACAGGGCTGGGAAATCCCAGTGGCGCTGCCGCATCGGCGCTTCACGGCCGAGGACCGCAATAACTTCGCCGAGTCGTTCACCAAGGCGTACACGCAGTTCTTCGGCCGCCCTATCGACGGGCTGGACATCGAAATTGTCAGTTGGGCAGTCAAGGCAAGCTCGCCCCTGCCCCCGGTCGAACGCCTTCGGATGGTCACCTCGCGCGATGCAGCAAAGGTCGGTACGACGCGCAAGATTTTCGACGCGGCGTTGAGCAAGTTCGTCGAGGCCGCCATCGTTGAGCGTAGCGCTTTGAAAGTGGGCGAGACCGTGAACGGCCCCGCCATCATTGTCGAGCCAGAGACGTCTACTCTCGTCACGTCGTCGTTCAACGCGACGGTTCAGCCCGACGGATGCCTTCTCGCGGTATCGAAGGCACTGCACGCTGCCACTGCAAATCAGGAGTAACACAATGTCACTCAGCAACCTTGACACTATCCACATGCAGGTCATGTGGAATCGTCTAATTTCCGTCGTCGAAGAACAGGCGATGGCCCTGATTCGTACCGCATTCAGCACCAGCGTGCGTGAAGCAGGTGACCTGTCCGCAGGTATCTTCGACAAACAAGGCCGCATGCTGGCACAGGCTGTCACGGGCACGCCCGGTCACGTGAACACGATGGCTGAGGCCGTCGAGCACTTCATGAATGACATCGGCATCGAGCGCATGTACGAGGGCGATGTCTATCTGACGAACGACCCCTGGAAGGGTACCGGCCACCTTCACGACTTTACAGTCGTTTCCCCGTCGTTTCACAACGGCGAACTGATTGGCTACTTCGCCAGCACCGCCCACGTGGTCGACATCGGCGGCCGTGGCTTTGGCCCGGACTCGCGCGAAGTGTACGAAGAAGGCCTCTTCGTGCCGATTATGAAGTTGATTGAGCGAGGCGAGATCAATCGTGACCTGGTTAACATCCTTCGTCACAACGTTCGCGAAGCCGACAAGGTCGTAGGCGACCTCTACGCCTTGGCCTCCTGCAATGAGACCGGACACAAGCGTCTCATCGAGATGCTCAAAGAGTTCGACCTGAAGGACGTTGAAGGCATCGGCGAATTCATTCTCGCGCGCAGTCGTGAAGCCACGCTAGAGCGCATCGCAGCACTGCCGAAGCAAACGCAGACGAACGATATGACGCTCGATGGATACGACACGCCCGTCAAGCTCAACGTTACGCTGACCGTCGCCGACGACCACCTCCTCGCGGACTTCGCCGGGTCCTCGCCGGCGAGCCCTTTTGGCATCAACGTTCCGCTTCTCTACGCGAAGGCGTATGCCTGTTACGGCCTGAAGTGCATCATCGCGCCGGAAGTTCCGAACAACGCGGCTTCGCTGGAACCCTTCCGAGTGCAGGCTCCCAAAGGTTGCATCTTGAACGCACAGCATCCGAGTCCGGTGGCAGTTCGTCACGTGCTTGGACACTTCGTCCCTGACCTGGTGTTGGGCGCTCTGCACAAAATCGTTCCTAACCGCGCGCCTGCCGAAGGCTCTGGCGCGCTGTGGAACCTCCATGTCAGCGCGCGCCCGGTTCGCGAAGACTCGGGTCTGAAGGGTAGTGAAATTCTGATGTTCAACAGCGGCGGTACTGGCGCGCGTCCGGAACTCGACGGTCTGTCCGCAACTGCATTCCCGAGCGGTGTGCATGCGATGTCGGTCGAGGCGACCGAACAGGTCGGTCCCATCGTCGTATGGCGAAAGGAGATGCGTTCGGGTTCGGGCGGCGCTGGCGAGCATCGTGGCGGACTCGGTCAAATCGTCGAAATCGGACCGCGCGAAGGCTATCACTTCCGGTTCAATGCAATGTTTGACCGCATCGACCATCCGGCTCGCGGACAGTCGGGTGGTCAATCGGGCGAAGCCGGAGCAGTCACGCTTTCCGACGGCACCAAGATGCGAGGCAAAGGTACGCAGGCGGTCGGCGAGCATGAGCGCGTGACGCTCTCTCTGCCTGGTGGTGGCGGAGTCGGTTCGCCCCAACAACGCTCCAAAGAAGCTTTGCTCCGCGACGTCCGCAACGAGTACATCTCCGAGGCGCAGTTACGCCAAGACTACGGTCTGTCGCTGGACGAGCTCAACGCAGCCGCAGGCAAGTAAGGAGAAGCAGATGACAGCAATCAGCAAGCCTCCGTTCGAAAACATCCTGATCACCGGCGCCGCCGGCGCGCTGGGTTCGGTGCTGCGCGCAGCACTGCGCCCCTACGCCAAGAAGCTGACCCTGAGCGACCGCGCGCCGTTGGGCGCGCAACGCGAGAACGAAGTTCTTCATGAATGCGACCTCGCAAATCGGGATGCGGTCTTCAACATGATGAAGGGCGTGGACATGGTGATTCATCTCGGCGGCGCTCCTCGGGAGAACACCTTCCAGGTCATCCTCGATTCGAACATCGTCGGCAGCTACAACGTATATGAAGCGGCCCGGCAGTTCGGCGTGAAGCGCGTCATCTACGCGAGCTCGGTTCACGCCATTGGTTTCTATGAGTCGGCGCAGACCATCGACGCGAACGTGCCCCAGCGTCCGGACAGTCTTTACGGTGTCAGCAAGACGTTTGTCGAGAACCTGTCGCGCTATTACTACGACAAGTTTGGCCTTGAGTCGGTGTGCGTGCGTATCGGCTCCTGCTTCCCGAAACCCGTCGACCGCCGAATGTTGGCTACCTGGCTGTCCTACGACGATTTCGCACGTCTTTGCGTTCGCGCGCTGATGACGCCAAGCGTTGGTCACATGATTGTCTACGGCAACTCGAACAATAGCGTCAACTTCTGGGACAACACCGAGGCAGCCTATCTCGGATACCGTCCGCAGGATTCGGCTGATAAGTTTGCCGCGGAAGTCTACGCGAATACCCCCTTGCCGGACCCGAAGCACCCTGCCGTCAAGTACCAGGGCGGCTCCTTCGCGGCGGATGGGCACTTTGAAGACCCGAAAGCCAGCTAGGCGCCTCGGTCCTGAACGTCTCCTACGGATTGCATCCAGATGGCACAGCAAGCACAAAAGTCCCACTATGACGTCGTCATAGTGGGCGGCGCAGTAGTTGGAAGCGCGACCGCATATTTCCTCGCGACGAACACGGATTTTACGGGTTCGGTTCTCGTCGTGGAGCGTGACTGGTCTTACGCCCAGTCGGCTACCGCCCTCTCGAGCGCCTCGATTCGGCATCAGTTTTCGAACCCGCTGAATATCAAGATTTCCCAGTTCGGCACCGAGTTCATCCGCAACTTCCATGAACTCGTGTCGGTCGACGGCGATGCACCTGAACTCGGCTTCAAGGAGAACGGGTACCTGTACCTGGGCGATGCGACGGGTGCGCCGATGTTTGAGCGCAACTACGAGACCCAACGCGAGAACGGCGCCGACGTCGTGCTGCTCGACCCGGAGAAGCTCGTATCCCGCTTCCCTTGGCTCAACACTGAAGGCTTGGTGAACGGTGTCTACGGTCAAACTGGCGAAGGCTGGTTCGACAGCTACGGCCTGCTTCAAGGTATGCGCAAGAAAGCGCGTTCGTTGGGTGTCGAGTATATCGAGAACGAGGTCGTCGATATTCGCCGTGAAGGCTCGAAGATTACCGGCGTTGTTTTGAAGAGCGGCGAAGAGATTGGCTGCGGCTTTCTAATCAATGCAGCGGGTACGCGTGGTCCGGCCATGGCCCGCAAGGCCGGTCTCGAAATCCCAGTCGAGCCGAGAAAGCGATGTCTGTTTGTGTTCGACTGTCGCACGCCGCTCGAAGGCATTGTGCCGCTCACCATTGACACCACGGGCATCTTCTTCCGTCCGGAGGGCAAGTACTACCTGACTGGTTGCTACCCGGAACCGGACCCGCTCGCCGATGTGGATGATTTTGACGTCATCCATTCCGAGTTCGAGGAAGTGATTTGGCCCGCGCTTGCTGAGCGCGTACCTGCTTTCGAGGCGATTAAAGTCGTCAGCTCATGGGCAGGCCACTACGACTTCTGCATGCTGGACCACAACGCGGTAGTCGGCCCACATGCCGAAGTGACGAACTTTATGTTTGCTAATGGGTTCAGCGGTCATGGTCTGCAACAGTCCCCTGCCGTGGGCCGAGGACTGAGCGAACTGATTACCTACGGTCAATATCGGTCTCTTGACCTCGCGCCACTCGGCTATCAGCGAGTGGTCGAAAACAAGCCCTTCCTCGAGGAAGGGGTCATCTAACCCGTCGACGCATCACCACCCTCCCCCCAAGCAATGAAATCCACTCAGTATCGAAATGCGTTGGTAACCGGTGCGTCTAGTGGGATTGGACGTGCCATTGCGAAGCGGCTCGTCGAGGACGGCCTGCATGTCTACGCCGTAGGGCGTGACGCGGCTGCGCTCGACGAACTCGCAGCGGGTGGGGGCGTCACGCCCATCACGCTCGACCTGCGTGACCCCACTCCGTTAAACGGAGTTTTTGCGGGTACGGAGGTCGACGTCGTTGTGAACAACGCCGGGCTCTTGCCTGCGCTCAAGAAGTTCGATGCGTGTTCCACTGCCGACATCGACAGCATGATTGACATCAATCTTGGTGCGCCATTGCGTCTGGCCCATATGGCACTCGAAGGAATGATGC
This sequence comes from Caballeronia glebae, assembly GCF_001545035.1. Taxonomy (GTDB): domain Bacteria; phylum Pseudomonadota; class Gammaproteobacteria; order Burkholderiales; family Burkholderiaceae; genus Caballeronia; species Caballeronia glebae. Next base: position 24,365 of record NZ_FCOJ02000021.1, read on the forward strand.
AGCGCAAGCGTGGGCATCTCTTTTTCGTAGGCTCGAGTGCAGGTCGATTCCCGCATCCCAATACTGCGGTGTACGGCGCCACCAAGGCCGCAGTCAGCATGTTCTGCGACTCTCTGCGTTGTGACCTGCTGGGTAGTCGCGTGCGCGTGACTGAGATTGCTCCGGGGCGCGTTCAGACCAACCTCTACCGTACCGCACTCGGTGAACAGCTGGCCAACGAAAAACTGTATGCCGGCTATCGCTCAATTCAGCCCGAGGACATTGCGGAACTCATCTCGACAGCCCTCAGACTTCCGGACTCAGTGGATGTCTCAAGACTCGAGGTGTTTCCCACCGACCAGGCACCGGGTGGTTCTCAGATTGTCTCCACAGAAGCATAACCTCATTTAGCAGGATAATTTGATGAAGAATCAAAGGGTGGTTATCGTAGGGGGTGCAACGGGGCTCGGATTGACCATTGCAAAGCTAATGCTGGCGGATGGCGCCGCGCACATCGCATTGATTGACAAGAATGCGCCGCTATTGGCTGAAACGGTTGGGATACTCAAGGCTCAAGGGCACAACGTGACGGGTGTCGAAGGCGATATCACCCGACGCGAGACGGCGCATGCGGCTTTCGAGCAAGCGCTGAGCGCCCTCGGACGCGTCGACTGCCTCATCAATAGCGCTGCCATCTATCCGCGCAAACCGATGCTCGAAATATCCGACGAGGATTGGGACATCGAGAACGCAGTCAATATCAAAGGCACATACCATATGACTGTCGCGGCCATAAAACATATGCGCAGCCGGCCCAAGGTCGAGCAGCATGTTGCGGGACGCATCGTCAATATCACCTCCGTAGACGCATTCAAAGCGCATCCTCAAAACGCGCACTATGCGGCAACCAAGGCAGCCGTTGTTAGTTTGACCAAGTCCTTTGCTCAGGAAGTCGCGAAAGACGGCATTCTCGTGAATTCCGTCGCTCCGGCAGGCTTTGCTACGGAGAAGGCAAAGGCGGCCGGCTTCCTTGATGAACTTGCTGCCGCGAATCCGCTTGGCCGCGCTGCAGAGCCGGAGGAAATGGCTCATTGGGTGGTCATGATGGCCAGTGCACGGAACACCTATGCAACCGGCGAAAACGTTATCGTGAGTGGGGGCTACATCTACGCCTGATGGCGCTCGGGCGCATGCGCGCGATCGCCACGGGCGAATGCCGTCCCACCGTGATAATGTCGTAATATGTCATACGGCGCAGGTCTGACGGCCCGCGCCCTCCGCGGCACACATTCGAAGGCCGCGGCGCAAATTGTCCGGTGTGAGGCACTCGTAATGACTTTCGACGCAGAAACCTTACTTAAGAATGCGGCAAGCTCTGGGAAGCGCCGTAGTCTGACTGAGCTGGTCATCCAGGCTCTGAACGACAGAATCGACCGGGGCGACTATCCTCCCAGTTCCAAGATGCCAACCGAACCGGAACTTTGTGCGGAGTTCGGCGTGAGCCGCACTGTCATCCGAGAGGCCGTCGCATCGCTCAAGCTTGGTCGCAAACTCATCGCACGACACGGCATCGGCGTCTTTGTTGCGGACGCGCCCGGAGAATCTGGCGACTCCAGCTTCATCGACTCCACAACGCTGAACAACTCGATGCACGTATTGGAGTTGCGCAGCGGCGTCGAAACCGAGTGCGCTGCCTATGCGGCTCAACGACGGTCCGAAGCCCATCTGCGCGCGCTGAAAGAAGTCTACTCACGTATGGAGATTGTCGCGGTCGACGATGACGCCGAGTGTGCACGCGCCGACTTCGAGTTCCATCTGGCCGTTGCCGTATGCTCTGAGAACCCGCATTTCGCCTCGATTCTCAGGTCCCTCGGCCAGGAAATCATCATTGACCTTCGCCTGAAGCACGGCAAGGCAAATCCAAAGGAACGCAAGACCTACATTCGACGTATTCAGCGAGAACACGGTGACATTATCGACGCCATCGAGCGCCAGGATGTGACCGGGGCTCGCCGAGCAATGAGAAAGCATCTAAACGAGAGTCTGGACCGCTACCACAACCTCACCAGTTCCCGAGAAGCGGTCTGACCGACCTCGACTCCTGAGCGCAAAATTCCTTGGTACCAACAAAAAGCGCAGCCAGTTTGGCTGCGCTTTTTTTCTTTCAGTGGTTCGGCAGGTCTCCTCGCATTGGCTTGCCTGTCCTGTCCGTACACGAAAGCAACGCCATGACGCCAACGGCCGCTGCTGCAATTAGGTAGTAGGCCGGTATCAGGCGGCTTCCCGTTGCTTGAATCAGCCAGGAGTTAATCATTGGGGCCGTTCCCGCGAATAGAGCCACGGACACGTTGTAGCTAATCGCCATTCCGGTGAAACGCACCCCTGTATCAAACAGTGAGGGAATCTTCGAGTAGATGCACGACAGCAGCGCGGCAAGGCAAAGATTCAAGCCAAGCAATGCGAGCAAACGCGTGACTTCGTTCTCGACGGTCAGCATGTTGAAGCAAGGAACCGCGAGCACCATGAGGCCGACGCTGCCCAGCAACATCATCGCCTTGCGCCCAATTCGGTCTGCGACCCAGCCCAGAACCGGAATGGTGACAATGAGAAAGCCTTGCGAAATCAGTGCAATCGTGAACCCTGTCGACGCCGTAAGCTTTAACGTGCTGACCAAGTAGGTCGGGATGTACGTCACCACGATGAACAACGTGACGTTCGTCACGATGATGATGCCGCTCGATTGCAGAAGCGCCGTTGAATGCGTCGAGAAAAGCTCGCGAAAGCCGCCTTTTCCATGTGCCGCCTTGAAAGCAGGAGTTTCGTCAAGACGATATCGAATGTAGAGCCCAATGGCACCCAATGGCAACGCGAGCAGGAACGGCAGGCGCCACGCCCATGCGTCAATCTGATCGGAACTGAACACGTATGCGAGTATCGCAGCCACCAAGGCTCCGAAGCAGAAGCCACTCATGCATCCGACTTCAATCCAGCTCGTCATGAGCGTGCGGTTCTTGTCGGCGCAATACTCAGCCACAAAGATAGCTGCCCCGCTCGCCTCGCCTCCGGCGGATGCCCCTTGAAGCAGCCTCAAGAGCAGCAACAGGATTGGTGACGCTATCCCAATCGTTCGGTAGTCGGGAACAAGCCCTATGCAAAACGTGGCGAACGCCATCAGGATGATGGTTGCGGTGAGAACGCTCTTTCGCCCGTACTTGTCGCCGATGGGCCCAAATATCACCCCGCCGAACGGCCGCGCGAAGAATGCAATAGCAAACGCGGCCAGGGACGCGATGAGTTGCGTGCCAGGCTCACTCGTGGGGAAGAAGACTCGCCCCATGACGGTCGCTAGATACCCATAAACCGAGAATTCGAACCACTCTACGAAGCTTCCTACGACGGATGCCAATACGACCCGGCGAAGTTCATCTTTTCCAACGATTCGTCGGGTACTCGAGATGCTCGGAGCATGCACGGCCTCGTCGACCGAGCGAGAGTGATTGGGGACGATGCCGCCGACGCTTGTGGGAGTTTCCATGGAAGCAATTTGAGCGTACTGCGTGCAGGATTGCACTTGATGGGAGCGCGCGAAGAATGACATCCGAGCGAGCATGTATGCGAAGAACGTAAGCACTCGGCAAGCATGGATGCGTCCGCACGATTCGAGACGCATCCACGTTGCCATGCTGAGAGAGATTTATTTGGTGATGGGGTCCACCTTGTCGCCCACAGCCACCGCTTGGGGAACCCACTTACCGTCAACGACCTTATAGAAGGTGGCAGTCGGGTCTTTCATGTCGCCGTTGGGCAAGAACGCGATGCTTCCAGAGATGCCTTCAAACGACACCGACTTGACGAACGGCCCATAGACCTTCGGGTCCGTAGAATTTGCCTTAATCATCGCGTTGATGAGCACCCACGTTGCGTCATACGCTGCAGGCGCGTAGGCGACCACGCCCTCGTTGTACTTCTTCTTCATCTTCTCGTCGAACTCCCGGCCCGTCTTCGTTTTCGACAAAGGGATGCCGTAGTCCCACGACGTCGCGCCTTCCGCGCTGGGACCCGCCACCTTCAGGAATGTTTCGTTCTCGAAGCTGCCGCCACCCAGCATAACGGCTCGAATGCCGAGCTGTCGCATCTGCTTCGCAAGCAATCCAGCTTGTTGGTCCAGGCCGCCCCAGAACACCACATCAGGATTGAACGACTTGATTTTGGTCAGCTGTGCCTTGAAGTCGACGGCCTTGTCGGTGGTGTACTCGCGGTCGACAACCTTTCCGCCGGCTGCTTCTACGCCCTTGGAGAACTCGTCAGCCATGCCTTGTCCGAAAGCAGTACGGTCGTCGATGACAGCAATGCTCTTGCCCCTAAGCGATTGCACCGCCGACTGGCCCGCGAGCTTGCCCATTTGGGCATCCGAGTTCACAACTCGGAAGACATTGTTGAAGCCTTGCGCGGTTAGTGTGGGATTGGTCGCCGTCGGCGAAACCATTGGAATGCCAGCCATGTTGTAAATCCGCGAGGCTGGGATGCTCGTACCCGAGTTGAAGTGACCAACCACGCCCGCGACATTGGCATCAACCATCTTCTGCGCAACTTGCGAGCCCATGCGCGGGTCGCCTTGGTCATCTTCCGCATCAAGAACAAAGTGGACCGGCTTGCCACCAATCTGAAGATTCTTCGCATTCGCGTCGTCCAGAGCCAACTCGACGCCTCGCTTCAAATCGACACCATAGTGAGCCGAGCCGCCGGTCAAAGGCGCGGCGAAACCGATCGTCACGTCAGCGGCATGAGCGGCTGCATTGAAGGCAAGTCCGGTGGCGAGGACCAAGTAGCTGGCCAGACGACTACAAGCGAATGCACGTTTCATGGTGAGACCTCGGCCTTCGTAAGTTGAGTTGATTTCGGGCGCCGCTGCGTTTTTTCGCACGCCGGATAACTTCGGACCAAGCGGGCCATTACAGCCAACCTGTCGGAGACATCAAGGTATTAGGTGAGACGTCATATGTCAACGGGTAAAAATTAAGGATTGTCCCGAGTACGCGAACCCGAATCACAGCGTTCAACCAGCGTTTTTGCTTCCAGACCGCTTTCATTTGACGTGCTGGACCAAGCCGCGTAAATAATGCTCGGATGGTGCAACGGCGGGGCCCGATCGCCGGATAAGCAGCATCTTGGCACGCTTGATCCGCTCTGGACACGTGACGAGTTAACCGAAAGGAACGTAATATTTTCGAGAAATAAGTTCTTCGCGCCCTTTTTTGGTCGCTCTTTTGCGACTCCAGGTTTCGCTGCATTAGGTCGACCGTCGGACGGAAAAATGCACTGCCATCACATCGGTCGGTCATGCTCAAAGAGCGCGCTGGCCGCAGCGTTGTTGGGCATGTCCGTTGTGGTTTTGGGAATTCGATGATGCACCTCCCTCCGGTGCGAACAGACCCGAGAGCTGAAGGTCTGTCGTTCAGCCCGCACGCCACAAAATACGGGTCCCAAAAGGTATGCTGTTGTTACCTTTAGCATTGATCCCGCTCTCTCGATGAAGTCCGTGCTGGCATTCGACATCACCACCGGATTACCCACATCAGGAAGTGTCCGCACTTCGGAATCTTCGCTAATTCGACACGTCCTCGACGCATCTTCTACGGAGTCGTCGGTGAGAATCAGGTTCACGCGGTCACACGGACAACAAGGCAGTCGTTTTTCTGCGCAGCCCACTCCCCGGACGACGATCGGAGCCTTGGTATGCAGGCAAAAGCGCAGGACCGCAAGTTCCAAAAACCGAACGCAGCAATCATTGGCCCGATCTTCTTGCTCACTGACACACGGATTCTCCGGGCCGTCCGCATCGGAAAAAACGTAGGGTCAACTGCGGTGAACTTGGAGCGGTGCAAACGTCTGCGCTACCGGCATCAACTCGATAGCGTTGATATTCACGTGCGCCGGTCTCGTCGCAATCCAATACGCTGTGTCGGCAATATCCTCAGCCGTCAGCGGCTGCACGTCTTCGTAGACGGTGGATGCCTTAGCATCGTCGCCTCGAAACCTCACCTTCGAGAATTCTGTCCCGCCAACAAGCCCAGGTTCGATGTCGGTTACGCGTAGAGCGGTGCCCGCCAGGTCGGATCGCAGATTAAGGCTAAATTGCCGTACGAAAGCCTTGCTCGCCCCATATACATTTCCACCGATGTAAGGGTACGTGCCCGCTACCGAACCCATATTCAAGACGTGTCCTCGGTCGCGCTCCACCATTCCGGACACGACCGCATGCGTCACGTTCACGAGCCCCGTACAGTTCGTATCGATCATGTTCTTCCAATCTTCAAGACTTGCTCGCTGCGCGGGTTCCAGCCCCAGCGCAAGACCGGCGTTGTTCACCAAGACATCAACCTCCAGAAAGTCTCTCGGCAAAGTCGTTACTGCCGATCTGACCGCCTCTGGATCTCGCACGTCGAGCTCGACAGCCAAGAGCGCGTCCCCGAGTTCCTGCGCCAGACCATCCAAGCGATCTTTACGTCGAGCTGCGGCGATCACCTGATGGCCACCCTTTACGAATCTGCGAGCGATTGCAGCACCAAATCCGGCTGAAGCGCCGGTAACGAAAACGATCATGAGGATAACTCCAGAAGAACAGATGGGTATGCGGGGTGCGTCAAGGCGCGACGTTGCGGTGGTCGAAGGATACGTTCATCGTTGATCAGTGGGCAAGTAGGCAGTCGGCTTCAAACCCGTCGTAGCTCGATAACACGCGGTTCCGTATCTGGAACTAGATAGAGAAAAAGCGCCCTCACCCTTTTGGCTCAAGGGCTCACCGATACTCACCCCGTTTTTTCATATCAAAAATGAATGAGGCGGCATCGGAATATTTCACTTTTCGTTATCTCGGACGGGGCGCAGAATTTGTCTTGTGTCGGCGCAAGACGCTCTGTTGGCTCACCGGACAGAGCGCTGTGCGACCTATCCGCCACGACTTGGACTATAGGCCTCGCGCGAGGCCCAGAGACATCGAACGCGCTGAGTTCCGCTTCGGCTGAGGGCCATTGCTCACAGTTGACCGAACGTCGATCGATGTTTGACAGACACAAAACATCTCGTAAGAGGCACGCATGAACGTACCGCATAACGATCTCCTGGACCCGACGCTTCCGATGCCGGGATCCGACATAGAAACTCCCTGCTTCGTCGTTGTCGAAGATGCAGTCGAGCACAATCTCCGCGTGACTGCTGAGTTAGCGGGCGGCGTCCATCGCATGGTGCCTCACGTGAAAACTCATCGCTCGCCTTGGATCGCGAAGTTCCTCGTAGCGAATGGGGTAACAGCGTTCAAGACTGCCACGCCACGGGAGGTCGAAATGGTGCTTGAAGGCGGCGCCAAAGAGGTTATCTGGTCTTACCCGACCACCAGCTCTGCGGCAATTACTCGTGTCATCAAAGCTGCCGATGCATACCCCGAGGCGTTGGTGACTGGCCTGGTCGATACTGAGCTCGGCCTGGACTTGTGGATCAAGGCCCTCGCCTACGGCAAGCATCCCAATGTGAGCCTGCGTGTAGACATCGACCCTGGGATGGGACGGACTGGCGTCGAGATCGGGGAACCCGCACTCGCTCTCGCAAGGAAGGTTCAGCAATGCGCGAAATTCAACGGCTGGCATGTCTATGACGGACATATTCAGGATGCGCAAGCCGCCGCTCGTGAAGCACGGTTTTTGACGATCCTCGAGCAACTGAACTGTATGTTGGCTCAAGCCGAGAAGGAAGGGCTCAGCACCGATGTAGTCGGTGGCGGTAGCTGGACCTTCCCGTTCTGGGCGAAACACTCAAACGCGCGCGTCTCGCCGGGCAGCTGGATTTATTCGAGCTCCCAGCATCAGGTCGACCTTGCACACTACGGTTGGAGAGTCGGCGCATTTGTGGTTTCGTCCGTGCTTTCAGCTCACGGCGAGACCCTCACGCTGGACGCCGGCTCGAAAGCGATCGCCCCCGACATTCCCATGGATAAGCGATTCTTCGGGGTTGAACGTATCGTAGGGATGAAGGAAGAACATACGATCGCTGCTGCGCCGAATCTGACTCCCGGCGATCGAGTAGCCCTCGTTCCGCGCCACGCCTGCACAACAGCGTATCTCTACCGTCGCGCGCTTGTCCTGACAAAGGACGGCACCTGGGAATATCGCGACCAGCTCGGTTGCGAACGCTAAGGAAAACCATGGACACTTCTGACGCCCTTCCGGCTGGCGGGCATTACAACAAGTGGCGTGTCGTCGGCGACCTCATGTTCTTCGCCGGCCAAGTGCCGCGGGATGACGACCGAAAAATCCTCGGCGAAACACTCGAAGAGCAAACGGTCGCCACGATCCGAAACGTGCAAAAGGTTTTGCAGAGCGCCGGGTGTGATCTGAAGGACTTGGTTCAGATCAGAGCCTATCTGGCCGACCCGTCTGACTTCTCTCGGTTCAATTCGGTGTATGCCGAAGTGATGGGGGAAATTCGTCCACCTCGCACCATGATTTCCTGCCAGTTGAACGGAGTGCTGGTTGAAATCGACGGGGTTGCAGCCAAGCCCAGCGTTTAGCAAGCCGTTGTTCATCGACCGTAGAGGTGCTGTACGCGACGCATCCGCTGCACCTCGCCTAACGACTCAGAAGGATTACTCAGGAGATCCAATTTCCTGACGCTGAGATAGTACACCCCGATTCACCATCCGATCGACCTCAAGCACGCGACGGATCGCACGTTGGTCATAGATCAGCAATTTTGAGACGTGGCGACCGAACCTACAATTGCCAACATCATCTCCTGACGAGCGAAAGCCATGTTCAGACGAAGCATCCATACCATTGAGCAGATTGATCCTGACTTATACGCCGCCATCCAAAGCGAGAACGGTCGTCAAGAAGACCATATCGAACTGATCGCATCTGAAAACTATACCTCGCCCGCCGTACTAGAGGCTCAAGGTTCGCAGCTAACTAATAAGTATGCGGAAGGCTATCCCGGAAAGCGGTACTACGGCGGTTGCGAATTTGTCGACGTCGTCGAGCAGCTCGCCATCGACCGAGCGAAGCGACTGTTTGGCGCAGAATCCGCCAACGTCCAACCGCACTCCGGCTGTCAAGCAAATCAGGGCGTCTTCTTTGCTGCACTGAAGCCTGGCGATACGATCATGGGTATGAGTTTGGCTGAAGGCGGCCACTTGACCCACGGCATGCCGTTGAACATCAGTGGGAAATGGTTCAATGTCGTGAGCTACGGCCTCGACGCCAACGAGGACATCGACTACGAAGCTTTGGAGCGACTTGCTCGAGAAACAAGACCGCGACTTATCATCGCCGGCGCGTCCGCATTCTCCCTGCGTATCGATTTTGAACGGATTGCGAGTGTTGCTAAAGCAGTCGGCGCACTTTTCATGGTTGACATGGCCCATTACGCTGGGCTGGTGGCGGCAGGCGAGTATCCTAGTCCAGTGCCGCATGCAGACTTTGTCACATCCACGACGCACAAAAGCCTTCGTGGTCCTCGTGGCGGCCTTATTCTGATGAAGGCGGAGCATGAAAAGGCAATCAATTCTGCTATTTTTCCTGGCATTCAAGGTGGACCGTTGATGCACGTTATTGCGGGGAAAGCAGTCGCTTTCATGGAAGCGCTGTCGCCAGAATTCGGATTGTATCAACGACAAGTGATTAAAAATGCACGCGCGATGTCTGACGCCTTGATCGCTCGCGGACTTCGAATCGTTTCCGGCCGCACCGAAAGTCATCTGATGCTTGTAGACTTGCGCGCGAAAAATATTACGGGAAAGGATGCCGAGAAGCGACTGGGCGATGCGAACATCACCGTCAATAAGAACGCGATACCCAACGATCCGCAAACTCCCTTTGTCACTTCCGGAATCCGCTTGGGATCGCCCGCTATCACGACCCGCGGCTTAGCTGAATACGAATCCCGGCAAGTCGCAAATCTCGTCGCCGATGTGCTCGACAATCCTGATAGCGACGCGAACATCGCTCGTGTTCGCGAACACGTTGGCATCCTGACGAAGCAATTCCCCGTCTACGACTAATCTACCCCTTCTAGGCCGGCGGCCACCGACTGCGTTCGCGGACGCGAGCACGTGTTCCACTTGAGGTGAGCAGATAAACTAATCACGGCGCAAGGACAGAAAGACGATCCCTACTACGGCTCCAACCGGCATCTGCTGCGCCAGCTAGCTCCAGCGCTGCGAAACCGCAACCTGGAGCCGAACATTGGACGCCCGAGTCTGGTTCCGCTCCGCTCTGTACCAAACCGTCCGACAAGCGTGAGTTGTCGTTCGGTCGTGTTGTCGACGTCGACACCTTGCTCGTACCACGGGGCTCGCTTCCAAGGCAGGTTGAAATACTTGATTCGTCCGCATCGTCCCCCATGGCTGGTTGCAGCATCTTGCCGCACCCAGCCATGTCCCTGCTGTCGATGCAAGGCGCCGCCTCAAAGGTTCGCTACGCCGGACGTAGAGCGCTTTAGTTCGCTGCAGCACCAACACAGAATATATGGGAGCGGCCTGTACGAAAACCTATTCATTCGGCAATCGGACAACCGACCCAGCGTACTTTTTGTCCGTAGTGTCTTTGACGACTGTCACGTAGAGGTTCTTCTCGCCCTCGTCAAAGGCTACATTGGTGGTTCCATCCCCCTCGGCTATCTTGAAGACGTGCAGAAGTTGTCCTTTGGGCGAGATCTTCAACACCTTCCCACCTTTCCACTGGGCGACGTACAGATTGCCGGCATGATCAACTTTCATGCTGTCGGGGCCGAGCGCCATCGATTTGACGGGATCATCCACGAGAAGATTCAGAAACGCGAAGTTCGCCCGGTCGTGCAACGAGCCATCGCTGTTAATCTTGAACATTTTGATCGTGTTCCCGAAGGTCTCTGCCACATAGAGTGTCTTCTGGTCCGGAGAGACCGCGATGCCGTTCGCATGGTTCAGGTGGTCAGCGACGACCTGCCATTGCTTTGCGCCCGGCCTCAAGTAAAGCACCTTGCCCACAACAGGCGGCTGGTCTCCGCCCGGACCTGTGAGCGTCGCATATGCGCCGTCATTCGAGGTGACGACGATGTCATTTACACCACCGGCCATTGGCTGACCTTCAGCAACAGTTTCCCACCGGCGCAACTCTTTGCCGTTCAAATCGGTTTCGATGATGGCGCCAGGCTCGGCGTCGCACGCAAGAAGGAACGTCTTCCTTTTAGTAAGCGCCAAACCATTTTGGCTACACTTGGAATCACTGTTGATGACCGTCTGTTTCCCGTCATCCATCCGCACCAATTGATTGCTCTCCCACCCGACAAAGTAGAGTTTTCCATCAACAACCAATGGCCCCTCCGGACCCAGCACGTTGCTCGCTACGACCGTTTCCTGGGCCGGCGCAGCGATGGTTATAAGCAGTCCCAATAATGCTGCGATCCTCAGACGAGCTTTCATAACATTCCCTCCTTGTTCACGACGTGATGGTTTTCGAAGCTTGACCACGAAGAGATTGTGCATAGAGCAAATACCCTAAGATAGGGAATTTTTGCGATGTTTCGTCAGTCGTTCCTGCGATGCAAAGCCATGGTTTTCCAGTAGTCGGACTTGCTATCGGAAGGTCTCAAAAAAAAAGCCCGGCGCGCGGGCCGAGCAAATAGCGCGCTAACGCTGAGGGAGCTGTGCATGGATGTCGTTCGCGAGCGCCACTGGGCTCGAAGATCCGTGTGGATCGTATATGGCATGAAGCTGAGGAAGCGCAAGAACGAGCGCTTGTTGAACTCCGGCATGCAGCTCACAAATGCTTGATATGAAACGCCTCACGGTGCCTGAGGCTGCGTTTAGTGCGTACGCTGAGCGCATGCGCGAGGATGGTTCGACAGCAAGACGAATTTATCGGAGCCACCTTCCAGTGCGTCAATCGCGCCGTGCGCAATGTCGTAAACCCACCCGTGCAGATTGATTTTCTTTTGTTCGAGAGCCAGTGCGATGGATGGGTGTGTTCGTAGGTTGGCGAGTTGAGCGATGATGTTGTCTCGCACCAATGCATCGAGCTTTTCCGCGGGCGATGCGTGCTTGCGCGACGCGTTCACGACTCGCGCGGCATCGGCATGCCTGAGCCAGTTCGCGACTGCTGGCAAATGATTCAGGCACATGCAGGTTGAGATGGCCTTCATCGCTCCGCAGTCAGAATGTCCACAAATTACAATCTCCTTCACACCCAGCACGGCGACTGCATATTCGACCGATGCAGAGACGCCGCCGGGCTCAGGGCCGTATGACGGCACAATGTTCCCCGCGTTGCGAATCACAAAGGCCTCACCGGGTTCACGCTGTGTGAAGAGCTCTGGTACGACGCGGCTATCTGAGCACGTGATGATGAGCACTTCAGGACTTTGGGACCGCGCCAACTGTTTGAAGAGTTCGGTTCGCTCGGGAAACACTTCAGTCTGGAACTTAATGAAACCGTTAATCAAATTTTGCAAAACACATCTCCAGAGCGGCCCGGTGACCGAGGAAAAACTCAGTCGCGCCGGCGACCGACCTGCCCCCGACGACCTTTAGAGTGCTGCGAGTTCTTCAGTTATCCCAAGGAACCGCTCAATATCGCCGGGTGCATGGCAGTGAAGCGGTGAGAGTCGTACTGCTCCCTCTATCCCGAATGACTTCAGCATGCGTCCCGAGTACACGCTCGTTGCGACTCGTTCATAGACCACCACACCTCGCTTTTCGTATTCGCGAACGGCTTGAGCCGCTTCAAGCCTCGCAAAGCCGACCCCGACGATTAGGTCGCGCCGCTCGAAGTCGTCATGGTCCCAGAACACATCGACACCGGGCATTGCCCTCAAACCTCGATGCGTGCCGTGACCATCAAGCAACGCGACAAGCAGAGCGCGTTCGTGCAACTCAATCCGGTGCATCCCTTCAAGGAAGAGCTCTCGACGGTCTTGCTTACCGCTGTACTGTGAGCCGAGCCATGCGACATAGTCGACGATCTTTGAAACCACCGCGAATTGCCCTGGAGTAGGTGTGCCCAACTGCCAGGATTCCTGCGGCTTTGCGAGCAACCGATGATGGGTTAACGCCGCGACTCGAGGCGAAAGCCATGCGATACCTGACCCACGACATCCGAAGAATTTGTATGGAGCGAAATTGATGCCGTCGACTGGCGTCTCCTTGAGGTCAATTACTCCGTGCGGAGCGTGTTGCACAGCGTCCACGACAATATAGAGATGCGGGTTTTTGGCTCTCGCTCGGTTAACGATTGTGGACAGGTCGAACTTTGCGCCCGAAATGTTCGATGCGTACATAACGCTGAGGAGGACCGTCTTGCTGTCCACAAGCCCGACTATCTCGTCGACATCAACGCCCCCGGTCTCCGGGTTGCTTCGTGCGATTCGCAACTCGCGACCTGTGCGCTCGCAGTACATCTTCACTGAGTCGAAAGATGACGGGTGCTCGAGTATGGTCGTCACCGCGTTGTCGCCAACCGAGTTTTCCATCACGGCTCGAACCATGTCAAACATAGCCTCGGAAGCCGTGAGCGCAGTAAAGATGCTTCCTCCACTTGCATTCAGTATCGTGCGGACGTCGCTTTCACCTGTTGCGATGACGTCCTGCAGATGCAGCGCGCTTGCATGGATTCTCTCGGGATTGTCCGGAATAGTATCCATTGCAGCGAATGCGGCAACGGCGTCCTTCAGCCGGAAAGAGCCGCCGGCATTGTCGAAGAACAAGCGTTCACGTCCGCTCGCGTCCACATCGACCAGATGGAACTTGCCCTTCACATCGCCCATCACGGCTTCTGAGAAAAATTCTCCGCGACAATTCATTCAAGATGCTCCTATTCGACGCCGTTTCGGCGAGGGTCTCTTAGTCCGCGCGCTGCGCCGGTTCCGAGAAGTTGAAAAGAACTGTCGCGCAGTCGACGATGTCGCCGTCGGCCGGAATAACCTCATCCAGGCGCATGTCTTTCGACGCTACAACCGGCGAGTATCCATTGGCAATTTTGATGAACCCGATAATTGTCCCGAGTGTCACATCGCACGGCAAGCTTCTACGCACCTTTCCACTTATTGCCGGGTGCTGAGCATAGAAGTGTCCAATCGCGGGAGATTTGAGCTGCTTGCTGGCTTGCGTACTCAGGGGCTGAACTTGCGAATTTGCCCCTGCGAGCATGGGAACGCCTGGCCGCGCTTGATCGCGCCGAAAAAGCGAGACGCGAAAGCCGGGCGTGCTCAGCTCCAGTTGGTTGATGGCGCTTTTCTCGACGCTGTCGCGTAACGCGCGTGTCCATGCCACGACATCTGCAGGACCTCTGTCTCTGATCTTCGCCGTTTTGGCGTTCGGATTGCTATTCACATTCCCTCCCATCGGGCGCGTTGGAACCGGACAGCTTTCTTACAACGTGCGATGTAGGATTCGACGTCAACGAGTCCCTCCACCGCTTGCTCGCGGGTAACTTTTCGGAATCGGATTTGCGAGCCAATTGGACATTGGGCAAGCTTCCACAGGTCGGCGCGAGCGACAACACCTACTTTCGGATAGCCGCCTGTCGTATTAGCGTCACGCATCTGAATGATGGGCTGACCGCCCTGTGGAAGCTGCACCACCCCAGGCAGGATTCCGTGAGAAAGAAGCTCGACCGTTTCCTTGAGTTGAAGCTTCTCTCCTGCTAGACGGTACCCAAGTCGATTACTGTCAGGCGTTACGGTCCACGGCTCATTCCAGAACACCTTCTCGCTGATATCGCTCAAGCGCACACATTCCGCTGCCGGTACGACGCGAACCTTAGTTACACCAGATTGCATTTCCTCTATCGACATAAGTGCTTCAAAGGCACTTTCCACCCCGAAGCCTCCGGCCGGGAGCGCGCCAGCCCTATGTACGGCCCCGTTCCCGTCAAGGGTGTCGCCACGTCTGAGAAAGCGGCCGTCGTGAGACCCGCCAAATGCTCCCTTAAGATCCGTGCTTGCAGAACCCATCACGCGTGGCGCCTCTATGCCGCCGTACACGCTTAGGTAGCCGCGAACGCCCCGCAGCATGCGTGAGACATTCAGCGTTTGCCCGGCCTTCGCTTGCATTGCCCACCATGGCGGCACTGCGACATTGTCTAACATGGCTTCGCAGCAAGCGCCCGTGAGAGCGAAGGTCACATCCTCACGGAAGACTACCTTGAACGGTGCGAGCGTGATCTCGATGGCCGCTGCAGATTCCTCGTTTCCGAGGAGAATGTTGCATACACGCAGCGCGAGGTCGTCCATCGCGCCGGAGGTGCCCACACCGATACTGCGGTAGCCATGTCGCCCCAAGTCTTGAACTGTAGCCAAGGGGGCCGCATTCAGGATTTCAATCACAGCTCGACGGTCTCCACGACAAAGGTGACGCGGTCACCTGGCGCGAGCAGCGCGGGCGATTCACGGTTCGGGTCAAAAAAGGGAAGCGACGCTTTGCCGAGAATGTGCCAACCGGATGCCGAAGCACAGGTGATAATTCCGGCCTGCTTGCCTGCAATCACGACCGAACCAACCGGCACGCAAGCGCGAGGACTGGCGCGTCGGGGCACCGAAAGCCGAGAATCAAGGCCGAATAGATACGGGTAACCTGGATGGGCGCCTAGCGCCTGTACAACATATTCGCTGCCACTATGCAAATCGACAACGTCGCGAGCACTCAACCCGGTCTCCTTGGCGACCGACCGAAGGTCGATACCGTTGTCGCCGCCGTATTTCACTGCGATTTCGACAGTGCGCCCGGCGCGGACTAACGGTGGGGTCTCGCGCCACGCACAGAGCAGGCGCTCCTTCAGCTTTTCAAAGTCGACGGACAGAGGGTCGAAGAGGACCATCAGATTGTTGATGCCAATGGAGACTTCCCTGACTTCGGGCCAGCTTTCAACCTCGGCGGCCACACCCCAAACGTGTGACTGGCTGTCGGCGGTCTGCTCAAGGCCTCCGTCCAGCATAACCGCGGCCTCTCCCATCAGGGTTAAGAATGGTTTCTCGGTATGCATCTGCGCCTTCCGTGAAGCTGTAGGGGCGCGAGTCAGCGCCCGGCATAAGGTTGAATCGTCCAGCCATCGCGAACCAAGCGCTTGCGGACCGCCTTCGCCATCGGGACGGCCCCCGGCGAGTCGCCATGAACGCAAACGGTGTCGATTTCGACCGGAATCCGCTTGCCTGATTGCGTGATGATGCAGCCTTCGGCAACCATATTTGCCACCCGCTCCATCGCGACCTCTGCGTCGTGAATGACAGCGCCAGGCTGACTGCGTGGAAGAAGGCGACCTTCTTCTGTGTACGCACGGTCGACGTAGATCTCCCGCGCGACCTGGAGCCCAGCGGCAATTCCTGCCTTCTCCAAGAGGCTGCCTGCCATGACGGAAAGCCTCAAACTCGAGTCAATGCCAGCAATGACCTCCGCAAAATCGGCGGCTGCTTCCTCGTTGTCGGCAACGAGGTGACCAAGGGCACCATGAGCCTTCACGTGCGTGATTCGGTGCCCCGCAAGTTTCGCCACCGCGGCGAGCGCGCCGATTTGATATGCGACCAGCTGTTTTCGCTCTTCTCGCGAGAAAGGAATCTCTCGCCGGCCGAAGCCCCAGAGATCTGGGTAGCCCGGATGCGCGCCAACGGCTACGCCACGGCTCAATGCTGCTTTACAGATGGTCGACATAATCATCGGGTCGCCACCGTGATACCCACAGGCAAGATTTGCGGTGGACGCGATATTAAGCATCTCCGTATCGGAGCCCATCGCGTAGGCTCCAAATCCTTCGCCCATATCGCAGTTGATGTCGATTGCCTTCATATTTGCTCCTTCTGTTCGCTCCGGCGCGTCGCTACGCAATTTATGCCGCTTCGCGCTCTCTCTTCAGCTTCTCTTCAAGGTAGTGGATGTCGGCGCCACCTTCGATGAATGCGGCGTCGTGCAGCAGGGCCATGTGTAGCGGGATGTTCGTTCGAATGCCCTCAATTTC
Organism: Caballeronia glebae; assembly: GCF_001545035.1. GTDB lineage: Bacteria > Pseudomonadota > Gammaproteobacteria > Burkholderiales > Burkholderiaceae > Caballeronia > Caballeronia glebae. The sequence goes on from NZ_FCOJ02000021.1 coordinate 41,317, forward strand.
TAGCTCGGACAGCGCGACTCTCATGCGGCGAATCGCTTCTTCCCGCGTTTTCCCGTAAGCGATGACCTTTGCGACCATAGAATCGTAGAAGGGAGGCACAACGTACCCGGGGTAGACATGGGAATCGAAGCGGATACCAGGACCGCCAGGAACTCGAAGGGACGTTATCTTGCCCGGTGACGGCAGTAACGTCTTAGGGTCCTCGGCATTGACACGGCATTCGATTGCATGGCCGCGGGAATCAACCATCTCCTGCGAGATCGAAAGCTTTTCGCCGGCGGCGATTTTGATCTGTTCAACAACAATGTCGAACCCGGTCACAGCTTCGGTCACCGGATGCTCGACCTGCACGCGCGTGTTCATTTCGATGAAATAGAACTCTCCGTTCTCGAAGAGAAACTCGAAGGTTCCGGCGCCGACATAGCCCATGGCTTCGCAAGCGTCGACGCATCGCTGTCCGACCTCTGAAAGCTTCTCTGGCGCAATGAGGGGTGCAGGAGCCTCTTCGATGACCTTCTGATGCCGACGCTGCATCGAACAATCTCGCGCGCCAAGCCAGACAGCCTTGCCGTGGGTGTCTGCGATAACCTGAATCTCGACATGTCGCGGCGCCCGCAGGTACTTTTCCATATAAACGTCGGGCTGCCCGAAGGCGAGACGAGCTTCCTCGCTCGTGGCTGCGACGGCAGCCACAACATCTACCTCGTCATACACGACCCGCATACCGCGCCCTCCGCCGCCACCCGCTGCTTTGATTATGACCGGCAGGCCGATACTCTGCGTCATCTCACGAATCTCACCCGGGTCACCCGAAAGCGCCTTTGTGTAGCCAGGCACGCACGGGACGTCGGCACGAACCATCGCCTGCTTCGCAGACACCTTGTCGCCCATCAGTCGAATCGTCTCCGAGCGAGGCCCGATGAAGACAAGTCCCTCCGCTTCCACGCGCTCGGCGAATTTCGCGTTTTCGGACAGGAAGCCATACCCAGGGTGGATTGCCTGGGCGCCCGTCGCGAGGGCCGCGGAAAGAATCGCGTCGACGTTGAGGTAGCTCTTCGCAGACGGCGGGGGTCCGATGCAGATTGCCTGGTCCGCATCGCGCACATACACCGCATCGCGGTCCGCCTCGGAAAAGACAACGACTGTTTTGATACCAAGAGCCTTGCATGCCCGCTGCACGCGAAGCGCAATCTCCCCACGGTTAGCGATAAGAATCTTTTCGAACATCGTGCGTACCGGTTATTTGCGAAGAGCGTGGATACAATCATTCAATTGCAAACAACGGAGCACCGTAGTCCACAAGTACACCGTTCTCGCAGAGAACTGCCTTAATCGTTCCCGATTTTTCCGCCGTTATCTCATTAAGCATCTTCATTGCCTCCACGACGGCCAGAGTGTCGCCGACGCTCACCACACTTCCCACCTCGACGAATGGCTTGTCCTGTGGTGTACGCGCTCGGTAGAACGTACCCACCATCGGTGAAGTGACCTTGAAGTCCTCGGGCTCTTTCCGCGCGGCGGCGCTTACGGGCACGCTCGCCGGTTCAGGGCCGGATTCCGGTTGAAAGACCTGTGGCTCCGAGATGACCGGAGCCGCCCTTTGACCGCGAGTGGATTTAGAAATCCACAGGCGGCAATCCCCTTCGAACAGTTCCAGCTCATTGAGCTGAGACTCGGAAAGAATGTTAATGAGTTGCTGAATCTTCTCTATGTCCATGTCCATCCACCTGCGGGTATCAAGCCGGCGCTGTGGGCCGTGCGTTGTTCGGGCTGAGCAATTGTTGCTCCCCATTAAGTTGAGGACAAACGATATTTACTGAACTGTTAACATGCAAAAAGGTGTTGTAAACGCGGAAAGCGCCCGCTGTCGGTGCTTCGCGGCGACAAGACAATGTCACAGCGAAAAACGATGGGACTTTACTTTTTCTCATGAAAAACTATCGAAAAATATCGCTGTTTTTGGCCTTATTGGCGCGGAACAATTTTCATATGCCTTCGCGGCGACAACCAGGAGCTGTTCGATGACCCCTTACGAGTTTCGCCAAAGCGTGCGTCGCGGCGAATTCACCGGAAACACCGCAGGTATCTGCGATGGCTACATCCAGGCGAACGTAGCGATTTTGCCCAAGGAGGTCGCCGATGACTTCGCCGGATTCTGCGGCGCAAACCCCCAGGCATGCCCCATTCTCGCGGTGTCCGAAGCTGGCAGCCCATATCTGCCGACCCTCGGAAAGGACATCGACGTTCGCACCGATGTGCCCGGTTTTTTCATCTATCGCGACGGGAAGTTCGCTGGTGAAGAACGCACGCTACTCCAGCTCTGGCGCGATGACTTCGTGACCTTCGCAATTGGCTGCTCGTACTCGTTCGAGCACATTCTTAAGACTGCCGGGCTGCGCATTCGCCACCTAGAGCTCGGGTATGGGGTTCCTGCGTACAACACGAACATTCCGAACAAGCAGGTAGGACCGTTCGGAGGAAATCTGGTCGTCTCAATGCGCCCGTTCAATGCGGCCGACACCATTCGAGCGATCGAGATTACGTCAGGCTATCCCAACGTTCACGGAGCGCCGGTTCACTTTGGTGACCCCGCTGCCATCGGCATCCGTGATGTCGATGAAATTGATTACGGCGGCCGCTCCGAGGTCCGCGATGGCGAGTATCCGGTTTTCTGGGCATGTGGTGTCACTCCTCAAGTGGCAATGATTAGCGCCAACCTTCCGCTCGGTATCGGGCACGCGCCGGGTCACATGCTTGTGACAGACCTTCCTTTATCGACACTCACGTCAAACTAATCAACCCATTGGACGGAGACCCCAAGTGCATACGAAGGATACTGTATCGTCGATTTCACCCGCTGCGACGGCGAACGCCGCGGGTGATTCCCGCACGCTTTACACAAAGGTCGCATTGAGGGTTCTGCCCATCCTCGTTGCGTCTTACTTCTTTGCCTATCTTGACCGTGTAAATGTCGGATTGGCGAAACTCCAGATGCTGGATGATTTGAAGTTGTCGGAAGCGGCCTACGGATTCGGGGCTGGAATCTTCTTTCTCGGATATCTGTTGTTTGAGGTGCCGAGCAACATGCTGATGGTAAAAATTGGCGCGAAGAAGACCTTGTGCCGAATTATGATTTTATGGGGATTTATCTCCATGGGCTTTGCTTTCGTGCAGACGCCCACCCAGTTCTACGTTCTGCGCTTCTTGCTCGGAGTGGCAGAAGCGGGCTTCTACCCCGGTATCATTTTGTATCTCACCTTCTGGTTTCCGTCGAACGTCCGAGCACGGATGACAGCGCTCTTCTACACGGCTGTCCCAATTTCCGGCGTGCTTGGTGGACCGGTAAGCGGCCTGATTCTTGAAAGCATGAAGCACACGGGAGGCCTTGCCGGTTGGCAATGGCTGTTCTTGCTCGAAGGCGCGCCCTCCGTGCTTATCGGCCTCTCCCTGCCATGGTTGCTCAACAACAAGCCAAGTGAGGCACGCTGGCTCAGCGCGTCCGAAAAGGATGCGATTGCCGCTGACCTGGCTGCAGAAAACGACCGCAAGATGGCTGCGGTCAATGGCGATACTTCGCTCATGGCGACCATCAAGAACCTGCGGGTCTGGCATTTGGTCCTAATTTGCTTGGGACAGTCTTTCCTGATTTACGGCATCTCGTTCTGGCTGCCGACCATCATCAAAGACCTGGGGATCTCGAATCCGCTTAACCTGGGATTGGTCACCGCGATTCCCTACGCCGCGGGTGCCATCGCGCTGAATGTGGTCGGCCGCAGTTCCGACCGCAAGCTGGAGCGTCGGTGGCACACCGCGCTTCCGTTCCTGTGCGCCGCCGTTGGCCTGGCACTCAGCGTACCCCTCAAGTCGTCACCGACGGCCTGCATCGTAGCGCTCACGTTCGCGACAGCGTCTGCCTACGCTGCGGCAACGATGTTCTGGACGCTACCCAGTCTCTTTCTGGCGGGAATGGGTATGGCTGCGGCAATTGGCCTCATCAACTCTTTGGGTGGCCTTGGCGGATTCTTTAGCCCCTACATCGTTGGTGTCATCAAGACCTCAACGGGAAGTACGGAGGGCGGCGTTCTTTTCATCGCAGCGATCGCGGTTATCGCGGGTCTGCTCGCACTCGCTTTGCCTCGCAAGCTCTCCAATCAATGAGATAGGTTGATAGGAGCTGGCTGCCCGGCCGGCTCCGATATACATTTCCAAGTCGGTGGATTAGTACAACTACATAGAACCATAGTATCTGGAACTCGGAACATGAAAACTCGATACATTGCCGCAGCGTGCCTGCTTTCCATGGGAAGCGTCTGCTACGCGCAGTCCAGCGTTACGCTCTACGGAATCATCGATACCACGCTTCGCTACAACAGCCATGCGAACGCGGCAGGCGACGGTCAGTACCTGATGTCTGACGGTGTCATTTATGGCAGCCGCTGGGGCCTGAAGGGCGTCGAAGACCTCGGTGGTGGCGCGAAAGTAATTTTCGTCTTGGAAAATGGCTTCTCGCCCGCGAACGGTACTTTCCTTCAAGGTGGACGTGAGTTCGGTCGTCAATCCTACGTCGGCTTGCAAAAAGACGTGTGGGGCACGCTCATGCTCGGTCGTCAATACACGGTGACCCATGACATCGTCTCTTCCCACGACCCTTTCGCATTGGCCAATCTCGCCATAGACGGCTACATTGGTGGCAACTACACGGGGGCCCGCCTCGACAACACCGTGAAGTACCGCAATACATACGGACCGTTCTACGTGGACGCTGCGTATACGTTCGGCAACGTTGCCGGAAGCATCCATACTTCGTCGTCGCCAGCCATTGGTCTTGGGTTCAATAGCGGCTACTGGGACATCGGTGCGACGTATCAAGTGATGAACGACGTCACGACTGCATACTTCAACCTTCCCAACCCCGCCAGTCAGCAGAAGGTCTGGTCACTGACTGGCACCTGGGATAACGGCACTACCCGTGCCTATTTTGGCTACGTGGGCTCGCGTCTCGACGTCGCGGGATACAACAACGACACTGGATACGTGGCAGTCAACCAGAAGTTCACTCCCGCATTTCGTCTGACGGCGGCGCTGTACTATGACCGGATGCGTCACAACAACGAAAGCGGCAATCGCTGGACGTTCTCGCCAATGGTCGAGTATTCGTTAAGTAAGGCAACGGTCGTCTATGCAGAGGCGGACTATACGAGACTGTCGGGCGTGTGGACCACGACGGCGGCCATCCCGGCATTCCAAACGCCATTTTATGGGCGTAACTCAAAGGTAGGCGCCGCGCTCGGCATCCGCCACCTGTTCTAAGCTCGAACACGGCCAACTGAACCGTATTACAGGCAAGGAAAAGGCGTACGACTGGCCGTACGCCTTTTCCATTTCTGGCTGGTCCGCAAGTCGGGCTGCTAACGATAGAATGGCTTTTTACGTCGGGAAAGCGACTGGGACATGCTCACGTTCAAGCAGATGGAAGCGCTCTACTGGATAGTTCAGCTCGGCTCGTTCGAACAGGCCGCGTCCAAGCTGAACGCCAGTCAATCCGCTATCTCGAAGCGAATTCAGGAGCTGGAAACGAGCTTCGACTTTCAGGTCTTCGACCGTCGCCATCGGACCGCGAGGCTGACCGAGAAGGGCAGCGAGCTCTTCGACTATGCGAAAGAGCTGCTTGAGAGGCGAGATGCGATCATCGACCGCGTCAGCTCCAAAGAGGTGCTGGTGCGGCGGATTCGTGTTGGGGTGACTGAGCTGACAGCGCTCACGTGGCTTCCGCGACTCATAGCGGCGATTCGTGAGAGCTACCCCAAGGTGCTGGTCGAAGCAGAAGTCGAGTCGACGGCGGAGCTTCGGGAGAGATTGACGGCAGACACCATCGACCTGGTCATCGTGCCACAGTCGGTCTTTACCGAGCGGTTCACGGTAACCAAGGTGGGCGCAGTCGAGAATGCTTGGATGTGTGCGCCGGCGTTGCACCCTGGGCGCTCGGTCATCCCGCTGGAGGACATCATCGAGTTCCCCCTCATCTTTCAGGGGAATGTCTCCGGAACGGGTCAGGTGTACACCCAATTTTTGAGCGAGAACTCAGTCAACCCAACGCGCTTCCTTGTATCCAACAACCTGATTGCGCAGGTCGGCCTAACGGTATCAGGGCTAGGCGTCAGCTATCTGCCCGCTCACTGCCTGGGCTATCTGGTGGACGCGGGAGTGCTTCAGATTTTGAGGACGCGACCGGCATTGCCACCCGTGCAGTACGTCGCACTCTACCGATCGGAACATCAGTTTTCGTTGAGCAGCCAGGTGGCTCGGCTCGCGAAAGAAGTCTGTGATTTCAAGGCCAACCTGCTCGCGCCGACGCTAACTTAGGTCCCGACTGCATCACCATTCCGCGGCCGCGAACGGCAACGATTCGCACATCCAGTCCCAATCGTAGGACGGGTCGCTCTTGTCCATCCCAGCATGCTTGATCGGGCTCAAGAAGTCGCCCCCGACGTCAAAGTCGCGATGTGACGACGCGTCCTCGCGTACGGAAGAGGTTTCGTTTCTGTCCATGATTCTCCTTGAATGTTTTCGGTTCTATCGAGATTGTTCGCGTTTGTCGAACGCTCAGAGGGAAGCCAAACTCTAGACGCACTTGACCTTAACGCAATGACGCGCAAGCTCGCGAGATGCGGTCACAGCCCTCACGAATAGACTTTTCGGAGGTCGCAAACGAGAAGCGCAGATGCGGAGACACTCCATATGCGCTGCCATCCAGCGTTGCCACTTTTGCTTCCTCAATCAGATATCTCACGACATCAAGGTCTGACGAGAGGACTTCGCCTGCGGGGGTAGTTTTTCCGATAAGGCCCGCGACCGACGGATAGAGATAGAACGCGCCTGTCAGTTCTCCGACGTCAAAGCCGGGAATACCGCTCAGCAGTTCACGCATCAGCTTGCCGCGTTGCTCGAACACCTTCCCCGCACGGAGCGGCGCGTCTTGCGACCCACCGAACGCCTCGACCGCGCCCGCCTGACTGATAGCGCTGGGACACGTCGTTGTCTGCGTGATGAGCGTGGTGATTGCGTTCGCCAGTCGGACTGGACCTGCACCATAGCCAATGCGCCAGCCGGTCATCGAGTACCCCTTCGATGCCCCGTTCACGATGAGCGCGCGCTCTTGAAGAGACGGAATGACAGCGACCGGAGAAGCGTGTGTCGCGCCGTTGTAGACAAAATGCTCGTAGATTTCGTCCGACATTACCCAAACATTGGGGTGCCGCTCGAGCACCTTGCCGAGCTCGACTAGTTCGCTACGGCTGTAGACCGCGCCCGTTGGATTGTTCGGCGTATTGAGAATGAGCCATTTCGTTTTCGGTGTAATGGCTGCCTCCAACTGTTCCGGCGAAAGCTTGAAGCCGGAGGACGCAGCGCTCGACACGATTACAGGTACGCCATCATTCACGACAACCATATCTGGATAGGAAACCCAGTACGGCGCGGGAATGATGACCTCGTCTCCAGGATTGAGCGTGACCGACAGCGCCAGGAAGATGATGTTCTTGCCTCCGCTGCCCACTACGATGTTTTCCGACTTGTAATGCAAACCGTTATCGCGCGCGAGCTTTTCGACAATGGTCTTGCGCAGCGCTGGGGTGCCGTTGGCCGCGGTGTACCGCGTTTGGCCCTCGCGCATTGCAGTAACGGCCGCTTCGACGACGTTTGGCGGCGTCGGCAGGTCAGGTTCCCCGATGGTGAAATCGATGATGTCCTGGCCCTCGGCGCGGAGCCGATCGACCAATGCCTTTGCGGCCACGCTTGCGGACGGCTTAATGCGGTTGAGACGCACGGAAAGTTCGATTGGTTTGTTCACGCTAATCCTCGATGCACTCGTTCAGGCGAGTCCCTTTGCCTGCAGAAGTTTGTCAATCCATTGCTGCTCGCGTCGACCGGTGGCGATTTCATCTTGAATACCCTGTTCCTTCTGAGCGTGCTTTCCCGCAAGAGCCAGCAACTCTTCCGCACATTCTTGCGGGAAGAAAACAAGACCGTCCTCGTCACCGACCACGAGGTCCCCGGGGTTGACGACTTGACCGCCGATGGAGACAGCAACGTTGAGTTCACCCGGACCGTCCTTATATGGTCCGCGGTGACTGACGCTACGGGCATAGCACGGGTAGGATTCGAATGCGGCGACGTCGCGGATAGCTCCGTCGATGACGAAGCCAACGCAGCCATGTTGCTCAGCGTGGAGCTTAATCAGTTCGCCGACCAAGGCATTGTGCTGTTCACCTCCGCCGTCGACGACCAGGACGTGGCCCGGCTGCATCATCATCAGCGCCTTGTAGATGATGAGATTGTCGCCGGGTCGCGTCTTGACGGTAAGCGCAGTGCCGACCAACTTGCCCGTCTTATTGAAGCGCGTGAGTCCCACTGCTCCGACCAAACGACCCATGTTGTCGCTCAGATGCGGCGTTACGACGTTCTTGAGGGTGTTAATTACATTGTCAGACGCGACGCTCGGCGCAGGATTGATACGAGAGCCAAGAAAACCCATGAGAAACTCCGTTAGAGGTTGCCACAACGCATAAGCGTCATGGGATATACGATAGCGGTCGAGATCAAACTAAAAAAGCGATTTTTGTTGATACAGATACATCGCTTTTGTTCCGATTAAGGCGGCGAGGCGCAAACGTGACCCCGCGCCGGGCAAGCGCAGAGCCGAAATCAAAAAGAGATCGAAGACTTTGGAAGAAGAAGCCCGCGGCCGAGCGCGAAGCGTGGTTACTTCGCTGGCGAGAAGACAGTCACTTCAATCTCAACGTCCACCGATTGCGAGAGCTTAGCCTCAACGGTGCTTCGGACGGGTAGGGCACCCTTGAAGAACTCGGCGTAGACCGAATTGAACCGGCCCATCAACTGAATGTCCGAAAGCCACTCGGTCGCACGCACGACCTGCGTCAGGTCCGAGCCAAGCTCCGCCAAGGTCCCTGATATCGTTTCGAGAACGTTGCGAGTTTGGACTTCAATGTCGCCGCGAAGCGGTTGGAGTTTCTCATCTTTCGGCGTCTGGCCAGAGAGAAACAGGAAGTCACCAGCGCGAACTGCCTTTGACAGAGGCGCAGTAAGAGGGCTTGAGAAGCGGGTTAGTTGAGTATTCCTCATGATTCTCCGATTGCTTCGGTTTTGAAACGTCGACTTGGGAGACAGGCCGACGGTTGCGGGATACTAAATTGTCGCTCGCTCACAGCAAAGACCGTCCGAGGCGGTGGGGCGTGAGGTGGATCGGCGCTTGCCTGTTCTGTGACGCACTCCGCCATGACGGATGGTTACGCCGACCCGTTGTCAAGAGCCCAGCTAAATCGGGTGTACCGCATCTATTGGCGTCGCCGTGTTCAACACTGTCCCAAAACATCCCTCTAAAGGAGGCCCCGTTCGATAGAAAAATCAGGCCTTGGCACTCGGAGGAACACCCTCCATCCGCCTGTCGTGACCCACGCAGTTTTCTATTGCGGGGCAAAAACTGTCACTTCGATTTCTAAATCAACCGCATTGGAAAGTTGAGCCTCGACCGTGCTGCGAACTGGCAACGCGTTTGCAAAGTATTCCTCGTAGACCGGATTAAATCGCGACATCAGCTTGATGTCAGACAGCCAGACAGTTGCCCGGACCACCTGCGACAGGTCAGCACCCAACTCCGAAAGAGTCGCTGAAATCGCGTCCAGGACGTTACGCGTCTGCACTTCAATTTCCCCTCGCAATGGCTGGAGATTGTCGTCCTTCGGCGTCTGTCCCGACAGAAACAGGAAATCGCCGGCGCGAACCGCTTTGGAGAGCGGCGCCGTCAGGGGACTCGGATATCGGGTCAGTTGATTGTTGCTCATGACGCTCCTTCATTTGTGTTTCCTCGGAGATACATCCTCCAACAAGGGAACATGGGGTTACTAAGCTGTTGAACGATCGGTTTGCAAAAAACGCTCGAGTCGGTACGGTTGGAGGTCCACTGGCGCCGCCAACCCTTGCAAGAGCGCCGACATGCATCGAGCCGTGATTGCTGACAACGTCAGTCCATTGTGCGCATGACCGAAGGCATAGGCGACTCTCGGAGAACTGCGCATCACCCCAATTGCCGGAAGACCGTCAGGCAATGACGGCCTTACACCCATCCAAGGCGTTGCGTCGATGCCGCTTAAATTGGGCAGGTAACGCTTCGCCAACCTCGCGAGCATGTGGGCTCTTTCCATGTTGGGCGGCGCGTCGGCTCGTGCGAACTCCGCAGTACCAGCGAGACGCAAACCTTCGTCCATCGGCGTAGCAGCGAAATGAGGTTCGCCGAAAACGACTGGTCGCTGAAGCCGAACACCGGCACGCGGCAGCATCAAGTGGTACCCGCGTTCCGACACCATCGGAACTTTCACGTCGAACTTCGCCAGGAGAGCGCCTGTTTGAAATCCCATAGCCAGCACTACGCGCTCAGCGGTAATCGTTTCGGTGCAGGTATGAATGCGCACATTACTGCCGACATCCTCGATGCCCCTGACCTCGTCTCTGACGAACCTCACACCGTCTTCTATGAGCCGTCTCGCATACAGTTCCCCTAACGCTCTCGGATTGCTGCACCGTCCAGAATTCTTGAAAAAGATCCCGCCGACTATCTCATTGCTCAATTCCGGCTCCATGTCCCGGATCAAATCTGCCGAAAGACGTTCAGCCGCCAATCCAAAAGAGTTCCAGGTGGGCAAGGCACGAGATTTAGCTTCCAAGCCAGCGAGTGTTCTAAAGGCGACTAAACCGCCCTCCCTGGTCAGAAGGTGCACAGCGTTAGCGGCCTCCAAAAGCTCAGAGAAACTCGCATAAGCCACGGACGTTAAGCTCGCAAGCCCGCTCAAAATGTTCTGATAGGAGTTGGGCTTGAGAGCCGAGACCGCCTTGACGGCCCACGGAAGCATCTTTGTCGCATAGTCCGGCTTGATTACGAGCGGCCCATCCTTTGAGAGCATAAACTTCGGCAACTGTCGCAGCATGTCGGGCGATGCTGGCGGAAATATATTGGCTTCGGACAAGTAACCAGCGTTACCGAATGACACGCCCTGCATCGGCTCGCTCTTTTCCACGACTGTCACCTTGAACCCATCGAGATGAAGTCTAAGCGCGATCGAAAGCCCGACGATACCTGCTCCAAGAACCGTCACGTCACGAGAAGTCATTCTTTTGCTTGCTTTTTCCGTCATAGCTTAGTGGGACCGAATATCGGACAGGAAAGCCTTGGCTCGGGCATGATTGGGCGCACTGAAAAATTTGCTGGGCGCCGCGCGCTCCAGAATAACTCCGTTGTCCATAAACCAGATCGTGTCCGACACCTCACGTGCGAAATTCATCTCGTGAGTGACGCAAACCATTGTCATGCCCTCTCTTGCGAGGGACTTCATCACATTCAACACCTCGCCGACCATCTCTGGGTCCAGTGCGCTCGTGGGCTCATCGAACAGCATCACTGGGGGCTCCATTGCAAGTGCTCGCGCAATCGCAACACGTTGCTGCTGGCCACCCGAGAGCTGCTGTGGATACGCGTCAGCCTTATGCGAGAGTCCCACCCGTTCAAGCAGGGCCATCGCTTGCCTCTTCGCGTCTTCACGCTTGCGTCTGCCCAACTTGACCGGCGCTAGACAGATGTTGTCGGTGACTGAAAGATGAGGAAAGAGATTGAACGACTGAAACACAAACCCGACGCCCGTACGGAATTCATTCACGTTCACAGACCGGGAATGGACGTCTTGGCCATTCAACTCAATCGTCCCCGATTGGATCTCTTCCAGACGGTTAATTGTTCGAATGAGCGTGGACTTGCCGGAACCCGAGGGGCCGCACACGACGACGACCTCGCCTTTCTTCACTTCCGCGGTGACATCAGTGAGGACGTGGTGCGCCCCGTAGAACTTATTGACTTTCGAGAACCGTATCATTTTCCAGACTCCTGATTGCAACATTCACACGGGTGCGGCGGCGAGTTACTCTTCGTTCAAAATAATGAGCTACCTGAGTAAGGGTGAAACAAGCTACAAAATAGGTAAGCGCCAAGATCATGAAGACCGCAAAGGGACGAGTCAGCAGATTGTTATTGACAGCATTTGCAGCGAACGTGAGCTCTTGAACGCTGATGACGTAGCCGATCGAGGTCTCTTTAATGGTCGAGACTAGCTGGCTGATGATGCTTGGAACCATGTTGTACAGTGCTTGCGGAAGTAAAACAAAGCAGGTCGTACGCCAATAGCCTAGCCCGAGAGCCCTCGCTGCCTCCAACTGCCCCTTGGGCAGGGACATAAGTCCCGCCCGAATCACCTCCGAGAGATACGCAGCCTCATAGATCACCAGCGTGCACAGCAGCGTCGTCACCCCGGAGACCGTATGCCCAACCAAGACCGGCACGAGGAAATACGTCCAAAAGACCAGCATCACCAAGGGGATGCCGCGGATGATGTAGACGAACACGGTGGCGATGTTCGCCAGCCAGCGGATTGAACCGGTCCTACACAGAGCCAGCCCGATGCTGATTGGGAAGGACAGGCCCAAACCAAGCACAGACAAGATTAGCGTCAGAGCGAGGCCGCCCAAAGGGCCGTTCGGATATTGGCCGATAAGAAATACCAACCAGTTGTCTCTTATGATGTCAATCATGATCACCTCGTGGGAACGCTGCTACGCCGCGCGACGAACGCGCCGAGTGCCATCAATCCAAGAGAAACAGCGAGGTAGAACGCCGTTGCGACAGCATAGGACTCAAACGTCCGAAACGTCTGGTTCTCAACCTCCCGAACGGCATATGTCATCTCTGCGGCGCCTATGACCATGGCCAAGCTGGTGTTTTTGAACAGAAGAACTGTGTGATTGATGAAAGGTGGCATCGCAACACGGAACGCCTGCGGCAGAATCACATAGCGCATCGATCGGCTGTAGCTAAGCCCGAGTGATCTCGCCGCTTCGTGCTGGCCCCACGGCACAGAACGCAGACCACTTCGGATGTCTTCCGAGAAGTACGCTGACATACAGAGTCCGATGGCAATGGCGGCGAAGAACATCTCGCCGTTATGTGCATTCACCCAACTTTGCATACTGTCTGGCAGGAGCGTCGGCACGCCGAAGTACCACAGGATGATCTGCACCAGCATCGGAACGTTTCGATGGTAGGCAACAAATCCGGCAACGAAGCGATCTGCGATTACGTTGCCGGTGGCTCGAGCGACCGCCAGCACGGTGCCGAGACCAACCGCAAGAACCCAGCTTTCTGCGGTCATTAAAAGCGTGACCTTCGCACCGTGAATCATCTCCGCGCCGTAGGGCGCAGCGATGATTGAGTTAAAGTCGAGTTGAAGAGACATCAAGAACTCCTGGTTGCGGGCCGGCGCCGGTGTGCGCCGCGCTTGCCTCAGTTCGACGGAATCTGTGCGGTCTTGAAATCCCGCGTCATCTTCAACGTCGACTTGTCGCCGAGCCACTTCTGGAATATCTGCTGGGACTGACCGCTCTTCTCCATGTTGTCCAGCGCCGTGTTGACGGCCTCGAGCAATTTGGTCTCACCTTTCTTTACGCCCAGGCCCCAATACTCCAGACCGACAGGGGGCGTCAGGACCGAGATCTGGTTGGCATTCGGGCCGAGCTTCTCGATGAATCGGCGCATGAGGGTTTCCGAGAGTACGAACCCGTCGACCTTGTTTTGCACGAGCGCCATGAATGCCGAAGGACCATCGTCGTAGCTGATCTGCTGCGCAGTCGGCAGCACCCGCTGAATGACCGGAATGTTGCTCGAGCCCTTGATTGTGCTTATCCGCTTTCCTGCCAGGTCATCTCGGTGCTTGAAAGGGCTGCTGGCTTTCGCCGCCATCACCTGCTGACTGACGAAGTACGCCTTGGAGAAGTCGATCTGTTGCGCGCGTTGGGGGTTATAGCCCAGCACGGCTGCCAAAATGTCGACCCGCCCCTGGGTCAATTCGGGGATGCGCGAGTCCAGCGACATCACCTTCAGTTCGGGCTTAACGCCCAGTTCCTTGGCTACTCCCTTGCAGAAGTCGATGTCATACCCAACAACCTCTCGAGTATCCGGGTCCTGGAAACCGAACGGCGGCAGGGTACTGAGCACGCCGCACACGAGAGTACCGCGCGCTTTGATGTCTGAAAGCTCATCGGCGTGAGCGACATCGGCGACGCCCGCGACGAAGGTGAGCGACACCGCGCAAAGCAGCTTGAGTTTTGCAGTCATTTGAGCTCCATGTTGTGATGCAGCGTCGAGTCCTTGATGAAACCGCCGCCGTTGAGAAATCATTGCAAATCAATATAATTAGAGAAAGTGATATTTTTCGATATGTCTTCATTCATCTTTGAGATGAAATGCACGGGATTTCCCTATGACTACGTTCCGACAATTGGAGGCGCTGGTAGCGCTGGTTGAGACCGGTACTTTCGAGGCTGCCGCGGAGCGCATCGGGATTGCCCAATCGGCTGTGTCACGGCACCTGAAGGAGTTCGAGGAGCTTTTCGGCTGGCCGCTTCTTGACCGCTCCGGCCGCGCCGCGCGATTAACTTTGGAGGGAGGAGAAGTGCTTGCTCGAGCACGGGCCATCCTTCGGCAACGAGACGCGATCATAGACGCCGTCGCACGGAGCGACGTCATTCATCGAAAGATCCGTGCCGGGGTGACCGAACTTTGCGCACTGACTTGGCTTCCCAAATTCATGGAATCTATGCGCGCAGCGTTCCCGTCCGTGACAATCGACTTGGTGGTTGACTCCAGTCTCATCCTGCACGAGCGACTGATAGCCGGAGAAGTCGACCTCGCGTTCGTTCCGGACGTGTTCAAGTCTTCTAGTCTCCCCTCCTTACCGCTGGCTAGGGTGATTCACCATTGGTGCTGCAGCCCAGAGTTCGATGCGCCCGCAATCGGCATGAAGGCTAGTACTTTGTCTGATTATCCGCTGCTAATGCAGCAAGCCCCGTCTGGCATAGCTTCAATCATCGACCCGTGGCTTGCAAAAGCAGGTGCCAACAATCGCAATAAGGTCGGGACGACGAGCCTAGTCGCGATTGCCGGGATGGCCCTTTCGGGCTTGGGAATCGCGTTACTGCCCAGTGCAATATGTACCCCGTTCTTAAGTGACGGTGTCCTTCGCGAACTGAAGGTCACACCTCGATTGCCGCACATTTCCTACGTCGCACTGACGCGGGCGGATGCCGCGACCGCATTTCACCAAAGAATCATCAAGCTAGCGCAGTCGTGCTGCAATTTCGAGGTCGCATATCAGCTGCAAGCGCTATCGGCTAAAACTCGAGGATAGGACATGTTGACGATCAAACAGCTCGAAGCCTTCTTCTGGGTTGCACGCCTTGGCACGGTCGACCGGGCCGCAAGCAAGCTGCACATAACACAGTCTGCGGCAACAAAACGTTTGCAGGAGCTAGAATCCATGGTCATCGAGCCCCTCTTCGATTCTCAGCGTAGCAAAGCAAAGCTCTCCCTCAAAGGGCAAGAGCTCCTCGAACTATGTAAGGACCTTCTGGAAGGAGTCGCGCACCTGGATGAACTTCAGTCTTCAACACGTAGCGTTGCGCGAATACTTCAAATAGGAATTACAGAGCTCGTCGCAACGACATGGTTTCCCCTGTTCATTAGGAAGATGAAGGAAGTTTATCCGAACGTCGTCGTGCAGCCCGAACTAATGCACCTGTCTGTTGAGCTACGCACGAAGGTCCTTGACGGCTCACTAGACATCGCGTTTGTACCTGAGACCGACACCCAACGCACGTTAGCGCGCGTTGAACTAAATTCCGTTCCGTTCGCGTGGTTTTGCGCGCCCGGGCTTTTCCCGAAGGACACACCTGTCACCCTGCAACAACTATCATCAGCGGCGGTTATCGAACAAGACGAGAGATCGATCATTACGCAGTTGTGCCGCAGGTTATTTAGTGAAGCCGGCGTGGAACCGAGGCGCGTATTCGGCGGAAGCAGCGTCTTAGCAATGGCGGGACTGATTGAAGCCGGAATCGGTATCAGCTGTTTGCCTGAATCCATTGTCAGCAATTATGTCCATTCGGGACGATTACAGATGGTTCACACGCGCCCACCCGCTCCCTCACTGCGATATTGCACGGTCTTCATGAACAACCCGCAGTCTGGGATCGGCTACTCCATCGCAGAGATCGCTCGGCAATGCAGCAATACAGCTTGAGCGCCGGCGGAGTACGTGAACATCGCAACCACAAATTTACGATTGTCACTGGCAGATGACACACAGCTGGCCACCCAAGTTTCGGGACAGTTTCCACATCCCCTGTCATCACCTCGGTCGACGCAAAAGCCCGGGAGGACGCGTTGCACTGCCCGGCCTACAGAAGATCAACGAATCAGCATTCGCACAGATTCATGCCAAGGCGAAAGTCGCCGTGCGCGATCGTCTTTTCGCCGCCTCTGCCGGATGCGCAAATTTGGCACCGAATTCGCTGATGTCTGCGCCAACGATGAAACATCTTTTGCACTGTTTACCGGGATCCCGCGCAGATTCAGCTGGTCAGCAGATGTCGATTCGCCAGCCGCATTTCCTCGACTGTCCGGCAGGCAAATTTGTTGATGGGTTCGCCTTGCCGATCGAAACACAGTTCAAAAATGCCTGCGTCACCCAACGGCTCAACACGCAACCTTTTCCCTTGAAACACGGTAGCTCCTACTGGCATCCGCCATAGTGCATGAAGTCTAGGGCTCGTCTATCAGCGTGCCCATCGTCGAAAGAGACGAATCGCGACACACATCGCTGTGGTTTTGGCCAGCGGTCTCGTTGGCAACTACCGCGACCGCGCAAAATGCATCGCGCCGGAGCGTCGGACGACATCGACTGTCGTTGCCCCTATGCCCGCGCGGGCCATCGCCAGCATCGGATCGAAGGTGCATCGTTGACAGAATTGGGGCGAAAACCGCTGCTCGCCATGAACGGCGCCGGCATGCTCGGTTCGCCAGCTTGCAAACGGGCCCTGACAGCCGACCGCAACGGTCGACGGACTGGCGTGTTCCTGCAAAATCGTCGATTTACCCGTGGCGAAGTACGGTGTTGCGACAGCGCGCCATTACCCACAGAGTTCCGAGAACGGCTGGTGCGCCAGTGTGAGCGGCTCGCACTGACTTTAGGAACTTAGGAACTACTGGCGGCATGCCTGACGCTACGAATTTGAAGCACGTTCGCAAATGCGAAGATGCTTCGGTCCCCTCGTCTGCACAGGTTATGTTGTTATCAGCGTAACGCGACGCAAAATTTTCTTCAGAGGCCCACCGCGTTGTGTGCGCGTATCAAGCTCCCCAAAGAATTGTCAGAGGTCGCGGCTATAAAGATAACTACTCTTCTTTTAACGGCTCGATTTCCGCCAGCAACTTCTCAACGCGGAAGCCCTCCTCGTCTCGCACGATCCCCGTCGTTTGACAGCAGCGACTCGCCGCGTTAACGCTCGGGTGCTGATGCCGGCACCTGCCGGAGGAACCTGAATCGGCCGTTTGTAGACGGCTGCTCTACTGACCAGACCAGGCGTTCATATAGAGATGACGTTCGCGGTCAACATCGAAGGCCCTAAAGGCATCCGTACGTCCTCTTGAGATGTAACTCATCTGCCAGCCCGACTACAGCAGCGGCATCCTAAACACTGAGTGGGCCAGCCCGACACAAGCGAAGCCGGCAAAACGGGCACTCGAGCTTGCCACAATTCCACCTCACGAGATCTGTATACTTCTGCACCATGTAACGCAAGGTCCGTCATGATCATTCTGCTTAAAAGCGTGATTAGTTCCGCTCGCGTCGAATCTGGCGTCGCTTCGTCGCAAATCCAACAGTGTCGGTTGCTCCGAGCCGATACGACCAGCTCCGGAGGGACGCTGAGAGTGAGAACGAGTGTCTCGGAGGCGGCAGCCCCTCCTATATAATTCTGTGCCTAGGGAAGGCGCAGTAATCGCCGATTGGAGCCTTTGTTATAGAAGCTGTTTGTTATCGAAGTCACACGGGATTTTCTATGCAGAATTGCTCAAACCTTTCGGAAGAACAAGAGAAGACGTTTCGTACCCAAGCATGGTCGTATTTCGCGTTGCATGCAGGGCAGAGAATGCAGACGTTCCAATTCTATGTGACACTGATCACCGCCCTTGTAGGAGGGGCAATCGTTCTGGCGAAAGGAGACTTTGGGAAGGGCGGGCTAGAGGGGGTCGGGAGCGTTATTGCATTGATGAGTTATGTATTTTGGAAGCTCGATTGTCGAATCCGACTCCTTATCAAGAACGCGGAGGGGGCATTGAAATTCCTTGACCGTTCCCATGAGCTTCCCTCCATCGATAGCGCTCCACATCCGCTCGACTTGTTCGCTCGAGACGATGCTCTACGAGGTCGGCGGATTGGCTTGCTGGGGTTTGTGGCCGGCGATCTTAGCTACTCGAATTGCTTCAATCTTGTCTATGCCATTTTCGGGTGCGGTGGAGTGCTTTTTGTTGGAGTCGTCCATTTTAACTGAGGAGCGAAGTGAACGACTCCTGGCTCACTGTCGTTTGCGAATCAGACTCGAAAGGTGTTGCTCCAGAAATCTGGCTACTGTACGGGCGGAAATCTCCGCAGCATAGGATTGGTATTCATCGTTCTTCTTCTTGTCTCCCTTATCGCAAACAGCCTTCAAAGAGACAACTCTTGCTTCACTATCGCTAGCTCGAGCCGCCGCGTATACAGCGTAGGTTTCCATATCAAGGCCGACCACGTTCTTATGTTGGTTCTGCTTGATACGGTCTGCGACTCGAGCATCGGCAAGCACTGACGAACCAGTCGCCATCGGTCCGATAACGAGCTTCGGTGGGTTAGTTCGCTTAACGCCAAGGGTGAGAGGCGATAGCGACCCCCAAAACTCTTGATCTCGCTTGAGTCTAATCAGTGCGTTCTGGCAGGCGTCGTCGATTCCGATCTGGTGCGGCGCAATCTGAAAAGCCTCTGTGCCGTGCTTATCAATGTATTTGCCGCTTTGCCAATCCCACGAGATGTCGGTCGCGACAACGTCTCCGATGTCCGCCTTTCCCGGGATTCCAGCGCAGATTCCAGCCATGATGATGAGCTTTGGACGTAGCATCAGCAAGGCCTTCGTCGTGAGGATTGAGGCGGCTACTGGTCCCATTCTTGAGCAGAAACCTGCTGCTACTCGAAACCGTTCACCGCCCGAGGACATTTGCCCATATCGGACCAATTGGGAGCGGTCAAGCGGCTCAAGGGCCTCCCATTCAAAGTCCACGCACTCCACGGCCGCGAACTCTGGTTCGTCCAAAGCGGTGATCAAGAAAACGTCGACGTTTCCGGAATCAGCATTGTGCGCTTTCTCCTTAACAACGAATTGCGCAACCCGTTCCACCGTAGACAAACACTCGTCGGTAGTCTCAGTATAGGGAAGAATTCCCCACGGCCGACCAACAAAGAAAGCGTGAGCTTCACTGGTCAGCTCGCCCGACGCGCTCATCGGCAACACAAAGAGAGGGCGATTTAGCTCTCCGTGACCGTCGTCCAACTCCTCGAGAAGCGCAATACTATTCTTCTCGCTTTTCTCACCACCAAGCTCATGCGGCACGACGATATCGACGATAAACAGGTCATACGAACGCTCTGCCATCCGACGTCGAGCTTCCGACGTACAGATCGCTGTGTCAACTCGATCGAATAGGTCTTTCCTTTGGGTCAGGAGCGACAACAATCTCGTCTTCTTGGCCGGATCATCTTCAAGAAGCAGTACGTTAAGTGCCATGAAACTTTTTCCTTACCTTATTCATGAGTTGACTTATCTCGGTCTCCCAGTCGGAATATGCCGAATCAAAGTAGACTGTACCCTCGAATGTTTCTGGAAAATCAGAGGCCAAGCGCTTCGAGAGCTCTTTGAGCCCCAGACTTTCGTGCCCGTCTGTAATGAGCGGATAGGAGGTAACCACGATCACGGGGATCACCACGTCGTCCCGCTCCAGGGTCTCGAACACCTCAATGCCACCAAATGGTCGGGGCGTCCCACCACGTTCTCCAACCTCGATATCGTATGTTGGCAGAGACATGTCCGCAATGATCACGTCTGGTGTGAATTCCAATAGATCATCTATTGCCGACCGCACAGAGCATGCTGTTCGGATGCTAACGTCCGTAATTTCTCGCTCAAGCAACGCTTGAATGCTGCTGAGTTTCGCTTCACTGTCCTCTACTATGAGTATCGTCAAAGGCATGATCAGCTTTCTCCAGTGAGTTCGAGTGAACGCAATGTAGCCAAATTGTCAGCCGTCGAATGAGAGCCATCTCGGATGTTGATGTGAACGAGGTCAAACCTCAAACTGAAAAGACTGTCATTTTCGAACCCGAACACTAGGCTCGGACTGGTCTTTTCAGATTGCATAACGACAGCAGCCAGCTTTGACAGACCGGAGTTCCGATCACGCCGCGCGTTCTCAGCGTACCGCTTTTTCTGGATTTCGCCCCGGATCTTCGACAGTCGAGCCTCTTTTTCTGCTGTCCGCGCCGTGGGCGCAACCTCGCTTGTTATTTCAAACGACAGCAAACCGTCCTCAGGCTTCGGTTGGATTCGAATCTTGATATGGTTGTCTACTTTTTTCCCGGAGTGCTCCCCAACGTTATCAATTGCGATATACAGTGCATCTGCGACTAACGAGAAACCATGAGCGTCGAGCGCGTAGTCCGAAGGGACGTCCGAAGTAATGTTCGGTCGGAAGCCGGGTCTTTGACCACAGACGACCGCTGCCGCAACACCCACCACTCGGGTCATAGGGTAGAACGCAGATTTCGTAGATGACTTGGGTACGCGGATCCAAGTCGCAATTGTTGATGCGCGATGCTGCAACTCCTCGGAAGCCTTTTGAACACGCACGGACAGCGCGTCGTCCAACCCAAGCGCCCGTATCTCTTCCGCAAGCTTCGCGAATATCGATTGAAGGGTCTTTTTAGTCTCGGTCTCTATTGGAGGACGCACGGCGTCCAACCGGACAGAAAGGAGATACCAGAAGATTTGGACGCATTCTTTCGAGAACTCGTGTATTGAGTTGCAAGTCTGGGCCAGCGATCGCGCCAAGGCCAACATGACCGGAATCACGTTGACATTGAAAATTCCCTTGGATTTGGTCTTCGATCTGACGTGAAAGTACTCGTCTCGAAGGAGCGAAACGAGCTGATCAATCGATTCAGAAAATCGCGAGAAAGCAGCGACTGCAATCTTCTTTCTCTTCACATCGAGTTTGTGCAAGCTGCCTGCAACGAACGACGACGGGTCGTAAGCCGCGCCGGGCTTCGAGCGTTGACCTATAAGTTCTACACCTTCGAGCGCGCCCCTGAGTTCACCGGCGATCGTTCCGTGTCGAATGCGCCGGCCAATGATGATATCGAGTCCTGACGCCGGATCAAAAAGAAACCTCTGAAGGATTGAGCCAACCAGTTCTGCCAGAAGATCATCCGCGTCGTTTTTGGGGATCCGGAACGTCTTTGCGGTTGGTGCTTTGAAGCTCTCGATGAGATCCTCGATAGACTCAGATACCCCGACACCACTTTCTACCAGCTTCTTGTATCGTTGAAAGTCGGCCTCAAGCTCAAGGTTTACGTGATTCAGGATCACTTGCTCGTCCACGTGGACCTTACTGTCCTCAAGGACCGACAAACCATCGTCTACCTGCAAACCCTCGTCAATTTCGTCAGCCTCAAGTCGATACGTGAGCTCCATCGACGAATGCAGTTTTGCCAATTCACGGAGAAGCTTACTTCTTGCGCGTAGCACTCGGCGCGAGTCTCCCATCCCAGGCAGCAACTCCAATGTCGCGATGTCACAGACGTTATAACCGAAATATTCGACGTCTCTGACCTGCTCACCCAACGCTACCAAAGCCGTGGGAATTGACGTAATTTTTAGCAAATCCAGCGTTTTGGCAAGCTCCTCCACTGCGTACCGCTTATAGGTTCTAACTTTTCTGTCGTCGACGGAGCGGAGATAGAGGTTGAGGCAAATCGATAGAGTTAGAGAGTTGCTCAATGGCTTCAGGCGGATCCATTTGGCGCCTTGAAAGAGGTCACCTAGTGGAAGTAGGCTAATCAGCCGGTCGTTTTCTATCCCCGCGCGTGCGCAAGTCCCTAGGAACTCGTCTAGTTCACCGTCTTCGAGTTGCTGTTGGGCGAGACGTACACTGAAAAGGTCGCGGACAGATGGGCAAAATCTGTGAGATGGCACTTGTCCCGCCAACGCGTCCTTCACCGCCGTGGAATCGCCCCGGCGGAGTGCCGACAGCGCGGAAAACACCTGCGTCAACATCCCGCCATGATCACCGCGAACTGCTTTGCCGAGCGCACTGTTAATGGAGAATATCGGCAAGTCGACGTCAACGTCATCTGCCGCGACAAGACGCGGGAGCGGTGGAACATCCGCGACCTCCCCGAGGACGACAAAATTCGGCAACCAACTGAGGTTCAACTTCGCTTTTATCAGCTCCTCAGCTTTCAGTCCGTCGGAGCGAGTGGACAAAAGCGATGCTATCCCCTCAATCATCAACTCGTCGAGTTGGCTGCGTCTTGTCTCGGTGGTCCCTTCGAGCGCTTTTTCGATAGAGAATTTCGCTATTTCGAGCAGAGAGTTAGCGCTTGCTTCGAACGAGTACCCTTCTGACAGGTTGACGTCATGCTTGTTAGCTGCAATCAAATCAAAGAACGGAGAGACTTCAATGTAGGCCAGACGCGCTGCCTCGGAAGTTACATCAGCAAAGGCATTTCGATGGTCGATGATAAAGCGCGTCACCCTGATCACTGTAAAAAACAGATCAATCAGAGTCGACATTCCTTCGCCGCTTAGAATTTGCGCCAGACGGGTCTCTTCAAATTCGAGAAGACCGAAAAGTCTGAAGCGTGCATACGGCTTTAGACTTTCGGACATTGATGAGTCGTCGAGTCTTTTCCGCACGATCGCCTTGAATCTGCTCGACGCCTGAGCTGGTTCATTGCGAAGGCCAAACATATAGAAGAAAAATCGGTTCCATGCAGGCGCTTCTACCGCCAGTTCGGCGATTCGGGCCTTGAGTGGCTCAACACCGGCTTGGAATTGCGTCAATGCCAGCTCGGTTTCGATCGACCAGTAAGAGTAGCCCTCCCGCTCGACAACGGTAGTCAATGCGTCGGACGCGCCAGCGAAGTCCTGAGCGCGAATGGCAGCGTAGATCTTCGCCGCGTCCGATACAAAGTCTTCCAGACGAGACTTGTTAGTGACGAGCTGCTCTACAGCTAGGCGAAGCTCAGTTTCCAGTCCTTGCGCCTCGATCTCTTTCGGCAGGACGCCTAGCGAGGTTAGTCCTGTTCCCAGCTTTCGGAAGTGCGGTGCTTGAATCGTCAAAAAGCGATCAAGCCATCGTTTGAATTCAAAGAACTGACGAGGATTGTAACTTCTACGGGCTAGTACGAGAGCTTTGTTGAGTTGCTGGTGGACGTATAAGTCCCTCTGCCAAGGATCACTCGACGCGCCTGGTCGACTACTCGTGCGATAGTTAGCAAGCGCTCCCCGAACAAGATTTCTTGGATCCATATTTTTCTTTTAGCCTGCGATAAGTTTTTCTAGCATTCTACCTTTTATAGTTGCTTCCATGCACGCAAACAGCTGAGACGCGTAACTGCATTAACGACGCCGCGATTTGTTACCCGTGGCTAAAGGCGCATTTACAACTCGCGCGCGGCAAGCGTCCGGCCATCAAGGTAGCTCGGCATCGAGTTCGCCTAAACGCGATGGCAACGGTAGCGGCGGTAACCACGCCGGTTTAGCCGAAAGCGGGCGATGATTAGCCCAGCGCGTTCGAGCAATCGCGGAGATGCGCTATTGAGGAAATGCCCCGCGGTCATCGCCTATCAGAAGTGCGGATGCCACAGAGACGCTGATCCTGAGCGGGCATCCACGCTGCCGTCGGTCAAATAAGATCGTCTCCCCAACGGCTGGGTCCTCATCGGCTGATGTGCCGGCGCGTGGCAGCAAGCAAGGAGCCACAGGCTCTATTATCGGCCCCTTCTCGCAAAACTTTAGATTGCCGAAAGGAAAGTGCTCAACGGGAGGTCGCAAATGCAGTCGTCGGGGCGAACCGCTGTCCGAGTCCCGGCGACCATGACCAACAAGGTCGTTGAACCCGTAGAGAAGTCCAAACTGGACCTGTCGCTCACTTTGAGGTTACCCATTGGCTGCGGTCGGTAGCTTAGATGGGAGCTAGCGACGAACGGCGGTTTCCGAGCATAGAGCTGCCGTATAGTCAACCGACAAACGTCCGCAAAGGCCGAGAACGCGACCGCCCCACGTATCATGACGCCGCGCGAACGGATGTTGAGATTAGGTCAAGAGGTTTTCGCATAGCGGCGGCCGACGATCCCTCGCATATAATCCGAAGTTGAAAAGTCAATGCGCCGCACTGGAGCTTAAGCTATGAGTCAGACCCGCGGGAGAAATGCGGGGTACCGAGAAAAGGCGAACAGCCGCCAGCCTCATCATCTGTCTAAACCCAATTTCTCGTCCCGCAACCGTACGTCCTCCCAGACGCCTTCCAAAGAGCCGGCTGCGACGGCCTCGATCATTAAGACGCGGTCGTTTCAGTTTTTGGTCAATGCGGTCGGCGCTGAGAATATCGCCTTGGCGCTGGATTCCACTCTTTCGCGTGTCGCGGAGCTTACGAAGGGCGAAAGATTCACGCCCGAGACTGCCTTTCACATGGAGACCACGCTCGGTCTGCCTCATGGTTTTTTCGATCAGCCCTACCCTGCCCTTTCGCCCGAACTCATTGCTCGCTTGAAAGCGCCCCTCGAGTTTGTTCGAACGGACGACGAGCTGGACGACGACGCCAAGACGCAGACGGGACCGGCATCGGCGCCGGCACCGGCACCGGCACCGGCAATTCCAGTCACACAAGAACAGTTGTTTGTTGCGGACGGTTCGTCCGAGGATGCACAAATGCCATCTCAGAAAGCGAAGAACCCGCATAGCACCGCAAAGACCGGTCGAGCCCAACTCGCCAAGCAGTCAACCGGCAAAGCCGCTGCAAAAGCCGCTTCCGGCCGACGCGGAGTGATTGAAGCGACCTCGCCCCAACAACTGAGCCTGCACGATGGCGCCACGGTCGAGAGCATCCGACGCGCGAACCTTCATGTGCTCACGGGGCGCAACGGATCGAAAGCCAAGCTCGGTCTCGTCATGGGAATGACCGGGTCCAACATGGCGCATCGACTGCACGGCAAGAAGCGCATGGACGACGCCGAAGCGAACCGCTTTACAGAGCGGCTTGGTTTGCCAGCTGGCTGGTTGGACCAGCCCCGCTCCGAAGCGGAAGTACCCGAGTCCGTCTCAGTTTTGCTCGCGCCCGCGTCACGCGCTCGCGCAGGCAGTCGAGAGCAAGCGCCTCGCGCTGCCACGCTTGACGCCGGCGCGCTGGATGTATCGCCTCCTACTGCGCGACCAAGTGAGACGCCGTCTGCTACCTCGGGGAGTGCACAGGCTGCGGTTGTATCCGAGACTCAGCCCCGTAGTGTAAAGACGGTGGGTGCCTCCCCGACGAACGAGACCGAACAACCCGCGGCAATCGAACCATACGCCGTGGAAGACGACGGTGACCGCGTGCCGGCACGTGCACTCGCGAATGCTGAGTTTCCACCGGCTTCTGCAACAAGTCTGCAGGGTATGGACGGTATCTCGCCAATAGCGGAAGCGCTGCTCAAGACGCTGGCGGGCAAAGCACGCACGGGTCGACTGGATGAACTGACGGCGCTCGAGCTGCTGCACAAAGCTGTATTGCTCTGACTCGGTCGCACGTCGGTTTCGAGGCAGCCGTCCCATTCGTCGCGTCCGCAGTGCCGAGGTCAGTCCAGTTTTGTTGCGAGCACCTTCGCGATAATCGAGGAAGGCCCTCCGACGAGTTGTCGCACACGAGCCTGCACGTCCGGCGCCGGAACGCCCGCTGCCGCGGCGGCCTTGACCGTCGCATCGTAGGCGTCGAGCACATCGATAGGCGCTATCTCATAAGCGTACCTTTTGTAACGCTTCAAACAGCCGCTCCAACCAGCGCTCCCCGCCCGCTCGGGGCACGCTCAGCTTCACACTTCGGTTCACAGCTATGGTTCACCCAGCGCGCCGAGTTGCCACCCTGAGCCCGGTCGCTCACGCGCCCGTCATCAAGATCGAAGAAAAACGCATTGGCGTCTTCCGCCGCCGCGCGTTCATAGCGACGCTGGGCCGCTCCCCACGAGATCTCCTCCTGACATCACGTCTGCGCGTATCGATCGAAACGATCTTCGGCACTCGGCCGCCGCCTCCTATCGGTAAGGTGGCGGTCAGTCAAAACGAGGAGAACGCAATGAACAAGCGGGACCTCCTCGAAGCGGTGGCGTCGCAAACCCGGAAACACCAAGGCGGCGGTAGACGAGACGCTCACCGCAGTGTTGGCGACGATCACGAAAAAGGTAAGTGCGGGGGCGCGCGGTGCCGTTGGTCGGGTTCGGTAGCTTCGGCCGCGCCGAGCGCGGAGCACGCACCGGGCGCAAACCGCAAACCGTCGAGACTCTCGAGATCGGCGCTGCAATGACAGTCAAGTTCTCCGCCGGTAAGGCCTTCAAGGACGCGGTCAACGCGTCGTGACGTCTTGGGAATTCAGGCGGGCGCGAATGCCCGCGGCCGGATCAAAACAACTGGCTCTCAAGCGGAAGGAGATTGGCCAGCTTGACGGCCGTCAGTCGCTCGCGCCCATCGGGATGAATTGAGCGGATCATGACGCGCTGACCGCGCGCCTCACCTAAAATCTCGACGTCTTCGTTCGTCGCTCGCCTGTTCACGGACGTGGCGTGTTTGCAGTGGCCCGAATCAGCGCGGGCGAGATACTCCTTGAGTACAAGGGCAAGCTGACGCGCGTCGGCCGGCTCGCGTAGGTAGGTGAACGGCTAGGGTTCTGCGTGGGCCCGGTGACACAGTATGCCCCCGCTCCGTCAAGGGCAACGGCTGCGACCCTGGTCCGCAACACTCAAGCACACCAATCGCACGATCTTTTCGGCAGGCGCTTAGGAAATTCGCTTCGATGCCGATATGAAGGCATGGAACCTCAACCCCACCCTCCCTCTGCCGCTTATGAATTGTTGATGATCGACGCAGATCTTGGGCATCTGCAGCGCGCGGTCGCACTCGAAATCGTCGCCCGAAACCCGGTGCTGCCCCTGACTTACTGGCGGCGCCGTGTCACTCGGATTCTCGAAACGCGGCATCTTCTACCCGCGCAGATTGCCGTCGCCTGCGCGTTGATGGACTTGATTGAAACATCCAGCCCTAGCGAACGATCATTCGCCAAAGCCAGTTGATGCTTTGTTTGGTTTGGCGCCCGCTCTCTTGGGAAGGCGATCAGCGACGGCTAAGCAGCGAGCAAACTCGGGGAGCAATATCAATTGGTGGTAAGGCATCTCATTTGTCGCAGGTCGTCGCCAACGCTGTATAGGTAAGTGCGCCGCTGGCTCGCCGCTGACCGCCATCGATGCAGCAACTGTCGAGCTTCGCGCCGTCCCTTCTCCAAGCTTTGGTGTTTCTCCTCCTCCGCGTGTGGGGATCGCCTCGGCCGACCCATTCCCTGCCGCCTCGTCAGTGTGCTGAGGTCGTGGAAGCTTACGGCGAGGCGGCCGGCGCGGCTGGCTGCAAGTAGGAAATCAGCATCTCGACTTGCATCTCAGTTATCGCCTCGGTGGTCGACGGTTCGGTGTAGTCCCGTCCGACGAACGCTTTCAGGGTGAACCGATTGGAAACCAGGTAGTAACCCATGGCGGCCAGCGTGACATAGAAATCCAAGGCGTCCACATCGGCCCGGAAATCCCCCGTGGCGGCCCCGCGCGCCAAGGTCCCGCGCACCAAGTCAATCACGGGCGAAATCGCCTCGGTCAGTTTCGGCGAGCGCTCGAGGTAGCGCCCTTCATGCAGATTTTCGTTGTTGATGAGATTCAGCCATCTCGGGTTCGCGCGAAAGTATTCCCAGATGGAAAGCGCAAGCGTTCGTATCGCGGCGGCAGGCTGCAGCCCCGCGAGGTCAAGGCTCACCTCATGACGGGCAAATTCCGCATACATCGCCTCGAGGACCGCGACGTACAGGCCTTCCTTGCTTTGAAAGTAGCAATAGGGCATCCGCTCGTTGGTGTCGGCGGCCGTTGCAATGGCGTCGACGCGGGCCCCCGACAGTCCGCAGTTTGAAAATTGCTGCGTCGCCGCCTCCAGGATGCGCCGACGCGTGCCCTCTGGATCCCTTCTGGTTCTCGGTTCGTTCATGGTCGTCCCCTCCGGCGATGCAGGGTACACCTGGGTTATGCGCGCCGCGCTTGAGGGTGGCCGCCGGGCGCGTCAAGCGCCGGTTTCGGGCAGGCACGATGATTCATCTTACAAATCCATCAATGGTGATAAATCCTATTATCACCATTGCGTTTAATGGTTAAAATTAGGGGTAGGGCATCTACGTCCCGTACAGACGGGCCTCCGACGAACGAAAAGAAGCCGCCCATGGCCAATAAACCGCAGACCGTCACGAAAAGCCGCGCCGCGTACACGCGCAACCACTTCGCGGCGTTGCGCGCGTATGTGCAGCGCATCCCCGCGTCGACGATTACGCGGCTGTATTTTTCTGAAGACGAAGACGGCAACGAAGCGACGCCGGGCTGGGTCGAGTCGTTTCTGCGGCGCATGCAGGCGGAGCTGGTGGAACTGGCGCTCGAACATGGCTCGTCGGTGCTGGCCGACCACCTGAGGTCGTCGGCCAAAGCCCACGGTAGCGCGCGCCTGACGGCCGTCACGCTGAAGATGGTCGAGCAGGCGGCGCTCTTGGCCGTCGCCAAGCCCGAGCCGACACATGGCGTAGGCATGTGGTTCAGGCCGCTGGTCGCACGACGGCTGAAAGACGCTGGCATCCACACACTGGTCGATCTGGTGGACTTCTGTAACCGCCGGGGCGGAAGTTGGTGGCGTGCTGTTCCGCGCATTGGGCCGGGTCGCGCGCAACGGGTGGTGTCGTGGCTGCGTCAGAACGAAGACGCGATCGGTGCGCGCGTCGGCGCGGACGTATCGCTCGACGATCCGTTTTCGGCCCCGGAAGGCGAACTTGTAACGATCGATACGGATCCGGGCGTCTTGGCACCACTGGAGCGCGTACGGCTGCCGAGCGAACTATCGGGCGCCGGCGGCCTCAACCGCCACGCCAGCTTCCCGTACATCATGGCGCACAACGACCTCGAGGCGATCCGCGCCTACCTGCACCGTTATCGCGAGCAACCGAAAACCCTGCGCGCCTACACCAAGGAGCTAGAGCGGTTCCTTCTTTGGACCGTGACCGTAAGACGCAAACCGCTCAGTTCTCTGCTAGCCGACGATTGCGAGGCCTATCGCGACTTCCTCAAAGCGCCCTCGCCGGCTTTCATTGGTACGCGCCAGCCACGGGGAAGCGGCCGCTGGCGGCCTTTCGCGGCAACCGAACTGAGCCCGGAAAGTCAGCTGTACGCCGTCAGAGCTCTACGCGCGGCGTTCGCGTGGCTGGTGGACGTCCGCTATCTGGCAGGCAACCCTTGGACCGCAGTATCGGACCCCGTCATTGTTGAACGCGAGAATCTGCTGAAGGTCGAACGCGCCCTGCCCGCCGACCTATGGGCGCGCATGCGGGGTTACATCGACAGCCAGTGTAAGCCCGACACGGCGAGCCATTGGCGATCGGTGCGCGTCGCGCTCCTCCTGGCTGCCGACTCGGGTCTTCGCCGTGAAGAACTGGCGAGCGCGCGTAGAGAAAGAATGTCGCCGACCACCTACGGGGACGGCGACGATATCGTGTGGCAATTGTCGATCGTCGGTAAGCGAAACAAGGAGCGGACCGTGCCCGTCAGTCCCGCCACGGTCGAAGCGCTGGCGGCACACTGGCGTGATCGCGGCGAGGATTTCGAGAGCGCATCGACCGGCCCACTACTCGCACCGATTTTCGTCCCCTCGACAGGAAGAGCCGAACGCAAGCATGCCGATGGGAAACCACTCGGGTATCACGCGAACGGGATCAACATACTGGTGGAGTGGGTCAGGAAACGGATCATCAAAGAAATGCGAGATTTGACGACCGATGAGATGAAACTGCTAGTCGGTACGTCGACGCACTCGTTTCGCCATACCTTCGGCACGCACGCAGCAGCCGAGAACGTGCCCCTCGATGTGGTGCAGAAGATCCTCGGACATGCGTCGCTGCAGACGACGTCGATCTATGTTCAAGCTGAAAAGCAGCGGATGTTGCGGGAAGCCGCCCAGTTCTATCGCCGTCCAAAAGACGACGCTCCTGGGAACGATTAAGGAGTGGCGCGCGGTTCGGTCTTTTCACGTAGATGCTGCACGTCCGCAGCTGCAAAGTAGGCGCCGCGTGGTCAGTTTGATGAACGCCGCCGACGCGCGTCCGAAGTCTGCGATGTGCGTTTCGACGACGCGTGAGCGGGCTTTTTTCTTCACAGATCGTTGTGTGACCCCGTGCAACAGCCAGCGGCGTCCGTTCAATGCGTTCCGCCATCAAAGCTGATTCGCAACTCTCAAAGCGGCCGCGATTGTCTTGAGTGAGATCACCATCGGTATCGGAAGGCTTTCCGGTACGCCCACTAGACGCATTGCGCCCCTAGCCGCATACCACTCCGCAACCCTTTCGCTCTTTGCGTCGATAAACAGTGCCACACCGCCGACTTCGCCGGCGACCCTGATGCAGCGACGCCCGGCCGCTAATATCAACTGCGTGCCGAGGCCCCGCCCGCCAACGCTTTTATCAACGGCGAGACGCGCCAAGCGGAAGCCAGGCACCGGATGGCGAGGCAAGCCCTTTCGAGCCGATTCCGGAGTTTCCTCGTACAGTGCCGAACAGGGTGCCAGAGTGTAATAGCCAAGAATGCCGCCCGTTGAGTCCTCAATGGCTAGAAACGTCTTGGCGCCGCCGTTCTCATGGTTCTGTCGTGCGTATTTTTTCAGGTAGCCGTTAAGCTCCTCTTCGGCGCAATCGAAAGCGCCACGATCGTGTTGTTTGCCTATAGCTTCCTCATGCCACGTCGGAAAAGTCATACCGATTTCGGCATCGCCTTCGCGGCGGCAAGCAGTTTCTCGTTTGGTTCAGGCGGATTCTCCAAGAGTGACAGGACCCGTAGATAGCTGTCCTCCGAGAGCTTGATCTTTTCCGCTGCCGCGATCACCGCATCCGCCTCGCGCAGCGCGGCTTGGGTCACGAAGCTGGTCAGGTCGAGATGATTAAGGCTCGCCGCTCGTGCGAGGCGCGACTTCACCTCAGGGGGCACCCGTAGATTCATTCGCTGGTTATCTTCAACCGCAGTGCGTGGCATAGCAGACTCCTTAAGCATTTGTACACCTTCAAAGTGTACATATAACATGGGACTGCGTCAATTGTGCGTATTGAAGGCGTACGGCGGAGGCCGACCGATTCGTTCATCGGCGCGAATTGTCGGTGTCTAGGCGAGCGTTTCCAGCGACGCACGTCATCATGCGTTCACGACTCTTTCCGTGGTTCAAGAGAAAAAAGCCAGGACGAGTTAAGTGCTGGGCAAGCCATCGGCTACGCCGGTGGCGGAGGTTCCGATAAGGAAACTGGCCGTCTGCCGTATCCCGGCAGCGGCCAGTTCTCTAGTACCTAGCGCGAGCTACTTGGCTCGCTCGGTCGATTAGTGACCGAAATAGACCGGAGCGATGCTGCTGCCGGTGTGAGCCGGGCCGCCCGATGCCGATGCAGTGTCGGCGACGCCACCGTAGCTATTCTGGCCGTTCTGTGCGGCGACCTTTGCTTCGGCAGCTTGGATCTCTGCCGGGTACGTCGTCCGCTCCGTACTCGGGTTGTAACCAGCTCTTTGGAGCTGCACCAGTTCTGCCTTAACTTGCGCGCGCGTCACCGGTTGGCTTTGCGCGAAGGACGAGACTGCCGGGACAGCGAGAGCAGCGGCGACGATGAGAGTTGCGAGTTTCATGATGCTTACCTCCAGATCTTTGTTCTTCGCAAACAGCCCTGTTTGCGTTTCAGTGATCTAAGTATAGGTAAGCGTCCGCTTAATATTGATGAGCGATCCAACAACACATCGTTGCGGTATTCGGGATAACCCTAACCAAACCGACTGACCTGGCCTCGTCTTTTCGCAGTTTCACCGGTGAAACTCGGCGTCGGGTGCCGCTCTTCGCTAGCGCGTCCTTTTGTTGTTCAGTAAGACATCGCAGCTTTTCGAGCGCGACGCGTTGACCATGCCCCTGCTCTCGCCAGCACTTTTCAATTACCTGCTGACGCTGGTACGCCTCGTCGACAACGCCGCGGAAGCGCTGTACCTCTAGGACGAGACGCTGCACGCCGAGATCCCGTCCCCTGTACCTGCACCAAGGCACTTTAAGTTCGTGGTAGCTGACCGGCAAGAAATCAGTAAGCGGCATCTGGGAACTGTATGGATATACAGCACTTCATCGCCTTTCGGCTGCTTGCTCCAATGCTCGTGGGGGCGTCGTCAAGCAATTATCAGATGGCTCCTCAAATTCAGTATATTGACTTTTCTCGCGACGCCGCGTTACCTTCATTGCTTCTGTTCAGAAGTCCAACGAGCAACCGTCGTTTTCGAAACCGCTAAATCCGCGGCGATCTCACGAAGCGACCTTCCAGCTGCGGCCATTCGTTTGGCTATTGCGCGCTTCTCCTTGCTGTCAGCCCAGCGTGCTTTGGACCGACCCGGATCAGGGTCGGTGTTGCGCTTGAAACGTACGGTCATCATCGCCACCTGGACCAGTGCTGCTATCTCCTTAGTACTAGTCATCAGCTCTTCGGTCTCACTTAGCGGAACCTTGAACTCAAAGACCATTGACGTCTTTTCTCGGCGAACTACCAATTCCACTCCCTGCTCCGGCCGCACATCGAGCAGCTTCGCCAAAATCTCATCGGTTGTTCTACGGCGAGGTGCGCTCAAGATTTCTTTCGCACGAGCAGTCAGCTCGCTTTCGCCAATAGCATTTCGAATTTTTACGAGGATAGCGCCGAGGTCGTATGTGAGGCGTTTCAGCTCAAAGAGTTGTAACACCTCGGCTGGTAGCTCTGAGATGGCGATCGCTTTTTGCAGAACCGTCCGGTCCCACGTCGGACACGCGGCGACGGCAGTGGTCGTCGACGTCCATCGTCCCTCCTCAATTCCTCGCTTGTATTCGGCGGCAAGTGTCAACGGCGCAATCGCGCGAAAGCGTCGTTGGGGCGACCGAGCATCCCGTCCGTCAAGAAGATTGATGATTTCGGACCAATGCAGTCCTAGCGGATCAATTTCTATCGCACGCTGACTGAGGACGTCGGCACCGTGCTTTCTAACTATTCCTGCAAGGTGTCGAGCCGTCTCGTGCCAAATTCCGGCCGTTTCAAACAATGCCAATACAGGGGGAGGCAGCTTCGAAACATTAATGGCGCGACTCAGTGCTGCCGCAGTCACCTTCGGAGTGAACCGGGCGAATGCAGTGACCGCTTCGCGGCGATTTGTCCATGAGGTGCCAAGGCCTGAGTGGTAGAGCTCAGCAAGTGCGAGAGGATCGCGAGATATCGGTGTGCCAGCGAGTGCGGTCATTTGTTTCTTGTCCCGTTGTCACGGCGATTATCTGATGTGGCAGCGCAGCGCAAAACGGCGAAAGGCGGTGAATTCGTTGTTCTTTTCGGCCTTTGTGTAAACCGAATGGGGTCCGTCCTACCGGCCAGAATCTTGCGTTTCTTCACTCACGCATCGGCCGCGTCGGCTCTGCTGCCGCCCCCGTCGTCCAGCACTCAGCGTTGAATTGGCGAGCGGACTTTTTGGATGTCTACCTCAGCTGGCGGTGAGGAACAAGACGCCTCATCGTCGGGCGACTTCCACGCCTCTGCGCACCTCAAATCATTACACCGAGGCCTCGCCGTCAAGCTCGCGGGTCCAACTTTCGATAAGCTGTTTCATGCGCTCAGCTAGCATCTGTTGAGATTCGCCATCGACGCCTTGGAGACTAAGTTCTGTCCTTCCGTCGGCGAACAACTTCAATTCCCCAAGAGGACCACCATCACGCCGCTTGAATTGAACTCGCGATTGGTAATGAACACGCCTCGAACCTGCCCGGCGCGTCGGTGCTTCTGCGGAAGCAGCTTGTTCAAGCCGTCTCACGCTCGCTCGGCCTTCCAAGATCTCTTGAAGCCAATGTTCGGCTACGGCCTGCCCTCCTCGCTCGAGAATGAGCTTGAGGTTGTACGCATGGGCAAGACCGACAGTAGCCGAAGATTGAGCCATCCGGCTTAAGAACGAGGGAGGTAGACTGTTAAGAAGTATCACCTTGTTCACGTGTGTCGGCGCTTCATTCACGGCCGCGGCAAGCTCTGAGTAATCTCGGTAAATGCCTTGTTCGAGAAGGCGGCTCCACGCGACTGCGTCGTCGAAAACCGTTTGCGCGTCGCGCTCTTTGTTCGCCTTGTATGCTCGAAGATAAAGCGCCTTGTTTTCCAGGCGCTCTTCGTGCAACTCCGCGTCGATGTATTCTGCGCCGCGTGATTTTGCTGCGCGTACCCGCCGTTCGCCGTCGATAATCACCCATTTTCCGGGAAACTCCGAAAGCCGAGTTACCTTAATAGGCTCAAGTTGTCCGTCTACTTCTAGGCTACGAGCCAAGCCATCAATCGTCTCGGCGCTATAAAAAGTTCGAGGGTTGTACGGGTTCGAAACCGTATCTGCAATTTTGATTTTTTGCCTCGGGACTGTTGTCGCCACGTCATCGCCGTGAAACGGCGGCACACCGACAACCGTTGCGGCCTCCCTCAGCGCAGTCTCGGCGACTGCATTCTTCTGCAGGCGCGCCTCCGCAGATTGACGTTCCAAAGCCATGCCGGCTCTGACCCGGCTAGTTAGGTTTAACTTAGCCATGCGACACCTCTGCAGTCTCTTCCTCGCTGTTTAACAACTCCACGAGTTCGTCGAAGAGAGCGTTTATTTCCTCTTTGGCCGGCTTCACGCCGCGAATCCCGCGGACATCAAAAACGGTCCGTCCTAGTGCCGCCGCCTGCGGATAGACCTCTCGCTGCCGTACAGCGGTTCGTAGGAGCAACACATTGCTTTCCCGTAACACCTCGCTCATCTGCTTGTGTAGAACAGTTTTCGAATTTGTTTTACTGACCAAAATTGCAAATTTGCCGGCTTTGTTATGGATCCGTGTCCGCTCAATCAGTGCCATCATCCCTTCGCTACTCCAAAGGTCGAGAGGCGACGCATTGGTCGGAACTATGGTTGCGTCGGCAACTGCTAGGACGCGACCGGTTGTTAGGTCGTCGATGTTCGGGGGACAGTCGACAAGAACGACGTCGTAGTCGTCCGCCAATCGCCCGATCTCATTGCCGATGTTCTTTTCAAGTTTGCGGACCGCCCCCACGCGGAAAGGGAGCGGCTTTTCGGGATCTGCAGTCGCAGCCCAACTCATGCACGACTGCTGTCCATCCGCGTCGGCAACAAAAACACGATAGCCCGAGGCGGAAAAGGCTCCAGCTAGGTTCATCGTTGTTGTTGTTTTTCCCACCCCGCCCTTCTGATTCGCGACTGCGATTACGAGTCCCATCATCGGCTCCGGTATATGCCTAAAGATTTTCTTGCGATTCTACAAGCAAGCGCGGTGAGAATCTAGAAATTACTTTAGGTTCCGAGCCCCCTTACCAGGTTACTGCGGAATTGGCACTACCACGTGGTAGCGATCGATCGAACCGGCTCGTCGTTAACATGCCCTCGCCGTAGGACTAGTCATCCCTATCCGTTACACCCCCGGCCGCAACCGCGGGGCACTTAGTCGCCTTACCGCCGGCTTGATGCGCGCCAGTGTCGGCCGTCGACGGACGACCGATTCAATCTATCCATCGTAGGAATTGGTCCCAATACGGTGTCAGCGCCTACTTCGCGTGCGAGATATGGAATCGCACTACCATAAGCGTGGGCGACTGCTGCGGCGAGGGATCCAAGAGGTTGCATCTACCACGTGGTAGGCACGAACCGTCGCCCATGAGTCTGCGTGGCTACCACGTGCCGTGCACCGTCGCCCATGAGTCTGCGTGGCTACCACGTGGTAGTGCGTACACAAGCCGTCGCCGTTGAGTCTGCGTGGCTACCACGTGGTAGTGAAGTAACCCGGCCCGCGCCGCAGTCGCTGGTCGCTACATTGCCGCCATTGCCGCACGAACAGCAAAGGCTTTGAGACCGTGCGGACCTTGGAAGATATCACCCAAGGTAGCGGTGAGGGGGCTTCCAGACGAAGAAATGGGCGTTAGCGCGTTTTACCGCGCGGTAGTGAGGGATGAGGCCGCAACGCACATGTGTAACGACGAAAGCGCGTCCGGTTATGTGCGCCCGAGACGTTTTGATAGCGGATACTGGAGTGGTGAGCCGTGATTGGGGTAAGAGACGTTCGAGGCGTATCCGCTTGTCACGAACGGACCCACATGGATCCCGGCTGAGAAGATTTGACAAATTATATTATTATCGGAAACACTTAAATTACTGCTAACCGATTGAGATAATCGGCAAAGCTCGCCCTTGCAAGCGGGTGGGTGACGTCGGGCCTGCTCCCGGACGACAGTTTTCGAGCTTGTCGGAAATGCTTTCCTTCCGGAGAGCTCAGGAAGCCGTCCCACAGTTCCTGGCGGCTGCCTTCCGGAAGTTGTGCCCAATACTCATCCATCCGATTGGTCTGATGCTTCCGGGCTGCGGTCCGTCGCTGCTCCAACTCCCGCTCACGGCGTTGACTATCTTCTAACAGCGCCGCCTGCTGCCGCTTTTCTCTGAACAGTGAGAGTTCGGCCTTCTCCGAATTCGTTAGTAGATAACGATCCTCTTCGTCTCGCAGGGCACTTTTAAACAAGGAGAACCAATTTTTAACGGGGTTTTTCTGTCTGTTGAGAACGTAGCGATACAACAAGACATCAGATATCGCTTCGATCCGTTCTATAGGGAAAGCTTCTGCAATCTCTTTAATCTGCTTCTGATTGAGGCCGAACTCTTCCCGAAGTTCTTTGTACCGGCCCGGGTCAAGGTAGGCACTCTCAGACAATAGTTTGCTGTTGGGATTTTGAACTATGACGAAGTTAAGTGAAGTGACGAATCGCTTTTCTCGGCCATATCGCACCGAGGCGAAAATGTCGCCCAGCGACTCGAGTTCCACTAGTGCCGGTTGTATCACTCTCATACTCAGACGTTTGAACTCCGTATACTCCTCTTGGCCAACGCCCATTCGCTCTCTGAATTCGTCGAGCGTCATGTAACCGGTCTCTCCTCGCCACAGGTTCTCTCGCAACAACTCATATAGGTTCAGGGTGTATTTGCTTTTGAATCGCGCGTTCATCCTCATGGAGACGTGATGGTATCGATCCGGCGCGGCGTAGAGCCTGCATAGGAACGCCGGAATCTTGTAGTGTAGGGTCGTCCCTTCGATTAGAACATCCTGAATCATCTGTGTTGAGAACCATCGATTACCATCCGGGATCTGCATAAGCGCTTGCTGCATCTCTGACAGTGACGCTTTCAAGTAGGCGTAGTCGTTCACGTTGTGGTCCACTAACCACGATAGATAATCAAGCGAGACCGAGAAGACCTGCTGCGTCGACATTGTCGGACGTGCGACGAAAATGAGAGCGTTATGCAACTTGCTCTGCAGAAGCTTTAGCGGGTTTATAAACCGTACTCGCTGGCTGACTTTCTTCAGAAGGAGTTCTTCTTTTACTTGGGTAACCGGGATCCCTTCCCTGAAGAGATCGAGACTCTGCTGGTAGTTTCTCTTGCCCTCTGATTCGTTGCTCAAATAAAGCCGCGCCATGTCCGTAGAAGATAGCCTCTCAAGAAGCGCAGCCTCGTCTTCTTCAGTGAGAACCTCCACGGCATCGCTGCCGAGCTCGGCAATTGACGCGGTTGTCGACTCCTCCCGTGTAGCAAGGTGGGAAGCGCCTGACGTCGCTGCAGCGACCGGGAGCAAGAGTTGGCTTTCGATTTTTCTGTTCCTGACGCCCATACTCCCTCCAACGATGTAGGCGCTACTATGACCGTCTCCAAGCCCCATGTCAAAAAAGGTATGTAGTCTTGTCGCGCCGGTCACCAATAAATGTAGTCTTGAGGGCGAAGTTATGCGGGTATCGACGGTCGCAACGACCAGGGATGCGCCCATAAAAGTAGTCTTGAGTATGTTGCGTTACCACAACGCGCGACGGCCAAGGCAAAAACAAGCCCCAGTCAGCGGGGGAACCCTCGGTTCTTTGACAGTGCGAGGCAATGAAGACCACATTTGCCGTGGCGAAAGACGGAACATGAGCCTATTTACTACTCAACGCCGGACCGGACCACCGTGAAGACTACATTTATTTGGCGCATTGACTGACTACGCTTAGGAAATCGAGCTTCCAACTGGCGTAACAGCCCATAATGGATGCGCAGGGGCACTAACCACCAGTGAAGACTACATCTATAGGGGCCTCCTGAGGAAAGGGGCCCGATAGATGTAGTCTTTTCGCAGAATTTTGCGGATAGGCGGTGGTAGCACCCCGAGACATGTAGTCTTGGAAGGATCGGCTAAGTCGGGTTCGTCGAGCACCAGAAGGTGTCGAAGCCTCAACTTGTGCCTTCAATGGGCTGGTGCCGATCTTTCCGGGGTCGATCTGATCTCTAAGTATCAATCAAATCTCATCTGTTAACGTCGCCTAAACCCTTGATTCTTAAGCTCGTTTAAGCTCATAGGACTACATTTCTAGTGGGGATAACCCAAAGAACTGTAGTCTTTGCGGTTCAGGACTACTTTTGTCGGGAGCCGCAAGACTACCTTTGTGGTGGTTTAAGGCTACGTATGTCGGTGAAAGACTACGCCTATAGGTGTAGTCCTCAGCCACGCTAGGCGTTGGTTCGGAATTGTGTCTCCGCACCGATCGACGACATGGCTTGTATGCGTCGGCGTTGGACCACACGAGCCTTTATCCCTGAACGAGTGTTACGGCGTGGTCGCCCCCGAGGGTTGGAAGTTGCGTTCATCGGCGCGATCGGGTCCACATGCGATGGGTACTCTCGAGGGGCCCACCGGCACGGAACCGCCGGACGCACCCCGATCAACAACAACTCCAAAGCGAGTTAGAAACCAGTCACCGACGTGACTGCTCGATGCCCTCCTGCGCAGATAGCTACTGATGTCGCCTTCGTCGGCCCAGAAGAGGGGCGACCTTCAAAAGAGAAAGATCGAAAGATCAAACGGAACAAGTGCGAGCCTTGGCAGGCAGTCCTTTGCTGGGCCTGACGGCGACATCTGGACGATCGAGGAGCACGGCGTGCTACGAATCGACGCCGCCGGGCAAAGAAGTTCCAGCCCGTTTAATCAGGTACGTGCGGTTGTTTCAGCAATACTCGAACAACGGATGCCTACCGTCCGGCCCGGCGCCGACAGGAACGTTAGCCTCCGCGATGGTGTTTGACTCAACCGCCTTCGACGCACACCTTGGCACGGGAGGTTCTTGGCTCACTAAGACAAGGGCTCAAACGAGTCCGTGGACGATGAGAGACGCTCTCCGGAGAGTGTCCCGTTTTCGCCGTGCCCAACGTCACGTCCTTGTATTTAAAGGAAAAAGACGTTGTTACAAAACGTGCCGAATATGCACATCCCCCTTATTCGGCACGCTTTTCGTATTATGAAATGCCGCCCATCATGGCAACCGCGCGTTGGTTCTGATGTGCGCTAGACCATGGAAATGGCGCACGAAATTAGCCTTCTTTCGAAAAAACGGAGGACGCTCGTGCTGTTTCAATGGTGACCATTCATAAAGGGTTGCCATGCGTCTTTTTAAAAACAAGCGTCGGGCCGTGCTGTCTACGGCTCCTGGCATGTACGCGGAGGAAGATCCGAGCCAAGTTATCTTCGAGACAAGCACGAAGCTAAAGCTCGAGGCTAACCGCTGGATGCTGATTTCGTTCGGCCTTGCCGTGATTGCCATCGGCGCGGTATGGACGCGGCAACCTGCGCCTTCGGTCACTCGCGTTGTGGGCGTGTCTGCCGATACCGGCGGGCACCCGATCGTGACCGAGCTCGTCGCCTACAAGCCCGACTCGCAAGCTGTGCGCACGACGGTCAAGGACATGGCCGTTCGTTGGTTCACGATCGAGCCGGTGCTGTCGGACCGCCTCGAGACTTCGCGCATGACCGCCAACATCAACGCGGTGAAGGCACAGATGATCGGCGCAGCAGCCGGTCAGTTCCGCGACTGGCTGAAGGCCGACACACCGTTCCAGCAGATCACGGCAAACCAGAAACTGATCCGCGAAGTCGACGTGCGCAACATCGCGCTGCTCGAAGACTCAACTGTACTCGTCGAATTCACGACGACGACCTCGCAGGCTGGCGCCACGGGCAAGCCGGACGTGAAGTCGTACGCGCTGACGTTGCGCTATCAAATCGTCGCGCCCACTGCTGAGCAGGCGCTGACGACGAACCCGTTCGGCATCTTCATTCCGTTCTTCCGCCTTGAGCGGACCGCATAAGCATGACCGCAACCATTCTCAACAAACGGCCGGTCATCGGCATGTGCCTTCTCGCTGTGTGCGCAGCGTTCCTCACGCAACCGGCTCTAGCTAAGAAAGCCAGCGGCGACTCGGCGTTCAATGCCGCGATGGTTGCTGGCGACCCCATGAGCCCGATCAATCCGTTCAACGGCGGCGCTGATCCTTTGACGATGCCGGGCGATGCGCGCATCGGCGTCTTCCCGTACAGCCGCGACCAGATCTACCGCGTGCTGACCGCACCGCTCAAGCTGACGACGATCGAACTGGAAAAGGGCGAGAAGCTGATTGCTGACCCCGCGATGGGCGACAGCGTCCAGTGGGAAATCGACGACGACAAGATGAACCACGTCTTCATCAAGCCGCACAAGGCCGATCTAGTCAACACGCTGCATCTGACGACGAATCTGCGCGAGTACGACTTCACGCTTATCGCGTCGCCGGCGGGCGGGATGTTCTATCAGACGGTGCGCTTCCAATACCCGCGCGCGCCGATGGCTCGCGTCAGCGCACGCGACGACGCGACGGCGACTGGCAGTCGCGGCGGTGCCGATTCTGGAAGCATCGGTGTGGCGCCGGACAAGCTGAACTGGGACTACAGTGTCGATGGCCGCGCCGAGTTCACGCCCGAGACAGTCTTCGACGACGGCCATGCGGTCTGGATGCGCATGCCTGCCAAAGCGCAGGAGTGGCCGGTTCCGTTCATTCTTGACCACGGCGACCGTGTCGTCGCGAACTTCATTCGCCGCGGAGACTTCCTCGTCCTGCAGCGTCTCGCCGACGAGATCGTCCTGCGTTCTGGCAAGGATGAGGTCACGGTGACGCGCGGTCGCCGCCGCCTCTTCGGGGTGTTCTGATCGTGGCGAAAAAACCGGACTCGGCTACGCCCAGCGCGGAACAAGAAGCACTCGTGAAAGGCAAAACGCCACGCAATGCGATCATGAGCATCGGCATTCTGGCTGCGGTTGTGATTGGCGGCCTCGGCTTCTACTACCAGCTACAGGCGACGAACAAAGCAGACGAAGAAGCGCGCATTAAGAGGGCGACCGCACTCAAGTCGAGTACGGAGACGCCCACTGCCGCGAACAACAACGACATCGACCAGATGATCCGTCAGCAGCGCGAAGCAGCGGCGTCGGAGGCAGCCGCTCGCGCAGCGTCTGAAGCAGCGGCTCCGAAGCCCGCCATCAAACCGATGCTGACCGGTGCGGACTTCAAGGAAGAGGTCGCAGGCTCGGGCACGGACACGCGCGAGCTTTCCCGCCAAGCGGCGCAAGACGCGATCTATACGTCTTCCATCTTCAAGCAGGCAGGCGCGTCGCGTTCGGCGAACTCGTCGACCGGCGTACTCCCCGCTGGCGTCCCTTCGTTGGACGAGGTGCGAGCTGCTCGGAACGCTGCGGGAGCCAACACTCCCGATGCGATGGCGATCGCCTTGGCGAAGCAGGGCCAGGCACCCGAAGATCGCGACCGCGCCTTTCTCCGCGATGCGGGTTCGCGCGGCGGCATCGAACGGACAACCTTCAATGGCCGGTCGACGGGCTGCACGTTGACGTCGCCGCACGTTATCCACGTCAAGACGGTTGAGGGGCTTAACTCGGACAAGCCGGGTCGCGTGGCGTTGATGGTGGACGAGGATGTGTATGACAGCCTGCGCGGCGACTGCTTGATGATTCCGAAGGGCGCGTTCATCAACGGCATGTACAGCGCAGACGTCAAAGTCGGTCAGGAGCGTCTGCTGGTCGCCTCAACGAGTTTGCGTCTGCCCAACGGCAAGAGCGTGCCGCTCAACGGTATGCAAGGTGCCGACCAAAACGGCTACGCCGGGTTCTCGGGCGACGTGAACAACCACTTCCTGAAGATCTTTGGTGCGGGCTTCATTACGGCGATTTTGCTGAAGGCG
This sequence comes from Caballeronia glebae, assembly GCF_001545035.1. GTDB lineage: Bacteria > Pseudomonadota > Gammaproteobacteria > Burkholderiales > Burkholderiaceae > Caballeronia > Caballeronia glebae. The sequence continues at coordinate 83,791 of NZ_FCOJ02000021.1, forward strand.
TTCGACAGCAGCTCGCAGACGGCGACGACCGCGACGCCTAACGGCGTCACGACATATGGCGACACGGCAGGGCAGGTCGCGGCCGCGACGGCCCAGACCGTCATGCAGCGCAACCAGAACATCCCGCCGACGATCACGGTGGAGCCCGGCCAAAAGTTTCTGGTGCAGGTCACCCAAGACATCGTGATGGAGCCGTACCATGAGTAAGGCTCTCGCGGCGGCATGCCTGTCTGTCATGGCGTTCGGCGCCCATGCTGCAATCATCGATTCGATCATCAGCCCAACGCGCATCGTGCTCGATGACGGCGTAAAGCGCGCAATCGTCGAGCTGCCGGGCGAGCCGGTCTACACCTGCGGGCTGAAGCCGTTCCTCGCATGGGCTAACCGCTTTGAGGGCCAAACGGTCGAAGCTGCTTCCGGTGGCGTTGCCGTGAGCATCGACGGCTCGCCGGTCAGCCTCGAAAGCCTCTTTGTGAAAGCCGGGTGGCTGCGCCCCGCGAATCTTACCGATGACGCACAAGCGAGCATCGCAGAGCGGCAAGGTGGCTGGGCTTGCGCGTCCGCGCAAGCGCCGTTCGACGTCATGCACACGTCAGTCGATCCCAAGATTCTCGCCGGTATCGCGCTGAACGAGTCCGCCTATAACGGGCGCGCATGGCCGTGGACGTTAAACGTTGCCGGTCGCGGCTTTTTCTTCCGCACGCGCGAGGACGCGTACCGAGCCATTCGATACCTCATCAGCAACGGCCGTTCAGACTTCGACATTGGCCTGATGCAAGTGAACTGGGGATACCACAGTAAGCGCTTCAAGAGTGCTTGGGATGCGCTCGCGCCGGCGACCAATATCCGCGTGGCCGAAGACATCCTCAACGAGAACTACCGCCTCACGCACTCAGCCGTCAAGGCCGTCGCGTATTACCACAGCGCCAATCCCGCACCGGGCCGCGAATACCTCGCGCGCTTCGTGAAGCACCTCTCTCAAATCGAACGCGGTCTATGAAGCACACGCTCTCTCTTCTCACTATCGCGCTCGCCGCGGTGACGCTCAACGCAGCGGCCGCTGGCACGGACCCGCTCGACTTTGACTACGAGATCGCGGGCAATGTGCTTGAACGACCGGCGCTCGTCTTCAACGACGGCAGCGACACGTACTTCCAACCGCGCGCCGGCCAGGTGTTGCGCGTCGACGGTGGCCACAGTCAGGGTCCGTACATCGTTGTGCCGGGCACGCCCGAGGTGATTCGTTACTCGGCTGGCGGTTCGAGCGCCACCGCTTACTGGAAGAAAGCGAATCGATTCATTGGCGACAAGGCGCGCACTGAGACCCCTGCGGGATTCACTGGATTTTCCGGTCGGCTCGCGCTTATCGGACCGCGCAGCAGCCTCGAGAGCACGCGGCCTCTGAACGCCACGCTGCCGCTCGCACAACTGGTCAAAGCGCTGGTGCCGCAGGGCTGGACAGGGTCGGCACAGAAAGACATCGACTTGACTACGTCGACGAGCTTCGGCACGCGTGATGGCGAGAACTGGATGCAGTCGCTCGATCGGCTGGTGGCCGCGTCCGACCTGTACGCCGACGTCGATTTCAACTCTCACCATGTAACACTTCGCCGCTCGGCTCCACAGTCAGTCGCGGTCAACTACGTCGCCCCGGTGTCTCAGGTCGCTGCAACTCCGGCGCCCGCGTCAAGCGCTAGCGCTAGCGCTGCGGCCGATCCCATCGGCGATATCGCGAAGAAGGCGGAAGCGCAGGCATCTGCCGCATCAGGTTCAGTCCTCGCGGCCAAGCTGGGCGCAGTGGCGATCCGCGACGGGGACGACAGCCACATTCAAATCAAGTTTTCCGCCAAGCCCGCTACTGAGTTGAAGGTGACGGGGCAAGACGGCAAATCGCTGCGTCCGAAGTGGGATGACGCGACCGACGTGGTTACGTTCAACCGCGCGGAGCGTTTCACGATCTCGAACGGCACCGACAACGTCGAAGTCGCCCGTGTCGCCGGAACCGTCTATGAGTTCGACACGGCCAACAAGGCTGCTCTGCAAAGCGTGTTTGATGAAAACGGTTCGACGTTCTTCAAGTTCGCTGACACCGTCGGCAAGGTGACGGTCGCCGACGTGGCGCACATGGGCTCGGGCGAGCAGAAGGGCCGCTTTTACAAATTCAACGGCACCGCCGACCAGTTCATCGTTAACGCCGACGGCAACGTTGTCAACGTGCTGCGCAAACATGATGTGCGGTTCTTCGATCGGCCCGCGTCATGAACCGGACTTTGATTCACATCTCGACGCTGCTGTGCGCGGCCGTCTCCGTGCATGCGCGTGCCGACTGTCTTGACGATGCCGCGCGCTATCACCGCGTCAGCGTTCAAGTGGTACGCGCGATCGCGCAGCAGGAGTCGGGTATGCGCCCGTATGTGACGAACCGCAATACCGATGGAAGCGAGGACATTGGGTTGATGCAGATCAACTCGTCCTGGCTTCCAAAACTCGGGCGCTTCGGCATCACCCGGCAACACCTGTTCGATGCCTGCGTTAACGCCTATGTGGGGACCTGGATCCTCGCTTCGAACATCAAGCAGTTCGGTCCGACATGGAAAGCGGTCGGTGCCTATAACGCCGTTTCCTCGAACAAGCAGCTTATCTACGCCAACAACATTTACCGCCGCCTGCAACGCGCGAACTGACCAACATGACGCCTACTTTTTCTCTTCAAACGCATCGCACCGCGCGCATGGTGGCCCACTTGTTCGCGTGTCTTGCACTGACGACCGTATCGGGTCTTGCTGCAGCGGAGCCTGATCAGTCTCGCCTTGCGCCGCCGCCCGGTGACGGTTGGCAACTGCTCTCCGCGCCGGTCGCAAAGGCGCCAGTCGCACAGCTCGCGATGGTGGCGCCTTCTGCGCACGTTGCGGCTGCGGTCCCTGTTGTTCCTGCTGCTCCCGCTTCTCCTGCCGCGCTCAAGGCAGCGATCGGTGGCGCTGCGCCTTCGGCGCTTCCGGGTGTTGCCGCGCCGTCACCTATCGGCTCGTTGGACGTCGCTCCGATCGTTGTGCCGTCCCAAGGCGGTGCAACGGCCCCCGGTGGACTTTTGACCTTTTCCATCACGCCGCAGGACATCAACATGCGCAACGCGCTCGATCGCTGGCTGCAGCAGCAGGGCTGGCAACTCGCCTGGAAGATCGATGACGACCTGCCACTCGAGTTCAACGCGACGTTCACCGGGGACTTCAAATCGGTGCTCACGCAAGTGATGCAGGCGACCAATCACATGCGCACGCCCACGCGCGTCTGCAAGCACACCAATAACGTTATCCGCGTCGTCGCACGCGCAGCCAACTGCCAAGAGTAACCGCCATGCGTCTCACGAAAATCAAATCTGCCGTTGCCATTCTCGTGGCTGCATCGCTTACCGGCTGCGCCGTCTCGCAATCGGACGTGAACCATGCGTATGACGCGACCAATGCTGAAGCCACGCGCGCGATGGGCAATGGCCCAGAGTCGATGTCGCTCGTTGAGGAAGTGCCGACCGCGTTCCTCGGCGACCGGTTGGTACCGGTCGCCTATGAAGCGACACTTCCCGCGATCTTCCGCGAAAAGTCGGTCGTCTTTCCGGGCAATCTGCCGCTGTCCAAAATCGCGACGCTCGTTTCGACGGCTACCGGTTATCCGGTGCATCTGAGCCCGGATGTGTTCATTCCGCGCGACGCGCTGATTCCGAAGACCAACGGCGGGAACGGGCAGAGCGCCCCGATGCAGCCGCAAGCGATGGCAAAGTCCAACGTTGAGCCGGTGTACGCGCAGGCGTGTAACTGCAAGGTAGGCGCATATCTGCGTGGCGTGACGGAAAACCTTGGCCTCGACTGGACGTTCGATGGCAGCACCATTTCCATCAGCCGGTTCGTCACCAAGACGTTCACGATCGCGGCGATCCCGGGCAAGGTGTCCATCAAGTCCACCATGTCGAAGGGCACGGATACGTCGACCGGCAACCAGGCATCCGGTGGCACCACGGGCGGCACGTCGGGCAATACCGGGTCTTTCTCGTCTATCACGTCGACCGGGCGCGATGGCACGTTTGACCAGATTGCGATCATCCAGTCGGAGCTGGAAAAGCTGAAGTCGCCGCTCGGCGAAGTCGTGGTCAATCCACAAAGCCGCCTGGTGATGGTTCACGACACCAAGGAAGCCGTCGATCGCATGGGCGCGTTGCTCGCGCGCGAGAACGCGATCTCGACCCGTCAAGTCGCTCTGCGAGTCCGTACCCTGCAGGTCGATCTGAGCAATTCGTCGCAAGCCGGCGTGAGCGCCGACATCGTCTTCAACCGCATCTCGGACGGCCTGAAGCGCTACTCAATCTCGGTTGCTTCGCCCGCGTCGTTGGCAACTGCAATTGGCGGCACCGTGGGCTTGTCCGTCTTGAAGCCGGGTTCGCCCATGGAAGGCACCAACGCAGTCATCAGCGGCCTAAACGCCTTCGGCAAAACGGTTCAGGACAACACCCAAACGAAGATGACGCTCAATGGCTTGCCGGTTTCGATCGGATCCTTCGAGACAAAGGGCTACCTCGCTGCAACAACGCCTAGCCTCGGTTCCATCTCGGGCGGTACTGCTGGCGTGCCGGGTCTGCAACCGGGGTCGGTGACGGTCGGTGACTTCGTGAACATCCTGCCGTCGGTCAATGACCACAACCAGATCATCCTGTCGTACTGGAGCGATAGCTCGAAGCTCAATGGTCCGTTCACAACCATCAGCACCGGTTCCGGCGACACGCTGCAGCAGATCCAGTTGCCCGACATCATCGGCAACAAGGACGACCAGACCATTGCACTGTCGGATGGACAGACGGTTGTGCTGTACGGCGCAGTGGGCAATCGCTATGACGGCAACAGCAACAACGGCATCGGTGGTCTTTCGGGCGCGTGGAATAAGGGTCGTACGTTCCAAGTGATCATGCTGACGGCAACCGTCGTCCCGTCGATGTGAGCGCGGGGTAAAAATGCCTTTGCACTTCGAATCCATACCGGGAGAAAAAGGCGCCAAGCTCGTCTTCGGGCTGGACTGGCGCGCCTACTCCGCTAAGGGTGCCCGCGCCGAACGCCGACACTACGTCGAGGAGTCCGGCGCGACGCACTACACCGAATACAAGGCGAATGACGAGACCATCGTCGGGTTCTGCGAACTGGAGCCTTCGCAGCGCAAGGGCGGCAAGCTGTACTCCGCCGCCGCTCGTATTGCGTCGCTGGAGCGCGTCCGACGGCGCCCGGCGGTACTCGTTCTCATCCAGAACGATGAGCGCGTGCATTTGGTGCTCGTGCAGCGCGGCGCTGTCTCGCTCGATCAGGAGGTAGCACTTAATGCGCTTGCCGACAAGCGAGACGAGATCGAGGACGGGTGCGCAAAAGCCGGGCTTGAACTGGCGACCCTGGGTTACGGCGCGCAACTGCACGCGGTCGACGAATCGTTCGACCTTCGCGAGCTGCTCGTTGCGCCCAAGGTCGGGCTAATCAAGAAGGTCCCGGTGGCGGTGCCCACGACGGTGCCGTTGCTCGTCATCCTCGCTGCCGTGTTCTTCGGCGGCAAGCAGTTGATTGAGATGCTCAACCCGCCGCCTCCGCCGCCGGCACCCCCGCCGACGTTCATGCAGGAATACCAGTCGGCTGTCATGCGCACGCTGGCCGCGCCTGCTCCACTTGCCAATCAGCTTGCACCAAAGCTGCTCGCGAGTTTTGGCGCGCAAGAAACCAACGTTGCGGGATGGCAGTTTCAGAGAGCGTCCTGCACGATCTCGGGCCCCTGCATCGCAACCTACAAGCGGCAGGGCGGCACGTTCAAGGAATTCGACGCACGCGTGCCGGAGTCGTTGCGACCGGTCGTCTTTAACCCGGACGGTTGGCATCTGACCGCGCGGGGTCCTGAAGTAACCGTCGCTGAACGGGTCGCGCTCGCCCAACAAGCGACGTGGCCGACTCAGCAGGCTCTCATCAAGACCTTGCAGACCGATCCGCAGAAGCTTTCCACCAAGCCGGACACGCTCGATAGCCACGGCTACGTCGTTGATATCAAGCCCGCCGAGCGTCTCATTGCGCGACAACCGACGGCTGACGAAGTGCAGGGGCCGCTCGTGCAGCGCGGCACGTGGCAGATCGACGGATACAAGTGGCAAAGCGCGCTGCTCGCGCGCCTGCCCGACAACATGGCACTGGACACCCTCGACGTTGAGCTGAAAGACGACGGTACCGGGGTGCATTTCACTGCGAAGGGTAAATACTATGTTCTCAACTAAGTGGCCAGCACGGGCCGCCTGCTTCGGTGCGCTTATGTTCGTCGCCGGCGCGGCGGTTTCGGAGGAAAGTCATCTCACGCTAGACGACATTGACAAGCTCGCGCGCGCAAAGCTCGTCGACTCGATGCGGGGTCCGCAAGGTGGCCAAGGCGGGGCAGCAGCACCGGGCAACGGCGGCGGCCTTGCTTCGCCCCTCGGCGCAACGGCTGCGCCGGTGCCGGCGGTCCCACCAGCCGCGCCCAAGTTTGAGCGCAAGTTCAGTGTCCCGTCGAAGCGCGTCATTGCAGCAACCTTCGTGGGCGCGTACTCCGACCTGTCGGGCTCCTACGTGCTGTATGACTATCAAGGGACGACTTATACCGCGCGCAGCGGCAGCCGCTTGCTCAACGGTTGGACCGTCGCCTCCATCGACGGCTTCACCGTCAATCTTGTCGACGGCAAGCGCCACTGGACAGAGACCATCGCTGCGCCCTCCGACGCGCCCGCCGGGATTCCGGACTCGCCAGCCGTCAGGGCGATCACTGATCTGTCATCGCCGCTTCCTCCGGGCGGCATCGCGCCGACGGCTTCCACCTTCGTACCGTTTGGGAAATAAGAAATGGGTCTTTTCGCACAAGAAGAGCAGGGCACACCAGATGCTCCGCGTGGTGGCTTCCTGAAGCGGTTTCGCGCACCGCGCTCGAGCTTCATTGAGCCCGGCACGGGTGCGGAACCGAAGTTCGCGGCCGGTGAGCCGGTTGCGGGAAAACGCAAACGGCGGGAAATATTGGCCGACGAAACGGCAACCGAGCAGGCGTCGCCGGTGAGCACGCGCGCGGTGAATCCCCAAGTCACGTTTCTCGGTCGCGCGCTGTCGGGGGGCGACATTGAGGACGTCGAGAGCACAGAGGTTGGCGATGATTGGCACTCGCCGGCGCAGGCGGTGCCTGAGAGATCCGAAACTCTGGCCGGTGTGACCGATGAAGATGTGGCCTTTCGTCCGTTCGTCCCGCCCAGTTTCGAACGACCCACCTTCGCGAGTATGTCTGCGGCGTTGGCGGCCAGGGAGCACGGCGTGCAAGTGAATGGCGCAGCCTCGACAGTCGAATCGGTGGCGGCCGCTGCCCAATCCAGCTACGCGCCACAGCCTGAACTCCAGCCTGTGGTAGCGCCGTCGGCAGACCTTGCGCACGATGCTGACGCCGCGGACGATTCGCCTTCTGACACGCGCGGCCGGTCTGGTGCAAACGCGAGCCCGCTTGCGTTCGAGAAGCAAGCGGATGTCGCTCCTCAGCGGCCTATCGCCTCCGCCGAGAAAAAGTCGATGTCTGCGCCCACGAAGGCAGAGCAGGAACAGCCAGCGGAAGACGAAGATCAACCCGAGGGCGGTGGATTGTCTTCCGGGCGGCCGGAACTCGTGTCGCCCGATTCACTTCCTGACTTCAAGCGCATTCTGACCGTAGCGAATGACGATGCCGCGCTGCGCATTCCTGCGGCCGCGCGCAAGGAGTTTGTCGCCGTCGAACTGCAGCCGGGCGTGGCAATCACGGTGGCGACCGCACGATTTGCGGAAAAGGCCCAGTACGCAACCTTCATCAAGGATCTGGGTGCGAACGACATTCTCGTGCGCGAGGAGATGATCGCGACCGATGCCGTGATCGCCGCGATCTACTCGGGGAAGGCAGCTGCGTCTGCGAACTCCACGGTTCGCGAAGCGAGCCGGGCGATCGGCAATTTCCGCGACATCGTTGAGGCCGCGCATGCATACGGCGCGAGCGACATTCACTTTGAGCCACGCGAGTTTCACAACGAGGTCGAAGTTCGGTTTCGCGTGAACGGCGACATGTACACGTTCAGCCGCATGCCGAAGGCCATCGTGCGTCGGGCGTTGTTCGCGGCGTACAGCGATCTCGTTCAGCGCAACACGAACTCGGGCAACAGCTTCCAGCCGAGCGCGCCGCAGTCGGCGATGATTCCGCTGGTCGTCAAGACGGACACGGTCAACTTGCGCTGGCAGTCATCCCCGCTCGTTGGCGGCTATGACGTCACGCTGCGTCTGCTCGACGGCAACTTCAAGAACTATTCGGTGCTGCTGCCCAAAGACATGGGCCTTGAGAAGAGCCAGCTTGAGCTGATCGAAACGCTCAACTTTGTGAGCGGCGGCATCACGGCGCTCACCGGCGAGACCGGTTCCGGTAAGACGACAACGCTCCGCGCGCTCTCGTACATGCTGCCAGATCGGGAGCTCAAGAAGCAGTTCGCGGTGAACGAGCCGTCCGAGTATCCGATGCCGTGGCTGTCAGACTACTCGATCATCCGCCGCCCGGACGAGACCGACGATGAAGCCAACCGCAAGTATGCGGAGGTGATTCGAACGCTGATGCGGCAGGACCCGGACGATTTGACGATCGGCGAGGTCCGCGATCGCGTTGTGATGGGTTTGGTCGCGGAACTGGCGCTGACCGGTCACCCGGTGCGATTCTCGCTGCACGCCGGCGACATCATCGCGGCCGTGATGCGCATGGCGGGGGGGCGGCTGCAACTTCCGATCGACGAGCTCGCTTCCGAGGGATTTATCAATGCAGTGGGCAACCAGAAGCTGATTCCGACGCTTTGCGAGCACTGCAAGCTGCCGGCCGAAGACGTGATGCCCAAAGCCGATCTGGAATTGCTGCGCACGAAGTTCGGTCTCGACACCTCGGCGATGGCGTGCCGCAACTATGACGGCTGCGAGCACTGCCGGCTGAAGGGGCTTTTCACGCGCAACGGCAAGGTGGCAGGCGGCACCAAACGCCCGTCGTTGGCTGCCGAGTTGTATCGCCCGACCCCGGAATTCCTGGAGCGTGTTGCCCTGCGCGATTGGGCCGGTGCGCGCGCAGTTTGGCGCGGCGAGCGTCGTACCGGCTTCGCTAACGCCGATATGAATGGAAAGACGCTATATGAACATGCTCTTTTCAAGGCTTCGCGCGGATTGATTGACCCACAATTCATCAATCGCTCGATGCAGTCGTTCGCGCAGTACCGCGTGATGCCCGGCGTCGATGGTTTGATGGTCTAACCCTGCAATCCTTCATGATCACCACGTTCGCAAAGATGCTGCCCGTGCGGCAGCAGTTGGTCGTCGCGCGCTGGCGGTTTCAAAAAGTCCGCGAGGACTTCTACCGAGAGACGCGCCTCGATATCGCAGCGAAAGGCCTGCGCAACACGGAGACGCTGTTCGACCGGCTGGAAACGTACGAGAAGCGGAGCCGCTCTCGAGGCAAGCTTCAGTGGCGCGTGTTCGCGCGCATCCGCGAGACGATGCAGCGCGGGGAGAGCTTCGCGCTTGCGATCAAGCCATTCATTCCCGGCGACGAGTATGCGCTGCTGGACATCGCTGACGAGTCTTCACGCGAGGATGCGGTCGTTCGCGGCTTCGAGCTCGCGGAAATGGCGGCGAAGGCCAAGCGCGTGCTGTCGTCGACTACCTCCGTGCAGATGGCCTACCCGGCGCTGCTGCTCGTATATATGTACGCATACTGCATGCTGTTTGGCGGCGTCATCTTCCCGCAGGTGCTCGACGTGCGGCCGCTCGACCAATGGCCGGATCTTGGCCGCTTCCTTTACCACGTCGACACGTTCTGCTACGAGTATTGGTGGCTCACGCTCACGGCGGTGATCGGCTTTGTGCTTGCTTACTTCTCGAGCCTGAAGCGTTGGTCCGGGCCCATGCGGGACAAATTCGATCGGATGCCGCTGCTTTGGCGCAATCGCCGCGACCTCCGCGCGGCGCTGCTCATCGTCTCGCTCGCAGGCCTGTTCGATTCCAACCTCACGCTGCGCGCGGCGCTCGACCGGCTTCTCAAGACGGCCGATCCGTGGCTGCGCTGGCATTTGAAGATCATGGATCGACGCTTGACGGCGCGATCCGATGAGCCGATGCGTGCGCTTGACACCGGCATCTTCTCGGTGACGATCGTGGACACGATCACCGACGCCGCGGGCCGCGATCAGTTCGAAGCCGCTATCAAGAGCCTTGGCCGCGATTCGCTCGACCGCGTCGTTGAAACAGTCAAGCGCAACGCCCGGATGACGCACTTCATGCTGCTGGGCTTTGCGGCGGCACTGTTTCTGACTCTTGGCATCGGCTCATATGTCGTCACCGGTGCCGTCAATCTCACATCGGGGAATCCCGCCGCTACCAGCTACTAAGGACATACAAAATGACCAACGAGAAAGAAGAAGCCGCCCAGATGGACACGATTGAGACGGATCCCATCAAGGCGCGGCGCGCGCGCATGCTCAAGATGGCGCGTGCGAACAAGCAGTCAGGCGAGTTGTCCATGATTGAAGCAGGCGCGGTGATGGCAGGTGCCGCACTGCTTGCGTTGGCCGTTTATGCGGGCGGTAAGTACCTGCTCGATCTGATTCATTCGTCGCAGTTCAAAAGCGAAGCGCAGATGTTCCACACCGGGATCCTGAACGCGACGCAGAACGACGCCGACTTCTCCGCGGAGGCCCTCACCATCCTGGCGCAGAACCACGCCTTCGATTCGGCGGGTTCGCGCGTCGCATCGGATAAGTCGTCGGTCAAGGGCATGTTCAATGGCACGGTGACCGCTGCCGTTGGGACGCTCACCACATCCAATGATGCGCTGATCCTGACGTATCCGGTCACTTCGACGGTTTGCTCGCTAAGTGCCGCAGCACTCGTCACCGTGTACACGCAGGTGACGGTGAACGGCACGACGATCTTCTCGCCGACGACGACGTTCAATCCGGCAACGGTTGCGACGGCCTGCGCGTCCAACGGCGCAATGGCGTCGATGGCGCTGTGGACCACTCGGACCTAATCGCGGGCCGCCGATATGGGAAGCATTCTTGAGATGTTGATTGTCCTGATCGGCGCGGCCTTGCTGACGGTACAGGGAATCAAAGAAGACATCGCTGCCAAGCGCCAAAATCTACTTCAGATCGAAGGGCAGAATATTGCGTCGATCAACTCGGCGCTTGGCAGTTACATCACCAACAACTACGCGTCGCTGATTCCAGCGGGGTTTTCGCAGACGACGTCCACGCCTATCGCTGCTCCGACGCTGGCGCAACTGAGCGCGCAGTCAAACAACAAGGTTGCGTTCAAGAATGGGCCGTTTTGGGGTGGCACGTACCAGATCGCTCTATCAGTTGTGCCCGACAACTGTTCGACCGCAGCGGGCAATTGCCATATCGCCTCGCAAATCTATCCGAGCCTGCCGCTTATCAGCATGACGGACAAGACGGCTGACATCGCGGGAGCCGGTGTCCTCGCTGCGGCCGGAGGTGCGCAGTTCGGCTATTCGACAAACCGAGCGCCAGCGACGGTGACCGGCATTCATGGCGGCTGGACGCTGCCTAATCCAGTAGGCAGTAAGGCTGGGATGGTATTGGCGATCAACGGCTTTGGCGCGGACGGTAATTCGCCGTATTACCGCCGTGATGGTGCGCTGCCGCTGACCGGCACGATGAACGCCAATAATCAGGACATGCAGAACGTCGGCAATGTCACGCTCGGTGCGAACAAGGTCTTGAAGTTGCAGGCGGGCAACAGCCTGCAGATCGACAACGGCGCGATGTACTACGGTGACAGCGTGAACGCGGCCGTGCGTACCAAGGGCAACCTCTATGTGCAGAACTATCAGGGAACGGGACCGGCCGGGCTCAACGTCGGGGACGTCAGTTCGTCAGGGACCGTCTCAGGCAACACCATCAACGGCGATGTTGCGAACATCAACTACACCGCCAGCAAGTGCAGTTGGAACGGAGTGACGATTCGCAACAACCTCATGTACGTGTGCAATAAGTGGGGCAACTGGGTAGGTGCGAGCACTTTGGTGAGCAACCAGTCGGCAGATGCCCAGTACAGCGGTTGGTATAACGGATGGGGCGTTACACCTCCGTCATGCGGCCCCGGCGGCACCGCGTGGTATCGCATCATCCCGCAATCGCTGACGACCGACTATTCGAATCACAATCCGCCGATCTCGGGCGCGCGTTACACGATGGGTTGGAACGGCTCGCAATGGGTGCTCCAGATCTATGACGTGCTGGCTGACGGCGCAAATACGCTTGTGCAAGATCAGCTCGGCCTCCAAGCGCAAATCGACGTTGGCTGCAACTACTCAAACCAATAAGGACATGAAAAGAATTGGGACGGGAATCTCGTTGGCATTGATGGCGACGCTTAGCGGTGTGCTGACGGCTCCAGTCACTGCCAATGCGGAATGGGTACAGAATCCTATCGGCGTTCCGCGTGCTCCCGGTTGCGATCCAGGGTATTCGTGGCAGAAGCTCGGTGTACGGTATCAATGTGCCACGCCGCAACCTAATTGCGCATACGGCTTCGCTATCGGACCAGTGTGGACAGGAACAGCTTGGAGCTATTCCTGCAATATACCGCCCCCGCCAGCGTGCCCGAGCGGTACTAACCAGACGGCTGCTCCATCGTGGAACGGCGCGGCGTGGGTTGGACAGACTTGCCAACCAGCTAACCCACAGATCAAGGACCCTCAGTCGCAGTGTGCAGCCCGCGCTCTGCAAGACGGCATCGCGATTGGGCCAGTGACGCGACAATATAAATACAATTCCTCTGCAGGAGCGGCAACATCGTACTACCACGACGGCTCCCAAGGACCGTATTGGGAAGCAGGCGCCGAGTCGGGGACAACGTGGACAATCATGTGTACCTATGTGAATGCTACAGGTGATCCGGTGCCCGAAAGCTACTGGCAATACCTCAGGACGCCGGACATACCGTACGTGGACCCAGGCGGCGGTTAAAGTCGCAAACCAAAACGCCTCGGAGCTACGCTTCGGAGCGTTTTTCCGTCAGCGTCCGGCACCCAAAAAAACCGCCGATCAACTGGCGGCTTGTCCAACTATTACGAGACGTTCCTTGTTAGCCGATGACGTTACCGGTCGTGAAACTGAAGGTACGTGAGAATGCAGCACCGTTGATGGTGCCCGTCAGCGAAACCGTGTATTGCGAGTTCGGAGACAACGGCGTGGTCGGATACGCAACGCCCATCCACGACGGAAGAATCTTGTTCGGGTCTTTGGCCGAATCGAGAACCTGCAAGCCGATCACGTGCGACGACAAATCCGTCATGGTGCCCGTTTGCATAACGATGGTGTCAGTCGGGTTGCCCGCAACAGCAACCGGCGTACCCCAATTGCCGGACGTTGCAGGCGGGACCGGGATTTCTCCACCAGCCGAGTAGGCAACACCAGTCGTTCCTTGGCAGGGGAACGTCAACGGCGCGTTGGTCGTGACCTGCTGATAGTTCGTCAGATTCAGTGCGTAGTATTCCTCCGGGAAACCGTTATAGGTCGTGGCGACCTTGCCGATGCCGACCGTATTCGTAGGCGACGCAGCGATCATGATGTGATACACGCCCGAAATCAGGCCATAGACGGCTTGCTGACCATATTGTGTTTCTGTCCACGTGGCGGGCGTATAGAAGCCACCTGACACCCCGACCGAACCGTTGGTGGCCATATATCCGAAATGGGCTGCGCGATCAGTGTAGTTCACGCCTGTGAAGCCGGGATTACCCGCCACTTCGGTATCCGTAAAAACGTTGTTGGTTGCAAGGTACTGCGCGTGTGCCGCCGTCGCCTGATCGAGCGCGGTGTTTTCCTGAAGGGCCGGAAAGCCGCATTGCTGACGCTGTTGGTTTAGCAGGTTAAACGCGGCCAGATGGAAGCTGTCAGCCGGGTACTGAGGCGTCGTCAAATTCGCCGGATTCGTCGTCGCCGGCGTGCTGGCGCCACTCGCCGGGGCCGCAGGCGATGCATCGCTGCTGCTACCACCACCGCCGCCGCAAGCGGCCACCAGCAGCGATGCAGCGATCGCTGCCATCGAGGGTTTGAAGCTTTTCTGAATGGTCATTTGTTGTTTCCGATCTAGTTGTTGCAGTCGCCCCGCGATCTGCTTACTTTCATCTTATCGAGCGGTGTTCGAAGTCAAGCCGTCTTGAAAAACCGCCTCGAAACCGCTTTCGTCGTTGGCAAATTGCCGTTGGCCAATCGGCGGCGCACGCATTGTAATACCCGGTAAGAGTTCCAATTTTCGGCACCGTTGTTTGATCGCAACCGTTTGCTATCGCTGCTGTCCTCGGGCGCGGAAGTGCTTCACCCGCAAGACGACGAAAACGACGCCGAGCACCGCTGCGACCGTTACTGGCTGCGTCGCCCCGACCGAAGACAGGAGCGCCGTTCCGCCCCAAAGCAAGACCAGGAAGGTCGCGAGCGCGCCGAATGCTTTGCTTTCCAACACCCTGACGAACCGCCGTCTGTCCGAGCCGAATTTTTGCGAGAAGCGGCCGTTGCTTCGCTCAAGGTCGAATGCATTTGAGTGCGATACAGTCGCTCGGTCTGCGCGATAGTGCCTCTCGTACCGCCTGAACCGTCCGTCACCGCGGCCCTGGAGCCATGCGACGACGCTGTCGGGAAAGAGGTAGGCGAAGTCCTGCATGGCTCAATGCGTCACGTCGGAGTGGAACTCGATGGCACCAACCGCTTCGGGAATGCAGCGTCCGTCGGCGTCGCCGAAGTAGGCGCCCGTCTCGAGGTCGAGCCAGCCGAACTGCGCCCGGCCGTCGCGTGAGAAAACAATGAGTCCAGCTTCGACTGAAAATTTACGTAACATCGCTCAACTCCAGTTTGGATTACGACTTCGCCTTCTTCTGCTTCGAGGCAAGGCGCGATTTAAGGGAATAGCTGCAACCCGGGCAGACGAAGTCCTTAGCCAGCTCGATTTTCCCCTGTTCATTGGCGAGGACATAGTCTGTCTTGCAAGAGCGGCAGGGCGCCACGGAAAGTCTCGAATCCATCGCCATCGCGCCGGCGAGGTGGTTCGCACGATCGGCGGTGATCAAGAGGTCGTCACCGAACAAATTCGCCGCGATGTCATTCGTTGCGATCAGGGCCTCTGGAATGTTCGCGCCGTTCTGAAGCGCACATCGGTACAGCCAGACCACGAAAGTGGCTTGGACTCTGTTGACTGCCGTTTGGACGTACCACGTGAGCGACTTCGTCCTGCACCCCACTGGCGAGCTAACGCCGTGGATTTGCTTGTAGATCGTGCGCGCCGTCGTGCGGTTCAGGTTGAAGAAGTCCACCGCCGTGGAGGCACGGCATCCCTGCGCCATGAAGAGTCGCGCGAACTCGTCGCGTTCAGCGCGTTCGAGCCGAAGATGCGACCAAGAGTCCTTGTAGGGCAACGCCGAAGCAGGAATCTGGGACGTGCGCATGAGGTAGTGCGCAACCGATTCGTTGGAAAGCCAGCCTGTGCAGTACTCTTTCCAGAACAATGTATCTTCGAAGCGCCATTTGAAGAGAGGGAATTTGATCCGGCCAATAGCCGCCTCAAGCTGGCGCATGGGCTTTGTCGTTAAATACTCGGCAAGCTCGAACGTGATGCCCAGCAACGGCGCTGCCAGGACGTTCATGTGCAGCACATCCTTCAGCAGCGTCACGTAGTGGCAGTTGTAGTGGAAAATGTCGCGGCTGATCATGCCGTCCACGGCAGGCATGTTCGAAGCGAGATCTGCGACCGTTGGTGAGACCAGCACGTCGTCGACAAAGGTTTCCCAGTCGCGAGGGTTGGGAAGCGTTGGCAGGAGCGCCAAAAAAGGCATGTTCATTAGCGTCGCCTTCGGAGCGGCGTGCTGGTTGAACGTCTCGAGGTTTTCGAGTGATACGGCAAACGCCGCCTCGGCTCCTTCATACCGGGTAAGCACCCTGTGCATTACGTCGGTCAGGGAGTAATTCGCGCGCTGGATCTTCTCTGCAAGAAACGTGGGCAGAGTCAGGCTGGTCTCGATCGCGTTTAGTGTTTTGATGGCCATCGCTAATTCTTATTGTTTGTGTACAACACGGCGCACACCGCGCACCGTCGAAGGTATTCGTTGTTATGTATCGGATCGCGAAAGCCACGTGTCGATCTCGACAAGCGACTTTTGCAACATTCCAGCCAGCGCTTCGATCAACGGGCGATGTTCAGCGGGATTGTTGGACGCCTGCATCGCCAATTGCGCCGACGACAACTTGCCGGCGAAACTCTCGTAGGACGTTGTTGCAGCCGTCAACGACTCTTGCACCTTCTGGGAAGTGTCAATAGACGTCTTAATGCGGTCTCGCTCTTGCTGCAGCGTTTCTAGGGCCTGCTTCGCTGAATCGAGCGCCTTTTCCGTCTCGGCAAGTTCGGCGTTCTTGGTGCTCACAGCATCGGAAATCGCTGCATAGCCGGCAGGAGGCTTAATGACTTCTTTGATCTCGACAACCGGCTTCTGGGTCTCAAATGCGCGCTTCAATTGCGCGATTTCCCTGTCCTTATCCGCAATGTCCTTTTCCATGCTGCTCAAGCCAGCTGTCCGTCGCGTCAGAAGGTCGTCGAGCCTCGCCAAGTCTTCTTGCTTTGCAGTCAAGGCACGCGCGTTAGCTGCCAGTTCCTCTTTGAGATGAGCGACTTCCTTTCCAGCGAGGAACAACTCGGTCTTGCTGTCCTCTAGCAACGAGGCGACGTTTTCGAGCTGATTCTCAGCGTCGACGAGCGTTTTCTCGCGGTTTTGGAGTTCGTCCAATAGCTTTTTCATCTCGGCGCGCGTCATGTCTGGATTGCTTTCCTTCTTCTCCATGAGCTCGTTGATCGTCGCGTCGGTGATGTGCTTTGCCTTCAACATGTCCAACTCGCCCACGTTGAAAATGCGGATCGCCTCGGTGTTGTCGCCAAAGCGCTCGTAGCAACGCATGTAACTGCGAGCAGCGGAATGCTTGATGCTCATGGCTCTATCGAAGAAGTCGTAGGCCAAGTTGGCGGCTCGATTGCGTATGGCTCGACTGTCTCCGGCTTTCGCGGTCATGTTGTTGCGCACGAGGTTGTGGCAATGGAACAATTGATTGCCGAGGGCGATCATTTCAGCCGCAATCCGTTCGCGCGATTCCGCAACTGCCATCATGGCGTCGGTCAGGCGGGCGATCAGTTCCTCTTCTGCGCCGAAGAGTTCGCGCGCAGCTTTCTCGATGTTCGCGCGGGCAACTCGGCTGTGATCGTCACGAGGGACCATGAATTCATTGAAGTCCTCGTCATCGATCTTGATAGGGAGATTGCTTTGCTTCGTTGGGGTGTTCTTGGACGTCTCGCCGTTTGGCATTTCTTCTCTCCAGATTTTGCTACAGCACCCCCGGTGCTGCTTGTCGCGCCGCAGGCGTCTCTCGACTGCCTTGCAGTAATTCCGTATGCACTTCGGTAACAAAGAGTAACGGCAGGTAAGGTTCGGACGGCGCGGAAAGGGGCACTTTTTAATCCCTCTTTAAGTCCGCCAAGGCCGAAAGCGGCACATTTTTGGTGCATGCCGCAAACGTTTAACGGACAAACCCAGTAAGACTTTACATACATCAGTGGTAGAAGATACCTAAAATAGGGCTTGCTTTTCGCGGCAAGTTCCAACCAGAAAAGTTACATTTTGCTTACGTTTGCCTTGTGTTTTTAGATTGCAGCTTTCGATCCGCCCGCAAATATAGGAAACAGCAGCTTTCGCATGCACAACGCTCACAGGCTTGTCGCCAGCAAAGACGTCTCGCTTGGTGCGAAGCCACTGGGCCAGGTCATCGAGCGTGATGAGGTCGAGGGGAACTGGGCGTCAAGGACCGCGTCCGCGGAAGCGAATAGGCCGGCTCCGACCACGGGCCACATTGGTGGCAACTGGGCACGGAGGAGGCGGACCTTGCTGCGGTTTTGATGGATCGGCGAACGTCGGGCTTCGGCATGCCGTCCGCGCTGGTGCGCGTCAGGTAGCCGTCGGCGGTCGAAGGGGCAATTTGGCCGGACCGGTTCTTCGTCTCCAAAATGAAGCCGCCAAAAAGGCGTCACGGCGAGGTGGTCGATCTCCGCGGTCGGGAACTCGGTTCCCGGCGCGTGTTCGATAACGAGCGGGCCTTCGTGCAAGTAGAAGTCGTTCCCGCACAGCCAGTAGAGGGTTTTGCGAAGCTTTGCCTGGGCGGTTGCCTCCCGGCAGCGCCGATCGCGTCGGAGCCGCCCTTCGAGGGGCGACACTTGAAACCCTTTGCGAAATGCCGATACGCATGGTAGCCGCCGACCGCGACCAAGATCTCGAAAAGCATTGCGGTGTCCAGTTGGTTTGTCTGTACCCAGCTTGACACCCTCCAGCCGTTGGCAAGGCGCCTTATGCGCAACAAATCGGCCGTCTCTTGAAAGACGCCATGTTTTTGCGAGCTTTCGCCTCTCTCTTGTAGCGACACCGGGCGTAAATTGCTCTGCATCCCCGCGTCTTGACGCATCGACCGAAGCCACGCGAGTACTCGCGGTCGCGCTTGATCCCTGTCTCCCGCATAGCGCTGCTTTCGCCACGCCTTAGTGAGCCGTTACGAAAGCGTCTCTCCGCGCGCCGTTTTTCTCTGCTCACCCGAGCATCGAAAGCCATCCAGCGCTGTATTGGCTGGACATCCCATAGCACGTCTTTTTTCTGGAGAGAAAAAATGCAGAAGCAGTCGGTTCTGAAGGCGATGAAATCGCCCGGTTGGTTGGTCGCTGTTAGCTTTGCGTTGTGGCTTGCTGCGCATTCGTTCTTCGCTTTTTTGTTCATCTCGTTCGTTGTCTTCTCGTGGATCAAGCGATCCATCAAGTCGGCATTGAAGGAGGAGAACGTCGAGGATGCGAAAGCTCCTGCGCATGCCGCTGTCGTTCAGGCTACCGCCGACGACAACGCCACGCATATCAAGCGTCAGTACGCCAAGTCCGCAGTGGTCGTTCCACTTAAGACAGGCACCGACGGCTAGTCGCTACGCCTGAATGTCAAGACTGCCCGCCCGGGCGGTCTTGACCCTCACCCCAACGGGAACCTTCCCGTTGCGGGGCATGGGTTCCCGTTCATCCGGAGATTTCCATGCAAGCAGAAGTAGCCGCATGGCAACTGGACATGTTCGACGCTCCCGCAGCGCCGATCACGCGTGTCCAGGCCAAGCCTGACCCTTTGCCCGATCCGCACCTGTGGAGCGCGGCCGTCAAAGACAAGATGGTCGACGCACTGATTAGTCTCGCGACTGACAGCAGACGCGGCGACAACATGCCCGAGTCGCTGATGGACTGCGCTGCGTTGTTTAGCGAGCGACTCAAAAACAGAAAGAAAATGGAACTCGAAGACTACCGGGCCACCCTTGGTTGGGTCATGGAGTTCTGGAAGGGCGCCTTGCCATATCGGTTCGTGTGCCAGATCAACGGCGTCGATCCCGAGATCCTGCAAGACGTCATCCTGAGCAACCCACTGCTCAAACGCGACATGGAAGAGGTGCGTCGCGAGTCCTTCGGCACGCTGCTCTAGGAGGTCAACTATGAGCACATCCACATTCAACCGACTGCTGGGAACGCTCTTCGGAGTACAGCCCGAGACGCAGAGTCGGAATCGCTACCGCGCCAATCAATCATCTCCCGTCGAAGTCGGGAAAGGCGGAGCCAACGAGCGCCACATCGCGATCGCTGGTCAACCGATGCTCTTTCGAGACGAGGGCGATGTCGTCGTGCAGTTTCGCCCAGCCTTTGACTATGCGCTACAGCCAACCGCTGTCGGAATGAAGCTGATACCGGCGCTCGCTCCGCATTGGGAAGTGCTGCGTGAGCATAAGGGTCCACTGACAGAGGCGATAGCGGCTGCGGTCAAGGACGCTCGCCCGACAGAGACGCTTGCCGAGCGTCCGCCTGCGACAACCCGTCCGGCCGCTCCGAGCGACGCGCGACCGCCCCAACAAATCGTTGAGGCCATCGCGCCGACGCCAGCGCCAGCCGCCGAGTCATCGCATCGGCCGAGTGAGCGCGCGCGGTATGGCGTGTTGAAAGAGTGGGGCGAGAAGGAGTTTCCCGACGGCAAACGACCGGGGAGGACCTACGAATCGTTCTGCATCACGCTCGAGCACCGTACAGGTGTGGACGTGCTGCAGGGCGAGGGTCTTCGCGACGCGATCGCCGAGGCCCACTGCAAAGTTGGCGATCGCATACAGGTCAGGCGCCTCGGCAAAATCAAAGTACCTGCTGTCGATAGACGTGGTCGACCCAAGCTGGATGCCAGCGGCGCGCAAGTGCTGTGGGACAAGTGGCTTTGGTCTATTTCGAATAAATCTTAAGGAGCTTTTTTATGGCATCGGTAAACAAGGTCATCGTCGTAGGCAACCTCGGGGCTGATCCTGAGACGCGCTACCTGCCGAGCGGCGATGCGGTCGCAAATATCAGACTCGCAACGACCGATCGTTACAAAGACAAGGCATCGGGCGAGATGAAAGAGCAGACCGAATGGCATCGAGTGTCGTTCTTCGGTCGGCTGGCTGAGATCGTCAACGAGTATCTGAAAAAGGGCTCGTCGGTGTACATCGAAGGCAGAATCCGCACGCGCAAGTGGACTGACCAAGCCGGGCAAGAGCGGTATTCGACTGAGATTGTGGCTGAGCAGATGCAGATGCTCGGCGGCCGGGCCTCTGGCGATCGCTCTTCGAACGACGACTTCGAGACTCAGCTGCCCGCGCGTCAAGAACGGTCGCAGCAGCCGCGATGGAGCAACCCCGCGCCGACGAATCGCGAACCGCAATCGCCGTCGTATGGAGGAGGCGGTGGATTCTCAGACGACGACATACCCTTCAGGCCCTATCTGATGGGTCGGGAGTGGGTTGCCATCTGATCCCGTAAGAGCTCACCTCGCTTCCTGTTTTTTCTCACCTTCGTTGCTTCGTCGATCCGGAAACGGTAAGGCGAAGCCGCGAAGCGTCTCTTTCACGCGACAGGTCTCCATTCGTCGCTACACCCACCATTCCCTTCCCCTGCTGAAAAAAGCCGCCCGTTGTGCTCGCCATGCGCGAGGCGGACGGCTTTTTTGAGCACGGTTTCACCGCCTATTCAGGCATCGACCTCAACCACGCCACAACTGGAGTGCCAATGAATGTAAAGGACGTCAAGCTGTCCCCGGAACAGTGGGTTGCGTTGCTCCAGAAGTATGGAGTACCCGCAGGCTCATTGACCGGGAAGGGCGCACCCTGTCCCATGTGCGGCGGAAACGACCGCTTCACCTACGACAACAACCGCGGCCGCGGCGACTGGGTCTGCCGCAAGTGCAACGACGGCGACCGCAAAGCCGGCGACGGCTTCGACCTGATCTGCAAGTCCGCCGGAATGACCTTCCGCGAACTCATGATCGAACTCGAAGGCGGTAGTCTGTGTGAGGCACGGCAAAGCCGAGCGCAGCCGCCGGCCCCGGCGCCTGGCCGAAAGGTCGATCCCGAGTGGGCGCGCAAGCGCCTCGACTCAATGTGGAATCGAGCGACGCTGGTCGGTTCCGATGGCCTCGTTCCGCGGTACTTGCGCGAGCGGGTGCCGGGTCTGACAGTGGCGCCGTCCGCAACGCTGCGCTTGGCGATGCTCGATTACCGGCACGAGAAGAAAGTTATCGGTCAGTGGCCCGGCATCCTCGCTCGTTTCACGCTGCCGGACGGCCGCCTTGGAACGCTGCACCGCACGTTCCTGGAACGATCGAAACCAGCGAAAGCGTCGATCGTCACTAACGATGGCGAGATCCTTCCGGCCAAACTGAACGACGTGACGCTTCATAAGCTCAACGGCGGCGCAGTCCGGCTGATGGATCCAGTCGATGGCGAGATCGGCGTGGCGGAAGGTCTTGAGACGGCGTACGCCGCGCACATGCTCTTTGGTGTGCCGGTCTGGTATTGCCTGAATCGAATCCTTCTTGCCGATTTTGTTGTGCCGGACGGCCTTGGCATCCGCGTCGTCCATATCTTCGCAGACTTTGATGCGGTCGATTCACGCACCGGCAAATCGCCCGGCGTAGATGCGGCCCTGCGACTCGCGAAGCGGCTGCGAGCGGAAGGGTACACGGCTCTCGTTCACCGACCTAAAAAGCGGGAAACCGATTTTGCCGACGAGTGGTGCGCATCTCATGCAGCGCATCGCCCTGTAGTTGGAATGGTGGTTTGCCGCGAGCGACGCGAAGCACTGCGCGTCTGATATTCCACGGCCTTCTGGCCGCTAAAAATAACTTTTGCCCGGTGGGGATTCGTCCCTACTGGGGCCGCAATCCGCCCGAGCTTTTCCAATGGAGACGAGGAAATGAGCTTCAGCATGATTGTTGGCCGGTATGAGATCGTGGCAACTTCCGGCGTGGAGAACGGCTCGGTCAGAGTAGGGAAGTCGAAGGCGGAAGCCTATGACGTCATCGACCGGAAGCGAGGCGGTCATGCCCGACTGGAACAACAAGGCGTCACGCTGGACACTGCTTGGTTTTACTGTATTCGTCGACAGGCGAGCGCACAAGGCGTATCTCTGCTGCACTGAGCACCCCGTTTAAACGAAACCCCGACCATTGGTCGGGGTTTTTTTTGGTGCGCCGAGCATGCACAACAGCTTGGGGGTGCGAGTCCCCTGTCCAACCTGATGGTGGTGAAGGACTAGCGAAACGCAAGGGCGTCGTCGTGAGGCGGGGTCTGAAGGAAGCGTGTAGCAAAGCCACGACCTGACGAACAGAAACCAGATGGGAGGCCTACCCGGACGGACGAGCGAGCCAATGATCGCGAAGTCCATAGCCATCAAGGTCCGGGGTGGTAGATCTGGCGAGTGTGTGGCGAAGGCGGTTGGGCTTACCTCGGGAGGCCTGCGCGGTGTCCTGGACTCAGGACTGAACGGCTCGCAAGGGTTGTTGACCACCGCGCAGGAGTCAGCAGCGGGCATAGTAGGGCAGCGATGCCTGAAGGCCCAAACGGAGAGGAGCGGCGAGTAAGCCGGAGAACTCGACATGGGAGCGCAGCAGAAAACGCATCGCGTCCTCGATAGCGGAGGCAGGGGTGAAGCCCCGAGGGCTGCTGATCGAGGGGCTGAACCTATGGCGGCGAACCCCGAGTCTGAAAGCCCGTCGGCTAGTGACCGACTGATGGAGGAAGTCTGCGAACGGGAGAACCTGAAGCAGGCGTTGAAACGTGTGAGAGCAAACAAAGGCGCACCGGGCGTGGACGGCATGACGGTTCAGGCACTACCGGCGTACCTGCGTGAGCACTGGCCGACGATACGGTCCATGCTGCTGGAAGGCACGTACAAGCCACAACCTGTCAGACGAGTCGAGATACCCAAGCCGGATGGAGGTGGCGTGCGCAAGCTTGGCATTCCGTGCGCGCTTGATCGATTCGTTCAGCAGGCGGTATTGCAGGTGCTGCAACAGCGGTGGGACCCGACGTTCTCGGATTCCAGTTATGGTTTCCGTCCGGGACGCTCGGCGCATCAGGCCGTGGCAAAGGCGCAAAGCTACATCCAGTCGGGGCATCGATGGATTGTAGATTTGGACCTCGAGAAATTCTTCGATCGCGTAAGCCACGATATCCTGATGAGCAGGGTGGCAAAGCGTGTCAGCGACAGGCGAGTGCTGAAGCTGATCCGCTCCTTTCTGACGGCGGGCGTGCTGGAAGACGGGCTGGTTGGCGCAACGGACGAAGGGACGCCCCAGGGCGGTCCGCTGTCACCGTTGTTATCCAATCTGATGCTCGACGACCTCGACCGGGAACTTGAGCGACGCGGACTGCGATTTGCGAGGTACGCCGACGACTGTAACGTCTATGTACGCAGCGAACGCGCGGGCCAACGGGTGATGGCGGGGCTGAAAGCCTTCCTCACCAGCAAGCTCAAGTTGACGGTCAACGAGACGAAGAGCGCAGTGGCCGAGCCTCACACGCGGAAGTTTCTGGGATTCACCTTCGGGACCCGGGATCACGTCAAACGGCGCATCGCGCCCAAGGCACTGAGCCGGTTCAAGGAGCGAATCCGGGAAATGACCCAGCGCTCGCACGGGGTCAGCGTTGACCAACTGATCGGCATGCTGAACCGTTACCTGACTGGATGGCGCGGCTACTTTGGATTCTGCGAAACGCCGAGCGTCCTTCAGCGTCTGGACGAATGGGTGCGCCGCCGGGTTCGCTGCTTCTTCTGGAAGCAGTGGCGACGCGGGAACACCCGCTTCCGGGAACTGACGGCGCGAGGGGTGGACCGGTCCCTTGCTGCCCAGACAGCCGGGTCACCCCACAATGCATGGCGGCTGAGTAATAGCCCTGCACTGCAACGGGCGTTGACCAATCGCTTTCTGCGATCCCTCGGTCTTCCATCACTGCGTCCCTAGCCGATCAACCGATCCGAACCGCCGTGTACGGACCCGTACGCACGGTGGTGTGGGAGGGGTCGGGCCGCGAGGCCTGCCCCTATCCCGATTCTCGTCACAATGGGACTATTTGAAGCGCACGACGTAGTTCAAACGCCACTTCAACACGAAGAACAGTATTTTTAGGAAAGGAATCAGAATACCCACCGCCCATAACATGGTGAGCCCGGCCGCGAACAACAACGTTTCGCTGAATCCGTTCTTCGGCAAATGCACAATCAAGAACATCGAGAAGAACGCCGCGGCCGCGATGATGACGCGCCGGGTCACAAACGGTAGTGCCATAAATTTCGCGTACATCATGCTCCTCGTTGCTTACGATTTTTGATCGCGCGGCTGAAAAGGCACGCAGCCTCGCACAAGGCCAGCCCTGCGGCGACCAAGATCCACATGCGCACGCCTCGTGTCCAGTCGAATTGCGGCAAGTTATCCAAAAAGCTCATGTTTTCTCCGCCGCCGTTACAGGCCTAGTCGATACGTCTCTATTTTGCCAGCATTCGATCCAAGTCAAGTCGCCGTGAAAAGCACACACGACCTCGGATAACGGACGGAACTTGACGGCAATGCAAGTCAAGTGTGCCTCCTGATCACCATCGCCGGGTCATCCTAGGTTTAAATTCTCAGCGAGAAAAGCGTAGTCGAAGTCAGGCTCGGCTTCGTTGTGCGCTTCCCTTCGTGGAGGAGCGACTGCCGCCTCGCCGATGTGAGGCTGGATGGCCGAGTCCCTGTTTGGCGAGACCGTGGCGGCGTCCGCAATGCCGGGATCCAATGAGGCGCGAGGACCCGAGACGCTGCTTCTCAAAGCTTCTTCGGCCAGCCGCTTCAGGAGTGCCGCGCGTTGCCTAGGGTTGGAGACCGCAACTAAAGCATCGAACAGCGTTGGTGTGGCGATTTCGCTGATTGTTACCTTGATCTCCAGGGCGCCTGTCATGCGGGCACTCCTTCCTTGCGCTTCTTATCGCGCAGCAGCGTGGCCTCGCCAGCGGCAAGGAACCCCCTTACATTTGTGAAGCATGGATCTGCCATATGGTCGATCCTCAATTGGGGAAAGCGCGCCTGGATCTCGTGCCTATATAGAGCCGCACCTCCACCAGTGAGTACGATCGACCGAATATCCACTGTGTTCTTTACGCCCGCTTGGATAGCTTTGACCGCGGCGTCGATGACCGTCTGCGCCTCAGGCAGAAACTCCTGCAGGTTATAGTCGTTCCCGTTGAGCAGCAGCGTCGCTCCGGTGCGCAGCGCCTTATCGATCCGCTCAATTCCCTGCGTGTCGATATGCAGTTTCTCCTTGATAACAGCGGCGATGGCTTCGTAGTAGTGAGACGCGCCGCTGTGATGACCGCCGCTACGCTCTTCGTCGATCGTCAGCCCGGTTGCCACTACCCAGTCCGTGGTGAAGTAGCCGACATCGATGATGAGGTGTGGGTCCTCTTTGTCGAACTCGTGATACCGCGAGAAGTTGACCAACGCACCGAGAGGCTGCGGCAGCACAATGACGCTCCCAACATCGAATTCGACTTCGCCGTACGCGTTGTTGCCGGCGAACGCACCACGCAGATGCGCCACGCGGGTGTGAAAGTTCCTCATCGGCAGGCCGAGAACCAGGCGGTCGACCGACGCGATGTTCGCGAAATGAAAAGCACCAGCCAGCAGCGCAGCATAGCTCGACGTCGTGCAATAGTCGTCGTTGAGCGTGGCACCCGCATCGCCGTTGCGCGAGCTCAAAAGTACGCCCGGACCAACCTGATAGCGCTTACCCTCGACCTCCACCGCGACTGTCTTGGGCGTGGTGATTAACCCGGCGCTCTCTTTTGCGATCGTATGCGCCTTGTACGGCGGTGTCAGCGACGGAAACATAAACGTTGACACGTCTGAGCCGTTGCGAAAAGCGACCTTGGTGTTGCCATATCCAACGTCGACAGCGAGGACGGGTGCATGCGTCTTAAGTGCGTTCATTCTCTCTCCAGAGGTGAATCAGTTCGTTTGCTTATCTGCTCGTTATCTGACAGAAAAGTGGCAGATTGGCGGTGGCGACGGCTCGGTTTCTCTAAACGTCCGGATGAGTGTCAGTTATCTCCACCTTAACGGTGAGATGAAGACCGAATGCACGAAGCGCGACTTAATCTGTCAGTTATCGGGACGAAATCGGTGAGAAAACTCTCCGATACGCCTGTTGCACTGTACCGAGCGGCGCGCAATGTCAAGGATGCAAAAGCTCGCATGATTTAGGCAGCTTTTGGGTACGCACAGCCATGTCTGCGCGCTATCCTGCTAATTACCCACTGCGCGAACAGCGCATCGACCTCCTGAACGGACCATCGAGGGCGTCGCTTTGCCTAGCGAAAAGCCCTCTGTCACAGGCCGCAAATTGATGCGGCCTTTTTCTGAAGCTAGTCAAGCACAAGGCGACCCAAGGTGAGGAAGCCGGACACGCGATATCTATTGGGTTTGCGGGCGGTTTTGCCCGAATCAGCAAGTTGAGACGGATTGGATGCGGACACACGGACACTTTCGCCGTGTTGCGAACACCTCTATCTCAATGCGCATCGACACATCCTTTCAGCATACGAAGCTGGGTACGTTGCACGACGCCCGACACACCGCGGCCGATTGAACGCACTTGGGGATGGGGGTGTAGGGAGCCTTGGAGGCATCGCTACACCCTGTACGGAAGACGAACGGTAGGCGCGACCGGAGAGAGAACAGCGCAAACGAATTACCGAGCAAATGGCCAAGGTCGTGCCGTCGCAAGACAGGGCACACGGGCGCAGAGATGCGTCAGGGCCGGCGCGGTAGCCGTAGAGGCGGCATAGCCGATTCGCGCACCGAAAGGCACGCGAGTCGATTGCTGGCAGCAGCGGGCAAAGCACACAACGACGAGATAACCGCGAAGCGGGTCCGCGTTGCGATGTGCGCCGGCAGAAAGTCAGTGGCGGTCAACACGCGAAGCGTGTGGCCGGCAGCACGCAGCAGATACGGACGGTCGATGCACGTTTCTTCCACGTGCGGGGCTATCGAATGGAATCGCTAAAGAAAGGGAAGGCAGGGCCCGGCGGGGATGCGCGGCGCGCAGCGCGACGACTACCAGGAGATAGGCTCCCTGGTGTCCCGCCTAGCGCCAAACGACCCGGGCGGTACCGAGTCGTCCGGACTATCAAACTGGAACGCGAGGTGTTAACGGAGGAGGTTGGCAACGGGCTCGTCCTCAGACGGCGCATGACTGGGCAAGTGATCGTCGGCTTGTACCATGTCGCGTTAGTGAAAGATTGCCTCTTTTGAATTCAGAGTGGGTGTTTGTGCGGGTCAAGGGCGGGCGGGAGCCCGGCGCAGCGAACCCTTGAGG
>NZ_FCOJ02000042.1 GCF_001545035.1 Caballeronia glebae
ATCTATGCTCAGCCGCGTGGCGAATTGCGCCGCCAGTTGATTGCCTGCCTGCGCCACGGCCACAACACCCGCATGTCCCGCACGCGCGGTACAGACCGACGCGGGCAGATTCCCGAGATGGTGAGTATTCATGTGCGCCCACCCGAAATCGAGGACCGCCTGCTGCCTGGCCACTGGGAAGGCGATTTCATAAAAGGCGCTGGGAACCAATCCTCCGTTGGCGTGCTGGTTGAGCGCACCAGCCGGTTGGTGCTGCTTGCCAAGATGGAGGACGCTACCGCCGCCTCAGCTCTGGCAGGCTTCTCGGCCAAACTCAACTCGATTCCTGAACCCCTGCGCCAGAGCTTCACCTATGACCAGGGCAAGGAACTCGCGCGGCATCAGGAACTCGCTGCGGCTACCGGCGTGCGCGTGTACTTCTGCGACCCCCATAGCCCCTGGCAGCGCGGCACATGTGAAAACACCAACGGGTTGCTGCGCCAGTACTTGCCCAAGGGAACCGACCTCTCGGTCTACACACAAGACGAACTCGATGCTATCGCCGACAGCTTGAACAACCGGCCGCGCGCAACTCACGCGTTTCATTCACCGTTCGAGGTCTTCGCCGCCACGCTCGCCTCAGCAAGCCAACCTCAAGGCGCTAAACATTAACCCCCCTGTTGCACCTCGGCTTGAAACCGCCAGTCTATAAAAAGAACGACCTCAACCCTTTTTGAATCCTCCGAACGTTCGGGCTCGTCAATCATCCGCATGAACGCCTTATCTGTCTTCCGTCCCCCTTGTTGCGTCATGCGCGCGAGAAAGCGCTAGGCCACTGGCCAGCCCAGAGAAGCCGCCTGACCAAACAAGCGATATGGCTTCGCTTTGTCCTCGTAGTAATGTTTTATTGCACTCTCGTAAATCACTGCCTAAGGCTAACTCTGCGGGGCATTTTTGCTGTCGCTGACCTGCGAGCAAGTAGGTGAGAGCACGGCACCCGATGCATAGTAGTCTTTGTTGAGGGCGCCCGGGGCCTTCGATATCGCTTCAGTCACCTCGCTTACTGGGACGCAAACGAAGTCCTGTCAAGCGAGACTGAGAAGTCCGTTCGTGCAAGGTAGGCTTGAACGAACTTTCCGCTGTCGTCGACCTCGCTGAACGGTTCCTCATGGGCAACAACAAACGGATTTGACAGTCCCATGGCCTTCGAAACAGAGATGGCAAGCTCAGCCGGCGAGTCAGTTGTATTGCCTAGGTTCTATAACGCCCTAAAACCCACTGTTCGCCATTACATAGATGTATCCGATGTTGCTCATTTCGCCCTACGTTGACTGTCTGCGCCTCGCTCTTTGTCGATAGAGCTCACATGCCTACGTGACTCCTCATGTCTTGTGCGAGTGCGTACCATCAGCGTGACGTTCGGTTATATAACGCGTCGTCTGCAGGAAGCAAGCTAGTGACTTCGCCAGTATGGGTCAGCAACAATGCGTCCTTTGCACGGGTTATGCCCACGTACAAGAGGCGCCCATCTTCAGCACATATCTCGTCTATTTCGTCCGGCTCGACCTCTTCTAAATACGGTAGTTCTGTAGCCGACAAGAAGGGGAGGATTACCCTGTCGAACTCAAGCCCCTTAGCCGAATAGTACGTACCGTAGTACGCTCCTTGCCCCGCGTTCCAATCCATACGCTCCGCACGGAGTTCGACTGCAGTCTCGGGGAGATACGGCCTAATTTCATGGAGCTTCTCGTACGTTCGCAGCAGAACTGCCACCCTCTGGGTACGGTGCCATTTAGCCACGACGTTACCTACTAGAACACGCTCCTTCTCGGGGTCGTCGAAGCTCACTAACCAAGGCTTAGCTCCCTCGGCCGCTGATGGAATAGGCGCAACTACGTCTGGTCCTGCTACGAAATATGGCATTTCCGACAGAGCGACCGCAAGGTTGGCGATATCTCGTTTGTTTCGATAATTCAGTTCGAATCGCCAAACCAGGCGCGTCTGAAGGCCTGCCTCGCGCCAACTCATTCCCCGACCTTGACCATAGATTCGCTGCGCTACATCTCCAAAGAACGTGATAGACCCGTCAGACGCAGTTGCTTTTGCCAACGACCGAATCATCTCAAGCGACAAATCCTGCCCCTCATCGATGATGACGTGCTTGTACTTTCGTGGATTCATGTCTTCGTCGAGCGACGCTGACACCGCAGCAGCGATGTCGTCCATGTCGTATAACTTTCCGATTCCTCTCCTAAGTTCTCGGTAGCGCTCAAGAATCTCCCACATGACCGGCCGTAAGGCTCGGTTCATCTGCGCGGAAGCACGGCCCGTGCGGGTCACTGCGTTATAGTGCTCAACAGACTGGATATTGCGTCCGTTCAGCCATTGAATCTCATCAAGAAAAAATTTCAGAGGTCGACGAAAGAAAGGGGCGTCCTTGTGAACTGCTTTGACATCTCCAAGCGCACGCTCAATCAACTTTTGGCGTTGCTGACTAATCGCGATGTTACCGTCGCGAAACTTGCCGCGCGACTTTAGATAATTACGCGCGAATAGGTGATAGTTACACACGTCAACATCGTGAGGAATGTCGATTCCAAAGCTTTTGATGTAATTCATTAACGCTTTGTTGTACGTGACAATCAATGTTCGACCAGCATCAGGAAGGAGCTTGTTCGTGAGATACACAGCACGGTGGATGGCCATCGTGGTCTTACCGCTCCCGGCCGTTCCAAGTACCACATGCTGTCCAGAGCTAGGAAGACAGACCACTTCCCGTTGCTTTCCGATTGGTTTAGGCAATGTCATGTAATTACATCGCTGCTCGCAGCGTCCTTATTATTCTTTGAGTGCGTCGGGACTCAAGCGGTTGGGCTAGCCGGAACACAACTACGCAGCGATTCGGTTGCTTCAACGCTCGCAACCTTGAACACTGTAACCGCAGCCCGAAAAATGCAAAGCAACTTTGCCGCCTTCTAACGAAATTGCTTATTTCGCGTAGAGACATAAGGAGTCGAACAGTTTAACCGGCTAGCGCATGGAAATTGTACCTAAAAGCCCGTAACTGGGCGACTACCTGTGGGCACCCATTGAACCGCTGCTGCCCCCAACCCGGCACCTGCAAACGCTGACTCGACGCATGAAGGAGAAATATCTCTGCTCGGCGCTACTGAAGCGAGACCTTCTGCCCATCTTCCATCGCGCGCACTGCCAATGATGCCTGCCACTCGCTCGGTCTTCGTGAAGTTCAGAAACACGATATTGGCGCTCGATGTACTGAGCCGTTCAGTGCCGCTCAGTTCATCGCGTGAGTCTTCGACCGCTCAAACACCTCGATGGCATACCCGGCCGGGTCGCGACACTCGAAAGAACGAGTATTTCCTCGAACTAGAATCTCAGAGAACTCAACTCCCGCTTTGGTCAGTCTTTCCAAACATGAGCTTACGTCAGAGACGTTGACGAAGAGTTTGACTCCTCCACAAGATACCGGAGCGCTCTCATCCTCTCGAAGGGCAAGAGTTGAAGAGAAACGGACAACCTTCTGCGATGCGCCGGTGACTTTCAATCCAAGAAACCTCTCATAGAACACGCGCGATGTGTTGAGGTCTCTAACTAGCAGGGACATACCCACCGCCGGTTCAAAATCACCGTCCGAGTGGTAGGGACTCTCCACTGTACCTTCTGGCTTTCGAACGACGCCCTGAGCACTTTCGGCTTTTTGTACAGCGCCCTCCGGACTTTCCTCATTCTGTGAGGCGCCTTCCAAATTTATCGTTCTTTGACCGATGGCTTCTGGACTTTCAGCTTTCTTAGAACTGCTGTTTGGAATGAATAAGGTCAATCCAGCGTCTGTCGCAACAACAAGCGTTTCCACAAGGCGTTCGCCGATTTGCTCTTGGCGATTTTCAACTGATGCCACTCGAAGCCCAATAGGCAGCGAAATGCCTGATGCTGCTTCCTTGTCTCCGAGCCGGCCTTTGAATACATTGAGGTCTCGCTTTGTTATCTCTTTGCAAACCGTAGGGGTTTTGCGCATAAAAACCAGATGCTCTGCGGTCCGCCGAATGTAGGCGCCGTCCTGGACCTTTTCGTCATAGTCCTGCAACCAGGACATGCCATTTATCGCTCCCAGAAGACTAGCAGTCATAGATGCAAGAGTGTCTGTATCTGCACCCTCGGCAGTAGCTGCGTAACGCATCCCCTCGGTTGGAGAAGCCGCATATCGAGACGCGTAATACAGTGCTGCAACAGACGTGGTGGTACCAGCGCCATTTGTTCTCGGACTCAGACCTCCGAGTTTTTTCATTACCGCCATGTCGTCCGACAGCACACCGGCGTCAAGACCATCTATGGCGTGACGGCAAAGACTCATCACTTCACTCACCGTAGAGAGCCAAAGCCCATTGAAGTCTTGTACGTACTTTTGTGTAGCCGAAACCCACGAGGGCCACTGACTCGAGATGTCGGGTAGCGTTGCCCAGACCGATATCTCCTCCGCGCATCGATGAAGCAGAGACCCGTAATCGAGCGTGTCGACTCTCTTGAAGGCATTCCACAAGATATACCCAAAAGCTAGCGCGCCCACTAACGCACGTGGATGGCCATGTGTAGTCACAGCGTCGGCAAGGATGTCTCTAGCCAACGCGGAGAAGTGGTCGTCCCTTGCACGAGATACGCAGTGGGGCAATACGCGCATCGCGCCGCCATTGCCTCCCGCTTCAAAGTATCGCTTAGCGACGTCCTTAGCCTCGGAGTCCCACGGAGCAGTTCCCGCGAGCCACGAATTGGCTGCCCGCTTCGTCGCCCCGCCGCCACCGCGCTCGTAGCAGGTCCAGAACGGCAACTCGACGCGAGCAAAATGCTCCCACCAGTTCTGTTCTGTCGCCCGTGAGCGCGAGATTGCGAGGATGAGTTGGGTATCGTCGCTATAGGCGCCCGCCTCGACTTGCTCCCAGCGAGGTGAAAATCTGCTGCCGCTGCGTCTCGTCCAATTGAAGAACTGGCCGTCCCATTTCCGAATATCGACTTTGCCGACAGCTCTGCCCTCGAAAGGCCAGCCGAGGGCGTCCCCCACAGCAGCCCCGACAAACGCTGCGAGAGCACGTTCGGGGCTCGTTGTGGTCGTCTGCTCTACAGGACGGTTCAGAATGCTGTCGGTCATACGGCAGTCTCGATTGGACGGCGCCCCGTCCAAATGTGGTTGGTCAGCGATATTTTATCGAACAGGTCCGGAGCGACGACCATTGGCACCTTCGGTGGCGCAAGACCCAGAGTGTCCCACCGAGCTCTCTCAGTACTGGCCTGCCTCTCCGTCAACATGGCCATACCCTGAATGGCTTCGATAGGGATGGGTCCGCGCACCAGGACCTCTGCTTGGAGGTCCGTCGGTGAGCAGGACAGATGTGTGGCATGACGCCTGAAAACCCTTCCTCCCGCTCCTTGGACTCTGGCGGCAAACATGGACTCGTACCCCGGCCAGCCGTCCGCTATCAACGAGCCGTTCTCGGCAGCCGCATTCCTTTGGCAAAAAAGCGTTCCGGGCGACCACAACACCACCGGGTCGATGAAGAGTATCACCCAGTCGAGGAAAATCAGTTCCTTCTTTGTCACGATGTCAAGGTAGTATCCGTTCGGATACTCAACAGAGCAGCAAATCTTGTCCAGATGCCCGTCCCGACGGTACGCGTCCGTCGGATTGACCTCGTCGCGAGCTTCCATGCTCAGCGTCTGCCGGTCCTTCAGATAACCCGATGCCAAGACATGGATGAGATTCCGTGACGGGGTAAAGTGGCACAGGCGCGTAATGCCCCGTTTGGCACAATCATCCAGGATGTTCTCGTTCACCGTCATCGCGAGGTTCGGTTGTAAAGCGCATCGTCTGCGGGCAGCAACTTGGTGACATCGCCAGTGTAGGTTAGCACCAAGGCAGTCTTTGCCCGAGTGATGCCGACATAGATGAGCCGGCCGTCTTCGGCGAAAATCTCATCCATCTCGTCTGCCTCGATATCCTCCAGACTCGGAATTTCAGCGTCGGACAGGAAGGGAAGAACCACGAGGTCAAACTCAAGGCCCTTGGCTGAATGGTACGTGCCGAAATATGCACCATGCCTTGCCGTCCAATTCGCACCCTCTTCCTTCAGTTGCACCGCCTCGTCTGGCAGATACGGACTGATTTCTCGAATCTTCTCGTGAGTGCGCAGCAAGACCGCCACGCTCTGAGCACGGTAACGCCTTTCCACCACCGTGCCGACCAACTCCCGCTCCTTTTCAGGGTCAGCGAAGTGAACGAGCGACGGCTTCGGCCCATCGGCAGCGGAAACAATCGGCGTAATCATGTCCTGGCCGCCCAAAAAGTAAGGCATATCCGACACGGCAACCGCCAGTGTGGCGATGTTTCGAGTGTTTCGATAGTTTTGCTCGAAGCGCCACACCTGCCGAGTTTGAAAGCCTGCCTCACGCCAGCTCATCCCGCGGCCGTGACCGTAAATTCGTTGCGCCACATCCCCAAAGAACGTGATGGACCCGTCCGGCGGGATAGCCTTCGTCAATGACCGAATCATCTCGAGAGATAGGTCTTGTCCTTCGTCGATGATGACGTGCTTGTACATTCTTGGGCCCTTGTCACGGTCAAGCGATGACGACACCGCCGCCGCTATGTCATCCAGGTCATAGAGCTTCCCTCTTTCCAGCCTCAACTCCCTGTAGCGCTCGAGTATCTCCCACATGATAGGGCGCAGCACGCGACTCATCTGTGCCGAGGCGCGACCCGTACGGGTCACCTCGTTGTAACGGTCGACCGACTCGATGTTGCGCCCACACAACCACTGAATCTCGTCGAGGAAGAACTTCAGCGGACGATGGAAGAAGGGGTGGTCCTCGTAGCCTTCTTTGACATCCACAATCGCTCGCTCGATGAACTGCTCGCGCTGCCGTCCGACAGCGATGCAACCATCTGGGAGTTCGCCACGGGACTTGAGATAGCCCCTGGCAAAGCGATGATAGTTCCGAACGTCAACATCTTCAGGAATCTCGCGTCCGAAGCTATTGATGTAGTTCATTAGCGCCTTGTTGTACGTGACAATCAAGGTGCGGCCTGCGTCCGGAAGCAGGTTGTTCGTCAGGTATCTTGCGCGCGCTATGGCCATCGTGGTCTTGCCACTACCCGCAGTACCGAGCACAACATGTTGTCCGGATGCCGGCAGGCACACTACCTCAAGCTGCTTTCCGATTGGTGTTGGCAATGCCATATTGATGCGAGCCGCTCTCAGCGTTCTCCGTTCTCGTTCTACATGCCTACGGCGATGGAAGTTCGCAACCGTGACAAGCGCTGAATCCGGCTAGACACTTCGGCCGGCAAACCGCGCAAGGTCAGGAAGAGATGCCTGCCCAAGCCTATCGTCCGCCTTTGACGCATGCGCGAAGACGCCTCGCAAGGGCATCCTCTCGATGCGCGGCTTGCGCGAAGGAATCACGTGCATCCTGTGACTCGATAGGCGCCAAGCCGGCTCTCCGTCGCGAATCGAGTAATACTCGTTTTCGACGGTCGCTCGTTGTGAGATGTCCCGCGCCGGTCTGTGTTCAGACCGCGAAGATACAGCTTTGCCGCTGCGCTTCTTTAGACACGCGTTAAATTTACGAGCGCAACAAAAAATCCGCGCGAATGATGCCGCGACGAAGCTGAACCAATCGGGACATCGAAAGTGAACTCTACCTTAATTCGTAAGGCTATCGCGCGGTCACCGTTTCCGGCGAGCAACACCCATCGAAACTTTGGACGTCAGACACTGGCCGCAACCTCAGGCCTCGGTAACTAGGAGCGGTCAGACCTGCGCGATGCAGCGTGTTTGCAAACAGCATTCCCCGCGCTCGGGCGAGCGCACGGCTCCCGGTGGGCGCGTGATGAGGTTTGACACGGCAATAGCAATACACCGCCGGTTCGCGCTCGGCGCGCACGCGAGCCATGGCTGCGACGCGTCTTCGAATAGCGTCATGCTGACAGAGACGTGCGGCGACGTTCGGTCCACGGGCCGCAGGCACAACGAACACGGGACCGTTTTATCGCTAGTCGGATATGCGGAGGTCAGCGTCGAAGAGATGGCCGCTTCCGCGTAGTCGGCGCATTCTTGCGCCGCAGAAGTCTGTCACGAGGTCGTCGTCTGAACCCATGATGACCTTGCCGGACTCCGTACCCGTCAACGTCTGACTACGTTTCGACAAACTGAAATACCCGCGTGAAAGCTCGTGGTCGCAGATGCCGCAGAAATGGCCGAGATAAGAATTTTCCATGCTCATTCGTCTCCGAGGAACGTTAGGCAACTAGCGAATGAGCAGGAGTCTAGTCTCGTATTGGGACACCCTGCGTCTCAGTCCAAGACCGTAATCTGACTCCGGACCGTATCTGGGACGAAACCCGGAGAAGTCTCCGGTCAATCGACCGCGAGCCGGAGCGTAGTGCAGTCAGTCGCTGGCAAGCCCTTCGGGATGCGCGAACTCTTCGGTCTGAGCCTCAATTGAGAGGCGCGTGTTCCTAACCTCGTAATCTTCCGATTCGCGATTATTCACCTCGTCCAACACAGCCGCTTGGTATTCGTCAAAACTCTTGCCGTGTTTTAGCGCCGAAGTCAAAGCAAATACACGGTCTTCAAGGTAGCGAATGCGCTCAGCCATCCGACGCTCAAGCTCGAACAGCTTGCTAGGCAAATCAACAAGAGTGATGTCAGTCCACGCTTTGCGGATTCGCTCGTCTCGCTCAATCTCAGCCGTCGCGAACTGGACAGCGTGCTTGTCGGCAACGTCGAGGATGGTGCGCTTTTGAGGCCAGGGCTGACTTTCCTTGGATTCCTTCCTTGCGCGAAGTCGCTCCTGATTCTCTGGCTTCGACTGGTATTCGAGCAACGCCTTCATCGCCCATTCGGGGCAAAACCGGCTGCTAGGTTTGCCGGGCTCGATTAACCACGCCTGCACGGTGCGAGCTGAGACGTTCCGAGATGCGAGCTTAGAAATTACGGACGCTACGAATTGGCGGTCACCCGCGAATTCGCTCTCCACCATGGAGCGCATCCGGGTGCGGCGCCGTTCGTCGTGCATGGCCACCCACAATTCCTCTTTCAGCGATTCAATCTCCGTCCGAGAGAACTGCTGTCTCGGACCCGATATTGGCCGAATGGTGATATCAGTTGGCGATTGCGTATTCCGAGCGTATTCAATAGTAAAGACGGTTCCGGTCTCTTTATGAGTGCCCTGACTGCTCAGGTACGAATAAATCCAAGTCACAATGCCTTCTCCTACGCGTCCAATGCGCACATTGTGCGCGCACAATGTGCGCATCGTCAACCTTCGGTTGTGTGCCTCGGACGGTAAGCGCTATCTTGAGGACGAGAAGGCTCGGTTTGGCCGTGGCCGCACTGCAAGAGCGAAATTCAAAAGTAATGGCCCGGCGCCTTTGTAGAAGATGCCAGCCGCCGCCCTGCCCACCGTGCTGACCGAAAGTTTTCTCGCGAACGCCATCGCGGATTTCGACCTTGTCTCTCGCGAAGTATCTTTGTAGCGAGCGATGCTTGACCGCATGCGGCGCGCACCGATTGCCTGCAGTGTTCAAGTGAAACTTCGGAGGGGGATAAGGAGCGGAGTCAGTGATGACTCTGCCGTACAGGGACACCGGCGCTGGCGCGTTGTGTATGTCAGCGTTGAACATAGACCGACATCGACTCGCCATGCACCCGCAAAACATCCCCTTGAGGCGTCCTTCTGCGAGGGATGTCATCGAACGTGGGAACGCGTCGTTTGGTGGCGACTGATGCCGGCAGCGGTGCTGCTACCGATTTCATCGGACCCCGCTGCTTCCTACGAACCACCGGTCTCTTCACACTTGCCGGGCGCTTTTCGGCCGACTTGTGGTCACGCGCAACGCTCGATAATGCGGTACGGTGCGCCTCTGGTGGATTCCAGACCTCAACATAATGCTGACCCGCGAACGCCGTAGCGGCCATCGTCAACAGCGCGGTGAAAAGGAAGGTCTTTGGCAAACGTTTTCTCCCGGGTTCGTGCGCGCGGGGCATTGTTGACAGCGCGCGCCGTATTCTGCCACGCGCTCGTGTCTATTCCTGGCGCGTACCCCACTTGCAGAATGCACGCGTGCATCCACTCTCGCGGTACCTCCACGCCGTCGCAACGGTCTTTCCTCGCGTTGGGCGAATATAGTTCCGAATCAGGACGTCGCACGTCTCGATGCTCAGCTCAAATGGGGGACACCGAGTGTACGAGCCGACCCATCGCTGAACGTATAAGCTTCTGGAGACTCTGCTGTCAGATGCGGCGGCTGACGTCGAGGTTGTCGCGCGCGAACTCGGACTGGCAGACCAGATGCGAGAGCGCCTTCGGCGTGCGCTCGACCGTGTTGACTGTGCGCAGAGTGTTTTGAAAGCAGTGCGGGGAACTGCAGGTTCAGCTGATGTGTGGACGGAGCGGCACGCACGGAGATGCGGTCGCAGCGTACCGAATGGTGAACCCACCGGAGACTATGAGAATGACGCTTCCATAGAGGCGATGGAGCACGCTTGGGATGCGACGGAATTGCTTGCTGGAGATTGGCCACAGGACTACCCGGAGGGGGCAGTCGAGTGGCTCATCTTCGAAAAAGAGCGCGCGCTGGCATGACTGCGGCGCATTCCTGACGCCAAGAGCTTGAAAATCACCCCTCGCTAAAAGTGTCCCTCGAGGACGCGGGGGGTGGTTTTTCTTGGAGAAAGGGAGGGGGTAAAAAGCCGAAAAAATTCAGGCTTCGCCTCATACTAATTGATAGTGTCCCCGGCCTTATCTCGTAAGGGTTTGCGGCCGAAATCACCCCCCTCGAGGGACGCTTTTTCTTAGGGGATGAGGGACACTTTCATTCTTAGTGGACAGAAGGGAATAGAGCGTCGTGCCCAATCACTCCACCGTAACCGACTTCGCCAGATTCCTCGGCTTATCGACATCCGTTCCACGCGCACAAGCCGTGTGATACGCCAACAACTGCAACGGCACGACGTGCAGAATCGGCGACAACGCCCCGTAATGCTCCGGCATGCGAATCACGTGAATGCCGTCCTCGCTGACGATGCGGGTATCCGCATCCGCGAACACGTACAGCTCACCGCCGCGCGCGCGCACTTCCTGCATGTTCGACTTCAGCTTTTCGAGCAGCGTGTCGTTCGGCGCGACGGTCACGACCGGCATCGCCTCGGTCACGAGCGCGAGCGGACCGTGCTTCAACTCGCCCGCCGGATACGCCTCCGCGTGAATGTACGAAATCTCCTTGAGCTTCAGCGCGCCCTCAAGCGCGATCGGATAGTGCAGGCCGCGGCCGAGGAACAGCGCATTCTCCTTGCGCGCGAACTCTTCCGACCACGCGATGATCTGCGGCTCCAGCGCAAGCACGCTGTTCAGCGCGGCCGGCAAGTGCCGCAGTTGCGTGAAGTACGCGGCTTCGCGCTTCGCGTCCACGTGACCCCGCATCTTCGCGAGCGTCACCGCGAGCACGAACAGACCGACGAGCT
Organism: Caballeronia glebae; assembly: GCF_001545035.1. GTDB lineage: Bacteria > Pseudomonadota > Gammaproteobacteria > Burkholderiales > Burkholderiaceae > Caballeronia > Caballeronia glebae. Next base: position 11,514 of record NZ_FCOJ02000042.1, read on the forward strand.
GCGTCGTGAACGCCTTCGTCGATGCCACGCCGATCTCCGTGCCCGCGTGCGTCAGGAAGGCGAGTTCCGTCTGACGCACCATCGCGCTCGTCGCGACGTTGCATACCGCGAGCGTGTGCTTGTGGCCGAGCGACTGCGCGTGCTTGAGCGCGGCGAGCGTATCGGCGGTTTCGCCCGATTGCGAGATCACGACGACGAGCGCCTTCGGATTCGGCACCGATTCGCGATAGCGATATTCGCTCGCGATCTCGACCTGCGTAGGAATCTTCGCGATCGATTCGAGCCAGTACTTCGCCGTCACGCCCGAGTAATAGCTCGTGCCGCACGCGAGAATCAGAATGCTGTCGATCTGCGTGAACGCGTCGCGCGCGGCGTCGCCAAAGAGCGACGGATCGAACTGATCGGCTTGCGGAATCGTGTCGGTGATCGCGCGCGGCTGCTCGAAGATCTCCTTCTGCATGAAGTGGCGATACGGCCCGAGTTCGACCGCGCCGCCATACGCCGTCACCACGCGCACTTCGCGCTCGACGGGCAGGCCTTCGCGATCGACGATCTTCACGCCTTCGAGACCGATCTCCACGACATCGCCTTCTTCCAGGAACGCGAAGCGGTCCGTGCTGCCGGCGAGCGCGAGCGCGTCCGACGCGAGGAAGTTCTCGCCCTCGCCCACACCGACGACGAGCGGCGAACCCTGGCGCGCGCCCACGACCGTGTGCGGTTGATTCCTGTGCATCACCGCGATCGCATACGCGCCGTGCAGTTGTCTCACGGCTTCGCGCACGGTCTGAAACAGGTCGCCGCGATACATGCTGTGGATCAGATGCGCGATGACTTCGGTATCGGTCTGCGACACGAACTCGTAGCCCTTGCCCCTCAGCATCTCGCGCAGCGACTCGTAGTTCTCGATGATGCCGTTATGCACGAGCGCGACGGTATCGCGCGAGAAGATCGGGTGCGCATTGTCCGTGACGGGCGCGCCGTGCGTGGCCCAGCGCGTATGCGCGATACCAGTCATGCCGCCGAGATTCGTATCGCGCACTTGCGCGTCGAGATCGGCCACGCGCGCGACGCTGCGCGCGCGGCGCGGCTCGCCGTTGCTCAGAACGGCCACGCCGCACGAGTCGTAGCCGCGATATTCGAGCCGGCGCAGACCTTCGACCAGCACCGAGACGATGTTACGTTGCGCTACCGCGCCGACAATTCCGCACATGGACGTTCTTCCTTTGAAACTTGCATTCGAAAGCGCGATGCACGAAGCGCCGCGCGCGTTGGGCTGAATCTTCCGTACAGCCTTACGACTTCTTTTTCACCGGGCGTACATAGCCCGTCTTGCTCACCTGCGACTTCTCGTTGAGCACCAGTTCATCTTCGCCGACGTCTTTCCACACCGTCGTGCCGGCCGCGATCGTCACGCCGCGGCCCACGCGCACCGGCGCGACGAGTTGCGTATCCGAGCCGACGAACACGTCGTCCCCGATCACCGTGCGATGCTTGTTCGCGCCATCGTAATTGCAGGTGATCGTGCCCGCGCCGATGTTCACGCGCGCGCCGATATCCGAATCGCCGATGTAGCTGAGATGGTTCGCCTTCGAGCCGCGCCCAAGCACCGCGTTCTTCACTTCGACGAAGTTGCCGACATGCGCCTCGTCGCCAAGCGTGGCGCCCGGACGCAAGCGCGCATACGGACCGAGCACGACATTCGCGCCGGTCGTGCCGCCTTCGATGTGCGTGTACGCATCGACGCGCGTGCCCGCGCCGATCGTCGCATCGCGGATCACGCAATTCGGGCCGATCGTCACGTTGTCGGCCAGCGTCACGCGCCCTTCGAACACACAATTCACGTCGATCGACACGTCTGCGCCGCATTCGAGCGTGCCGCGCACGTCGATGCGCGCCGGGTCCATCAGCGTCACGCCCGCTTCGAGCAGCGCGTTCGCGACGTTGCGCTGATGGACGCGCTCCAGTTCGGCAAGCTGAATCTTGCTGTTCACGCCAAGCGTTTCCCATTCGGCGTCCGGCTGCGCGGTGACGACTTCGACACCCGCTTCGATCGCGCGCTCGACGACGTCCGTCAGGTAGAACTCGCCTTGCGCGTTGGTGTTCTTCAGCGACGCGAGCCACGATTCGAGCGTGCGCGTCGGCGTGATGACGATGCCCGTGTTGATTTCCGCGATGCGCCGCTCTTCCTCGCTCGCATCTTTCTGTTCGACGATCTTCTTCACCTTGCCCGCGCCGTCGCGCACGATGCGGCCATAGCCGGTCGGATCGCCGACGGTCACGGTAAGCACGCCGTAACGCTCGGTGCCCGCCGCGTCGATCAGGCGTTGCAGCGTGCTCGCGCGCGTGAGCGGCACGTCGCCGTACAGCACGAGCGTCGGAACCGACGGATCGAGCAGCGGCAGCGCCTGCTGCACGGCGTGACCCGTGCCGAGTTGTTTGTCCTGCAAAGCAAACTGGACGTCCGGTGCGCCGACTGTTTCGCGGACTTTATCGGCGCCGTGCCCGACGACGACGACGAGGCGCGTCGGCGACAGCGTCCGGGCCGTGTCGATGACGTGCGCGAGCAATGGCTTGCCCGCCAATGAATGGAGTACTTTCGGCAGGGCGGAGCGCATGCGCTTGCCCATGCCGGCAGCCAGAATCACGATGTTCATCGCTGGAAGCCTTGCTGGGTATGACGAGCCGCCAATTTATCACGCGGCTCTTTGGCGCAGTGCGGCGAAGCCCACGCTGCGCCTTATTGGATAAAGGTTACAGATCGTCGAATTGCACAATTGAAACCGTGCCGGACGATCCTGACGGTTCGGTTGCACACGGTTCCTCGTCGAACGCGATATCGCCTTGCGGGTCGGCCTCGCCCGTGGCGCGCAGCCCGGCGAACGGGAAAAGTTTGCTGTCCATCAAATGTGACGGCGCCACGTTCGACAATGCGTTGAACATGTTTTCCACGCGCCCCGGAAAACGCTTGTCCCATTCGCGGATCAGCGCCTTCATTTCCGCGCGTTTCAGGTTCGGCTGGCTGCCGCACAGATTGCACGGAATGATCGGGAATTCGCGCAGTTCGGCGTATTTTTCGAGATCCACTTCCTTCACGTAGGCGAGCGGACGAATGACGATGTTCTTGCCGTCGTCGGATTGTAGCTTGGGCGGCATGCCTTTCAGCTTGCCGCCGTAGAACATGTTGAGCAGCAGCGTTTGCAGGATGTCGTCCCGATGATGGCCGAGCGCGATCTTGGTCGCGCCAAGTTCACCCGCCACGCGATACAGAATGCCGCGGCGCAGTCGCGAGCACAGCGAGCATGTCGTCTTGCCTTCCGGCACGAGCCGCTTGACGATGCTGTACGTGTCCTGATTCTCGATGTGAAACGGAATATCGAGCTTGGCCAGATAGTCCGGCAGAACGTGCTCCGGGAAGCCCGGCTGCTTCTGGTCGAGATTGACGGCGACGATCTCGAAGTTGATCGGCGCGCGCTCGCGCAGGCGCATCAGGATTTCGAGCATCGCGTAGCTGTCCTTGCCGCCCGACAGGCACACCATGACCTTGTCGCCTTCCTCGATCATGTTGAAGTCGCCGATCGCCTCGCCGACCTGGCGCACGATGCGCTTGAACAGCTTGTTGTTCTCGTACGCTTCCTTCTGCTGGCGCTTCGTCAGCGGCTCGCGCGTGGGCTTTTCCGCCTCCGCTGCTGCGATCGTGTCGGGCGCGTTCATGCTCGTTCCTCTTTGATGCGGAAAACTTCGACGCCGACCGCATCGCAATCGGGATAAACGTCGGGCTTCTCCGTCGATACGGCCACCGCGCGCACGTTCGGATGCGCGAGCAAGGCGGCGGCGACGTCGTCGCACAGCGTTTCCTGCAAGTGAATGTGGCCGCGCTTCACGCGCTCGGCGATGGTCGAGCGCATGAAGTCGTAGTCGACCACTTCGGCCAGTTTGTCCGCGACGGGCGTCGACAGCGCGAGCGGCACGTACAGCTCGACGTTGATCACGACACGTTGCTCGCCGCGCTTTTCGAAGTCGTGCACACCGATGTTGATGCGCACTTCGTAGTTGCGCAGAAAGAGCCGCCGGCAATCGGCCAGCCGGGGATGCGAAAGTGCGGCAAGCATGTTGGTTCCAATATTGAGTAGACGCGTTTCAGGGCTTTTGCGCGCCGATCATGTACATCACGTCGCGCGGGCTCGGCACGAGATGCTGGCCGCCGTCGACGACAAGCGTCGTGCCGGTCACGCCATGCGCGTTTGCGAGATAGCACGCGGCCTGCGCGACGTCATCGACCGTCGATGCGCGGTTGAGCGGCGTCACGCGATGCGCCGTCTCGAACGACGCGGGCGTCTGCCCGGTGGAAATCAGCGTCAGACCGGGCGCGAGGCCAACCACGCGCAGTTTCGGACCCAGCGCCTGCGCGAGCGCGACGGTGGCGTTTTCGAGCGCCGCCTTCGTCAGCGTGTACGACAGGTAGTCCGGGTTCATGTTGTACAGCTTCTGGTCCAGCACGTTGATGACGACGCCGCGTAGCGCGTCGTCGGCGGCGGCTGCATCGGGCGTGATCTCGTGCAGCATGCGCGCGAGCGTGATCGGCGCGGCGACGTTGACGGCGGTCATTTCCAGCAGCTTCGCGAAACCGAAGTCGATGGCCGTGTCTTCGTCGAAACGCGACGCGCAGTTCACCACGCAATGCAGGCCGCCGAACGCCTCGGCGCACGCCGGCACGAGCCGCTCGACCTCGGCCTCGACCGCCAGATCCGCCTTCAACGCGACCGCGCGCCGCCCGAGCGCCTCGATCTCCGCGACGGTTTCGTGCGCTTCATGCGCCGAGCGCCCGAAATGCACGGCCACATCCCAGCCTCGCCGCGCGAATTCCAGCGCAATGCCGCGCCCGATGCGCTTTGCCGCCCCGGTCACGAGCACGGCGCGGGTAAGGGAAACGGGACCGGATGACGGCGCGTTGGCGGAAGAAAACGGCTTGGAAGCGCTCATTTACAATACTGGGATGAATCCAAATGCCAGACAATCCGATAGTTTACCTGCTCCGGGCGCCGACGCGCTCGCACAGTCCGACGCGCTTACGGACTTGATCAGCGGGCGCATCGCGGCGGCGGGCGGCTGGCTGCCGTTCGACCGCTATATGGACCTCGCGCTGTACGCGCCCCGCCTCGGCTACTACAGCGGCGGAGCGATGAAATTCGGCCGCCGCGCGGAAGACGGCAGCGATTTCGTCACCGCGCCCGAACTGTCCCCGCTTTTCGCGACGACACTGGCGCGGCCCGTCGCGCAAGCGTTGCAGCAAAGCGACACTCGGCAGTTGATGGAGTTCGGCGCGGGCACCGGCAGGCTCGCGACGGGCTTGCTTAGCGCGCTCGCCGATCTCGACGTGGCCTTCGACAGCTACGCGATCGTCGATCTTTCGGGCGAGTTGCGCGATCGCCAGCGCGAGACCATCGCGAAGCTGGCCCCGGCGCTCGCCGCGAAGGTGAAATGGCTCGATGCGCTGCCCGACCGGTTCGAAGGCGTCGTGATCGGCAACGAAGTGCTCGACGCGATGCCCGTGCGTCTCGTCGTGCGCAAGCTCGGCGCGTGGCACGAGCGCGGCGTCGTGATGCTGAACGACCGCTTTGCCTTCGACGACCGGCCGATCGCGCCGGATGCGCAGATCGAATCGATCGATGCCGCCATCGACGAATCGAATGACGAGCCGTTCGCCGAGTACCTCACCGAAACGCACGAAGCCGCGCTGGCGTTCACGAAAACCGTTTGCACGATGCTCGTGCGCGGCGCGGCGTTTTTCATCGACTATGGCTTTCCGCGGCGGGAGTTCTATCACGCGCAGCGCGCGACGGGCACGCTGATGTGTCACTACCGGCATCGCGCGCACGCGGACCCGTTTCTGTATCCGGGCTTGCAGGACATCACGGCGCACGTGGAATTCACGGGCATCGCGGAAGCGGGCGTCGAAACGGGCGCGGATCTGCTCGGCTTTACGTCGCAAGCGCGATTTCTGATGAATGCCGGCATCACCGATGTCTTGAGCGATCTCGATCCCGCCGACGTGAAGCGCTTTCTGCCCGCTGCGAATGCCGTGCAAAAGCTGCTGTCGGAAGCGGAAATGGGCGAGCTTTTCAAGGTGATCGCGTTCTCGCGCGGCATTCCCGGCACGCTCGACGCATTCGCGACGGGCGATCGTTCTCACACGTTATGAGTGCGCGATCATGATCCGCTGGGTTCTCACGACGTTCATCGCGCTCGCGATTCTTTCGGGCTCGCTGCCTTGGTTGAAGAAGATCGGGATCGGCCGACTGCCGGGGGATTTCACGCTGCGGATCTTCGGGCGTGAGTATTCGTTCCCGTTCATGTCGACGTTGGTGCTGTCGATGTTGTTGTCGTTTCTTGCGCGGGCGCTTTGACGCGCCTCCTGAAAAACGCTCAAACCTTCAAAGCCCCCTTCACCGCTGCAACGCGCGCGTCGTGCACGGCATCCTTGATCTTCGAAGGCTGATCCGCATACTGCTGCGCCACCGCGCCCGCATCGACCGCGCGCGCCGCGACCAGCGCCTCGCGCAGACGCTCGGCCTGCGGATAAGCCTGCTGCTCCAGTCCCAGCCTGCCTCGCGCGTCGGCGAGACACGCCTGCAACGCTTCGGCGAACCGCGCCGGCTTGCGCATCGCATCCGATCGTTCGAACAACCTGACGAGCGCCGCCGCGCCCATATCCATCACGCGATGAATATTGCCGTGCTCACGCGCGACGAGCATCGCCAGATCGCGGCATTCGTTCGGCACGCGCAAGCGCTCGCATAAAGGCCGCAAGAGATCGACGCTGCGTCCTTCATGGCCGATGTGACGCGGCAGGATGTCTTCGGGCGTCGTCGCCTTGCCGAGATCGTGCGTGAGCGCGGCGAAGCGCACCGGCAGCGCGAATCCCCGCGACGCGGCGTAGTCGAGCACCATCATCACGTGTACGCCGGTATCCACTTCCGGGTGATAGTCGGCGCGCTGCGGCACGCCCCACAGCGCATCGACCTCGGGAAGAATCCGCGCGAGTGCGCCGCAACCGCGCAGCACCTCGAACATGCGCGAGGGCTTCTTTTCCATCAGCCCGCGCGACACTTCCTGCCACACGCGTTCGGCGACGAGCGCATCGACTTCGCCGGCCGCGACCATCTTCTTCATCAACTCGGCGGTTTCGGGCGCGACATCGAAATCCGTGAAACGCGCCGCAAAACGTGCGATACGCAGAATACGCACCGGATCTTCGATAAACGCATCGCCGACATGCCGGAACAGCCGGTTCTTCAAATCGCTCTGGCCGTCGAACGGATCGATGACCGGGCCGGTCAGCTCGCCCGCCGGCGTCACTTCGCGCGCCATCGCGTTGATCGTGAGATCGCGGCGCGCGAGATCTTCCTCCAGCGTCACGTCGGGCGAGTAGTAGAACTGGAAGCCGTGATAGCCCGCCGCCGTCTTGCGTTCCGTGCGTGCGAGCGCGTATTCCTCGTGCGTTTGCGGATGCAAAAACACCGGAAAGTCCTTGCCCACCGGCCGATAACCCTGCGCCACCATCTGCTCGGGCGTCGCGCCCACGACGACATAGTCGCGATCCACCACCGGCACGCCGAGCAACTCGTCGCGGATCGCGCCGCCTACTGCATAGATGTTCATCGCGCTTCCTCGCGCGCGCCATCGATCCAGGCGGCCACCGCCGGCAGCGCCGTGATGCGCTTCGCGTAGTCGAGCGACGTCGCGCTCAAATCGGGCGCGTAGGTATTGAAGCGCATGACGACCGGCGCGAACATCGCGTCCGCGATGCCGAACTCGCCGAACAAAAAAGGCCCGCCCGATTTCGCCAGACACTCCGCCCAGATCGCCTCGATGCGCGCGATGTTTTCCAGCACGCCCGGCGTCGCGCCCGTGCCCGGCGCGCGCGTCGTGATTTCCATCGGCATGTTCTGGCGCAAGTCCGCGAAGCCCGCGTGCATTTCCGCGCTGATGCTGCGGGCGTGCGTGCGCTGGGCGGCATCGCGCGGCCACATCGCGTGTTCGGGATGCGTCTCGGCGATCGTTTCGACGATCGCGAGCGATTCCCACACCGAATCGCCCGCATCGGTAATGAGGCACGGCACCTTGCCGGACGGCGAGACTTCGAGAATCTTCGCTTTCGTGTCGGGCCGGCCGAGGCGGATCAGGGTCTCATCGAACGGGATGCCGAAATGTTTGAGCAGCACCCACGGGCGCATCGACCAGGAAGAGTTGAGCTTGTCACCGATAACGAGTTTCATGCGATCACAAAAAGAAGATTAACGATGCGCGGTTGCGCGAAATGCGTTGAAGCGCGAACGCGGCGAGTTGCCGCTCAGATACAGCGGCGCGATGGTCTCGATGCTCGCCGGCTCGTCGATGCCCAGTTCCGGCGCAAGCGGGCCGCTCGCGATGTTCGGCGTTTTCATCGAATCGAGATTGTCGCGCGAGATGACGGGCTGACCGGGCGCCATTTCCATCGTCATCGCCTGAAGCCGGCCGAGGCTCTCCGGCAGCTTGATGATGCGCGAATGCTTGCCGATGGTCGCGCCCGCGAAACGCACGAGTTCCGCGAGCGTGTAGACGCTTGGTCCGGCGAGCTCGTAGACGTGGCCGTTGGCGGCGTCGAGATCGAGCACGTTGACCATCGCCTTCGCCACGTCGCCGACGAAGACGGGCTGGAACTGCGCATCGGCGCAGGCGAGCGGGATCACCGGGAACATGCGCTCAAGGAACGCAAACTGGTTGAGCAGGTTGTCCTCGGGACCGAACACGACCGAACTGCGGAAAACGGTCCAGTCGAGTCCCGATTCACGGACGATCTTCTCGCCGTCGCCCTTCGAGCGCAGATACATGCTCGGACCCGCCGGATCGGCGCCGATCGCGCTCATATGCAACAGCCGCCGCACGCCCTTCGCCTCGCACGCGGCGGCGATCTTGTGCGGCAGTTCCACATGAGCCTTCGCGAACTCCGGCCCATACGGATCGCCGCGCCGCCCCTGAAGAATGCCGACGAGGTTGATCACCGCGTCGGTCTGATCGATGAATGCGGCGAGCTTCACGGGATCGTGTACATCGGTTTCGATGACATCGACGGGCAACAGCGTGAGATGCGCGGCGTTCGAGCGCCGTCGCGTCGCGATGCGCACGTTCTTGCCGAGATCGACAAGCGCATTGACGAGATGGCTGCCGATGAATCCCGAACCGCCGATCAGCGCTACATGTTGGTGTCGCATAGTTCGCCTCTTGGGTCGCGGCCTGACGAATGCAGCTTCAGTTCAGAGCGGCGGGCCGAAAACGAAAACGCCCGCGCGTTCTGTCGTTCGACGCGCGGGCGTGAGGCTTCGCTTTGGGACGGTCAGGGCGCGATGTAGCCCAGACGCGCCTTCAGCGACTGCGGACGGCCTTCGAACAGCGCGGCATAGTAGACGGTGTTCGACAGCACGTTCTTCACGTAATCGCGAGTCTCGGTGAAAGGGATCGTTTCAGCAAAAACCGCGCCCTCCACGGGAGCGCGCAAGTCCTGACGCCACTGGCGCGGCCGGCCCGGACCGGCGTTGTAGCCGGCGGTCGCGAGCACGGGCGAGTTATCGAATTGATTGTAGATCATCGAAAGGTAATTCGTGCCGAGCAGGATATTGGTGTTGATGTCGTTCATCTGCGCGCGCGACACCGTGCCGAGACCGATTTTCTTCGCGACGAGTTGCGCCGTGCCGGGCATGAGTTGCATCAGGCCGCCCGCGCCGACTTCCGACCGCGCATTGATGATGAAGCGCGACTCCTGGCGAATCAGCCCATACGCCCATTCGATGTCGAGACCGGTGTTCTGCGCGTCGCGCTCGACGATATCGCGGAACGGCGACAGATAGCGCAGCGTGAAATCGTGCTCCGTTTTCGTCTTGTCGGCAGTGTTCACGGTGCGGTCGAACATCTCGATGCGCTTCGCGTACTGCGCCGCGGCGATAAGCTGGCGATCCGTCATCGTGCGCAGCGGCCAGTTCCATTCGCGGTTGCCTTCGAGCCGCATGTTCAGCGCGTAGAAACGCTGCGACAACGCGAAGCCCGGCACCGATTGCATCTGCGCGATCTCGGCGTCGGACACCGTGGTGCGCGGCGGCACCGTGATCTTCTGACCGAGCTCTTCCAGCGAGAGCTGGCCGTAGAAGTTGTACTGGTCCGCGATGGTCTGGAATTCCTGATTCGCCGTGGCCGGGTCGCCGGCCTGCTTCACGGCGCGCGCGTGCCAGTAGACCCACGACGGCTGGGCGCGCAGCGCGGGCGGCATCTGTTCGATGGACCAGCGCACCATGTTCCAATCGCCGGCGAGCAGCGCGCTGCGCGTGCGCCATTCATACGCCGGGTTGGACAATTGCGCGTTCGCCGACAGCCGATACCAGTCCGACGCCGCCGGCATGCGCTTGATGGCCGCCTGATAGCCGATCGTGCCCCAGCCGGTCGCGCGCTCCGCGGGCGTGAGGCTCGGGGCGACGGAACTGAACGTGGCGGCGGCCATCGCCGGATCGTTGCGGGCCATGCGCGTGATCGCGAGCAGCGTGAGCTGATGCGCCGGCGTGTTCGGCATCACGCCGCGCGCGAGATAAAGCGGCGGTTTGTTGACGGCGTCGTCCAGCAGCGAACCCTTCGGCTTTTCCTGGCCGAGCGCTTCGACGATATTCGAGCCGGTCGACGTGTAGTTCTGCTCGTAGGCGAGGCGGATCTGCTGCCAGATGTCGTCGCTCGTGAACTGGTTCGATTCCGCGAGCGCGCCGATCAGATCGACGCAGCCGTCGCCGTACCATTTCGGCTCGACGAGCAGCGCGCGCGCTGAATCCGCGACGTTCTCGCCGCGCGACAGGCGCGCTTCGAGCGCATAGCACTTGACCTGCGTGTCGTCATTGAGAACGAAACGGGAATACTGCTGCTCGAAGTTCTTCCAGTCGTGACGGCTGCCGAGCACGACGAGATAGTCGTTGCGCAAGCGGTCGGCGATTGCCTGGCCGTCGTAGCGCTGCAGGAACGAGAGCACCGGCGCGTCGGGCGCGTCGATGCGCGCGTGGCCTTGCGAATCGAAAAGCTGCGGCTTGATCGTGAAGTATTCGATGTAACCCGGCGCCGGATAATCTGGAATCTGCGCGGCGAGCATCGCCGCTTTGCCGGCGTCGTTCGCGCGCGCGGCATCGCGCAACTGCATGAAGACGCGGTCGTCGGACGTGGGCGGCAAATCTGCATCGGGACGGACGGCGGAAGCCGTGCCGCAGGCGACGAGCGTGGCGGCGGCAAGCGCCGCACCGACCGCGAGATATACTCGGTTGAGGCGTTTTGACATCTTTATTTCTGGAGCGCGAATGGTCTTGAACCGGGTCCTGAGATCGGAGGAAAGCATAGCACGCAACGTTTGCGATCAACCCAAGAACCAGCCTAAAAGCGCCTTGCGTGCAACGCTTCTCGCGACGCGCGAGGCGCAATCCGAACAACCCGGCCAGGCCGCGCGAAACGAGGCGCTCGCGCTGCGCATTCAGGATATGCTCGCGCGGCACGAGGCGCGCAGCGTCGGCTTCTATTGGCCGGTCGCGGGCGAGTTCGACGCGCGCGACGCGCTCGCGCGCTGGCTCGGCGCCGACGCGACGCGCACCGCTGCGCTGCCGGTGGTCGTGAAACCGCACGCGCCGATGGTCTTCCACGCCTGGCGTGCCGATGCGCCGATGAAAGAAGGCCGCTACCGGATTCCGGTGCCCGCCGAAGAACAAGTCGTCTTGCCGGAACTGTTGCTGATTCCTTGCGTCGGTTTCGATGCGGATCGGTACCGGCTGGGCTACGGCGGCGGTTATTACGACCGCACGCTCGCCGCATGGCCGAACGGCGCGCGGCCGGTAACGATAGGCGTCGCGTACGAATCGGGCCAATGCAAAACGTTGCCGCGCGAGACGCACGACATGCCGCTCGACGCGATCATCACTGAATCGGCGATCTATTAAAGAGATGCCGCCGCGCGCGCGGCGGTATCGTAGAGGCCGGATGCATTGCGCATCAGTTGCGCGGCCTCGCCGATCTGCTCGTTGCTGAGGCCGCTTTCGCGCAGCGTTTCGATCAGGCACGCCTCGCGCACTTCGCGATACTTGCCGCACAGTTCGCGCCCCGCCGGGGTCGCGCAAAAGAACACTTCCTTGCCGGATTTCTCGCTTTGCACGTAGCCGCGAGCGACCAGTTTCTTCAGCGCATATGTGGCGACGTGCGTGTCCTCGATGTTCAGCACGAAGCAGATGTCGGCGAGCTTCTTCTTGCGGTCGCGATGGCTCACGTGATGCAGCAGCGACACCTCCACCGCCGTCATGTCCTTCGCGCCCGCCGCGGACATGCAGCGCACCATCCAGCGATTGAACGCATTGCCCGCCATGATGAGGCCGTACTCGAACTCCGACAATTCCGCGCTGGCTTCGGAGACGAGATGCTCGGACGAAACGATCTTGGTGGGATGGCGCGGCATGGCGATGACCGATTTGAAGTGCGTTGGAGTGTAGCGCAGCGTCGATTTGGCGAGCGACGAGGCGCCTCGGCGAAAACCTGTATTGATAATTTCTTGATAATTTATTGACAATGTAACATTCTGCGACGGCGCGGCGTTCATCGGATCGACGAATTTCGCGCATCGAAAAGGCAAATCTGAGGCATGACAAGACCACGTATTCACTCGCTAGGCGACACCGCGCTCGTGTGCGAAGCCGCGCCGCCCGCCACGCTCGACTGCCAGCGGCGCATCTGGGCGCTGGCCGAGCACGCGCGTCTCATGCCGCACGTCGTCGAAGTGGTGCCGGGCATGAACAATCTGACGATCGTGTTCGATCCGCTGGAAGCGGACTACGAAACGCTCGCCGCGCACCTCGAAAGCGGCTGGGACGCCGTCGAGGCGACCGATATGCACAGCGCCGAGATCGAGATTCCGGTGCGCTACGGCGGCGCCGACGGGCCCGATCTCGCCGCGCTCGCGAATCACACGGGCTTTTCCGTCGATGAAGTGGTGAAACGTCATACGCAAGCCGAGTACATCGTGTTCTTCCTCGGCTTTCAGCCGGGCTTTGCCTATCTCGGCGGGCTCGATCCCGCGCTCGCGATGCCGCGCCGCGCGGAGCCGCGTCTGGAAGTGCCGGCGGGATCGGTCGGAATCGGCGGGCCGCAGACGGGCATTTATCCGGCGGCGTCGCCGGGCGGCTGGCAGTTGCTCGGGCGCACCGAGCTGAAACTCTTCGATCCGGCCGCAAATCCGCCGACGCTCATGCAGCCCGGCGATCGCGTGCGCTTCACGGCGCTGGAGGTGCGCGCATGATCGACGTGATTCGCGCGGGCGTGCTCACTTCCGTCCAGGATCTCGGCCGGCGCGGCTACCGGCATCTCGGCGTGAGTTCGGGTGGCGCGCTCGATGCGCTGTCGCTGGAAATTGGGAATCGCATCGTCGGGAACAGGCCGGACGCGGCGGGCATCGAGATCACGTTCGGGCCGACGGTGTTGCGCTTCAAGCACGCGACGCGCGTTGCCATCACTGGAACCGATTTCGGCGCGACGCTCGACGACAAACCGGTGTATTCGTGGTGGAGCCTGCCGGTGCGCGCGGGTCAGGAGCTGACGCTGCGCGCCGCGAAGCGCGGCATGCGCTGCTACGTGGCGATCGCGGGCGGCATTGACGTCCTGCCGATGCTCGGCTCGCGCTCGACCGATCTCGCCGCGTGCTTCGGCGGTCTCGGCGGGCGCGCGCTGCGTGACGGCGACCGTCTGCCGGTCGGCGTGCCGCAGCCGCACAAAGGCATCGCGTTTTCGCCGGAAGAACCCGCGTTCGGCGTGAAGGCGCCCGCGTGGTGCAAGTTCGTGCTCGTCGACGAACCCGTGCGGCGCGGACGCCATTCGCCGGGCCTCGCGTGGGCGGTGCCGATTCGCGTGCTGCGCGGCCCGGAATACGCGAGTTTCAGCGACGCCGCGCAGCAGGGTTTCTGGAACGACGAATGGACGATCACGCCGAACAGCAACCGCATGGGCTTTCGTCTCGCGGGCACGGCGCTGGAGCGGCGCGAAAAGATCGAGTTGCTCTCGCATGCGGTGTTACCCGGCACGATTCAGGTGCCGCCGAACGGCCAGCCGATCATCCTCATGGGCGACGCGCAGACCACGGGCGGCTATCCGAAGATTGGCGCGGTGATTAAGGCGGATTTGTGGAAGCTCGCGCAAGTGAAATTGAACGGCGGCGTGCGTTTTGTCGAGACATCCGTGGAAGAGGCGCGCCACGCGCTCGCCGACGAACGTCAATATGTGAGCCAGGTGGAAACGGCCATCGCGATGCACGAAGAACGCATCGCACGCGCGGGCTCCTGAGTCGCGAGCCGTGCGTACGACGCGGCGCATCACATCCAACATCCAACGGAACGACTGCAAAAACATCATGGAAATCGATCTCAATGCCGATCTCGGCGAAGGCTGCGGCTCCGACGAAGCACTGCTCGATCTCGTGAGTTCCGCGAACATCGCGTGCGGCTGGCACGCGGGCGGCGCCACGGCAATGCGCGATTGCGTGCGCTGGGCCGTCGAGAAGCGCGTCGCCATTGGCGCGCATCCGAGCTTCAACGATCCCGAGAACTTCGGCCGCAAGGAAATGGATCTGCCGCCGGAGGAAATCTACGCGGGCGTGCTGTATCAACTCGGCGCGCTCTCGGCGATCGCGCAGGCGGAAGGCGGGCGCATCGCGCACGTGAAGCCGCACGGCGCGCTCTACAACCAGGCGGCGAAAAGCACCGAAATCGCGGATGCCATCGTCTCCGCCGTGCACGACTTCGATCCGTCGCTGCTCGTCTTCGGCCTCGCGAACAGCGGGCTCATCGAAGCGGCGCGGCGTGCGGGCCTGATCGCCATCGAAGAAGTGTTCGCGGATCGCGGTTATCGCGCGGACGGATCGCTCGTGCCGCGCAAGGAGCCGGGCGCGCTGCTCGACGACGAAAACCTCGTGCTCGACCGCACCCTCGCGATGGTGCGCGAGCAGCGCGTGCGGGCCGTGTCCGGCGAATGGGTGCCGCTCAACGCGCAGACGATCTGCCTGCACGGCGACGGCGCGCATGCGCTCGAATTCGCGCGGCGCATCCGTGACGCGCTCGCGGATGCGGGCATCGCGGTGCGCGCCGCGCACGCCGCCGCCTGACGCGCTATTGAAGCATTGGACGCCCCGCCAGCCGGGGCGTTTTAACGAGCGGCCACGGCAGTTCAGAGAGCCGCAAGTAGTAATCCCACGCGCCCGTCACGAGGCGTGATGTCTATATCGTTTGGAGAACTCATGGCAACTGCTGTCAACTTGTGGCCGCTCATCGGCGTGGCCGTCATCATCGTAGGCTTCGTGCTGCGCTTCAATCCGATGCTGATCGTCGCGGCGGCGGCGATCATCACCGGCTTCGCGGCGCACTTTCCCGTCGAGAAAATCCTGACCGCTATCGGCAGCGGTTTTCTCAAGACGCGCAACATTCCGCTCATCATTTTGTTGCCGCTGGCGGTCATCGGCCTGCTCGAACGGCACGGCCTGCGCGAGCGCGCGCAAATGTGGATATCGAGCATCAAGGCCGCGACGGCCGGGCGTCTGCTGATCGTCTATCTGTTCGTGCGCGAGATCACGGCGGCGGTCGGCCTCACGGGACTCGGCGGTCATCCGCAGATGGTGCGTCCGCTGCTCGCGCCGATGGCCGAGGGCGCCACCGAAGCGCGCTACGGCAAGCTCTCCGACGCGGTGCGCAACAAACTGCGCGCGTATTCCGCGGCGACCGATAACGTCGGCCTGTTCTTCGGCGAGGATATTTTCGTCGCGTTCGGCGCGATCGTGCTGATGACCACGTTCCTGAAGGAAGCCGGCATTGTCGTCGAGCCGATGCACGTGGCGGTCTGGGGCATTCCCACCGCGATCTGCGCGTTCCTGATCCACGGTTTCCGGCTCTGGCTGCTCGACCGCAGGCTCGCGCGCGAACTCGGCGCGCTCACGCGCAACGTCGCGGGAGAAAAAGCATGACGCTCACGATCAACTATCTGTTCTATCTCGTCGGCATCATCCTGCTGGTGGTCGGCGGCATGATCATCACGGACAAGTCGCATCCGCGGCGGCTGACCGCAGGCGGATTCTGGCTGATCTACGCGCTGATCTTCCTCGTCGGCGACTGGATTCCGGTGACGGTCGTCGGCGTGCTCGTCGTGGCCATGGCGCTGATCGCCGGCTTTCACGGCGTCACGGGTGCGAAGCCGAGGATGCTCTCCGAGGAAACGCGCCGCCAGAGCGCCGTGCGGCTCGGCAACAAGCTCTTCGTGCCCGCGCTGACGATTCCCGTCGTCACCGTGATTCTCACGCTCGGCGCCAAATATCTCGTGTTCGGCGGCGTGCCGCTGATCGAGCTGAAGAACGTGACGCTGATCGGCTTCGGCGTCGGCTGCGTGATCGCGCTGGCGATCGCGTGCGTGATGACGCGCGATACCGTCGGCCAGTCGATGCGCGAAACGCGCCGTCTCATCGACGCGCTCTCGTGGGCCGCCGTGTTGCCGCAGATGCTCGGCATGCTCGGGCTCGTGTTCTCCGACGCAGGCGTGGGCAAGGCGGTCGCGCATGTGACGACGGCTTACGTCAACATGGACTACCGGCTCGTCGCGGTGGCGGTGTATGTCGTCGGCATGGCGCTCTTCACGATGGTCATGGGCAACGGCTTCGCCGCATTTCCAGTGATGACGGGCGGCGTCGGCGTGCCGATCCTCGTCGGCGTGTTTCACGGCAATCCCGCGACGATGGCCGCGATCGGCATGTTCTCCGGCTACTGCGGCACGCTCATGACGCCGATGGCCGCGAATTTCAATATCGTGCCCGCCGCGTTGCTGGAGTTGCCGGATAAGAACGCGGTGATCAAGGTGCAGGTGCCGACGGCGGTGACGCTTTTAGTGGTAAATATATTTTTGCTTAACTGGTTGATGTTTATCTGATAGATAAGATAAAGCGAAACATAAAAATATCTTTCAATAGACCTATATAGCGCATTCAGGTTAAATCGCCTGAGTGCGCTTTTTTATTTCCGGCCTGCTGCGCCACCCGCTAAGCCACGTCCCTCTTGAGTTTTGCGGGAAAAACATCTCGCTCCGCTTGTCGCTAATTTAGTAATCCCTATCAGATTATTCAAAGTTATTGTCAAAAAAAGCTGCTAGTAATTAGGACGACGCTTATATCTGTCAAACATCGGCTTGATGGAGACTCCACCCTCGGTGCCGGTTCGAAACGATTTCCGTTACGCGTGACATTTTTGCGGTTTTTAAATGTCTCGCGAATGTCGCAAGCGGCCTTCGAATCCCAACCATCCCATCCCGGAATCTAGTTCGGAATACTTCGCAACTCGCGAGCGACAGCCGAGCCATTAGTCCGCCCACGTCCGCCATGCGATTGCCGAGCTATATCCGATTCAATAACGCACCTGCGGGGCGTGATCTACCGCTGCGGCTGATAGAAAGCGTCTTCGTCGCGATCTGCGCGATGGTCATCCATAGGCACGCCGATGGAAGTTACCTGGCGGCCTATCGCAGCACGGTTGTCGCACTCACGATCGTTTTCGCGTGGTGCGCAATGGACGCGCGCGGGACGCCTCGCGCAGCGCCGGTTAAAGGCGCGCTTCTGACGGGACTCGGCTGGGTGTTCTGCGAAGCGCTGGCGGTCGCCGTAGTCAAGCTGATGCATCCGGACTACCAGCCGTCGCTCAGGTCGTTCGCGGCTCTGGGTGCGATGACGGTCGTCGGCATCTTCATTTTCAGGATGGCCCGTGCGCGTGGTGCGCGCACCTATTCGGTGGCTGTCGTGGGGCGCGGCGATCATTGCGCCGCCCTCGTGCGCAACGTCGAGGCCATGCACGAGCCGATTTACCGGATCGAAGCCCGATTCGAGACGGGCGAAGAAACCGCGGCTTCGCTCGACGGCGTGCCGTGCTTTCACGACATCGATGCGTTCGTATCGCATATGCATACGCAGCGGATCGACGAACTGTGGCTCGCCCTGCCGCTCACCGATGAGAAAACGCTGCACCGCTTTATCGATGCGTTTCACAACGAACTCGTGAACATCCGCTTCATCCCGGACGTGTCCAACCTGTCGCGTTTTCAGAGCGGCGCGGTCAATCTCGACGGGGCGCTCGCGATCAATCTCGTCGCCACGCCGCTCACGGCGGACAAGCTCGCCGCCAAGACGATCTTCGACCGCGTGTTCGCCGCCTGCGCGATTCTCGGCACCTCGCCGGTGCTGCTCGCCATCGCGCTCGCCGTCAAGCTCTCGTCGCCGGGACCGGTGCTGTTCAAGCAGCGACGCCGCGGCGCGAGCGGGCAGCCGTTCGAGATCTACAAGTTCCGCACGATGCGCACGCACGCGCCCGGCGACGGCGTGGTTGTCCAGGCCCGGCGCGGCGATCCGCGGGTCACGCGTGTCGGCGCGTTCCTGCGCCGTACGAGCCTTGACGAGTTGCCGCAGTTTTTCAACGTGCTGCGCGGTGAGATGTCGGTCGTGGGGCCGCGTCCGCATGCGATCGAGCACGACGATCTGTATCAGGACATCGTCGACGACTACATCCATCGGTATCGCATCAAGCCGGGCATCACGGGCTGGGCGCAGATCAATGGATTTCGCGGTGAAACCGATTCCGTCGACAAGATGCAGCGGCGCGTCGAACACGATCTCTATTACCTCAGCAACTGGTCGTTCGCGCTGGACATGCGCATTGTGCTCGCGACCGTCGTGCGGGGTTTCGTTCATATCAATGCGTATTGACGCGTAGGACCCCTTCATGAAGCAATCGATTCAACGCGTTCGACCGACGATGTGGCGCGCTGCGTTTCCACGGACGGCACTGGCCATTGCGCTCGCGAGCGTGCTGAGCGCATGCGCGTTCGCGCCGGGCTTCCGCATGCCTGTGACCGCCGATCCGGCGACGAGCGGGAGCGCAGCCGGATCGCACGTCCAGGCCACCGCTGCGACGCCCGCGATTCCCGTTACGGAACTCGACCTCGAAGTCGTGACGCGCTACGCCAAGCAACGCAAGGCGAGTCAGGATCAGGAGGCGAAGCAGCTTTTCGGCGCGCCGCGGACCTACACGGTCGGCGCGGGCGACGTGCTGCAGATCGTCGTCTGGGACCATCCGGAATTCGCGGCGGCGCTCGGCACAGGACAGAACCAGGCGAGTGCGAAGGATGGCGATCCCGCGGTAGGTTTCATTGTCGATCAGAAGGGCAACTTGCGTTTCCCGTATGCGGGCACGATAGCGGCCGCCGGGCTGCGCACCGATGAAATCCAGCAAAAGCTGACGACCGCGCTCTCGACTTATCTCGTCAAGCCGCAAGTCACCGTCCGGATGACGTCGTATCGCTCGCGCCGGGTGTATGTCGACGGCCAGGTGCACAACCCTGGCGCGCTCTCGATAACCGACGTGCCGCTCAACTTCTACGACGCGATCGCGCGCGCCGGCGGTTTCGCCGACAGCGCCGATCAGAGCGATGTCGTACTGGTGCGCGGCGATATCTCGCATCGGATCGACGTGCCGCAACTGCTCGCGCAAGGGCTCAATCCGTCGAAGCTGTATCTGGAGTCGGGCGACCTGCTGCGCGTCACCTCGCGCGACGACAACATCGTCTACGTGATGGGCGAAGTGAACAAGCCGGGCTCGGCCGCGCCGCGCCGCGACGGTCGCATGTCGCTCGCGGATGCGCTCGCGCAGGCGGGCAGCATCAATTCGAGCACGGCCGATACCGCGCAGATGTTCGTGATCCGCCAGAGCGAAGGCATGCCGCAAGTGTTCCACCTCGATAGCCGCTCGCCCGTGTCGATGCTCGTGGCGAACGAATTCGAGCTGCAGCCGAAGGACATCGTTTACGTCGACGGCAGCGGCCTCGTGCGCTTCAACCGCGTGATCAGCTTGCTGATGCCGTTGATCAGCACCGGCCTCACAGCGGGGGTGATCACGAAATGATCCGCTCGGTATTGATGGTGTGCGAGGGGAATATCTGCCGCAGCCCGCTCGCGGCGGCGTTGCTTGCGCGTGAGTTGCCGCATCTCGATGTCACGTCGGCGGGCACGCATGCGCTGATCGGCGAGCCCGCGAACGCGGTGATCGTCGAACTGGCGCAGGCGCACGGGCTCGCGCTGGATGCCCACGTCGCGACGCAAATCGAAGCGTCGCACGCGCGCGACTCAGACCTGATTTTGACGATGACTCAAGCCCAGCGCGCATGGGTGGAGGCCGCTTGGCCGCCCGCGCGCGGCAAGGTGTTCCGTCTTTGTGACGAGCAGGCCACCGATGTCACCGATCCGTACAAGCGCCACCGCGCGGTGTTCGAACTCGCCTTTGCCCAGATTCGGGAAGGCGTCACGCGATGGAGCCGCGCGCTCTCGGAACAACGATGAAAGAACAATACATCAAATCTTCCCCGCTCCCGGTCGACACCGGCGACGATGAAATTCGGCTGGCGGAGATCGTGGGCGTGCTGCGGGAAAATCGCAAGCTGATCGCGGTCGCTACTGCATGCATGTTGATTGCCGGATCGCTGTACGCGTTCCTTTGGACGCCGACTTATCGCGCCGACGCGCTCGTTCAAGTCGACGACGACAGCGGTTCGGGCTCGCTCAACGACAAGCTGGGCGATCTCGCGGCGTTGTTCCAGAACAAGTCGACCTCCGATGCCGAGATCGAACTGATGCGTTCGCGTACGGTCATCGGCGATGCCGTCTCGCGTCTGCATCTCGATATCGATGCGCGCCCGCACTATTTCCCGCTCGTCGGCGCGCCCTATGCCCGTTTTGCGGGCCGGGACGGTCTCGCGAGCGCTGCTTTGGGACTCGACGGCTACGCTTGGGGTGGGGAGCGGATCGGCGTCACGACCTTCGACGTACCCGCCCGGCTTTACGACAAGACCTTCACGCTGATCGCGCGGGGCGGCGAGCGCTACGAACTGCAATCGCCTGAAGGCGTTACGGTTCTGCGCGGCCGATCCCGCGAAACCGTGACGGCGAACATCGACGGCGCGCCCGTCAAGTTGACCGTGGCGTCGCTGCTCGCGCGGCCCGGCACGCGCTTTGACCTTTCGCGCTCGTCCACGCAGCAAACCATCGCTGATCTGCAGAAAGACCTGAAGATCGCGGAGAAGACGAAGCAGTCCGGCATCATCGGCTTGTCGCTCGACGGGGCGAATGCCGAAAGGATCACGACGACGGTCAACACGATCGCGACGCTCTACGTGCAGCGCAACGTCGACCGTAAGTCCGCACAGGCGCAGCAGATGCTCGCCTTCCTCGGCGACCAGTTGCCGCAACTGCGCGCGGACCTGGACCGGGCCGAAGCGCGCTACAACGAATATCGCGCACGCAACGGCGCAGTCGATCTGGAAGAGCAAAGCAAGTTGTTGCTTCAGACGGTCGTCGATAACAAGACGAAACTCATCGAGCTGCAGCAACAGCGCGCCGATCTCGTGCAGCGCTATACCGCGATGCATCCGTCGGTTTTGGCGGTCGACATGCGCATCGGCGAATTGCAGCGTCAAGCCAGCGAGTACGAGAAGCAGGTCGGCACGTTGCCGTCGGTGCAGCAGGACGCGGTGCGTCTGCTGCGCGACGTGAAGGTCAGCAACGATCTGTACACCAGCCTGCTCAACAGCACGCAGCAATTGCGCGTGCTCAAGGCCGGGCAGCTCGGCAATGTCCGAACCGTCGACTACGCCATCACGCCGGAAAAGCCCGTTGCGCCGAAAAAGGCGCTCGCGCTTGCGCTCTCCGTGCTGCTCGGCCTGGTGGCCGGATGCGGTATCGCGCTCGCGCGCCGCATGTTCAATCGCGGTCTCGAAACACCGGTCGAGGTCGAAAGCGCGATCGAGATTCCCGTCTACGCGATCATTTCGCACTCGCCGCGTCAGGCTTCGCTCGACGCGTCGCGCCGACGCGGCACCTCGGGACGTCGTGTGCTTGCGAGTCTCGCTCCTGACGATGTCGCAATCGAAGGCCTTCGCAGTTTGCGTACCGCGCTGCAATTCGGCGTGCTGAAGCAACGCCATAAGGTCGTCATGTTTACGGGGCCGCGGCCGGGTATCGGCAAGTCGTTCGTCTCGGTCAATTTCGCGGCGGTGCTCGCGGCCGGCGGCGAACGCGTGCTGTTGATCGACGGCGACATACGGCGGGGCAATCTGAACGGTCTGCTCGCGCTTTCCAGGAAGCCGGGACTGTCGGAACTGATCGGTGGCGCGCAGCCGGATGCCGTGATCAATCGCGACGTGCTTCCCGGCCTCGACGTCATCACCAATGGCGGCACGCCTGCTCAGCCATCCGAACTTCTGATGAGCGCGCGCTTCGAGAGCGTGCTGGACGATCTGCGTCAGCGCTACGACTACGTGATCGTCGACTCGCCGCCCGTGCTCGCAGTTACCGATGCCGGCCTGATCGGCAGGCATGCCGACGCGACGCTGCTCGTCGTGCGGCACGGCGTGCACACGGCGGCGGAACTCAGTCAAGCCATGCGGCAGCTCTTCAGCGCGGGGGTTTCGGTGGATGGCGCACTGCTTACGTGTACGCCGTCGCGCGGGACTTCCTATGGCGCCTTCACCCAATACGCGAACCGTGGCAGCGAATAACATGCGGACTTCCTTGCTTCCGTTCGATCGCCTGACGAGGAGCGGCCATGACGCTTGACGGAATGTTCGGCGCGCGCCTTATGAGGGTTGCAAATGTATCGTTGCGTGGGCTGACGCTGGCGAGCAAGTTCATCTTGCTTCTCGTTATGGCGAAATTCATGACGCTGTCCGAAGTAGGTCAGTACGGCGTACTGGCCGCAACGGTCAGTTACGCGCTCTTCATTCTCGGTCTAGATTTTTATACTTACAGCACGCGGGAGATGCTGAGCGTCGACCAAATACTGTGGCCGTCCTTGTTGCGCAATCAAGCTGCGTTTTTCGCGGTCTGTTACGCGACGATGCTCCCGGTCTTCTATCTCGCGCTGAAGTGGTCTGACACAGTTTCTGAACGGCTCGTGCTTTGGTTCCTCGTACTCGTTGTGCTGGAGCACCTTGCGCAGGAATTGACTCGTCTTTTGGTAGCCATGTCGCGACCGGTATCCGCGACTGTCCTCGGGTTTCTAAGGGGTGGCCTATGGGCATGCGCTTGCATTGCGGTGATGGTCGTGGCGCCGGCTCTCCGAAATATCGAGACAGTGCTCATCGCATGGGTATTGGGAAGTCTTTGCGCCTCCTGTTTTGGCTTTGCGTGCATTCGCGGGTTGCCTTGGTCCGTCGCAACGAAGCGTCCGGTCGACTGGCGATGGATATGGCGCGGCGTAAGAATCTGCACGCCTCTGCTCGTAGCAACGCTGGCCATTCGTGGGATCTCCGTTTTCGACCGCTACATGCAGGGCTATTTCGCGGGCGACGAAGCGCTCGGCGTCTACACGTTCTATGCAGGCGTAGCTAATGCCATTCAGGCGTTTCTCGATGCAGCCGTTTTTTCTTTTTTGTATCCCCGCTTGGTCAAAGGCGCGAAAAGCGAGGATAGATCTATTTTCGACGCGGCGGTCAGTCAACTGACTCGTGCGACTGTTCTCACAACGACCGTGCTTTCATTCGTGGCCTTGGTCGGAATCAAGCCAGTGCTGACACTGCTGCGAAAGCCAATATATGCCGAGCATTTTGGGATGTTTCTTTGGATTCTGTCGGGAGTCGTCCTTTTCTCATTGAGCATGATTCCGCACTACGTGCTCTACGCGACGCGGCAGGATCGGGCCATTCTTGCCACCAACCTAATTAGCCTTGTCGTATTTATTGTGGCCGCACCTTTGCTCGCGCCGCACTTGAAATCTCTGGCGGTCCCCGTCGCCCTCACCGTCGCATTCGGAACGATGTATGTGTCGAAGCTCGCGCTTTGCCGAAAATTCGGCATGCGAAGATAAATCTTGTCCTACTTGAAAGTTGAAAACATGTTTAACGATAAGTCCATCCTCATCACCGGCGGCACCGGATCGTTCGGAAAGAAATACGTCAAGACGATCCTCGCCCGCTATAGCCCGCGGCGTCTCATCATTTTCTCGCGAGATGAGCTCAAGCAATTCGAGATGCAGCAGGAGTTCAACGCTCCTTGCATGCGCTACTTCATCGGGGATGTCCGGGACTACGATCGTCTGCTACAGGCAATGAGCAACGTGGACTTCGTCATTCATGCCGCAGCGCTTAAACAAGTGCCCGCAGCCGAATACAACCGATGGAGTGCATCAAAACGAACATCCACGGGGCCGAGAACGTCATACGTGCCGCGCTGGCGAACAACGTAGAAAAGGTCATCGCGCTTTCGACGGACAAGGCCGCGAATCCAATCAATCTGTACGGCGCGACGAAACTGGCGTCCGACAAGCTTTTCGTGGCTGCGAACAATATCTCGGGCGGTCACCGAACTCGTTTCTCGGTCGTTCGCTACGGGAATGTGGTCGGTTCCAGAGGTTCCGTCGTGCCTTTTTTCAAGCAACTCGTGGCCGCCGGCGCGACCGCGTTGCCGATCACGCATCCGGAAATGACGCGCTTCTGGATCACGCTGCAGCAGGGCGTCGATTTCGTGCTCACGAATTTCCGGCGTATGCACGGCGGCGAGATCTTCGTGCCCAAAATTCCGTCTATCAAGATCCTCGACCTTGCCCATGCGATGGCGCCGGAAATTGATACGAAGATCGTTGGCATCCGCCCGGGCGAAAAGCTGCACGAGATCATGTGTCCTGCGGACGACTCGCATCTGACGATCGAGTTCAGCGACCACTACGTGCTGAGTCCGACGATTACGTTCAATGGCGGCACGCGCGACTTCAGCCTCAACTCGCTCAACGAGCAGGGATGTCGGGTCGAGCACGGTTTTGAATACAACTCGGGATCGAACAGTCACTTCCTGTCGATCGAGCAGATTTGCGAATTCGACCGATTGGCGGAGGCATAAATGATTCCATACGGCAGACAGGAAATCACCCAGGCCGATATCGACGCAGTAGTCGATGTTCTTGGCTCTGATTTCCTTACGCAGGGTCCAGCAGTACCGAACTTTGAGAACGCGATAGCCAAGCGGGTTGGCGCGCGCTTCGGCGTCGCGGTGAACAGCGCGACATCGGCCTTGCATATCGCTTGCCTTGCGCTCCGACTCGGTGCGGGGGATCTTCTTTGGACGACTCCGATTACCTTCGTCGCCTCGGCGAATTGTGCTCGATATTGCGGCGCGGACGTCGATTTCGTGGATATCGACCCGGCGACCTACAACATCGACGTCGAAGCGCTCGCGCTGAAGCTCAACGACGCGCAGAAGAAAGGCGAATTACCAAAGATCCTCGTCGTCGTTCATCTTTGCGGTCAACCGTGCGACCTCGATGCGATCCACGCGCTGAGCGGAAAGTATGGGTTTCGTGTCATCGAAGACGCCTCGCATGCGATAGGCGCTTCCTATAGGAACGAGCCCGTTGGCAACTGCCGATATTCGGATATCACGGTCTTCAGCTTCCATCCCGTGAAGATTATCACCACGGGTGAAGGCGGAATGGCGATGACGAATGACCCGGAGCTCGCCAGCCGCATGGAGTTGTTCAGGAGCCACGGGATAACCCGTGATGCCGGCTTGATGACGCACACACCAGACGGTCCGTGGTATTACCAGCAGATCGACCTCGGTTTCAATTACCGGATGACGGACATCCAGGCCGCGCTCGGTCTGACGCAATTGACACGCCTTGATGCCTATGTGGCTCGCCGCAAGGCTATCGCGGTTCGTTACGACAGCTCTCTGAACGCATTGCCTGTCCAGACTCCGCTACAGGTCGCAGAAGCCGCGTCGGCATGGCATCTCTATGTGATTCGCCTGCGTCTCGATGAAATCACGCGCTCGCGTGAGGCAGTCGTGCAGACGCTGCGCAGCGCGGGAATCGGCGTCAATGTCCACTACATTCCCGTGCATACGCAGCCTTATTACCGATCGCTCGGATTCCAGGCAGGGGATTTTCCGAAAGCGGAGCGCTACTACAGCGAGGCGATCAGCTTGCCCCTGTACGCGACGATGAGCGATGCGCAGCAAGACGCGGTTGTCGATGCGCTTAATAAGGCGCTGTCATGACGACCGTTGCCGTCATTCCGGCACGCGGCGGCAGTAAGCGAATTCCGGGCAAAAACACAAAGCTGTTTAGCGGCAAGCCGATCATCGGCTGGTCGATCGAGGCGGCGGCGCGCGCGGAATGCTTCGATCGCATCGTGGTCTCGACTGACTGCGCTCGAATTGCCGAAATCGCTTGTGCTTTTGGTGCGGAAGTGCCGTTCATGCGCCCAGTCGAATTGGCGGACGACCATGCGCCGACCATATCGGTGATGAAACATGCATTGTCGTCGCTGGGGTGGGAGGCGGGCGATCTGGCTTGTTGCATCTATGCGACCGCGCCGTTCCTATTGGCCGACGACTTGGCCCTCGGCCTGGAAACACTTCGAACATCGAAAGCCGATTTCGCTGTCAGCGTTACGACGTTCCCATACCCGATTCAACGGGCGCTTCGCATTTCCGCCGAGCGCCGCCTCGCGATGTTCGATCCGCAAAACTATCTCGTCCGATCGCAAGACCTGGAAGAGACCTATCACGACGCAGCGCAATTTTATTGGGGCACGGCGGAGGCTTTCGTCGCCTCGCGCGCGATACTCGGAGAAGGCACGGTTCCTGTCGAGATTCCGCGCCATCGTGCGCAGGACATCGATACACCGGAAGACTGGATTCAGGCGGAAGCGATGCATACCGCATTGATCAATCTCGGAATGGGCAATGCGCATCGTCTTTCGTGCTGATTCGTCATCGTTAATCGGCAGCGGGCATGTGATGCGGTGCCTTGCGCTCGCCCGCGAATTCAAGCGGTCAGGGGCGGAGATTCACTTCGTGTGCGCCCCATATGAAGGAAAACTCGACGGGCTAATCCGGGCATCGGGATGCGCATACCATGAGTTGACCGGAATGGACGAGCGCTTGTCGATGGACCATCGGCTTTGGAATGCAGGCGCAGTGTCCGCTCATGTTGCCGATGTGGGCCGGACTCTCGCGTCGATCGGTGCCGTGGACTGGCTCGTCATCGACAACTATGGACTCGACGCGGGCTTCGAGTCGCCATGTCGCAATTTCGTGAGGCACGTGGCCGTGATCGACGATCTGGCCAATCGCGAACACGACGCTACGCTGCTCGTCGATCAGAACCTGTTCCAGGACGCCGACGAGCGCTATCGCGCACTGCTGCCCGTGAACTGCCTCACATTGCTCGGGCCCAGGTATGCGTTGCTGCGTGAGGAGTTTCGCGCGCAGCGTGAGGCGCGCGTTGAGAGGATTGCGCCTTCGGGCGCGTTGAACGTACTAGCCTTCTTCGGCGGAGGCGACAATAGCAACGAGACAGAAAAATTCCTGCTGGGCTGGCGCGATTCGGTCGATGGAAACCTCTCGGCAGATGTGGTGGTGGGTGGGGGCAATCCGAAAATAGACCGTTTGCGCTCGCTTGCCGCAACGATGCAGCACGTACGCATCCACCATCAGACGTTAGAAATGGCGAGCCTCATGGCCGGAAGCGATTATGCGTTCGGTGCATCAGGCATTGCGAACTGGGAGCGCCTGTGTCTCGGACTGAACGCGAGCGTGGTTTGCGTCGCGGAAAATCAGGTGCAACCGGCTCGTGCATTAGCCCAAGAAGGGCTGATCGATTACATCGGGAGCGCAGACGAAACGAGTCCGTCGACATACGCACAGGCCCTGCACCGTCTCAAGGCGAATCCAACTGATTACCTCCGGCACGCCGAGCGGCTGATGAACTACGTAGACGGATTGGGCGCGCGCCGCGTTGCGCGCGCGATCCTCAATAGGGCAAGTCAAGGGCGCGGCACGCGCTCATTTATTCACTTTGGAACTTGAATGAAACGGAACCTCACGCCAACGATACAGATTGCCGGCAGATCGATTGGCCCGAAACATCCGCCCTACGTCATCGCCGAGCTTTCCGCCAATCACAACGGCGACCTCGGTACAGCCTTGCGCATTATCGATGTGGCAAAAAAAGCCGGCGCGGATGCTGTGAAGCTGCAGACATATCGGCCGGATACGATCACGCTCGATTCGACAAGCCCCGATTTCATGATTCGGGGCGGCCTATGGGACGGTAAATCGCTCTATGAGCTTTATCAATGGGCGCACATGCCGTGGGACTGGCACAAACCGCTGTTCGAGCACGCCCGTCGGCAGGAAATTACCATCTTCAGTTCGCCATTTGACTTTAGCGCTGTAGACCTGCTCGAAGATCTCAACGCACCAGCCTATAAGATCGCGTCCTTCGAGGCAGTCGATCTACCGCTCATCAAATACGCTGCGAGCACCAAGAAGCCGCTGGTCATTTCGACAGGAATGGCGTCCAAAGACGAGATCGCCGAGGCCATCGACGCGGCGCGTTCCGCCGGTTGTCGCGAACTCGCCATTCTTCATTGCGTAAGCGGCTATCCTGCGCTCGCTGAGCACTACAACCTCCGTACCATCGGGAACATGATCGATCACTTCGGCGTGGTAGTCGGACTATCAGATCACACCATCGACAACACGACCGCAGTCGCGAGCGTGGCACTTGGCGCGTCGATCATCGAGAAGCACGTCACGCTCGATCGAAAAGGCGGTGGCCCTGACGATAGCTTCAGCCTCGAACCGGACGGTCTCGTTGCACTCACGACCGAGGCTCGTCGTTGCTGGTCCGCCCTGGGGGACGTGACCTACCAGCTTCAGGAAAGCGAAGCCCCGAATCAAAAATTTCGGCGTTCTCTGTATATCGTGAAGTCCATCGCCGCCGGCGAAGAATTCTCGCCCGAGAACGTCAGGAGTGTTCGGCCGGGTTATGGACTCGCGCCGAAGCACTATCACGCATTGATCGGGCGCGTGGCCTCTCGGGATTTTGCAGCAGGCGAACCCGTACCGCGCGACATACTGATCGTCGGCGATTCCGCCGAATAACTCGACTTCTCCAGAAAAAAGCCCTATTTCAATACCGAGTCATGTCGACCTTATTCGTCGTTCAAAACGACACACACGCCAAGAATTTCAACATTATGGCCCGCGAGGCAGTCGCGAGAGGTGAGGCCGTGTCGATACTACTCCTTGACGGCGCTACGCATGAGTCGACGCAGCGATTCTTCGACGAAAGCCTGAATCCACTGATTAGACACGTTGAACAGACGTCCAATGCGTTCTACCGCTCGGGCAATATGTGCCGCGCCCGCACTTGCCTGCAGTTCCGGGCGTGGGCACGCGAGACGATTGGCACATTCGATCATGTCGTTCTTGGAAATGACGGCGCGCTGCAGAAGATCATCGTCAAGGCAGCGCGAGCGAGAAGCGCGAACTGCCGTGTGAGCGTCGTGCTCGACGGACTGCTCACGCGCGAAAAGGGGCTGCGGGCCCTCACAAAGCGCCGCTTGCAACGGCTGGCCGAAAATTTGAACCTTGATGCTCTTTTCCCGAGCACAGTGGGGATCAGTTGCCTGATCGATGACATCACCGTCATGCACACCTCGGTCGCCGATGTGCTTCGCTTTCACGGCTCGAAGGCACAAGACATCGTGGTCGCGCCGTTGCCGCGTCATGCCGCCATACGCGCGACTGCGCGCCGGTACGAGTCCGGCAAAACGCGCATCTTGTTCTTGGGCGGCGCATATCTCTGGCATAACGAACAAGTCGGCCATAGTCGACAGGTGGAAGACTTCTCGGCGTTCTGCGAATTCGCGACGCGATCGACCGATGTCGAATGCCGTCTCCGTATTCATCCACGCGACGATATCTCGATATATCGGCAACTCGATAGCGCGCGCTTGCAAGTTGGCGGAAGCGAAAACAGTCTTGAGCACGATCTGGCGTGGGCCGACATCGTCGTGGCCTCGCGCTCGTCAGGCCTGTTCGATGCAATGCTCGCGGGGCGACGCGTATTCGTCTATACGGCCCATTTCCCCCTACCGAACGACGACACGTTCTTTAGTTCGCTTCCCTCGGTCTCGACCTTCGAAGAACTCAGGAAATGAAGTCATCCAAATTCCTGTCGCTGGGGATGTATTTCCTGTTCCTGGTCTATCTGCCACTGACGGGATACACATATGTCTCCATTCGCGGCGGATCGCAAATTATTGACAAAAATGTCCGTGCAGGGGTTGTCCTCATATTGTTCGGAATTGTCGCGACGCTGTTTGCACTCACTCGCAGAGTCGATTCCATTCCCCGAAGCGTTGTAGGTTTGGGAAGTTTTTTTCTCTACGGCTTCGCAGTTTCCGTGGTTCGCAATTCGCCTGATGAGTACCTCTCCTACTTTCTTCGGATTGGGTCACTCGTCTTGGTGTTCTGGATTGCCTATTCGTGGGCGAAGAAGAATCGGTGGGATTGGTGGCGCTTCACTCGAAATATTGTCACGGGAAGCACGCTGATCTACGTCGCCCAGTCTCTCGTCGACCTGCTGGCCGGGCGTGCGCTCGCGATGAACGGCGCCGTACGGTTTCCGGGCAGCCTAGGCAGCCCGCCCGGTTACGCATCCGTGTGCATGATTTTCCTCTTGGCGAATATTTATTTCCTCGTATGCACGAGATCGAGGCTTCATCTCCTACTTTCCCTGCTTTTGGTCGTTTGCTCCTTTCTTA
Organism: Caballeronia glebae; assembly: GCF_001545035.1. GTDB lineage: Bacteria > Pseudomonadota > Gammaproteobacteria > Burkholderiales > Burkholderiaceae > Caballeronia > Caballeronia glebae. The sequence continues at coordinate 42,225 of NZ_FCOJ02000042.1, forward strand.
CGGGAACGCGTGCAATTGCAGTCACCGGACTGCTCGCCCTGATTCTCGCTTTAATTGCATATCACCGATCGATCTATCTTCGCGTGATCCTTCTGTTTGCGACATTTATCTTGGCGCCGGTCGTGGTGGGCTGGATCTTGAACAACACGGAAATAGGCTCGCGAGTTGAACTTTCTTTCAACAATCAAGGAAATGACACGTCAACCAATTTTCGGTTGATGATCCTGTCCACCTATTTCTCCCGGATCTCCATATCGCAGCTTTTGTTCGGCCTTGGCGTAGGAGGCTTCCCGAAATGGTTCGCTGCACAAACGGCGATTGAGGACGTCGGACCACACTTCGAGTTCTTGTGGGCGCTTTCCGAATTAGGGCTCGTGGGCTCTGTCATCTACATACTCGCGGTCTGGGGCAGCACACGGTGGGTCTTTTCGCGAAAAAGGCAACTCGGATGGGCAGAAAGGATCTCGGTTTTAGTTCTGACTTTTTCACAACAGCTGATATTCCAATTCACCAATCCTCTCTACTTTTATCAATTGTGTGTTCCCGCTCTGTTCATGCTTGGCGGGATGTTCGGAAGTGAGCGCAGCAGAAATAGGTGATTGTTTTGAGTGAAAATGGTTTCGTGCAACACAGGAAGTTCAATCTGATCAGAATAATATTCGAGCGAATCTTGAATAGTGAAAACGACGACTGTTCAGGTCAGTCAGTGATATTTCTGAACCCTCATTCCTACATGATTCTGCGCGAGCATCCGGATCTCTTCGCGACAAATAGCAAGGTTGGAATCGACGGTCAAGTGCTAGTAAGGATTCTGTCGCTATTCTGGTCCCGGCACGTCGATCGGGTGAGTTTCGACATGACGTCACTCGCGCCGCGGGTATTTCAAGACGCAGCGGCTTCGCGCAAGCGCGTGTATATCATCGGATCCACGCAGGCCAGTCTCGACCGTTCTCTCTCGGTGCTGGTCGGAGCGTTCCCCGAACTCGATATCTGCGGTAGCCGAAATGGATATTTCCTTAGCGAAGTCGACCGAATTAGTGCGCTCCATGACGTTATGGAGTCCGAAGCGAATGTGATAATTTGTGGCATGGGATCGCCGCATCAAGAACGCTTCCTTCACGAGCTTCGCGCGCTAGGTTGGACGGGTACGGGCTACACATGTGGCGGGTTCCTGCATCAGACCGCCAAGAGAGGCGAGCGGTATTATCCCCGTTGGATCGATCGTCTCCAATTGCGCTGGGCCTATCGAATATACGACGAACCGAAGTTGTTCAAACGCTACTTCTTTGGTTATCCGATAGCCTTGCTTTTCATCGTCAAAGATTGTGTCGGCTATGCGATGGGCAAGTTGTGGAGGTCTCCCTCATGAGGCGCAGACGACAGATGCTGAAGTCATTGCTCGCGCTCCCATTCTCCGCAGTGAACCTGGGCGTCCTTGCACGTTCGGGTCGACCGGTCGGGCCGCCGACGTTCCCGGAGTCTTCGAAACTTGAGGCTACCCTGTTGCGATCTACCGGTGTGCGCTTTGGCCCGGGCGATCTCGAGATTCTCCGTTCGCATTTCGACCTGGCTGCATATACCGGACAAGCAAGCCATGTTTTTCTGCGAAGCCCTGGTCTTCCGGTGGCACAGCAACAACGCTTCTTTCGTCGCGATGTCAGCGGTCGACCTACGGAGGAGCCCCTTATCGACGCTCTGGGAAGAGCATGGCTACACGATCGCAGACAATTGGTCGATGTCAGGAAATTCGGAGGAGTGAAACGCGGTGACGACTATACGGCATCGATTACGCGCGCGCTCACGGAGTCAGATGTCTACGCCTGGATTCCTCCGGACTTGAGCGGGACCGCGCTTGATGTCGCGTTGCCCTCGAACGCGATCTTGGTCATCGACGGTACGATCGAGATGCCGGCCAGTGCACCCTTGCGCGCGGCAATTTTCAGAAATGCAGATCCAGACGCAGGCAATTCGCATATCGCGTTAGTCGGCAACGGTTGTATCGACGGTGCGAAGGCGCGTCAGGCGTTGGAAGCGGAACATGAATTGGTGCGCTTCATTAACTGTTCATCGGTGGCAATACATCTCGCACAAGCTGGCGGAAACCGCTTTTCTAAAAGCATACGAGAGCGCTCGGGTGCCGCAGTACATCTGCTGGGCGGGAGGGATCATTCCGTTTCTATCGATCGTTTGCAGGACTATGGTCGGGAGGGTATCTGGCTCTACGATGTAAGCCACAGCATGGTCAGCGATACAGAAACCAACGGCGGCGGTGAGAGTTGGAGCGGTGTTCAGGTTGGCGGCCCAACGGCGACCCTAAACAGAATCTCGAACGTCGCGACGCACCTTGCGGGCGCCTCCGGCATTGGCTGCGACTCGAAGGAGTCGTTGGTTGTAGACTGTAGCAGCCGCGCCAATGAATATTTCCACGGATTCAACTTCGGACATGCAGGGCAACCCGCTGACGATACAACGGGACTGCGGCTTCGTTCGATTTCCGCAGGAACTGCCGGCACGGCTAGTGCCGACTTCAACGGTTTCAGCATCGTCAATGGAAGCCGACGCGTGAGACTGATTGACTGCGTGGCCGAGCAGGCCTTCAGAGATGGATTCAACACATCGGCAGGTGCGGACGGATCTACACTTGTGCGTTGTGCCGCCTCAGGATCCGGACGCTATGGGGTCAACGCCTGGGGTGCAACGGTCGTCACCCGTGATTGCAGCTTTGATTCGAACGCCGGCGGATCGATATCGCCGTCGGGCAATGGTCGCGTGATCGTTGACTGAGCCGCACTTCGCACAATTCTTTACTGTCTTTCAATCGCGAGACTTTAGACATGTTGACTCTGAGAAAAGCCACTGCCCGAGATTCAGATCTCCTCTACGAGTGGAGGAACGATCCAATCACGCGACGCAGTAGTCACGACACTTCGGAAATCGCACGCGAGCGACATGAACGCTGGTTAGCCGCGAGCCTCGAAAATTCTCGACGGCAAATATTTATCGCTGAGGAACACGAACGCCTCGTGGGCACGGTGCGCGTTGACCACGGCCCCGACGGCACGGCGGAACTTTCGTGGACAGTTGCGCCTGATGCGCGCGGTAAGGGAGTGGCAACGCGCATGGTCCGGCGTGTGGCAGACGAAATCTCTGGCAAATGTCCCGTTCGCGCTGAAGTCAAGGCTGGGAATCACGCGTCGGTGAAAGTGGCCAACGCTGCGGGAATGCATTTGGTCAACGAGGGGCGAGATGTATTGCACTTCTATCGCGCAGCTTCGCCCGAATGATTGGCGACCGATGATAGCGCGTCCGCAGTCATCCCGGTCCCACCAAAAACCCCCTCTTCCTCAACAACTCCAGCACCCCCCTCGCCCCCCCAAGATGCAACGCCCCGATCGCCACAAACACCGGCCTATCCGGCGCGGCCATCCCAACGATCCTCGTGACGAACCGCTGATTCCGCTGATAAACCACGCGGTTATCGACCTGCGCCGCCAGCGCCTTATTCCTCGCCAGCTTGCTCGATTTCGCATCGTCCCAGGCCTTCAACGCATCCGCATCGCCGATGCGCCACAACCTATGCAACTCCTTCACATCGGCGACATTCTCCGCCGGCGACTGCACCAGATCCTGCGCGAGCATCTCTCTCTGCTGCGCCGACGTCAGCCGCGTGAACGTCGAAATCTGCTCGTTCAACGTCTCCAGCCCGACGATCTTCCCGCGCGCCCGAAGATACACATTCTGCAACTGAGCCTCGGTGCCGTAGTCGCTCTGAAACCCGGCCTTGAGCGTGTCGTAGGTTTCGATCAGCATCGACGCGAGCCACGGCCGCGTATGCCTTATATCCTTCAGCGCCGCCGGATTGCTGCGCATACGCGCCTCGACCTTCTTCCACATCGCGTCCGGCAAATAATCGATCAGACACTCGCTGCGGCACATGCCATTCCGATTCACGTCCTCTTGCGAGAGCAATAGTTCGTCGGGAGAAATTTCAAGCGCCAGTGTAGGCGATGCATCGAGCGCCGCGAGTATCGCTTTGCGAAACGGTTGCTCGGGCGGATAGTCGCTCGCGAAACCCACGTGAAGCGTGCCGAGCACATAGATGGTCGTCGCGCCCTTGGTCGCGACATAGAAAGGCATGCGCGGCGGCTGCGCGCGCACCGGGCCGCTCGCGGTCGTGCCGTTCGAGCGGTCCGCTCGCGGCGGCGGCGCAGGATTGGCGGGCGCGGCGGCGGACCCCGCATCGCCCGCGGCTTGCGGCGTGCGCGATCCAATCACCGCAAAGCCTGGCGGCGACACCGAGACGCCCGCCGTAAACAGCAAGAACGACAGCACGAGGGCTGTCGTTTTGGCGAACGCCGCGCGCAGAAGACGCGGCTTGTCGTATGAATCCGGCACGATCGACATCTTAAAACATTCGCGTGACGCGCCGTCCGCCCGCCCAGCGAGATTCAGACTTCGACTTCGCCCACCTCCTCGGCGCGATGACACGAGACCTGGCGTCCATCGACGACACGCAGTTTCGGCTCTTCCACGCGGCATCGCTCGATCGCATACGGGCAGCGCTGATGGAACGTGCAGCCCGACGGCGGATTGAGCGGCGACGGCATCTCGCCCTGCAGCTTGATCTTGATGCGCCGGTCTTCCTCGAAAATCGCGGGCGTCGCGGACATCAGCGAGCGCGTGTACGGATGGCGCGGATTCGCGAAGATCGTCTTCTTGTCGCCCACTTCCGCGACGCCGCCGAAGTACATCACCATCACGTCGTCGGCGATATGCTCCACCACCGACAAGTTATGCGAGATGAACACGTAGCTCGTGCCGAACTGCGCCTGCAGATCCATGAACAGATTCAGGATCTGCGCCTGAATGGACACGTCGAGCGCGGACACCGGCTCATCGGCGACAACGATTTGCGGGTCGAGAATCATCGCCCGCGCGATCGCCACGCGCTGACGCTGTCCGCCAGAGAACATATGCGGATAGCGCGTCGCATGCTCGGGCCGCAAGCCGACGGTGCGCATCATCTTCGCGATGCGCTCGGCACGCTCGGACGACGACATCGACGTGTTGATGGCAAGCGGCTCGCCGAGCGTCTGCTCCACGGTCTTGCGCGGATTCAGCGACGCGAACGGGTTCTGAAACACCATCTGCACGCGCTGACGCAACTCCGCGATCTTCGCGCGGCTCGCGCCCGCGACGTCCTCGCCTTCGATCAGCAAGCGGCCCGACGTGGGCGCTTCGATCATCGTCAACTGGCGCGCGAGCGTGGATTTACCGCAGCCCGATTCGCCCACGACCGCGAGCGTGCGTCCGCGCGTCAACTCGAACGACACGCCGTTGAGCGCCTTCACTGTGCCGTGCTTGAACGCGCTGCGCTTCACGTCGTAGTGCTTCGTGAGCTGGTCGGCGGCGAGCACGATGTCCTGTTTCGATTCCTTCGGTACGGCGTTCATCGCGCGCCTCCTTCCACCACCACATCGATGTTCAACGGCTTGATGCATCGCGCGCGCACGGCGGGATCGTTCTTGTCGAGCTGATAGAGGTTCGGCCGGCCCTTCCAGCAATCGTCGATCACATATTTGCAGCGCGGCGCGAAGAGACAGCCGCTCGGCCGGTCGTCCTTGCCCGGCACCATGCCCGGCAGCGCGGCGAGACGTTCCGCGCCGCGCGAATGCTCGGGAATCGCGGCAAGCAGCGCTTCCGTGTACGGATGATGCGGCTCGCTGAAGATCGTCGGCACGTGATTCGTCTCGATGATCTCGCCCGCGTACATCACCGCGACGCGCTGCGCCACTTCGGACACGACTGCCAGATCGTGCGAAATCAGCACGAGCGCCATGCCGCGTTCCTTCTGCAGCTTCACGAGCAGTTCCATGATCTGCGCCTGGATCGTCACGTCGAGCGCGGTGGTCGGCTCGTCGGCGATCAAAAGCTTCGGATTGCACGCGACCGCCATCGCGATCATCACGCGCTGGTTCATGCCGCCCGACATCTGATGCGGAAACGAGTTGATGCGGCCTTTGGCATCCGGAATGCCGACCTGATCGAGCAGTTCGAGCGCGCGTTTGTCGAGCGCATCGCCGCGCAAGCCTTCGTGCAGCTTCAGCACTTCCTTGATCTGATAGCCGACGGTGTAGCTCGGGTTCAGGCTCGTCAGCGCGTCCTGAAACACCATCGCGATATCCTTGCCGATGATCCTGCGACGCGCGCGCGACGACGCCTTCAGCAAGTCCTTGCCGTCGAACGTGACCTGATCGGCGGTGACTTTGCCGGGCGCGTCGATGAGGCCCATCAGCGCCATCATCGTGACGCTCTTGCCCGAGCCGGATTCGCCCACGACGCCGACCACTTCGCCCGGCTTCACGGAAAGGTCGATGCGATCGACGGCTTGCGTGCCGCCGAACGTCACCTGCAAATTGCGGATAGTCAGAAGATCGTCCATATCAGCCCATCCGTTTGAGTTTCGGATCGAGCGCATCGCGCAGTCCGTCGCCGAGCAGATTGATCACGAGCACCGAGATCAGGATCGACAGACCCGGCATCGTCACGATCCACCATGCGCTTTCGATGTAATCGCGCGCCGATGCCAGCATCGCGCCCCACTCCGCCGCCGGCGGCTGCACGCCGAGGCCGAGAAAGCCGAGCGCGGCGGCATCGAGAATCGCGGACGAGAAGCCGAGCGTCGCCTGCACGATCAGCGGCGCGGCGCAGTTCGGCAGCACTTGCGAGAACATCAGGCGCACGGTGCCCGCGCCCGCGACGCGCGACGCCGTCACGTATTCCTTCTGCAATTCGCCGAGCGCCGACGCGCGCGTGAGCCGCACATAACCCGGCAGCGCGACGATCGCGATCGCGAGCATCGTGTTGACGAGCCCGGGCCCGATGATCGCGACGACCGCGACCGCGAGCAGCAGCGACGGCAACGCGAGCAGCACGTCCATCACGCGCATGATCGGCGTATCGAGCCAGTTGAAGAACGCAGCCATGAGTCCGAGCACGACGCCCGGGATCAGCGCGAGCACCACCGAAACGAAGCCGATCCAGAACGACAGCCGCGCGCCGTACATAAGACGCGAGAGGATGTCGCGGCCGGCTTCATCGGTGCCGAGCACGAACATGCGGTTGCCGCCTTCGAGCCACGCGGGCGGAATTTTCACGTACTCGCGATATTGCTCGATCGGGCTGTGCGGCGCGATCAAGGGCGCGGTGATCGCCACCAGAACCAGCAACACGACGATCAGGCCCGCAACGACAGCACCGCGATTGCGCGAGAAGTTCGCCCAGAACTCCCGCGCCGCGACCATGCGGCCGGAAGGCGGCGTCAGCATTTGCGGAGGGAGATTGTTTTGTATGTCGGCCATATCTTTCAGTTACCTCGTATGGCGAATGCGCGGATTCAACACGCCGTACAACAGATCGACGACCAGGTTCACGACGATCACGAGCGTCGCGATCATCAGAATGCCGCCTTGCACGACCGGATAATCGCGACGCGAAATGGCGTCGATGAGCCACTTGCCGACGCCCGGCCACGAGAACAGCGTCTCGGTCAGCACCGCGCCCGCGAGCAGCGTGCCCACTTGCAGACCGATCACGGTCACGACGGGAATCAGCGCGTTGCGCAGCGCATGAACCACCACGACGCGCAGCGGCGACAAACCCTTCGCGCGCGCCGTGCGGATGTAGTCCTCGCGCAGCACTTCGAGCATCGACGAGCGCGTCATGCGCGCGACGACCGCGAGCGGAATCGTGCCGAGCACGATCGTCGGCAGGATCAGATGGCTTACCGCGGACGTGAACGCGCCTTCATCGGTTGAGAAGAGCGCGTCGATCAGCATGAAACCGGTCACGTGCGGAATGTCGTATTCCACCGCGATGCGGCCCGACACGGGCGTCCAGCCGAGCTTCGCCGAGAAGAACATGATGAGGATCAAGCCCCACCAGAAAATCGGCATCGAGTAACCGGTGAGCGCGGTGCCCATCACGCCGTGATCGACGACCGTGCCGCGCTTCAACGCCGCCGCGACGCCCGCCGGCAAGCCGATGGCCAGCGCAAAGATCATCGCGCAGATGGAGAGTTCGACGGTCGCCGGAAAGCGCGCGAGGAACTCGCCCATCACGCTCGTATTCGTGATGATCGACGTGCCGAGATCGCCCTTCAGCGCGTGACCGACGTAGGTGAGGTATTGGACCGGAAGCGACTGGTCGAGGCCGAGGCGCTTCATGGCTTCGGCGTGCATCGCCGGGTCCACGCCGCGTTCACCCATCATCACTTCGATGGGGTCGCCCGGGATCAGGTGAATGAGTGCGAACGCGAGAATCGTAATGCCGATGAACGTCGGTATCACCATTCCTATGCGTCGCAAAACGAATCGGAACATGATCGCCCTTTTCGGTATTGGAGGACTGAAAACGCATCCGGCGGCTGGGATCGTTGTCGACCCGCGCCGCCGGACCTGTTCGATTAGTTATGGTTTAGTGCAAAAAGTGGTCCGCAGCAAAACCTTATTGCATGCCGACGCCATCGAAGCGCACGTAGCCGAGCGGCTCGATCTTCATGTTCGTCACCTTCTTGCTAACCGGCTGATACACCGTCGAGTGCGCGATCGGCGAGAACGGCAGTTGCTGCTCGAAGATCTGCTGCGCGTCGGTGTACGCCTTCGTGCGCGCCGCGACATCCGTCGTCGAACGGCCCTTTACCACGAGCTCGTCGAACGGCTTGTAGCACCACTTCGAGAAGTTGCTGCCCTTTACCGCGTCGCAGCCGAGCAGCGTGCCGAGCCAGTTGTCGGGGTCGCCGTTGTCGCCGGTCCAGCCGATCAGGAGCGCATCGTGTTCGCCCGCGTGCGCGCGCTTCAGATACTCGCCCCACTCGTACGAAACGATGTTCGCCTTCACGCCGATCTTCGCCCAGTCCGCCTGGATCATTTCCGCCATCAGGCGCGCGTTCGGGTTGTACGCGCGCTGCACGGGCATCGCCCACAGCGTGATCTCGAAGCCATTCGGGAAGCCCGCTTTCGCGAGCAGCGCCTTCGCCTTCGCGGTGTCGTACGCCTGGCCTTTCAGATTCTTGTCATAGGACCATTGCGTCGGCGGCATCGGTGCGGTGGCCGGCTGGCCCGCGCCCTGATACACGGAATCGATGATCGCTTTCTTGTTGATCGCCATGTCGAGCGCGCGGCGCACGTCGGTGTTGTCGAGGCTCTTCTTCGTCACGTTGTACGCGACATAACCTTCGTTGAAGCCCGCCTGCGACGGCGTATCGACGCTCGATACCGCCTTCAGCGTGGAGATGTCGCCCGGACGCGGATAGCTCATCACCTGACATTCGTTGCTCTTCAGCTTCTGCACGCGCACGGCGGCGTCCGGCGTGATCGAGAAGATCAGCTTCGAGATCTGCACCGCGTTCGGCTTCCAATAGTCAGGATTGCCGTCGAAGCGAATGGTCGCGTCCTTCGTGTAGCTGCGGAAAATGAACGGGCCCGTGCCGACCGGCTGCTGGTTGATGTCGGCGGCCTTGCCGTCCTTTATCAGCTTGTCCGCGTATTCGGCGGACAGGATCGACGCGTACTCCATCGCCATGTTCTGGATGAACGGCGCGCTCACTTCCTTCAGCGTGAATTTCACGGTGTAAGGATCGACCTTCTCGACCTTCGAAATCAGCTTGTCCATGCCGAGGTCCGTGAAGTACGGAAACTGCACGTTGTACGCCTTGCGGAACGGATTGTTCGGATCGAGCATGCGGTTGAACGTGAGGACCACGTCGTCCGCGTTGAATTCGCGCGTCGGCTTGAAGAACGACGTCGTCTGGAACTTCACGCCATGACGCAGATGGAACGTGTAGGTCAGGCCGTCCGAGGACACATCCCACTTTTCGGCGAGACCCGGCTCGACCTTCGTGCCGCCGCGCTCGAATTCGACGAGACGGTTATAGACGGTGAAAGTGTTCGCGGTGAAATCGGTGCCGGTGGTGTACTGGGCCGGATCGAAACCGGCCGGGCTGCCTTCCGAGCAATACACGAGCGTCTTGTTCGGAATGGCGGCGTTCGCCGCGTTTGCTGCGAAAAGCGTCGCCGTGGCTACGGCGCCTGCGAGCGCCGATCTGCGGATGGCTCGCAACAGGCTGTTTTTGTGCATGTTTCCTCCAAGTCAATGCCGGCTTCTGGCCGGCTTAGCGCGAGTTTACTTGATCGCACCGCCCGTTTTTCGACGCGTGTGCGCAAAGTCGGGCGCTACCGTAGCACGAACAAAAGTGACATGTGCACTTGGTTTTCCCCACTAGAGTTTGTCGTCGATGGCGCTTTGATAAGAGTAGGTTATCGGCCATGCGCGCAGGTGATAGGTCGGCGGACGCAATATTCCGCGCATCGAGTCGAGCCGACGCAAAAAGGCGAAGAAAAACGCGTATCAGGAAAGAACCGCGCGGCGAGCGCCGCGCGGGTGAAACATTGATGCAGATCAGACGCTCTTGAAGCCGAGACGCTCGCAAACCATCTTCGAAGCCCACGAGCCGTTGAGCGTGTAGAAATGCAGCCCCGGCGCGCCTTCGTCGAGGAGACGGCGGCACAGGCCCGTCACCACGTCCACGCCGAATGCGCGGATCGACTCGCGATCGTCGCCGAAGCTTTCGAGCCGGCGCGCGATCCACCTCGGCACTTCAGCGCCGCACATGTCGGAGAAGCGCATCAGTTGCGAGAAGTTCGTGATCGGCATGATGCCCGGCACGATCGGCACGTCGACGCCGAGTTTCCTCGCTTCCTCGACAAACCTGAAGTACGAATCGGCGTTGAAGAAGTACTGCGTGATCGCCGAATTCGCGCCCGCCTTCACTTTGCGAGCGAAGTTTTCGAGATCCGCGCGCGGCGATCTCGATTGGGGATGGAACTCCGGATACGCGGCCACTTCGATGTTGAACCAGTCGCCGTGCTCCTGGCGGATAAACGCCACGAGCTCCGACGCATACCGCAACTCACCGACTTCGCCCATGCCCGAAGGCAGATCGCCGCGCAGCGCGACGATATGGCGAATGCCGTGCTCGCGATACTGCAAAAGAATGGCGCGCAAATTGTCCCGCGACGAGCCGATGCACGAAAGATGCGGCGCGGCTTCGAAGCCTTCCGCGGCCATTTCGAGCACAGTGTCGAGCGTGCCTTGCTGCGTGGAGCCGCCGGCGCCGAACGTCACGGAGACGAACTTCGGCGAAAGCGTCTTCAACTCGGCGCGGGACGCGCGCAACTTGTCCACGCCTTCCTGCGTCTTCGGCGGGAAAAACTCGAATGAGAGTTCGATCGGTTTCATGATGTTTTATGACGGGCGACAGCGTCCGTGGTCCAACGTCAACCGAAGTTGCGATTGCCGAAAATCAGCGCCGACAGCAACCACGACACGATGCTGTACAGAATCGAGCCGAAGAACGCGGACCAGAAGCCCGTTACTTCGAAGCCCTTCAACAGCGTCGAGCACAGCCAGAAACACAGCGCATTCACGACGAGTATGAAAAGCCCGAGCGTGAGCACTGTAACCGGCAGCGTGAGGATGATGAGGACGGGCCGGATGATCGCGTTGATGAGACCCAACACCACCGCGATGATGAGCGCCGTACCAAAACTGCGAATGTGAATCGAAGGCACGAGGTAGGTGATGATCAAAAGCGCGAGTGCATTGATCAGCCATGTCAGCAGCACGGTCATCGAGGAATCTCCGGTTGATGCGTTGAATCGCGCGGGCGTGGTCGTCACGCCCGCGCAAGATACCGCCGCCGTCAGCGATTAATAGCGATAGTGGTTCGGCTTGAACGGGCCGCTCTTGTCGACGCCGATGTAGCCGGCCTGCTCGTCCGACAGCACGGTCAGTTCCGCGCCGATGCGCCCGAGGTGCAGACGCGCGACCTTTTCGTCGAGATGCTTCGGCAGCACGTAGACCTTGTTCTCGTACTTCTCGCCCTGGCAGAACAGTTCGATCTGCGCGAGCGTCTGGTTCGTGAACGAGTTCGACATCACGAACGACGGATGGCCCGTCGCGCAGCCGAGGTTCACCAGACGGCCTTCAGCCAGAATGATGATCTTCTTGCCGTCCGGGAAGACGATGTGATCGACTTGCGGCTTGATGTTGTCCCACGTGTACTGGCGCGTGGAAGCAATATCGATTTCCGAATCGAAGTGGCCGATGTTGCAGACGATCGCGTTGTTGCGCATCGCCTTCATGTGATCGTGGTTGATGACGTGGAAGTTGCCCGTCGCCGTCACGAAAATGTCGGCGCGGCTCGCGGCGTATTCCATCGTCACGACGCGGTAGCCTTCCATCGCGGCTTGCAACGCGCAGATCGGATCGATTTCCGTGATCCACACCGTCGCGCCCAGACCGCGCAGCGATTGCGCGCAGCCCTTGCCCACGTCGCCGTAGCCCGCGACCAGCGCGATCTTGCCCGCGATCATCACGTCGGTCGCGCGCTTGATGCCGTCGACGAGCGACTCGCGGCAGCCGTACAGATTGTCGAACTTCGACTTCGTGACCGAATCGTTCACGTTGATGGCCGGGAACGGCAGGCGGCCGTCCTTTTCCATCTGATACAGGCGATGCACGCCCGTGGTGGTTTCTTCCGTCACGCCCTGAATGTGCGCGAGGCGCGTGGAGTACCACGTCGGATCGGCGTCGAGGTGCGATGCGATCGACTTGTACAGCGCGATTTCTTCCTCGTTCGTCGGCTTGGCGATGACCGAGCGGTCCTTTTCAGCCTTCGCGCCGAGAATGAGCAGCAGCGTTGCGTCGCCGCCGTCATCGAGAATCATGTTGGCGAATTCGCCGTTCGGCCATTCGAAAATGCGATGCGAGAATTCCCAGTATTCGTCGAGCGATTCGCCCTTGAACGCGAACACCGGCGTGCCGCCCGCGGCGATCGCGGCGGCTGCGTGGTCCTGCGTCGAGAAGATGTTGCACGAAGCCCAGCGCACGTCCGCGCCGAGCGCGGTGAGCGTTTCGATGAGAACGCCCGTCTGGATGGTCATGTGCAGCGAACCGGCAATGCGCGCGCCCTTCAGCGGCTGCTGCGCCTTGTACTCTTCGCGCGTCTGGATGAGACCCGGCATTTCCGTTTCGGCGATGTCGAGTTCCTTGCGGCCCCATGCGGCCAGCGACATGTCGGCGACGACGAAATCCTTGTGATTCTTGGAATCGAGAACTGCGGCGTTCATCACGCCCTCCTTTTCTAAAAAGACTAGAAATGTTGACGTGAGCGCCGTTCGATGCGGTGGCTCAACGGGCGCCTTGACTGCATGGCGCTTTTGAACCGTCCGGATTGAATGCTTCCGAGCCTGGCGGGTGGATTATGAAGAATCGCCCGTCGCAACGCTCCTCGGAAACGAGCGTCGATTGTAGCAAAAAAGCCGCGCTACTTCGCCTGAGCGCCGTGCGAAAGGTTCCTGATTCCGAAGCCGCGCAACTCCTCGAACGCAGCGACGGCGCGACGTGCGACGCGCATCTGTTCTTCAATCAGCGCGGCGGTCTGGGCCGGATCGGGATCGGTCGAGAATCCCATGTTGATGGAAAAGAACCGCGCCGCGTGGATGCCCGCATGAAAATGCATGCGCACACTCCTGTTCCCCGTCAGGCGTCTGTTTTCGAAAAGCAGGAAGAGCGCCTTTGAGAGCGGCATGTCTTCGCCTCCGGCCACGCGAAAGATTTCATCAGCAGGAAAGCCGCCGAGCGCCATGAAAGCCGAGCGGCGAATCACCAGGCTGCTCGGGACAGTGCCCGCTATCAGGCCGGAAAGTCGCTCGAAATCGGGATGACGCGTGATTTCGTCGGGAAAGCCGCAAAACTCGATATTCAGCCGGATGCTCGGCCGATCCGGATGGCGCGCCAGAAACCCCGTTGCGTCCGCCAGCGCGCCGGGCACGTATTCGTCGTCGGCGTCGAGGAAGGCGAGCGTGTCGAAATCGGCGTGCATCGCGCCCCAGTTGCGCGCCCGCGCGGGGCCGCTGTTCTGGCTCAGCGGCAATGATTTCACGCGCGGGCACTGTGCGGCGTAGTGCGCGGCGATGTCCCTCGAAGCGTCGGCCGAGCCGTCGTCCACGACGATGATCTGCGATGCTTCAGGCTGCGCGATGCAACTGTCGAGCGCGCGGGAAAGCGTGGAAGCCGCGTTGAAACAGGGAATGATGACTGACGTGGGGAGCATGGCGCGATTCGGGACGAGATTCAGCCCTCGAATGTATCCGTCGAGCGGCCCGCGCTGAGTCGGACCAATCTCAAAATCATCCGAAGTACGCGAACTAGAACGGCAGCGCGGAGAGTAGAGGAGCCAGCAAGACCATGACGACACCGGCGATCATCATCGTCAGACTGGCGACGACGCCCTCTTCGTTCCCCAATTCGCGCGCCTTCGCCGTGCCAACGCCGTGCGCCGCCGCTCCGAACAGCGCGCCGCGCGCGAGCCGCGTGCGCAGCGGCACCAGCGCGAGCACGATTTCGCCGAAGAGCATGCCGCAGACGCCCGTCGCGATCACGAAGAGCGCGGTCAGGTCCTTCGGCGCGTGGATTTTGTCGGAGACGGCGAGCGCGAACGGCGTGGAGACCGAGCGCGTCGCGAGGCTGCGTTGCAGTTCCGGCGACAAATGGAGCAGTTTCGCGAGCGCAAGCGATCCGCCGACCGCCACCAGAATGCCGACCGTGACGCCGACGGTGAGCGAAATCCAGTGCCGTTTGATCAGTTCGCGGTATTCGTAGATCGGCACCGCGAACGCGACCGTCGCCGGGCCGAGCAGCCACATGAGCCAGCGCGTGTCGGTGTAATAGACCGAGTACGGAATGCGCGCCGCCACGACGATGACCGCGAGCACCGCCGGCACGGCCAGAAGCGGCGTGAGCCACGGCCGCCTGAAGCGCGCATAGAGCTGCTTGGCCGCGAAATACAGCGCGACGGTCAGCACGAAGCAGCCCGCCGCGATGAGGCGCGCGGCGTCGTCTTCGAAGAGGGAGTCGATAAAGTGGTTCATGTCCGCTCGCTCAGGCGCGCGCCGCATGCCGCGCGACGAGCACGCGACGCAATGCGAGATGGCGTTCGAGGCGCGCCGCACGGTCGACGGCGAACGCGACGGCCACCATCACCATCAACGTGCCCGCGACGACCACGAGCGCGAGCCGCCAGCCGTCTTCCATGAAGAGACCGCCATACTGAACCGCCGCGACCGCCGCCGGAATGAAGAACAGGAGCATGTCGGAAAGCAGCCAGTCCGCGCCCGCCTTGACCCAGCGCGGCGCGATGCCGCCGCAGAACAACAGCGCGAGCAGCGCGACGAGGCCGATCACGCCGCCCGGCACGGGCAGCGCCAGCTTGCGCGCGACGAAATCCGCGACGACCCAGATCGCCGCGAGCGCAGCGGACTGCACCGCGACGCGCAGAAAGCGGGCGAAGGCGGACAGCGTTTTGATCGGCAGGGCGTCGGACATGGCGGCTCTCGTGCGGTGGAAGGCAATTGATTAGGGTTATCCCGTAGTCAGAGTATATGGGCGCCCCTCGCATAATAAAAATGACTTAACCTTATTCAAATTATTCCAAACTGGAATTCGGAGCCGACGATGGAATTACGCGCTTTGCGGTACTTCATCGAAGTGGTGAAGCAAAAGAGCTTCACGGCTGCCGCCGAACACATGTTCGTGACGCAGCCGACCATCAGCAAAATGGTGAAGGCACTGGAAGATGAGGTCGGCTCGCCGCTGCTTTTGCGCGAAGGCCGGCAGATGGTGTTGACGGACGCCGGACAGATCGTCTGGCAACGCGGCGTCGAGGTGCTGGCGGCGCACGCGCGTCTGGAAGCCGAACTAAACGATCTCGGCACGTTCGGGCGCGGCACATTGACGATCGGCATTCCGCCGATGGGCGGATCGCTCTTCACGCCGGCCATCGCCGCGTTCCGGCAGCGGTATCCGAAGGTCGAACTCAAGCTGTTCGAGCGCGGCTCGAAGGCGATCGAGGCGGCGCTGATCGACGGCGAGCTCGAACTGGGCGGCGTCTTGCAGCCGGTGGACACCGCGATGTTCGACGTCCTGCCGGTCAGCCGGCAGATTCTGTGGCTCGTCGCGCAGAAGGGCTCGCGCTGGGACGATGCCCGCGAAGTCGCGCTCACCGATCTTGCCGCCGAGCCGTTCGTGTTCTACGGCGAGAGCCTCGCGCTCAACGACGTCGTGCTCAACGCGTGCCGCGAGGCAGGTTTCGCGCCGACGATCGTCGGTCGCAGCGGGCACTGGGATTTCATGGCGGCGCTGGTGCAGGCCGGCATCGGCATCGCGTTGCTACCCGCGCCGTACTGCCGGCGTCTCGACGCCAGCGCCTTCACGTGCCGTCCGGTCGTCGCGCCGGAAATTCACTGGGACATGGCGCTCGGCTGGCGGCGCAACGGCTATCTGTCGCACGCGGCGCGCGCGTGGATAAAAGTCGCGCGGGAAATGCTGCCCGCCAATCTGGATCAGGATTTCATGGCCGATGGCTTTCCGCGCGCGCGACCCGGCGCTCCCGGGAACTGAATCGCCAGCGGCCATAAAAAACGCGCCGGTCCGCGATGAGCGGACCGGCGCGTTGTTCACAGCGGCTTTCGGGGCGTTTCCCGGATCAGTTCAATTCCTTGAACTCGATCCGGCGATTCGTCGCGCGGCCGTCACGCGTGGCGTTGTCGCCGATCGGATTCGCGTCGCCGAAACCTTCCGCCGTCAGGGAGCCAGCCGGCGCGCCCTGCTGGATCAGATACAAGCGCACCGTCTCCGCGCGCTTTGCCGACAGGCTGATATTCACCGCCGGATCGCCCGAACTGTCCGTGAAACCGCCGATCTGCAGCTTGATCGGCGTGCCGGCCGCGTTGCAATCCTTCAGCGCCTTCGCGGATTTCGCGAGCGCATTCAGCGCCGCGGGCGGCAGCGAGTTCGACGCGAAGCCGAAGCTGACCGGACGCAGATTCAGACTCTTCACGACGTCTTTCCCTGAGCAGACTGCATCTGCGTGCGCGTCCGAGGCGGCGAGATCCTTGGCCGCGGGCGTCGTGTCGGTTGCGCCGATCGTCCAGCCGTTGCCGAAGAGCGTTTTCAGATTGTCCACCCAGCCGAGCGGCGCATCGCCCGCTCGGCCGCTCAGGTCGATCTTGTGGCCGACGATGCTCATTTGCGCGCCCGGCAGCGCCATGATCGGCAACAGGCCGTCGAGCTTGCCGATCCAGTCGGCCGGCTTCCTGTTCGGATCGACGGTGATGTTCGCCTTGAACTTGTCCACGCCGAGCTTCGCCGCGAGGGCGTCGATCAGTGCGCGGCGCTCGTCTTCGCTGCTGACCGTGGCGGTCAGCGTGGGAACGCCGGATGCGTCGACGACGAAGGACATCGTCGCGTCCTTGGTGGGCAGCGCGGCGGGCGCGGATGCCTGGTCGACGGCAGCGGGTGCCGACGCCGTGACCGCGCTCGGATCGGACGCCGCGTCCCGCTTAGCCGGCGCCGTCTCTTCGGATTTCTCCAGCTTCTCCGTCGTGCAACCACGCCCGATCAGAAGCGCGAGCAGCGCCAGCGCAGCGGCCAATGCGAGCCACCACCACTTCTTGTTGCCCGCGTCTTCCTTCACGGGTTGCTCCGGCGCGGCGGGCGCTTCCTGCGGCTGCGTAAACGCCGCGGCTTCGTGCGTTGCCGGATGTTCGAGATGCGCCGACACGGCCTTCAGCCGCGAAACGACGCCCGCGACAAACGCGCCGACCGTGCCGAGACCGAGCGCTTGCGCGAACGCGTCCGTCATGTTCGCGCGCACCACCGGCACCTGATGGCCGAGCAGCGTCGGAAGCTGACCGGGGTGGCCGTTGTGCTGCGTGAGATAGCGCTTGAGCACGCCGAAGAGGGTCGCGCTGACCACGCCGCCCAGCGTGCGCGTGGCGCTCGCCGCCACGCCGGTGTATTCGGCGATGCGCTCGGCGAGGAGGTTGAGGCTGTCGTGCGAGGCGATTTCGGTATCGGTTTTCTCGCCGATATCAAGGAGCGTTTTGAAGCCCGCGCCGTGCGCGACGGCTTGCGGCAGATCGTCGGCGATCAGCGCGTTCGTCGCCGGCGACATGATCGCCGTGAACAGGTGGCGCGCGCCTTCGAGCGTCGACGCCTTGTTCATCATCGCGCCGATGAGCGCCGGTCCGCAGAGCGACACCACGCGCCTGGCAGATTCCGGCGCACAGCCGATGCGCCCGGCAATTTGCTGCAGCACGCTTTCTGTTAAAGCGCCCTGGACGAGTTGATTGAGGTTGATGCTCATTAAGAATGCTTCCGTGAAAGGCGTTACTGCGTTCGTCGAATTTAGGCGAGCCGATTATAGGTTCGGGCTCCTTCGGTTCATTGGGTCGGGATAACAATCGGATTTGTCTCAGTGAGCGGCGCGTTAGAACCGCGCATCGGAATGTTCTTGGCGATTCTGAAAAGAACGGTGCGTCTACACGTCCAATCCATGCTCGGCCTATCATTCCTGAATTCCGAGATAACGAATCGCGCGTGGCCGTTTCCGCGCGTGCAAGGAAGGAGACCGACGATGTCCGATCCCGCCGATCGCCCGTTCGGGCAGACACACGACGTCACGAATCAGGTGTCGCCGCTCGTCGGCTATGACGCCTTCGCTTTCGATCCGGCGCTCGCCGCCGCCGTCGAGCGCGAAGGCGCGCAGTGGCACGCGGAGACGCTCTCGCGCGACGGCATGGCGCTGACGCAGCCCGATGTCGTCGCGCTGGCGGAACTTGCCAACCGGCACGAGCCGTCGCTGGCGACGCACAGTCCGCGCGGCGAGCGCATCGACGCCGTCGAATTTCATCCGGCGTGGCACGAATTGGTGCGGCGTTTGCGGCGCGAGGGACTGCACGCGATGCCGTTCGAGCCGTCCGCGCGCGCCGGGTCGATGGCCGCGCGCTGCGCCGGCTACTACTTGCACGGCCAGCTCGAATCGGGGTCGCTGTGTCCGATCACGATGACCTTCGCGAGCATTCCGGTTCTGCGCAACGAACCCGACCTGTTCGCGCGCGTCTCCCACGCGCTGCTATCGCGCGAGCACGATCCGCGCGACATTCCGCTCGAAGCCGGCAAGCATTCGATGATGGTCGGCATGGGCATGACCGAAAAACAGGGCGGCTCCGACGTGCGCAGCAACCGCACGCGCGCGCACGCGCTCGGCGCGCCGGGACGCGGCGGCGCTTATCGGCTGGTCGGTCACAAATGGTTTTTCTCCGCGCCGCAATGCGACGCGCATCTCGTGCTCGCGCGCACCGCCGAAGAAGGCGGCCTGTCGTGCTTCTACGTGCCGCGTTTCGCGCCGGACGGCCGCAAGAACGCGGTCCAGGTCCAGCGCCTGAAAGACAAGCTCGGCAATCGCTCGAACGCGAGCAGCGAAGTGGAGTTTCTGGATGCCTATGGCGTGATGATCGGCGACGAGGGGCGCGGCGTGCCGACCATCATCGAGATGGCGAACTTCACGCGGCTCGATTGCGTGATCGGCAGCGGGGCGCTGATGCGCGCGGCCCTCGTGCAGGCGATCCATCACGCGCGCCAGCGCAGCGCGTTCGGCGCGCATCTCGTCGATCAGCCGTTGATGCGCAACGTGCTCGCCGATCTCGCGCTCGAATCCGAAGCGGCGACGGTCCTCTTCATGCGGCTCGCGGGCGCGTTCGAGCAGAGCGCCGCGCCGGACGGAGCGCTCGCCGAGCGCGCGTGGCGGCGCATCGTCACGCCGGCCGCGAAGTTCTGGGTGTGCAAGCGCGCGCTCGAATTCACCGGCGAGGCGATGGAAGTGTGGGGCGGCAACGGCTACGTCGAAATCGGGCCGATGGCGCGTTTCTATCGCGAGGCGCCGGTCAATTCGATCTGGGAGGGTTCGGGCAACGTGATGTGCCTCGACGTGCTGCGCGCGTTCGAGCGCGAGCAGGACGCGGCGCACGCGCTCTTCGACGACTGGAAGACGACTGCTGGCGCGCATCCGGCGCTGGCGGGCGCGCTGGCGTCGCTCGTTGCCATGCTGACGGGCGATCCATCGACGCGGGAAGCGTCGGCGAGGCGCGTCGCGCAGCAACTGACGCTTTGCGCGCAGGGCGTGTTGCTGGCGCGGCATGCGCCGCAGGACGTCGCGGATGCGTTCATCGAATCCCGTCTCGGCGATGCGCGCGGCGAAACCGGCCGCGTGTACGGCACGCTGCCCGGGCGCTTCGATCACGCGGGGATCGTCACGCGGGCGTTTGGCGCGTAGAAAGGCTTCAGCGAATCGCTTTCATCGCCTCCTTCATCGGCTCCTCGTCCTCCAGCCGATACACCCACGACAGCAATTCCGCCACCGCCTGATACAAGGCGGGCGGAATGTGCGCGTCGAGATCGACCTGCATCAGCAGCGACACCATTTCCGGCGATTCGTGCACGTATAGCCCCGCGTCCTTCGCGCGCTGCACGATCATGTCCGCGACCATGCCGTAGCCCTTCGCGACGACGCGCGGCGTCGCCTCGCGATTGCCCGCTTCGTAGGCGAGCGCGGTCGCCTGCCTGCGCGTGTACGGCGGATGATCCTGCGCGCTCATGCTTCACTCCCATCGCCGTGCGGCGGGCGGAACAGATGTTCGAGCGGCGAGCGCAGCGGCTTTTTTGCGGCGGTTTTGTCGCCGGAAAGCGCGAGATCGGTCGTGCCGTCCATCGAGCGCACGGACAGCGACGCGAGCGCGATGCCCGCCGCTTCGAGCTGACGCGCGAACGCGGCGCCATCGGCGGCGAGACGGCGCGCGCCCGCGTCGCGCGCCTTGATGCGCGCAACGAGCTTCTCGCCCGCCAGCACGAGTTCGGCATCGACCGTGCCGAGCGCGGGCAGCGACAGCGTGATGCGCGTGCGCCACGCGCGTTCGTCGGCGACATCGTCGGATGCGCGCTGATCGCGCGGCTCGCGGGCGACTTCCCATTCGAAGCGCGTGCCGGGCCACGCCTCGCCCTGCCAGCGGAATTGCTGGTTCGCGAGGACGTCGAGTTGCTGGCGCACGACATTGAGCGTCGCGGGATGGATGCCCGCCGCGACCGACGCCTGCAACGCCGATTCGTGCTGGCTCGGCGCCGCGCTCTGGGCGTTCGCGCCGCTCGCGGCGTTGCCGTTTTGCGAATTCGAGAGTTCGGACGGCGACGCGTCGCGCACCGACGCCGCGAGCGCGGCCGCTTGCTGCGGCGTCTGCGGCGTCGCGATCTGGCGGCCGTGAAAATCGGGCAGATCGGGCGTGAGTTGCGGCGCGCGGGCATCGTCGAGACCGGTGTCGGCGGGCAACGCGGCGTTCGCGAGATCGAACGGCAAGGACATCGAGCGCGCATCGACGCGCGCCTGCGGCTCGTTGCCGAGCGACGCCGTGCTGCGCTGGCCCGCGAGCCATTGCACGAGATGCGATTCGTAGAAGAGTCCGCTTTCGTCGACGGTTTTCGCGAGCGCGCTCGCCAGCGCGGCGGCGGGCAGCGGCGGCAGATTCTGCGTCGCGGCGCGCGCGCTCGCGACGGCGGCGGCGTTGGCGGAGAAAGCGGTATCGAAGAGGCCGGTCGTGAGCGCGGCGAAGGCGCTCGCGGGGCGCGGCGGCGTCGGCCAGAGCGGGGCGTCGCCGGTCAGCGCGGGCGTCGCGCCGCCGAAGCGCGAAATCACGTCGAGCGTGCGCGCGACGTTCGAGAACGCGGTTTGCGCCGATGCCGCCGGACCCGCCGCGCCGGCAGGCGCGCCGACGCTCTGCCCCATGTCCGTTTGCGTCGTCGTCTGCCCGACGCTCGCGCCGGTCACGCCGCTGCCGCTCACGCCGCCCGGCGCGCGGATCGCGGACATCAGGAGCTCGGTGCGGCTGGCGAGCAACGATGCGATCGCGGTATCGAGTCCAGTCATGCCCACATCCTCAGAAGCGCCCGCGTCCGGCGGGACCGGACCTAGCGCAGTCCGATCATTTTTTTCAGTACGCGGGCCGTGCTGTTGACCGTGAAGAGCGCGGACAGGCGCGCGAGGCTCGGCGACGTCAAATCGCGGATCGCGGCGTCGTCGGCGAGAATCTTCTTCACGAGGTCCAGCTTGCGCGCGCGGGCATTTTCGTCGAGATCCGAACCGGAATCGACTTCCTTCAACCGCTCGACCAGCTCGCGGTAATTGCCCTGCAACGCCTTCAGCTCGCTCCATTCGCCACCGCGCGCGGCCACCAGCATCTGGCCGGAAACCGCCGCAATGGCTTCGTAGTGGGCGAAATATTCTTGTGTCGTCTTCATTCTTTCGAGGCAGTCGCGCGCATACCCGTCACGCGGGCACGGCGGTCATTTGCGCCACTTCCGGTCCAATTCCGATCCAGGCTTCTTCGAGCGTCGCGAGCAGGTCGTCGACCTCGACGAGCATCGCCTCGTCCTGCTTCACGTTCGCTTCGAGCAGCCGGTGCGTCATATACGTGTACAGCGCGTCCAGCCGCTGCGCGATCTCGCCGCCCGCATCCTTGTTGAGCGCATGCTGCAAACCGCTCTCGATGATGCTGATGGCCTTGCCGATCGCCGTGCCGCGCGCGCCGATGTTGCCCTGCTGCATGTGCATGCGCGCCTGCGCGATCGCCTGACGCGCGCCCTGATACAGCATGACGATCAGCCGGTGCGGGCTCGCTCCGATCACCCCTGTCTGCACGCCCACGCGTGCGTAGGCGTTGGCTCCAGCGTGTCCTGGGGAATACATCTCTCGGTTCTCCTTATGCGATGCCGCGGCGTCCGCGGGCTTCCTGCCGACGCCGTGCCTCTCGTCCTGATCCGTGTGGTCCGGTAAAAACCGGTGCATGCGAGCGGGCCGCCCGCCGAAGCGGACGAACCATCGTTCGCCGTGCCGTTACCGGGGTTATCGGAGAAACGCGGCAAAGCTTTAGGACTCAAGGCTCTAGAGCCATCGCAGCGATTTAAGGGCTGGATCGCGAAAGAACCGTCAGACGGAGATCTGCATGATGTCGTTGTAGGCCGACACGAGCTTGTTGCGCACCTGCAGCCCGAACTGCAGGCCGACGTTCGCCTTCTGCATGTCGACCATCACGTCGTTGAGCGACACGTTCGGCGCGCCGATCTCGAAGGCGTGCGCCTCGCCGAGCGCCTTTGTCTGGTTGTCGCTGATCTTGTCGATGGACGATTTCAGCGCGTCGGCGAAGCTGCCGGCGCTCGCCGCGCCCGATGTCCCGCCATGCCCCGTAACGGCGCCCGACGCGACGGTCGCGGCGCCCGCAGCGCCGGTCCCGCCGGCGGCTTGCGACGCCATCGACTGAATCGACGACAGCGCGGCGGAAAGCGGATTGATCGGAAAGTTCATGTTGACTCCGGGTGACAGGGAAAAGCCGGCGCCGCTCGTGGCCCAGACCTGATGCTCGGGCCGCGATTGCGGAGGTTCGCCGAGTACGAAAAAGATTAGCAGCCGATGGTTTTTCAAAGCGCGGGAAGAACGGGGAAAACCCCGCTCTATTCCCCGAATCGACTTGCAATCTTCTGCGGATAATCCCCATCGTGAAAAGTCCTCCACCGCCGCTTACATGGAAAGCGGGAAGCGGCGGGAGGAGAACCTCAGGATTCGGAGCTTCGACGCTAAATGGAAACGCCCAATAACTCACTCATCACGCCCGACGCAAGATTGGGCCTGGCGGGCGCACAGCCGGGCGCAGCCGGATCGGCCGCGGCCGCCGGGGGCGCCGATTTCGGCGGCTTCGCGCAGCGCGTGCCGATGCTCAACCAGTTCCGCTCGAATCCGCGCGTGCCGCTCATCGTGGCCGTCGCGATTCTGGTGATGGTGGTCGCGGGCCTCGTCATGTGGTCGCGCCAGCCGGACTATCGCGTCCTCTTCTCCAATCTCTCCGATCGCGACGGCGGCGCAATCGTTGCCGCGCTTCAGCAGGGCAACATCGCCTACAAGCTGTCCGACGGCGGCGGCGCCATTCTCGTGCCGGCTGAACAGGTGCACGAAACGCGTCTGCGCCTCGCGAGCCAGGGCTTGCCGAAGAGCGGCTCGGTCGGCTTCGAGCTGATGGACAACCAGAAGTTCGGCATCAGCCAGTTCGCGGAGCAGGTCAACTATCAGCGCGCGCTGGAAGGCGAGCTGGAGCGCACGATCGGCGCGATTTCGTCGGTGAAGTCGGCGCGCGTGCATCTGGCGATTCCGAAGCCGAGCGTCTTCGTGCGCGACAAGGAATTGCCGACCGCCTCGGTGATGGTCAATCTGTATCCCGGCCGCGTGCTTGACGAAGGCCAGGTGGTCGCGATCGCGCACATGGTGGCGTCGGGCGTGGCGGACATGCCGGTGAAGAACGTCAATATCGTCGATCAGGACGGCAACCTGCTGACGAGCCAGAGCGTCGCGAACGGCCTCGACGCGTCGCAACTGAAGTACGTGCAGCAGATCGAGCACAACACGCAAAAGCGCATCGACGCGATCCTCGCGCCGCTCTTCGGCGCCGGCAATGCGCGTTCGCAGGTGAGCGCCGACATCGACTTCTCGAAGCTCGAACAAACCGCCGAAAGCTACGGCCCGAACGCCAACCCGCAAGCCACGGCGATCCGCAGCCAGCAGTCGAGCGAATCGAGCGAAACGTCGGGCAGCGGCGCCGGCGGCGTGCCGGGCGCGCTGTCGAACCAGCCGCCGCAAGCGGCTTCCGCGCCAATCGACGCGGCGGCATCGGGCGCGGCGGGCGCAGCGGCGAAATCCACGCCGCAAAACCAGCGCAAGGACACGACGACGAACTACGAAGTGGATCGCACGGTGCGCCACTACGAGCAGGCGACGGGCGGCATCAAGCGTCTGTCGGTGGCGGTGGTCGTGAACTACGACAAGAAGGTCGACGCGAAGGGCAACGTCACGATGACGCCGCTCGCCGCCGACAAGCTCGCGCAGGTCCAGCAACTCGTGAAGGACGCGATGGGCTTCGACGACAAGCGCGGCGACTCGGTGAACGTCGTGAACAGCGCGTTCTCGGCCGATCTGAACGTGACGCCGGACGCCCCGTGGTGGCGCACCCCGCAGATGATCGCGTGGGGCATCCAGGCGGCGAAGTACGTGGGCATCGGCATCGTCGGTCTGTTCCTGTACTTCAGCATGGTGAAGCCGGCGATGCGCCGCGCCTTCCCGCCGCCGCCCGAAGCCGCGCCCACGCTCGCCGCGCCGGATGAACTCTCGCTCCTCGACGGCCCGTCGCTCGATGGCGGCCAGAAGCTGGAAGACGAAGACAAGGATGCCGAGGTGAGTCTCCTCGGTCACGAAAGCAAGAAAGCCAAATTCGATCGCAATCTCGACTACGCGCGCATGGTGGCGCGTCAGGACGCGAGAATCGTTGCGACGGTCGTTAAGAACTGGGTGTCCGATGAACGCTGAAGGCCTGAACAAAGCCGCTCTCCTCCTGATGTCGATCGGTGAGGAAGAAGCCGCCGAAGTTTTCAAGTATCTCGCCCCGCGCGAGGTGCAGAAGATCGGCGCGACCATGGCGGCGCTGAAAAACGTGACGCGCGAGCAGCTCGACAACGTGCTGACCGAATTCGTGTCCGAAGCGGAGCAGCACACCGCGCTGTCGCTCGATTCGAGCGAGTACATCCGCTCGGTGCTGACCAAGGCGCTCGGCGAAACCAAGGCCGGCGCGCTGATCGACCGTATCCTGCAGGGCAGCGATACGAGCGGCATCGAAGGCCTGAAGTGGATGGACTCGGGCGCGGTCGCGGAACTGATCAAGAACGAGCATCCGCAGATCATCGCGACGATTCTCGTGCACCTGGATCGCGATCAGGCGTCGGAGATCGTGTCGCTGCTGACCGAGCGTCTGCGCAACGACGTGCTTCTGCGCATCGCGACGCTCGACGGCATTCAGCCCGCCGCGCTGCGCGAACTCGACGACGTGCTCACGACGCTCCTCTCCGGCAGCGACAACCTGAAGCGCGCGCCGATGGGCGGCATCCGCACGGCGGCGGAAATTTTGAACTTCATGTCGAGCAATCACGAGGAAGGCGTCATCTCGAACGTGCGCGAATACGACGCCGAGCTTGCGCAGAAGATCATCGACCAGATGTTCGTGTTCGAGAACCTGCTCGACCTGGAAGACCGCGCGATCCAGCTTCTGCTGAAGGAAGTGGAGTCGGAGACGCTGATCGTGTCGCTGAAGGGCGCGCAGCCGGCGCTGCGTCAGAAGTTCCTGTCGAACATGTCGCAGCGTGCGGCCGAACTGCTCGCGGAAGACCTCGATTCGCGCGGTCCGGTGCGGGTGTCGGAAGTCGAGCAGCAGCAGCGCAAGATCCTGCAGATCGTGCGCAATCTCGCGGAAAACGGCCAGATCCAGCTAGGCGGCAAGGCGGAGGACGCGTATGTCTGATGCCCGCGCGCAGAAGGCTCCGGTCTCGGCGTATCAGCGCTGGGAAATGGCGTCGTTCGATCCCGTCACCGTGACGGTCGACAACAGCGCGGCGGAACAGGCCGCGCTCGAAGCGCACCTGCGCCGAGTCGAGGACGACGCGTATCAGCAAGGTCTCGCGAAGGGTCACGTCGCGGGTCAGGCGCTCGGTTATCAGGCCGGTTACGAACAAGGCCAGGCGAAGGGTTTCGAAGACGGCCGCAAGGAAGCGCTCGCGCAGGCCGCGCGTCTCGCCGAAATCGCCGATGCGTTCAAGACCGCGCTTGCCGCCGCCGATGCCGCCATCGCGGAATCGCTGGCGGAACTCGCGGTCGACATCGCGCAGCAGGTCGTGCGCCAGCATCTCGCGCTCGACCCGACCGCGCTCGTCGCCGTGGCGCGTGAAGTGATCGCCGCCGAGCCGGAGCTTTCCGGCGCGCCGACGCTCGTCGTGAATCCGGCCGACATGCCGATCGTCGATGCGTATCTGAAGGACGAACTCGAAGGCGCGGGCTGGACCGTGCGCCCCGACCCGGAAATCGAGCGCGGCGGCTGCAAGGCGCACGCCGCGACCGGCGAAATCGACGCGACCAACGTGTCGCGCTGGGAGCGCGTCGTGGCTGCATTGGGGAGAAACAAGCCGTGGTAAATGGACAAACACACAGCCAGACGCACAGCCAGACACATCGCATTACGCAGGATGGACTGAGCGCGCTCGAACAGGAACTGGCGCGCGCGTCGTTCGGACCGCTCGCCAGCGACGACGATTTCGACAGCGATTCGCCCGACAGACTCGCCGCGCGCACCATCGCCGAACTCGCCGATATCGCGGGCAATCCGCACATCGATACGTGGCGCGAAAAACTCGACGCGCTCAAGTTGCGCAGCGAACTCGCCAAGCCCTTGCGCTCGTGCGGGCGTCTCACGCGCGCCGCCGGTCTCGTGCTCGAAGCGGTCGGCCTGAAGATGGGTGTCGGCTCCGAATGCATGATCGAGTTGCCGCCCGGCAGCTCGATTCCGACAGCCGAAGCCGAAGTCGTCGGCTTCTCGGGCGACAAGCTCTTTCTAATGCCGACGACCGAAGTCGCCGGTCTTCTGCCGGGCGCGCGCGTCTATCCGCTCGAAAGCGCGCCGATCAACGATCCGATGGCCGGTGCGAAGCGCTTGCCCGTCGGCTGGGAAATGCTCGGCCGCGTGGTCGATGCGTCCGGCCGTCCGCTCGACGGGCTCGGCCCGCTCGGCGCGAAAGTCGATGCGCCGCTGTCCTCGCCGGTCATCAACCCGCTGAATCGCGAGCCGATTCACAAAGTGCTCGACGTCGGCGTGCGCGCGATCAACACGCTGCTGACGGTCGGGCGCGGCCAGCGCATGGGCCTGTTCGCGGGCTCGGGCGTCGGCAAGTCGGTGTTGCTCGGCACGATGGCGCGCTACACGAGCGCGGAAGTGATCGTGATCGGGCTGATTGGCGAACGTGGCCGCGAAGTGAAGGAATTCATCGAGCAGATTCTGGGCGAGGACGGTCTCGCGCGCTCGGTCGTCGTGGCCGCGCCCGCCGACGTGTCGCCCGTGCTGCGGATGCAGGCCGCCGCGTACACGACCTCGCTCGCCGAATATTTCCGCGATCAGGGCAAGCACGTGCTGATGCTGATGGATTCGCTCACGCGTTACGCGATGGCCCAGCGCGAGATCGCGCTCGCGATCGGCGAACCGCCCGCGACCAAAGGTTATCCGCCTTCGGTGTTCGCGAAGCTGCCGGCGCTCGTCGAGCGCACCGGCAACGGTCCGGAAGGCGGCGGCTCGATCACGGCGTTCTACACCGTGCTCACCGAAGGCGACGATCAGCAGGACCCGATCGCCGACTCGGCGCGCGCGATTCTCGATGGCCATATCGTGCTGAACCGCTCGCTCGCGGAGGCTGGACACTATCCGGCCATCGACATCGAACAGTCGATCAGCCGCGCGATGACCGCGCTCATCGACGAAAAGCATCTCGAACGCGTGCGTCTTTTCAAGCAGATGCTCTCGCGCTATCAGCGCAACAAGGACCTGATCAACGTGGGCGCGTATTCGAGCGGACGCGACCCGTTGCTCGACCGCGCGATCGCGCTGTATCCGCGCATGGAGTCGTTTTTGCAGCAAGGTTTTCGCGAAGAGGCGCCGTTCGAGCCGAGCATCGCGATGTTGAATCAACTGTTCGAATAATTTTCGAATAGCATCCGAAGCATTCATCAGAAGAACGCCCAAAGACCATACGGGACCGCCACGCCATGTCCAAGAATCTGCCGATCAACACCCTCATCGAACTCGCCGAAGAGGATCTCGACGCCGCCTCCAGGAAGCTCGGCAAGCTTCAGCAGGAACGAAACGAGATCGAAACGCAACTGAACGCGCTCGTGACCTATCGCGACGAGTATCACGCGCGCTTCACGGCGTCGGCGCAGCAAGGCACCACGGCGCAGACGCTGCGCAACTTCCAGGCGTTCGTCGATACGCTCGATGCCGCCATCGCGCAGCAGCGCACGCTGCTTCTGCTGGCCGATCAGCGCATCGAGGCGGCGAAACCCGACTGGCGTCTGAAGAAGCAGAAGCTCGGCAGCTACGAAGTGCTGGCCGCGCGCGGCGAGGCGATGCTCGCGAAAAAGGCCGCGCGCGTCGAGCAGCGCGAATCCGACGAACACGCCGCCAAGGTGTTGCGCATGCGCGCCGAGCGCGCTTCGTCGTAATCCATTCATCGATATTTCCAGAGGCTCAGCATGTCCTCCGTTTCTCTTCTCGGCGCGCTGTCGGGCGCCACGTCATCGAGCAAGTCCGCGGCTGCGCGCGCGGCGAGCGCCGGCGCGTCGTTCGGCATGACGCTGCAAGGCATCACCGACAAGGCCAACGCCGATGCGCAGGCGGCTCAGGCGCTCGCGGATTCTTCCGCCGACAAATCGAGCGTGCACGACGCGCCGAAGCCGGACGACAGCGGTTCGGATGCGGCATCGAAGAGCGATGACGCGGCCGATACGCAGGCCGCCGCGAAGCCCGATCGGACGGACGCGTCGAAGGAGGCGTCGAAGAACGCGGGCAAGAGCGAAGCGTCGGAGACATCGAAACCGGCGGCGCAGGGTTCGTCGGCGGATGCGGCCGCAGCGGCTGCGCAAGCGAAAGCACGCGCCGACGCCGCGAATGCCGGCGACGACACCGACGCCACGCTCGCCGATGCGACCGACGCGGCGTCTGTCGTAACGACGGGCGCTTCGACCGATGACGACAAATCGACGGGCGCCACGCACAAGAGCGGCGACGTGAAATCCGCGCAGGACGCGCTTGCCGCCGCGCTTGCATCGATGAACAACGCGCAGCCCAACGCGCTGCCCGCGAACGCGGCGGCGAACGGTTCCGTCGCGACGGCGCGAGAGGGCGCGAAGGACGAGGATCAAGGCGGCCTCTTCGCGAAGGGCGGAAAGGGCGCGGGCCTGATCGGGCTCACGGCGAATGCGAAGACCGACGACAAAGCGGTCGACGCCGCCGCGCTCGCAACCGCGCAGGCCGTGCCGGCGACATCCACGGACGCCGCGACGGCTGCGTACAAGCAAGCTGCCGACGCGGCCGCGCATGCGGTGGCGATGCAGACGGCATCGGCGACTTCGGCGGTGTCGAGTCCGCAGGGCGCGATTGCCTCGGCGACGAGCGCGGCGATTGCGCCGCACGTGGGCGGGTCGGGCTGGGACGACGCGTTCAGTCAGAAGGTCGTGTTTCTTTCGAAGGCGGATCAGCAGAGCGCTGAATTGACGCTCAATCCGAAAGATCTGGGGCCGTTGCAGGTGACATTGCAGGTTTCCGACAGCCACGCTCACGCGTTGTTCGTGTCGCAGCATGCGCAGGTGCGCGAGGCGGTCGAGGCCGCCATGCCGAAGCTGCGCGAAGCGATGGAAGCGAACGGTATTAGTCTCGGGAGCGCTTCTGTGTCAGATGGGTCGGCGTTTGCGCGGCAGTCGCAGCAGGAGAGCGGAGGCGATCGTTCGGGTTCGGGTTCGGGCGGCAGGCGTGGGGCTGGTGGGATCGATGGCGTCGGCGGGGATGGGGCGGTCGTTGGCGGCGTCAGTGTGCCGGTGCGGCGGACGGTTGGGCTCGTCGATACGTTTGCTTGAATTTTTTGGGTTTGTCGCCGGATCCCGATTTCGTGTCGGTCTATTAGCGCTGCCCCTGTGCGGGGCGGCAGTCACTTTCTTTGCGGCTGCAAAGAAAGTAACCAAAGAAAGCAGCTCGTCACGCCCGC
>NZ_FCOJ02000009.1 GCF_001545035.1 Caballeronia glebae
AAGCAACATTCTCAGCTAAACCTCCACCGCCTCCAAATCCCCGCCTCGCCCCGAACACCAGTTTC
Organism: Caballeronia glebae; assembly: GCF_001545035.1. Classification (GTDB taxonomy): domain Bacteria; phylum Pseudomonadota; class Gammaproteobacteria; order Burkholderiales; family Burkholderiaceae; genus Caballeronia; species Caballeronia glebae. The sequence goes on from NZ_FCOJ02000009.1 coordinate 66, forward strand.
GACCATAACTCCCTGAAGGATGTGCCTGAGGCACATCATTTATTGGCAAGATTGTTCTAGAAAAAGAAGTTTCTTCGACGCCCACCCCCACCGTTCGCGAGCCTCAGCGCTCTGTCGGTTTCGTAACGGCGTTTCGAGGCAACGAACCGCTCGGGCAGCCCGATGCATCAAGGCTAGGGCGCTGTCTGTCGACGGTTAAAGTACGCTCTCGCGGTTAAGCAACTTTCAAAATGGATGAGCGAATGGAGAAGAGCAACGTCGCATTTTTGGGCTGTATCGCTGACGACTTTACCGGCGCGACCGATCTCGCCAACATGCTCGTGCGCGGCGGCATGCGTACGGTACAGACCATCGGCGTGCCGGCGGCGGACGCGCGCATCGAGGCGGACGCGCTCGTCGTCGCGCTGAAGTCGCGCACCATTTCCGCCGATGACGCCGTGCGCCAGTCGCTCGACGCGCTCGCATGGCTGCGCGCGCAGGGCTGCCGCCAGTTCTTCTTCAAGTATTGCTCGACCTTCGATTCGACCGACGAGGGCAACATCGGCCCGGTCGCGGATGCGCTGCTGGACGCGCTGAAGGACGATTTCACGATCGCCTGCCCCGCATTCCCCGAGAACGGCCGCACGATCTTTCGCGGCAACCTGTTCGTCGGCGACGTGCTGCTGAACGAATCGGGCATGGAGAATCATCCGCTCACGCCGATGACCGATCCGAACCTCGTGCGCGTGTTGCAGCGCCAGACGAAATCGAAAGTGGGCCTGATCCGTTACGACACGATCGCAAAAGGCGCCGACGCGATCCGCGCGCGTATCGGCGAGTTGCAGAAAGACGGCGTGCGCCTCGCGATCGCCGACGCCGTGTCCGACGCCGATCTCCACGTGCTCGGCGATGCGTGCCGCGATCTCGCGCTGATCACGGGCGGCTCGGGCATCGCGCTGGGACTGCCGCAGAACTTCCGCGCGGCGAATTTGCTCGCGCATGCGGAACACGCCGCCGATCTGCCGAAACTGGAGGGCAAGTCGGTCGTCCTGGCGGGCAGCGCATCGAAGGCGACGAACGCGCAGGTCGCGCACTGGCGTGAATCGAAGCCGAGCTTCCGGATCGATCCGATGGCGCTTTCGTGCGGCGAGCCGGTGGTGCAGAGCGCCGTCGAATTTGCGCGCGAACACGACGAGCCGGTGCTCATCTACGCGACATCATCGCCCGATGAAGTGAAGGCGGTGCAGAAGGAACTGGGCGTCGAAAAGGCGGGGCATCTGGTCGAGGACGCGCTCGCCTCCATCGCGCGCGCGTTGCGCGACGACGGCTACACGAGGTTCGTGGTCGCGGGCGGCGAGACGTCGGGCGCGGTCGTGCAGGCGCTCGACGTGCGTTCCTTGCGCATCGGACCGCAGATCGATCCAGGCGTGCCGGCGACGCAATCGATCGGTGCGAATGCGGGCGAAGCGCTGGGTCTCGCGCTCAAGTCCGGCAATTTCGGCGCGACCGATTTCTTCGAGAAGGCGCTGAAGGCACTGTGATGGCATCGACCGAAAATTCCATTCGCGAAGAGATCTGCCTGACCGGCAAGAGCCTCTACGAGCGTCGCTATACGGTGGGCAGCGCGGGCAACATCAGCGCGCGCCTGGAAGACGGCTGGCTGATCACCCCGACCGACGCGTGCCTTGGCCGCCTCGATCCGAACGACATCGCGAAGGTGGATCTCGAGGGCAATCATGTGTGGGGCGGACGGCCGTCGAAGACGCTGGCGCTACATCGCCGTATCTACGAGAGCAATGCTGAAGCGCGTGGCGTGGTGCATACGCATTCGACGCATCTGGTCGCGCTGACGCTCGCGGGCGTCTGGAAAAACGACGATGTCTTGCCGCCGATCACGCCGTACTACGTGATGAAGGTTGGACATGTTCCGTTGATTGCGTATCGCCGACCGGGCGATGCGGCGGTGGCGGAGGAAGTGGCGGCATTGGCGTCGAGCGTGCGTGCGGTGTTGCTGGAGCGACTTGGCCCGGTGGTGTGGGAGAAATCGGTGTCGCACGCATCGTATGCGTTGGAGGAGTTGGAAGAGACGGCCCGCCTTTATCTGTCGACGTCGCCGCGCGCAGAGCCCTTGTCCGATGTCGCAATCAAGGAACTATGCGCGACCTTCGGCGCTCGCTGGTAGACGTTCCGGTATTCCAGCATGAGGCAAAGGGCCACGGTTGACTTATTGGGGTGGCTCCAATTCACAGTTCCGTTGGCAAAAGCATCAAGCGTAGGATCGCGTTCGTCTTTCTACGGACCTACCGCGCAACGTCTTTGTTGCTGCCAGGGGTCGATCAAAACGAACGCAGATGGATGACGCGTCCGGAATGTCGCTCAACATTCCGGCGCTTATACTGTGCGATATTTATTTCTGAAAGAGTTCTTCCATCTCCTTGCGCACGCGATATGCCGGTTGTTCAGCGTCGATGACGACATCGTCCCATGTCAAAGACTGGTCCTTGGCCACGTCTCGACGCAGCTTCAGCCCGTGTGCGAGACCAAGAGGCAAGCTTCCGACCCGAAGCGACTCTTTGGCTGGAAAGAGTTTGCCAAAGACTGTGTAGCCCCCTTCACCGTCAAGCAGTTCGCCAACCTTTAGATCTCGTTTTGCCGTGGCAACGACGTCTGCATTGAAATACTGACCTACACCAGTGGGCTCTCGACGCAAACCCACGCTGGCCACGGATATGCCGAGTTCAAGCCCAATCAAGTGCCATTTCTTGTACTGCACCATACAGCGGCCGTCGGGATCAGTGAACACCTGGTATTCCTTGAAGCACCGCTGGATGTAGTCGTTGGGTGCTTCGACACAAACCCACACGCCCTTGCGGATATCGTATCCCACGGAGGTACCGTCGGTGTTTAATGAGGACACTACATCCACCACGCCCTTAGCGGACAATACACCGCCCTCGGACTTAAGGCGCATTACCGTAGGTATCTGCTCGACTGAAGCAGGCGCGAAAGTAATGCCTTCAGCCTGCACCTGGAGACCGGTGGCATTTGCAATAGCAGTGCTTTCGATAGCCGGTTTCGAACCATCGAGAAAAGCATTGAACATCTTCGGGTTCATCCCACCGATGCGAGCTTGCTCTGCTGTAACGCCCCAGTGGTCCCATACCGTATCGGGCGTCGATTCGCGGAATTTCGGAAGCCATTTGTGGCCGCGCCCTGCTGCAATAATCGGGAAACCACACGTCTTCGCCCAATCGACCAGCTCGCAGGCCAAACCGGGCTGGTCACCGTAGGCAAGCGAGTACACGACACCAGCCTCGCGTGCACGGTGGGCTAGCAAGGGCCCGCAGAAGGCATCTGCCTCAACGGTCACGTTGATAACATGCTTGCCTTGTTTGAACGCGGCTAAGCAGTGGTCGACTGCGGCAATGGGATTGCCCGTGCACTCGATAATGATATCGACGCCAGGATGAGCCACCAGAGCTTGCCAGTCGTCACCGACGTGGGTCGTTCCGGAGCGGACCGCGTCGTCGAGCGACGATGCTTGCGCACGATCCGCCTCCCAGCCGACGCGCGTCAAGGCCGCATGGGCGTTTGTTGGCGATAAATCCGCTATGCCGACCATGTGTACGCCCGGTGTTCGTGGAACTTGTGCTAGGTACATCGAGCCGAATTTTCCTGCACCGATGAGACCTACACGAATCGGGTTGCCCTGCTCAGCGCGTGCGAGCAATTGAGAGTAGAAGTTCATGACTTTTTGTTCCTTTGAAGACGAGAAAGTCAGCTACGAGCCTGGGCGAGGAAGTCGAGATCACAGCCCTCTGGCGCTTGCGTGACCGTGCGTTGATAGAGTTCCTGATACCCGCCGCGCTTTTTCGGGAGCGGCTTACGCTCTTCCAGGCGCCGCGCGACCTCCGCCGGATCGACGAGCAAATCGATCGTCTTTTTTGACACTGAGAGTCGAATCCGATCACCGTTGCGAACGGCTTCTAATGGGCCTCCGGCTGCCGCTTCAGGAGAGACGTGCAAAACAATTGTTCCGTAGGCCGTACCGCTCATGCGTGCATCTGAGATGCGCACCATGTCTTTGACGCCAGCCTTGGCAAGCTTCGACGGGATAGGCAGGTAGCCGGCTTCTGGCATTCCAGCAGCCAGGGGCCCAGCATTCTTCAATACCAAGATGTCATCCGCGGTGACGTCGAGGTCAGGCGAATCCACTCGCGCTGACAAATCTTCGAGGCCTTCGAACACTACAGCCCTGCCTTCCTTCTCGAAAAGAGCGGGAGTCGCAGCTGCGCGTTTGAAGATTGCGCCCTCAGGTGCAAGGCTACCGTGTAGTGAGATAAGCCCACCTACATTGCTCACAGGATCCGTGAAGGGGCGGATGATTTTCCGGTCAACCCATCCAGCGCGCTCATTCAGCCGTTCTCTAAGAGTCCGGCCGTCAATTGTCAAGCAGTCGAGATTCAACAATGGACGCAGCTCTCGCAGCACCGCCCCCATACCTCCGGCTGCGTGAAAATCTTCCATGTAGCCCTCGCCGACAGGTTTGAGGTCGACCAGAACCGGAGTTTCGTCCGAAATATCGTTCAGACGTTGCGGGCTGATACGAATACCCAGTCGGCCAGCCACCGCCGTAAGGTGAATAATGGCGTTAGTCGAGCCGCCCAACGCCATCAGCACGCGGAAGGCGTTTTCAACCGATTGTTCAGTGATAACCTGCGACGGCAGGATGGGCGAACGCGCAAGGCGGACTGCGGCCTTACCGCTCTCTTCGGCAGCAACCAAACGTTGGGAATCGACTGCAGGTATCGCTGCAGTTCCCGGCAGGGACATACCCAAAGCCTCAGCGATGCACGCCATCGTACTTGCTGTGCCCATGACCGCGCAGGTACCGGCGGTAGTGGCGAGACGCGTTTCTACGATCTGGATCTCGGTCGAATCAATCTCACCGGCGCGAAACTTACCCCAGAAGCGGCGACAATCTGTACACGCGCCCAGTCGCTCTCCCTTGTGACGGCCCGTTGACATTGGGCCGGTAACCAGTTGGATTGCAGGACGGTTGGCCGAGGCGGCGCCCATAAGTTGAGCGGGAACGGTCTTGTCGCATCCGCCGATCAGCACAACCGCATCCATAGGCTGCGCTCGCACCATCTCTTCGACGTCCATCGACATCAGATTACGGTACACCATGCTGGTCGGGTTGAGAAACACCTCGCCCAGCGATACGGTAGGGAACATACGAGGTAGACCGCCCGCCGCAAGTACACCCCGTGAAACAGCTTCTACGAGTTGAGGCATGTAGCGATGGCAGTTGTTGAAGTCGCTGGGCGACGCAGCAATGCCGATCACGGGGCGCGAAAGAAGTTCTGACGAAATGCCCATCGAGTGCGCCATCGAGCGTCGCAGGTAACGAGCAAAGTCGCGGTCGCCGTAGTTGGTCAGGCCATTGTCGAGGCCAAGTGTCTCAGCCATCTTATTTCTCCAAGTGAGAAGCTGCGGCACTGAACTGCACGCCCAGCATGTCTTCAAAAAGTCGAGTCATTGAACCCTTGTCGCTGGCTCCGTTGCCTGCCAGAAGGCTCATCTGGTAGGTTGATGTGGCTGCCGCAAGCACGGGCATTGGGATGCAATGACGTGCACCCAATTCCGCCGCGCTGACAAGGTCTTTGTACGCCGCTTGGAGCGGGTAGCCATCGCTGAAGTGGCGGTTCAAGATACGAGGCAGAAAGAACTCTGATGCATAACTTCGTCCCGTACCGCTGTTGATGACCGACGCGATTTTTTCCGGATCAAGTCCCATACGTCGCGACATTGGGAGGATTTCCGCAAGCGCCGCACAGTTGATATCGAAGAGCAACTGATTGACCAGTTTTGTCAGCTGGCCACTGCCCGCTTCCCCCATGTAAAGGATGTTATTGCCCATGCGCGCAAGCCACGGCCTTACAGTTTCGAAAACCTCAGGCGAGCCGCCACACATAATGGTCAATGAACCGTCTTCGGCGCGCGATTGCATGCCAGAAACGGGGGCATCGAGAAAGAATATGCCTGCGGACGCTAGGCGGGAATGGATATCCAGAGTCGCGCCATGCTCCATCGTGCTGGTATCCACGACAATCGAGCCGGGTCGCAGCTGACTCGCAAGCCCTCCATTACTGAAAAGCACATCGAGGACGGCTGCAGTGCCAGGCAGGCTCAGGAAGACGATCTTGGCCTCTGCGAGACCGTCGAGCGAATCAACAGTTGTCGCACCTGCAGCCCGTAGATCAGCATAGGCATCTTCAACTTTTGAAGTCGCGCGCAATTCGGTATCCGCGCTGAGAAGGCGCAGGGCCATCGGCTTACCCATTTGGCCGAGACCCACAAAGCCCACGATCGTTCGATCAGACTCTTTGGATGTCATAGTTCAATCCTTTGGGAGGTTTCATTTGGAGGCAAGCAACAAACCGGAAGTGGTCGAAGCGGACGTTCACAGATCGCTACTCGCTCGCAGGTTCTCCAGTGCCTGAAGGCGCGGCTTATTTACGATATTGGCAGGCACTCCGCGTACGAAAGCCGCAATGTTATCCATTAGTTGATCTGCCAAGGTTTGAATAGCCTCCTCACTTGCCCACGCGACGTGAGGAGTTAGGATAAAGCTGGGGTGATCAAGTACTTCGTGCAGCGGATTGCTAACTGGAAGCGGCTCTTCGGTAACCACGTCGAACCCTGCTCCCGAGATCGTGTTGGATTTGAGTGCTCTGACCAAGGCGCCTTCGTTGACCAGACCGCCCCGCGCTGTGTTAATCAACAGTGGTTTGCGCTTCATCGTCGCGAATTCTGCATCGCTGATAAGGTCGCGTGTCTCGCTGTTGAGTGGACAGTGGAGCGTGATGATGTCAGACTCCTCAAGGACCCTCTCGAAGGGGGTGTAGAGCATTCCCATGTCATTTCGACCCTTGAAAGCTGCGAACAGGACATTTAGTCCAAGCGATCTTCCAATGGCGGCAGTCGCCTTTCCTAGGACCCCATCCCCAATGATGCCGAGCGTGGACCCAGCCAAATCCTTGATCGGGTAATCAAAAAAGCAGAACTGCCCAGACTCCTGCCAGCGACCCGCTTGCACAGCTCTTCGGTATGCGACCAAACTTCGACGAAGTGCGAAGATCAAGGCAAAGGTATGTTCCGGAACGGTATGGCCCGCATACTCTCGCACGTTGCATACTGTTATTCCGAGTTCATTGCACGTCGCAAGATCCACATTGTCGGACCCGGTCGCGGCTATCGCGACCAGCCTCAATTTTTTCGCATGTGTGAGCGCCTCGGCGCTCAATCTCACTTTGTTCGTAATGACGATATCCGCGTCGCGAATGCGGTCCAATAACTGATCCGGAGTCGTGGAGTCGAAAACCTCTAAGACGTGAGCGAAGGGTAGTTCCTTAAGATTAGTCGAGGCTGGGATAGTCGAGCGGTCAAGGAACACTACTTTAAGTAAAGCTGATTCAGAATGCATGTTCATTCCAAGTTCGATTCCGTTCAGGTATGCACACCGCCGCGAAATGCACGAAGTGGTCCACTTCGCGGCTTGACAGGCTATGTGAACGGAAAGTTGTGGGGGCTGCGGTGCCGCAGAGGTTCAAAAGTCCGTGCGGTTTGTGCCACGGCTCGACTCGGACACGCGGCGACTTAGTCGTCGCCCGGTCCTTGCGCCAACTGCGCGCGAAAGACATCTTTGTCGAGTGCTTTTTCCCACTTCGCAACCACGATCGTCGCGATCCCGTTACCAATGACGTTGATGATCGCCCCTCCCTCAGAAATGAATCGATACACGCCAAGGACGAGAACCAGACCTGCGACGGGGATGCCAGGCACGGAACTTAAAGTAGCTGCGAGCACAATAAAAGCGCCCCCGCTAACGCTTGCAGCGCCCTTCGAAGTAAGAAGCAGAACGACCAAGAGGGTAATTTGATGTCCAAGGCTCAAAGCGCTGTCGGTAGCCTGCGCGATAAAGATCGCAAGGACCGTCATATTGATGCAGCTCCCGTCCAAATTGAACGAGTACCCTGCCGGGACAACCAGTCCGACGACAGACTTTTCGCATCCAAGCCGCTCGAGCTTCGCCATCAAGCGGGGCAGCGCGGACTCAGACGAGGAGGTTCCCAGAACGATCAGCAATTCCTCCCGTATATACCTCAGAAAGGAGAACAGGCTGAACCCAGCAAGCCGACAGACAAGGCCCAATACAACGATTACGAAAAACACGCCAGTGGTGTAATAGGTAAAGAGGAGTTGGCCATACGAAGCGAGCGAAACGACACCGTACTTGCCGATCGTAAATGCAATCGCCCCGAAAGCGCCAATCGGTGACACGTACATCACGATCCGCACCATGTTGAAGAACGTATTCGCGCCCGCATCGATCACCGAAAGAAGTGGCTTTCCGCGCTCGCCGAGCATCTGCAAGCCGAACGCAAAGATGATCGAAATGAACAGGACCTGGAGGATGTCGCCCTCTGCAAACGCGCCGAACACTGTCGATGGGATAATATGCGAGAGAAATCCCGTGACCGTCTGATCGTGGGCAGCTTTGGTGTAGGCCGCAATGGAAGAGACATCAAGCGTGCTCGGGTCAACATGCATCCCCGTACCAGGCTTCAGCAAGTTGACTGCGACCAAACCAATTGCAAGCGCCAGGGTCGTCATTACCTCAAAATAGATCAATGCTTTCACGCCCACGCGACCAACGGCCTTGATGTCACTCATGCTCGCGATGCCATGCACCACCGTGCAAAAGATGAGCGGCGCGACCATCAGTTTGATCAGTTTGAGGAAGTTGTCTCCGAGCGGCTTCATCGCTGTGCCGACCGACGGATAGAAATGTCCCAGTAGGATGCCGATGACTACCGCAATTAAGACCTGCACGTAGAGGTGACGATACCAGCGCTTGCGCGGCTGTATTACAGGATCGGGGGCAGACGACACTGGAGTAGAAATGGACATAATTGTCTCCTTCATTAATGCTCAAGTAAGTGTGGGTCGGCTTATGCTCCGCTCGCCACTTCGGATGCTAATCAAGACTATGAGCTCGTGGCCCACGTCTTGTTGGCAACAGATGAATTGATCCGCGCTGAAACGCTTGCGTCAGCGACGGATTCAACGTTATTTGACTACTGCACCGAATGCCCCATCGTGATCGGCGGATCATAGCGTCGTGCCACAACGCGCATTGGGCAATCTTATGCTTGAGTTGTTTTAGCTTTCGGTTTTATAGGAAGCAGGCGATATCGTAGAATTGTCGCCCGTCCCACCTCTTGCAATGCGGGTTGTTACAAAAAGCAGAATTACTAAAGCGAGTGTTCCAAATGCAGCAATCAATTGAAGGCCGCCGTTGAAACTCCCAGTGGCATCTTTTATCAAACCAACGGCGTAGGGGTTTACAAAGCCAGAGAGGTTGCCTAGCGAATTAATCAGTGCAATGCCAGCCGCCGCCGTGGCAGGGCCAAGGAGACGCGGGGCGACAACCCAGAAAACGGGCAATGCGGAGAAGACGCCGAAGGCTGCAATGCACAATAAGGCCAGCTTTGCGGCGGGGGCTGCAACGAGCGTCGACCCAGTCAGTCCGATGATGGCCAAGGCTAGAGGCAGCAGAAGATGCAAACGTCGCTCGTTAGTCCGGTCTGAATGACGGCCGACGATGATCATCCCGACAGCGCCAGCGATAAAGGGGAGTGCGCTGACAAATCCCACCTGCTGAATGGTGAGGTCGAAGGCACGGACGATCTGAGGTAAGAAAAAGCTCAGCCCATAGTTGAATCCTGTCACACCGAAGTAGGCCAAAGCGGTGAAAAGGATAATCGGACTTTTCAATAAATTGAACACCCCATGCTCCACCACTGCCGTGCGATCTTTGCGTTCGGCGGCAAGCGTTGATTCGAGCCAAGCGCGTTCGCTCTCGTCAAGCCATTCCGCGTCTTTCGGTGAGTCGCGCAGAACTCGCAGTACGACGAAAGCGAGTATGAGCGAGGGCACCGCTTCGAGGAGGAACATGATCTGCCAGCCAGCAAGACCGAGCCATCCGTGAAGGCTCATCAGATAGCCGGAAAGTGGCGAGCCGATTACGCTTGCGAGCGGCATCGCTGCCATGAAACCGCCGATGACGCGCGCACGGTAGGACGCGGGGACCCACAAAGTGAGGAAGAACACTACTCCTGGGAAAAAACCGGCTTCGGCCGCGCCTAGCAGTACACGGACAGCGTAGAAGGACCACTCGCCTTGGACAAAAGCAGTTGCTGCCGAACACAGTCCCCAGGTGAACATGATGCGCGCGATCCATCGCCGCGCTCCGACCCGCTCAAGTAAGATGTTCGATGGGACTTCAAAAATGAAATAACTGACGAAAAATAAGCCTGCTGCGAGGCCGAAAGCAGAAGCGGAAAGTCCAAGATCCCGATTCATCGTGAGGGCGGCGAACCCGACATTTACGCGGTCCAGAAAGGCCACTACGAAGCAAATAGTAAGAAGGGGAGCGAAGCGGCGCAGAATCTTGCGCATCGTTCGCGATTCAATTTCCGTCATCTCTGTCTCCTGCAAACATCAATAAGGGATCGACTCTGCTCTTTGGCTTTTTCGATGAGAAATTAAATTCTTTTAGGCGATCCGGCGCTTTCGGTGTGGCAATTCCAGGCCGGCAATTGGGCTTTCGAATGAACGGATGCAGTCATCGAGCAGGCAGCCTAGATAAGCTGTGCACATCGAAGGCCCACCGAACGCAATGCTGGATACGTTACCGAGACGGGACCGTCCGGCCGTCTGCATGTCCGCGTGCTGTAGCGTCCCCTCTCGGACGCGACGAGCGACTAACTCAGCATGGTCCTGATCGGTGTCGGCGAGGATTGTTTGCACTTCGCCATCGGGGCGCACAAGCAGCACGCGGTTGCTCGCTATGCAGGTCACCCACAGACCACCGTGCGCATCAAATGCAAGCCCGTCAGGAAGATCTGCCCCGCCAAGGCTCGCAACAATTTCGCGGGCCCCCAGATCCGGAGCGACCGGGGTTCCGAGAAGCGGGAAGCGGCTCACGCGCTGAGCGTAGGTCTCGTTGACATAGAGCCATTTTCGATCTGGGGAGATCGCTACTTCGTTCGTGTAACCGAGGCCATCTGCGACGATGCGTGCCCCAGCAGCATCGATTACGCCAATGAAGCCGTCGCTAATCTCGTGGTTCCACGCTTCACTTCGCGGAACTTTTCGGGTGCTGACGGTAAACCAGAGAACGCCGAATTCGTCGACGGTCAGGAAGTTGCTCGGCGGGAGGGGCACGCCATCTACTGCATCGAGCACGGATCCGATTCGGCCGCGGGTGTCTATAGAAAAGAGGCCCCCGTACGCTTTGCCGAGATCTGCGAAGAGGACTCGGCCATCGCCTGCAAGAGCGATTCCATTGGGAACATAGCTGCGACCAGACTCGGCTTCGGATTCAGCCAAGCGATGCGACACGGTTCCCTCAGACGAAATAACCGAATAGCCGCCTGCGCCGTGCGCCGCGAGTAAAGTGCCGTCGTCGAGAGCGAGGACGCATTCGGGGCGCGTCAGGCCGCGCGCTACAACTTTCAGCTCGTTGGGCGTTACTTGGAAGTCACGGGGAAGGGGGTAATGTTCCATCGATTCACTCGAGCGGTTCAGAGATTTCGATAAGATTCAAATCCGGATCGCGAACATAGACAGAACGTATCTTTTGCGTGGCGCCGGTACGTTCAACGGGCCCTTCCAAAATTGGCCAATTGCACTGTTGAAGATGCGAAATAACATCTTGAAGCGGAACTGCAGCGATGAAGCAAAGGTCAAGCGCTCCGGGAACCGGCAGATGTGCCTTTGGTTCGAACTCAGCGCCTCGCTGGTGCAAATTGATCTTTTGATTGCCGAAGCGGAGCGCCGTCCGTCCTTCGCCAAACGATTCGATCTGCAATTGCATCACTTCACCGTAGAAGCGAATCGTGGCCGGTAGGTCGACACAAGTCATCACGACGTGATCGATGTGGTCGATGAGCGGCATCTCAAGCTCTCTCAGCAAACGCTCGTTGTTCCGGAAGGCCGCCGTCACTTGAAGCGCAAGGAATGGCGTGAAGATCGAGTCTCCGACCGGCTTTCAGCAGTTGGCTCGGCACGTCATGGCCGATAAGGCCCGGGAGCAACGCAGACGCCGAGAGCAGCGCAGGCAGGTCGACGCGTGTGTCATAGCCATCGAGTTCCAGCATATGCACCAACTCTTCGGTGCAAACATTGCCAGTCGCGCCAGGCGCGTACGGGCAACCGCCTAGGCCGCCAAGGGAGGCGTCAAATCGGTCGATGCCTGCCTCGAGCGCTGCGAGCGTATTGGCCAACGCCATACCGCGCGTGTTGTGAAAATGCAGCGTGAGTTCCAACATGGGGAAACGCTTTGCCGCCGCCGTGGACAACGCGGCTACTTGCGAGGGAAACGCCATGCCTGTGGTATCACAAAGCGTAACGCCATGGATGCCGAGATCAGCAAAACGCTGCATCCAGTCAAGGACGACCTCTTGCGCGATGTTGCCTTCCATCGGACATCCCATTGCCGTGGACAGGGAGACGTTGATTGCTACATTGGTTTGCTTGACGACGCTGATTACATCGCGCAATTGCGAGAACGATTGCTCTCGGCTCATGCGCAAGTTCGTGCGATTGTGACTTTCACTCACAGACATCACGAGGTTCACCTCATTGACGCCGCAAGACAACGCGCGTTCGGCACCTCTCACGTTAGGCACGAGCACGGTGTAGACAATGCCATCGTGTTTGGTGATGCCATGCATCACCGCTTCGGCGTCACGCAACGCGGGAATGGCTTTTGGAGACGTGAACGATGTGACCTCGATCTTTGCAAACCCGCATGCGCTCAGGCGGTCGATCAAAGCGATCTTTGCATCGGTGTCAACGAACTGCGCTTCATTCTGGAAGCCGTCGCGGGTCGCGACCTCTTGGATATAGATACGCTTGTTGCTACTCATAGCACGCTCCTTCAAATGATGCCGCGCGCACGCCATGTGTCGCGGGTGTCGTTGTCGATGCCGATACGTTCGAGAACCTGATCTGTGTGCTCACCAAGCGTCGGCGCCAAGGTATCGACTGTGCCAGGCGTTGCGCTGAGCTTCGGCACGACGCCCGGCACTTGCACCGGCGTGCCGTCTCGCAATTGCGTGTCAATGATCATGCCGCGTGCACGGTAATGCGGATCCGCGGCGATATCGGCAACGTCGTAAATCTTGCCGGCGGGAATTCGTGCCTCGTTGAGGGCCGCGAGTACGTCTTCGAGCGGCTGAGTGGATGTCCATTCAGCAATCGCCGCGTCAATGCGCTCGACGCTTCTCACGCGGCCGTCATTCTGCGCGAGGGCGGGATCCTCACCAAGATCGCGGCGTCCAATCAAGTCCATCAGCCTGCGGAAGATGCTGTCACCATTGCCGGCGATCAGTGCATATTTGCCATCGGAGCAACGATAGGCGTTGGAGGGTGCAATACCCGGCAAGCTGCTACCGGCCGGCTGACGCACAGTGCCGAATGTCGAGTATTCCGGCAGGAGGCTCTCCATCATGTTGAAGACCGACTCGTAGAGAGCGACGTCGATCATTTGGCCGTTTCCGCCGTTCTGGTCGCGATGTCGAAGCGCGAGCAAAATTCCGATGACACCATGCAGGGCGGAAAGCGAGTCGCCGATTGAAATGCCCACTCGCACTGGAGTGCGGCCCGGCTCGCCACTCAGGTGACGCAACCCGCCCATCGCTTCGGCAACAACGCCAAAGCCTGGACGATCGCGGTAGGGTCCTGTCTGCCCATAGCCCGAGACGCGTAGCATGATCAGACCGGGATTCAGCGCGTGCAACTCGTCCCATCCTAGGCCCCAGCCTTCGAGAGTTCCCGGCCGAAAGTTCTCAATCAGCACATCGCTGGTGGCAACGAGTTTGCGAACGACCTCCTGACCTTCCGGCGAACGAAGATCGAGCGTCACCGATTCTTTATTGCGTGACTGCGCTGCCCACCACACTGATGTCCCCTCGTGAAGCAGGCGCCACTTACGTAACGGATCGCCTGTTACGGGAGGTTCAATTTTGGTGACCTGGGCACCGAACTCAGCGAGCATCTTTCCAGCGAACGGTCCGGCAATGAGCTGACCCATTTCGAGGACGCGAATACCCTGAAGTGGCTTCGACATGGTTGTCTCCTGTGAGGCATCATTTTCTCGATGTCTCACTTTGCGACAAACCACGCTCGCTGATAATCAATGAATTTTCAACGACCCTTTCCCTGTGAGAAAGTGTAGGGAAAACCCTATTGCGCGTGCGTTGTTCCAGACATGAAGTCGAATAACCGTGCGGCTTCGGGCGACAGGACGTTTCGCGAGCGCGTGCCAACCCATAAGGTGCGGTCAGCCCACCGGTCAGTGAGATGCACTCGTCGTAGACCGGCCGCCAAGATCTCGTTACGCACCGCTGCGTCCGGCAATACGCCAATCCCGAGGCCCTGCTCAATCATCCGGCAAATGCCATCAAAGCTGCTCACCTGGATGCGAACTTTCAGCGTGCGTTCGGCGCTAAAAGCAGCTTCAAGAAGTCGTGCAAGCAAGGAGCTGCCTTCATTAAGCCCAACAAACTCAAAATCTAGCGTGTCGACGAATGAGATCTTTTCGATCGAGGCGAGGGGATGACCGTCCGGCACGAGCAGAACAAGCTTGTCCCGGTGATACTCGGCTTTTTCGATGCCGGGCGCGGCAACATTGTCGGCAAAGACGCCGAGATCGGCATCGCCGTTTGCGATCGCCGCCACGATTTCCCCGCTGAGACGTTCTTCCAGCGAAATCTTGACGCTGGGATTTTGGGAGAGGAACTCGCGCACATCGCGGGGAAGGAACTGGACGATGGCTGAGGTATTTGCCCACATGCGGACGTGGCCACGGACACCGACGGCGTAATCGCTCATTTCGGTGGCCATCCGATTCACTCGTTCGATAACCTGCCGGGCATGCGCTAGAAGTCCCTTCCCAGCAGCCGTTAAATCGACGCCGCGTGGCTGCCGCAGGAGTAGCTGGCACCCGGTGCTGCTCTCAAGCTCGGAAATCCGCTTGCTGACCGCTGAGAGAGTCATGTTTGTGCGGTCGGCTGCTTTCGTCAGGCTGCCAACTTCTGCAACGACGATGAAAAGACGCAGCGACTGTAAATCGTATTGGAAATAGTTTGGCATGATGCGACTGCAAGAGCGGACGGAGGGCGCGAAGTGCGCCCCGTGCCGTCACTCTAAAACAGAAACGCTACGCGTGGCGCGTGGCAACCGTACGCCTGTTCGACGCGACGAGCAAACATATACCGATGATTTGAAGCGCCAGCACAGGCGTAAGCGCCATGGCGAAGCTGCCCGTCGTTTCACGAATTACGCCGATGAGATACGTACCCGCGAAGCCGGCGAGATTGCCAACTGCGTTGATCTGCGCAAGACCGGCAGCGGCAGCGCGGGGACCAAGGCGCTCGCTTGATAGTGCCCAGAACGGTCCCTTGAACGCGTAGGTGCCAACTAATGTCAAGATAAGACAACTCAGAGCGGGCAGAAGTTGCGTCGTCATCGTGCAGGCCGCAAGCGCAATAGCCGACAGCGCGAGCGGCAATGCAGTGCTCCATACACGTTCTCGCTTTCTGTCTGAACGCATTCCCCAGTAAATCATTGCGACAGACGCGATGGCGAAGGGTACTGCATTTACCCAGCCGGCTTGAGTGTTGGAAAGTCCGAAGCTCTTGATGATCTGGGGCTGCCACAGGGACAGGCCGTTGCTTGCCGCCGACGTCCCCGCATAAACGAGCGAAAGCAATAAAACTTGTGGGTGGAACATGATGCGCCAAGTACGTTCATCATGAACCGGCGCCGCGCGTTCGCGCTGCGCGCGTTCATCAGCGAGAGTGGTGCTAAGCCACCGCTTCTGGTCAGCATCAAGCCAGCGGGCGTCATTAGGCGTATCGGGCAACCACAGATATGTCACCAGTGCGAGGAGCACGGCTGGGATTGCTTCGATGATGAAAAGCCATTGCCAGCCATGCAATCCGCCGACGCCTTGCATGTTCAGTAACGCCGCTGAGATTGGAGACCCTACAAAGCTAGAAAGAGGCACGGCAACATAGAAGAAGCTAACGATTCGACCACGGTGCGCTGCGGGAAACCACTGGGTCAGATAGAGGATGACACCTGGAAAGAAGCCGGCTTCGGCCGCGCCCAGTAGAAAACGGATCGTATAGAAGGAGTAGGGACCGGACACGAATGCTGTAAGGCCAGAAATGACGCCCCAGCTCAGCATGATTCGCGCGATCCATCTGCGCGCGCCGAACCGCTGCATTGCCAGATTGCTGGGAACCTCAAAAAGAAAATAGCTCAAAAAGAACAGTCCACCGCCAAGCCCAAATACCGAGGGGCTGATTCCGATATCGCGATTCATTTGAAAAGCAGCGAACCCAACGTTCACCCTATCGATAAACGATATTAGATAACAAAACATTAAAAATGGTACCAGGATGGTCGTCACCCGCTTGAGTGTGGCCTGGCCTACCGTGCTCGTTTCCATACAGCTGTCTCCTGGTGCATCGGGTTTGTCCTAGGGTAAAAATTCCTCTTTGGTTGGAATATCCTAACGTATACATTGTTGGATGTGATAACTTATCGAATAGGGATATTCACTGCCATGGGAACCAGCAAATGGTCGAAGACAAGAGCAGTTCGTCGTTGCGCTCGGGCGCCACCGACAAGGAAACCGGCGCCGTCAAGATGAGTGCGACGGCCTATGTAACGATGAGGCGCAAGATTCTGGATAACGCCTGGACTGTCGGGTTCCAAGCGACGGAAGTGGAGATCTCGGAACTGCTGGGCATGAGCCGCACTCCCGTGCGGGAGGCCTTAATGCGCTTGCAACAAGAGGGCTTAATTAAAGTCGCGCCGCGGCACGGGATGCGTGTATTGCCGGTATCTCCAGACGACATGCGGCAGATTTACCAAATTCTTACTTCGCTGGAGGCAACGGCTGCCGAACTCACTGCAGCACGACGATTGAACGCAGCGGAACTGGAGCCTCTAAGGCGCGCAACCGAAGCGATGGACGAGGCATTGAAGGCCGATGATTTGGACGCCTGGGCGCGCGCGGACGAGGCCTTTCACACGTATCTGCTCGATCTGTGCGGCAACGAAATGCTGAGGGCCGTCGTGCTGAATTTTTGGGACCGAGCGCATCGCGCACGGATGGTCACGCTACGCATCAGGCCGCGGCCTATCAACTCGACAAAAGAACACAGTGCGCTGGTCACCGCACTATGCAATGGAGACATTGCGGAGGCCGGCCAACTGCAGCGTTCTCATAGAGAACGAGCGGGGGAGGAGCTGTTAGGCCTTCTCACAAGGCTGGGGCTCAGCGCGCTGTAACCCACACCATACAGTGCAACATCAACTCGCAAAGGGAATAGCTATGTCACAAACCGATTCATCGAAGTTCGAGATCGCTGTTTTACCCGGAGACGGTATCGGCGTCGAAGTCATGGAAGCATGCGTTGCACTTCTGGAAGCTGCTCAGAAGCTGGACAAAGGTCCGCTGCTAAAAATGACTTCGTACGACGCTGGCGCGCAACACTATGCAAAAACGGGCGAGGCGCTTCCTGCTCGGACGCTTGACGCGGCACGAAGTGCCCACGCCGTGCTGTTTGGTGCAATGGGCTGGCCCAATGTGCGGTACCCGGACGGCACCGAACCGATCCCGCAGCTTGACCTGCGCATGGAATTGGATCTCTTCGCCGGTGTGCGTCCGATTCGATGGTTCCCTGGCTTGCCTAAGGTTTTGGCCAATGAGCAGGCGAGTTCAATCGACTTCGTGCTGGTCCGCGAGCAAACAGAAGGTCTGTTCTACGCTCGTGGTCGAGGCAAGGTCATCGACGATAGTGAAGCCTATGACACCATGCAAATCACTCGACGCGGGACCGAGCGTGTTACCCGCTTCGCATTCGAACTGGCAAAGCAAAGAAAAGCCCGTCGTGGCGAAGCTCGCGTCACGTGCGTAGACAAGGCCAACGTTTTTACGTCCATGGCGTTCTTCCGAAACGTGTTCAACGACGTCGCGCGCGAATTCGAGTCCGTGTCATTTGACCATGCATATGTCGACGCATTGGCACTGACAATGGTCGCTAAGCCGTGGAACCTCGACGTTCTCGTCACTGAAAACATGTTCGGTGACATCCTCTCCGACCTGGCTGCTGGTCTCATCGGTGGAATGGGAATGGCACCGTCTGCAGATATCGGTGACGCGCATGCACTGTTTCAACCGGCACACGGCACAGCTCCGGATATCGCGGGTCAGGACAAGGCGAATCCCGGCGCAATGTTCCTGTCTGGCGCGATGATGCTGGACTGGCTCGCGCAGCGACATGACGAACCAACGCTCGCAACGCGGGCACGGAACATCGAGCAGGCGCTGCAACGGGTGCTGGCCTATGGCGAAGTCCGGCCGATGGAATATGGTGGCCGTGCAGGTACCAAAGCGATGACCGAGGCGGTGATCGCAGCGTTACCTAACCCTTAATATTCAGATCCCACTGCTCAAAAGTCTAAGTGACGGCGCGTCATTCTTCGTTTTCCGTTTGCCTGCATACCACAGGCAAACCGGAGAGCGATCATGAAGAGCAGATGAGGGGGCCGCGAGAACGCCAGAGGCAGATCAACGAGAGGCGTGGCGAAGTGACGAACACGGCGCAGAAGGCGAGGAATGATCGGCGGGAAGGCGGTGGGCAGCGCGCAAAGACTTCAACGCCCCCAAGAATGGAGGACGACGCTAACTTGCAAGATGCGCTCGCATGATTGATGTCCTCGGAGCCTGGCAGCTTCCATAAAAGACCATGCGAATCCCTGTCGCGTGCGCAACGTAAGAACCGACTCGCAACGCAAGCACGGAAGATCGAGGACGAACTGCAAAGGGTTGGCCAGCCGCGTTATCCGATCGATGGAATACGCGTCCGAGGAGCGATGACCGACGCGGTTTTCACAAATTCCTGCTCATAGAAGGTGGCTGACCAAAAAAGAAACGATCAGCCATGTTGGGGGGTGCCCGTCCTTTCCCGTCCACATTCTGACAAGCCGTTGGGACATGCCCAGCCGCGCTGACTTTGCCATCCTCGCATCCATACGCCCCCGTCAACAAACATAGGCCAACGGCTGTGTACGTCGCCGTCCGCCGCTCCCCTGGGCGTAAGCGGCGGAAGAAATGGGGCAACAGCTGCCAGGAATCACAAACATCAATAGTCCACCCGCAATATCGATTATTTTTCTTTCTTAGCCGCTAGTCGAATAATCCGTCATGAGCCCACCACAATGACGGAGACAGTATGTCAGAACCCGCTCGGATCAAGCGCGGAATTAGCCTTTACAGCTATCAAGAAGAGTTTTTCCTGCGCAAGCTCGACCTGGAGGGCTGCATTGCCGAAGCAGCAAAGATAGGTGCGAACGGAATCGAGATCGTCAGCGAACAGATGATTCCGCGCGCACCGCGCGCGTCTGATGCGTTCTACTCGCAATGGACCGAGTGGATGGACAAGTACGGTACGACGCCCGTCTGCCATGACCTGTTTCTTGACACCAAGCGTGATCCCGATCGTCTGTTGACCGACGATGAATGCGTCGCATCCATCGAAGCAGACTTGTGTCATGCAAAGCGTCTCGGCTGCCGATATGTTCGCGTGCTCGTCAGCGTGTCACCGCACATTCTTGCACGCTGCGTTAGCGCCGCCGAACGCTACGACGTGAAGATGCTCCTCGAAGTGCACTCGCCGCTACACTTCGATCATCCGTGGATCATTCGCCACGCGGAGTCGATGGAAAAGCTTGGTACACGGCACATCGGTTTTCTACCCGACATGGGGATATTCGTGAAGCGTTATCCGCGTGTCATGCGCGACCGGTTCGTGCGAATGGGCGCCCGCGAGTCCCTCGCCGATTTCATTTCCGCGGCTTACGACGACCGCATACTCTCCGAGTATCTCCTGCAGGATGTCCGCAGAATGGGCGGCACGCCCGTCGAACTCGCCATGGCCGAAACCGTGCGTCACACGATCTGGTCGAGTCCGCGGCGTCTGCTCGAGTTCATGCCGCGCATCCATCACATTCACGCGAAGTTCTACGAAATGACGGCAGACGAGATCGAGCCAAGCATCCCTTATGACGAGATCATTCCTGTGCTCGTCGCCGGTGGCTATCAGGGCTATCTGTCGAGCGAATACGAAGGAAACCGGCACATCCAAGACGCATTCGAAGTAGACAGTGTCGAACAGGTGCGCCGTCAGCACAGCATGTTTGAGCGCCTGCTCGAACAGTACGCACCCGTCGCGGCCTGAATGACCGACACCAAACACAGAGACAAAACGATATGTTCGACAAGTACATTATTTGTGAAAACAGCCTGCGCCAGCACGTCGAGAACGGCGAGACGAGGCGCTATTCCGTCGGGGTGCGGCTCCCGTATTACCGCGCGCTCGGACTCTCGATGGTCGAGCAGATTGCGCTGACGATCGACGGCGAACCGGTTGCGCGCGAGCACATGACGCTGACTGTCGCCGATGGGCGCTTTCCCGTCGCTGAGCTGGGGTCGGCGCTCGACGCGCGCTGGGGCTTTGGCGAAATCGCGCGGCTCGAAGTGGATGGCACGCTGCCGCAAACCGGAGGCGCCCATGACGTACAGATCGAGCAGCACCTGCGGATTTCCTATCTGCCCTTCACGCTGGTAGGCAAGGATCGCAAGCAGCTCGCGGTCGTCTGACGAAGGCACGCAGCGAAGATGCGCGATCAAATACTGATAACATGAAATCGCGCGTCGACAGGCAAGTGAATGTGCGGAATGGACTCCTGTGCATTGACTCGCCGACCCACGAAGCCGGAGCGTTCCAGCAGCGAGCCGGCGCGACAAGCAGGAGACAGGCCGCTCGATCGGCCGACAGGAGACGCGAATGAATCAACGAGTAGACCGCCAGGCAGGCACGGCTCAAGGGCTCGTGCTGAGCGTGGCATCCACGATGTCGGTAATGGGCGCGGTCGTGATGGCGCCGCTTTTGCCGAGCTTGCACGCGCACTTTGCCGCGACACCCGGTGTCGACTTTTTGGTGCCGATGGCGCTCACCGTGCCGTCGCTGTGCGTCGCATTGCTGGCGCCCATCATCGGCGTAGCCGCGGATCGCATCGGACGTCGCCGCGCGTATCTGATCGCGTTGTTGTTCTACGTGTTGTGCGGCACTGCGCCGCTCTATTTGAATACGTTGCCGCAGATACTCGTGAGCCGCGTGGGCGTCGGCATTGCCGAGGCAATCATCATGGTGTGCAGCACCACCTTGCTCGGCGATTACTTCACCGGCTCAGAGCGCGTGAAATGGCTGTCGGCGCAATCGGCTATCGCATCGGTCTCGGGCGTCGTGTTCATCATGCTGGGCGGCGTGCTCGGCCGTGATAACTGGCGCATTCCGTTCGCGATGTACGCACTGAGCGTCGTGCTGTTTGCCGCTACTTTGCTGTGGACCTGGGAGCCTGCACCGCGAGAGCGCGACGCGCCGCAGACCCAGCGCTTTCCGTGGGGCAGTCTGCTCTCCATCGGCGTATTGACGGTGATCGGTTCGCTGCTGTTCTATCTCATTCCGGTGCAGATGGGCGCGGTGCTCGCGGGACACGGCGTCACCTCGCCGGCGAGCATCGGTGCGCTCATTTCGATTGCAAGCATTGCGATTCCCGTTGGCGCCGTCTTGTTCCGACTCATGGCATTACGCATGCGGCTCGATGCAATCGTGTGCCTGCCGTTCCTATTGATGGGCGTCGGGCTCATTGCCCTAGGCCGTACGGGCGGCCCGACCATGGACGTCGTCGCCGCGTCGGTCCATCAATTGGGCGGCGGCTTCGTGTTGCCCGTGCTGCTGACGATGGCGCTACAACGCCTGCCGTTCGAACTGCGCGGACGCGGTACCGGCATCTGGATGTGCGGCTTCTTTCTGGGGCAGTTTATCAGCGCGCCCGTGGCTATCGGCGCGATGAAGGCGGCAGGCGGCGTCGGCATATCGCTGGGATGGCTGGGGGGGGTAAGCCTGGCGGTGTGCGTCATGCTTGTCGTCGCCGCTATCCCCCGCGCACGCCGCGAAGGGTGGGGCGTCGTGCCGAACACCACGCCGGGTCAGTGAAGCAGGCACCACGCCACTGCTTTGCGCGGCGTGGCAGTATTGCACACTTCTCGCGTCACGCCTGTGGCGCGATTTCCTTTGCGCAGTCGAGCAACAAGTCCTTGAACCACACGTATGCCGGATCGTTTTCGCGGTTCTGACGCCATTGCACGACTTCGCTCAGCGGCGGCAACGGAATCGGACAATCGACGAGGCGTAGGTGCGTTTGCCGCGCCGCGAACCGCTCAGCGACGAACGACGGCAAGGTCGCAACCAGCGACGTGTTGGCGAGCGCGAAGGGTATTGCGAGCAGGTGTTCGGTGCGTACGGCACGCTCCCGCTGCGCGCGATGAATGAGCGCGTCGTCGGATTCAATTGTGGCCACGCTGCCGTCGAGCAGCGTCGGCACGATATGCGGCAACCTGTAAAACGCCACTTCGTCGAGTCGAGGAAATGCGGCATGATTGCCGCGCCATACGAGACAACGGTAAGCGGCTGTCAGTAATGGCCGGCGCGGATGTTCGGCGGATGTGAAGATCGACGGCAGCACCACGAAGTCGAGCCCGTGGCGTTCGAGCGCTTCAATGGCGGGCGTGCGCGCCGCCCGAAACGCGCTGAAGGTGCGGACCTCCAGACTGATGCCCGGTGCGTCGCGCGCAAGGCGCGAGCTGACGAGCGGCAGCAGAAAGCCCGCGACGATCTCCGAACACGCAATACTGAAGCGCCGTTCCGCGCGCGCCGCATCGAAGCCGGGTTTTGCCGCAGTGAGCGTGCGCGCGCGTTCGATCCACGCGTGCACGGCAGGCTTCAACTCGATTGCGACGGGGCTCAGAACCAGCTTGCGGCCTTCCTGTACCAGCAGAGGGTCGCCGAAATGATCGCGCAGTTTCGCCAGCATCGCGCTGATGGCCGGCTGCCCGACGTTGAGCCGCTCGGCCACGCGGGTGGCGCTGGGGTCGTCGAGTAACGCATCCAGTACGACCAGCAGATTCAGATCGATCGAGCGATAACGCATTTCGTAGAGAGGTTAGAAGTCGCGCGCGCAGTCGACAATTACATGGCCAAGCCATTCGACCGCGGGATCGCCCGAATGCGCGGCACTGATCTGCAGCGTCTCCCATACGTCGATCGCGGGGAAGGGAGCAGGTACGGCACGCAGAGGCATCGACCGTGTCAATGCGTCGGCGAGGCGCGAAGGGACGGTGCCAATGCGTTCGGTGCCGATTACGAACTCGGGCACGAGCAGAAAGTTCGGCACCGTGACGTCAACTCGTCGTGCAACGCCTGCACGTTCGAGGCGGCGTCCCTCGACTGTGCTTGCGGCCGAGTCCATGAACGTGGCGATCACGTGGGGCAGTGCCGAATACTGCCTTGTGCTCAACTGTTCGCCGACGTGGGGATTATCGGTCGCTACGATGCATGTGAATGCCTCGCGGAAGAGATCGACGGACGGCCGGTCGGCCGAGGTGAATTCCTTCGGCGCGATCGCAAGATGCGCGCCGCGCCGCTCCAGTTCATCGCCCATCAGGTTTCGCGAGCGCGGCAATGTGGTGATGAGCGGCCGGATCGAAAGCGATGCACCAGGCGCTTCTTTCATGAGTCGCGCGATGACTCGTGGCATGAACACTTGCGCCACATAGTCCGAGCAAAGCACGACGAATTCCTGCAGCGCGGCTGCCGGGGCGAAGGCCTGCGTGGCGTTGCTGATCACGTCCGCGCGTTGCAGCAGGGTGCGCAAGGTCGATTGCAACTCGTAGCCGAGTGTCGTCGGCGTCATCTGACGATTGCGCCATTCGAGCAGCGCATCGTCGAAGTGATCACGCAGCCTGCCCAATGCGGAACTGACGGCGGATTGCTTGAGCCCTATGCGTTGCGCGGCACGCGAGACGCTGCGCTCCGTGAGCAATGCGTCGAGAACGACCAGCAGATTCAGGTCCAGTCCTTTCAGCCGCATGTCGTCCGCCTCTCCTTTCTGATTCGCTCGACAATCGCGCCGCACGATGGCGCCGGATGCATTGTCGGAGACAATAATCGGCTCGCGCTGTAAGTGGTTTCCCTGATGTTGGATCGCGTTAAATAAGCCAAAGCCCGCGCTGAAGCCAGCGTCCGGGTGCCTCGGCCTAGTATCACAGAAATCAATAGACTGGCGGCGAAATTTATCATTTTTCGACGTGCCCGGACCTCTCAATAATCTGACTCACGCGCTAATCTGGCGCGCGCAGAACGACACAAGCAGGGCTCGCGGCACGCGAGCCTGACGAATGCTACGCAGAAGAGACAGGTCAGGAGACGACAACGATGAATCGCAAAAGCGAGCGGCGATACGCGCGAAAGACGTCCGCCCGATGGACCCGATGGAGTATTCCGATGGGGCTCTGTCTGGTCGGCACGAGTGCGATGGCGCAACAGGTCACGCTGTACGGCACGATCGACACGGGCATTACGTACATATCGAATGCCGGCGGCAAGAGCCTGATCGAAATGCAGCCAAACATCATGTGGAAGAGCGCCTGGGGCATCAAGGGCACTGAGGATATCGGCTCGGGCACCAAAGTCTTTTTCGATATCAGCAACACGTTCAATACGGCGACCGGCGCCAACTACGGCTTCGGTCCCGCGTTCGGGGTCACGAACGATACATGGGGCACGCTGACGGCCGGACAGTTGAACGATTTCATGTTCCTGTCGTTGACGGTATCGCGCTGGGGGCCGCAGCTTTATTCAGCGCCTCCGTACTACACGTCGGCGGGTCCTTTCGACAAGTTGGGTCTGAACGCGGGCACCATGGACTTCAACGGCCTCGCGGGCTGGTACGTGTTTAACAACGCGCTCAGCTACCGTTCGCCGACTATCAATGGCCTGACGGTGGGTGCGATGTACGCATTTGGCAACGTCGCGGGTCACATGGGCAGGGGCGATACGCAGAGCTTCGGCGTCGATTTCAGCCGTGGCCCGCTTCAGATGGATGCGGCGTACACCTTCACGCGCTCGAGCGACGTGATCCAGTCGGGTCAGGCATTGCGTAATTGGGGCCTCGGCGGACGAATGGCGGTCGGCGCCGCGTTCATCGACGCGATCTACACGAACACGCGCAACACGGCGGTCGGCACGGGCGTGCAGGTCATCGGCGCGGGTGCGCAATATCCCGTGACGCGCAATACGGTGATGTCTATGAACTATCACTACGACTGGGCCAATGCGGCGCAGAACAGCTATCACGCTCATCAGATCGGAGCGGGCTTGTTCTACGGGCTCTCCAAACGCACGGATGTCTATCTGAACCTGGTCTGGCAACGGGCGAGCGGCGACGGCGCGGTTGCGGAAGTCAACTACACGCACACAGCCTCGTCCACTGCATCGCAAACCGTCGCGCGCGTCGGCATGACGCACCGCTTCTGAATAGGAGAACTCCATGTCCACCCGCATTTCGATAAGTGCAATTTCCGCGGCGGCTCTCACGGCGCTCATGGTGAGCGATGTGCATGCAGCAGACGGCGTCGCTGCATCCGGCAGCGCAGCGAGTTCTGCGGAGCAGGTGAAGCGCATCTGCAAAAACGTCTGGAAGAACGACCACTACGAGGAAAAGTGCCGGACTGTACGACGTGCGCCACCACCCGCGCCGCGCATTGATCAGCCGCCGTCACCACCTGCGTCCCGCAAGGACGGTTCGGTGAAACACCCCCACGACAAGAACGACGTCAACGCAGTCAGCGTCCGGCGACCCGCCTCCGAATGAAGCTGTCTGCGCCAAAAGGATTTTGCATGCCATGAAAACGATACTCGGCCCCGCCATTTTTCTCGCGCAGTTTGCAGGCAATTCGGAGCCGTTCAACTCGCTCGATTCGATCGCGCGATGGGCGGCCGGGTTCGGCTACAAGGGCGTGCAGATTCCCACCTGGGACGCGCGTCTGTTCGATCTGCGCCGGACGGCGACGAGTCAGACCTACGCAGATGAGGTGCGCGGCACGCTGGCGGAACATGGTATCGATGTGACGGAGCTGTCGACGCATCTGCAAGGGCAACTGGTCGCCGTGCATCCCTGTTACGACCTTGCTTTCGACGGCTTCTGTCCGGAGCCGTTGCGCGGCAAGCCACGCGAGCGGCAGCAATGGGCCGTCTCGCAGATGATGCTCGCCGCACAGGCGAGCCTCCGTCTTGGGTTGAAAGCGCACGCGACATTTTCGGGCGCGCTCGCCTGGCCATTTCTGTATCCGTGGCCACAGCGTCCCGCTGGTCTTGTCGAAACGGCATTTGAGGAACTCGCGCGCCGCTGGCGTCCGATTCTCGATGCGTTCGACGACGTAGGCGTCGATGTCTGCTTCGAGATCCACCCGGGCGAAGACCTGCACGACGGTGTGAGCTTCGAGCGGTTTCTCGATGCGCTTGGCGGCCATGCGCGCGCCAATGTGCTTTACGACCCGAGTCATCTTCACTTGCAGCAGATGGATTACCTCGCGTTCATCGACGTGTATCACGAGAGGATCAAGGCCTTTCACGTCAAGGATGCAGAGTTTCGCCCCGATGGCCGGCGCGGAGTCTATGGCGGCTACGAGGGCTGGTTGGAGCGTGCGGGGCGCTTCCGCTCGCTGGGTGACGGGCAAATCGACTTCCAAACAATGTTCTCGAAATTTGCGCAGTATGACTTCCCGGGCTGGGCCGTGCTGGAATGGGAGTGCGCACTCAAGGACGCCGAGGTTGGAGCACGCGAAGGAGCGCGTTTCATCGCCGATCACATCATCGAAGTTACCAAGCGCACGTTCGATGACTTCGCAGCGTCGGGTGTGGATGAAGCGGCGAACCGGCGTCTCCTCGGTTTCAACTAAAAACTGGCACGACAGCGAGAGGAACTGAGGTATGAACAAACGTATCAGGCTCGGCATGGTGGGTGGCGGCGAGGGCGCGTTCATCGGCGCGGTCCATCGGATAGCGGCACGGCTCGACGATGGCTATGAACTAGTCGCAGGTGCGTTCTCATCGGATGCTGTGCGCTCCCGTGCATCGGGCGCGATGTTGGGCATCGACGCTTTACGTACCTACGCGAGCTGGCAGGCAATGCTCGACGCCGAACGTAATCGCAGCGATGGCATCGACGCTGTTGCGATCGTCACGCCGAATCATCTTCATGCACGTATCGCGCGCGATTGTCTGGAAGCGGGTCTGCACGTGCTTTGCGACAAGCCTCTTGCTGCAACCCTCGACGAAACCGTCGAACTTGCGCGTCTCGCACGTGCATCGGACCGGCTTTTCTGCGTGACGTACACATACTGCGGCTACCCGCTCGTGCGTCATGCGCGCGACATGGTCGCGGCGGGTGCGCTCGGAGAGATTCACTCGATCCAGGTCCGATATGCGCAGGACTGGCTAAGCGAGCCGCTCGAAGCAAGCGGCCATCGCCAGGCCGCGTGGCGCAGCGACCCGGCACAGGCGGGCGAGGGCGGATGCATCGCGGATATCGGAACGCACGCCTATCACCTCGCACGTTTCGTCTCGGGACTTAATGCGCAGGCGCTACTAGCGGATCTCGCGCACGTCGTGCCGGGTCGTCGTCTCGACGACAACGCGCACGTGCTGCTGCGCTATGCGAACGGCGCACGCGGCATGTTGTGGGCGAGCCAGACTGCGCCCGGCAACGCGAACAATCTCCAACTGGCCGTCTATGGATCGAGGGGCGGCCTCACGTGGCGTCAGGAGGAGCCCGACGAGCTCTGGTTCGCACCGCTCGGCAAGAGTATGCGGCTGATTCGACGTGGCGCGCCGGAATTAAGCGCTTCGGCGACGACCGGAACGCGTGTTCCGATGGGACATCCTGAAGGCTATCTCGAAGCCTTCGCCAATCTCTACCGCGACTTTGCCGTGGCGATTCACGCTCAGCGCGCTGAATGCGGAAAAGACATGCCAGCCTTTCCAAACATCGACGATGGCCTCGACGGCATGCGCTTCGTTCATACCGCTCTTGCGTCGTCGCGTGCGGGCGGCGTGTGGTTGTCGTTGAGCGACGCAGCGTCGCACTAAACCATTTTTCATTGGCCTTTTGCAAACATGTTCAGATACTTTCCGACCAACTACGGCTGGAATCTCGCGGTCGATCTCGCGCTCGAAATGGGCGGACGCATCGGCGAAATAGAAGTAATGTGCGCGCCGCTGATCGAGGCATCGAAGCAGCCGGACGCAACGGGAACGGCTGACTTCCGCGAAGCATGGTCGCGTATGGCGGAACAGTTGTGCGAGCTCGCCGCCGAAGACGAAGCACACGGCCGGCCTATTTCGGCCGGCGACAAATACAACCGCGCTGCCATTTATCTGCTGACCTGCGAGCGCCTGCAAGCGCACGGCGCGGCGGGCCGCGTCGAGCTCTACCGGCGCTTTCTTGCTGTGTTCGCGCGCGGCATCGCGCTGAGCGGAGAAAACTGCGAGCGCGTGGCGATTCCGTACGACGGCACGCACCTGTCAGCGCTCTACGTGCGCGCACAGGGCGTTGAGGGCCGCGCACCGATCCTGGTGCAAGTCAACGGGCTCGATTCGACCAAGGAACTGAAGTATCGAGTGGGCCTGCCGCAGTGGCTTGCGCGGCGCGGCGTGTCGTCGCTCGTCGTCGATCAGCCGGGCAGCGGCGAAGCACTGCGTCTACAAGGGCTTCACGCGCGCTATGACAGCGAGCACTGGGCCAGCGTGATCGTAGACTGGCTCGAACAGCGAAACGATGTGGACGCTACTCGAATCGGTCTCGAAGGCGTGTCCCTGGGCGGATATTTCTGCCCACGGGCGGTGGCGTTCGAGCCGCGTTACGCGTGCGGCGTCGTATGGGGTGCAAATCATGACTGGCGCGATGTGCAAAAAAGGCGTCTTCAGCGCGAGGGCGATTTCCCGGTGCCGCATTACTGGGAGCACGTGCGCTGGGTATGGGGGGCCGCCGATATGGACGCCTTCCTTGAGATCGCCGAACGCGTGCATCTCGATGGCGTGCTCGATCGCGTGAAGGTGCCGTTTCTGGTGACGCACGGCGAACAGGATTCGCAGATTCCTTTGCATTGGGCGCAACGCACATACGAGCAGCTAGTTAATAGCCCGCGACGCGAACTCAAAATTTTTACCGAGCGCGAGGGCGGGGTGCAGCACAGTAGCTTTGATAACTCCGCGAACGCGGGCGCATATATCGCTGACTGGGTCGCACAGACGCTGGGCGGCAAGTCGGCCATCGTTTGATGTCACTCAAGAAAAGCAAAAGGATTCAGGATATGAACATCATCGGACCGGACGCACTTGTTTTCGGGGTGGATGACGTCCCCGCGTGCGCGCAATACCTGACCGACTACGGCCTCGCGCCCTTCGACGTGACGCAAGAGGGCGGCCGCTTCGAAGCGCTGGACGGAACAGCCATCGTGATCCACCAAAAGGACGACGCGAGGCTGCCGCCAGAGATGGGCACTGCGAGCCTGTTGCGCGAGACTGTCTACGGTGTGGCCGATCAGGCGACGCTGGATGCCATCGCGGGCGAACTCGGCAAGGATCGCGAAGTGCAGCAGCGAGCGGACGGCTCGCTTGCGAGCGTCGACAATATGGGATTTGCGCTCGCGTTTCAAATCACCGTGCGCAAGCGGCTCGATCTCAGAGCTGAGACAAGCAATGCACCCGGCGCGGCGCAGACGCGCGGCGTGAACGTGCCGGGCGTGAACCCGGATAGGTCCGTGCAGCCGCGCTCGCTGTCACACGTCGTGTACTTCGTGCCGGACGCGGCGGCGGCGGAAGCGTTCTATGTCGAGCGTCTCGGTTTCGTGTGCTCAGACCGCTTCACCGATGTTGGCCCGTTCCTGCGCCCAGCAGGCACGGCCGATCACCACACGCTGTTCCTAATCCAGACGCCGCCATTCATGAAAGGATGCGAGCACTTCACGTTCCATCTAGGCGGCCCGACCGAACTGCTTCAAGCGGGCACGCGTTTCGTCGAGAAGGGCTACCAGTCGTTCTGGGGACCGGGCCGTCATCGCTTCGGATCGAACTGGTTTTGGTACTTCAACAGTCCGCTCGGCTGTCACGTCGAGTACGACGCGGACATGGACCTGCACGACGACCAATGGGTCGCACGCGCCGCGCCGATGAGCGCGGACGCATCGCAGCTGTTCTTGTTCCAGCATCGGGAGAAATGGGCGCCGGGCAGTCCGCCGCCGAAGGTCGTCGGTTCATGCTGAGCCGCGAGTGCGCGGCTGCACTACGACTGTGCCGATTCGTTGAACTGTCGCCCGGCGAGGCGCGAGGCTTCGACCCCGATATGAGCGGGCGCGACCGGTTGTTTGTCGTTCGACGGGGTGAGCGCGTCGATGCGTGGCTCAACGCGTGCCCGCACTATGCACTGGCCGATGCGGTTCCGCTCGCATGGCGCAGGAACGGCTATATGAGCGCTGATGGACGGCACATCGTCTGTGCGGGGCACGGCGCGTTATTCGAACCGGACAACGGCCAGTGCATCCAGGGCCCGTGCGTCGGCGAGCAACTTCAACGCGTGCCGCTGACGCTCACCGAGACAGGTGAGCTGTGGGTATCCAACGAAAACTTCTCTGGAGTATGAACTTGCCTGAAGGAATCTCTCATGTGCTCGTCGTGGGTGGCGGCTTTTCTGGCATGTCGGCGGCGCTCGAGTTCAGCAAGCGCGGCGTTGCGGTGGATCTCGTTGAGATCGATCCGGGCTGGCGCTCGTATGGCGCGGGCATCAGCCTCGGCGGCGCAACGCTACGCGCGTTTCGCACGCTCGGCGTGCTGGATGCGTTCCTTGCCACCGGCTATGCGGCCGACGGCGTGAACGTGTTTCGCGCTGACGGTGCGCCGATCGGCGCGCTACCGACGCCGCGAATTGCGGGCGAGGACGTGCCGGGCGGCGGCGCGATCATGCGGCCCGCGCTTGCGGCGATCCTCGCGCAGGCGACTCGCGCGAGCGGCACGCATGTGCGGCTTGGCTGCACAGTCGATTCGTGGACGGAAGACGCGCAAGGCATCGAGGTTTCGTTCAGCGACGGCACGACGTCGCGCTACGACCTCTTGGTCGGTGCAGACGGACTCTACTCGACGATGCGCTCACGCACGTTTCCGAATGCACCGAAGCCTGCATACAGCGGACAGGGCGTGTGGCGTGCCTTGTTCGAGCGTCCGGCGGAGATCGCAACGGCGTCGATGTGGGTCGGAGAGGGCCTGAAAGTCGGTGTCAATCCCGTCTCCCAGCGTTTGATGTATCTGTTTCTGACCGAGAACCGTCCGTCGAACGATCACGTCGACCCCGAAAACTTTGTTGCTGAGCTGCGCGATTTACTCGGCGCGTTTGGTGCAGCCGAAGTGAAGGCGCTGCGCGACCGGCTCGGCGAGCATTCGCAGATCGTGTACCGGCCGCTCGAGAGTCTGCTGATGCCGCGCCCCTGGTATGCGGGCCGCGTCGTCCTGATCGGCGATGCGACGCACGCGACGACGCCGCATATGGCGTCGGGTGCCTGTATCGGCATAGAAGACGCGATCGTGCTCGCAGAGGAATGCACTCGCGAAGATGCACGAACGCTTGCTTTAGCCGACAGGCTCGCGCGCTTCGATGCGCGCCGCTGGGAGCGATGCCGCATGGTCGTCGAGAACTCAAGACGGCTGGGGCAGATCGAGATCGAAGGGGGCGATCACATGGAACACGCACGCATCATGCGCGAAACGCTGCTAGCGCTTGCCGCGCCCGTCTGAGCACCGGGTTCTGATTGAGGAGACAGCTATGAAATTGAAGCTCGCGACGCTGGATGACGGGAGTGCAGACGGTTCGTTGGTGGTGGTGTCGACGGACGGAACGCGTGCGGCGGCGGCGGTGAGAGTGGCGCCAACCCTTCTGTATGCGCTGGAGCATTGGGAGCAGGTTGCGCATCGACTCGAAAAAATTGGCGAAGCCTTAGACGCCCATCGGGCGTCTGAGGGCTTCGCGTTCGATCCGACGCGTGCGCGCGCGCCCCTGCCGCGCACGTTTCAGTGGTGCGATGCGTCGGCGTTTCTTTCCCATGGCGAATTAATGGAGCGAGCGTTCAACATGCAGCCGGTGCCCGATGTCCGCGAGGTGCCGTTAATGTACCAAGGCGCATCGGATTTTTTTCTCGGACCGTGCGATGACGTGCCGCTGCCTGACGAGTCACACCAGATCGACTTCGAAGGCGAGTTCGGCGTGATCGTCGGCGCGACGCCGATGGGCGTGTCGGCGCGCGATGCGCTCGGCTTCATTCGACTCGTCGTCCAACTCAACGACTGGAGTCTGCGGGCATTTGGCCCGCGCGAAATGAAGAGCGGCTTCGGCTTCTTGCAGGCAAAGCCGTCGACGAGCTTCGCGCCGTTTGCGGTGACGCCCGCCGCGCTCGGCGACGCATGGCAAGACGGCCGTGTGTGTATGCGCCTGTATGTGGAACGCGATGGGACCTGGTTTGGCGAGCCCGATGCTCGCGAAATGCACTTCGACTTCGGTCAGCTGATCGCGCACGCTGCGCGAACGCGGTCGCTGTCCGCCGGGACCGTGGTGGGTTCAGGCACCGTGTCGAATGCAGACGCACGACGGGGCTCGGCCTGCATCGCTGAGTGTCGGATGATCGAGCTGATCGAGCGAGGCAACGTGCAGACATCATTCATGCGCTTTGGAGAACGAGTGCGCATGCAGGCACGTATCGACGGCGGCGATGCCGCGCCATTCGGCGCAATCGATCAACGCGTGGTGCGGGCGTCTGCGCCAGAACGCACTGCGATGTGATGCCTGGAGATTCACCTGGATTGCTATGAAAACACCGCATACGTTCATCGACTTATCGATCTACCTCGAGAACGACGTTCTCTCCGATCCTCCGCCTCTGGCGCCGAGGATCACATATCAGCGTCACGCCGATACGGTGCCCGAGTTCGTCGCGATGCTGCCGGGCGTAAAGCCTGAAGACTTTCCGGATGGGGAAGCGGCCGCCGCCGAATGGGTGACGCTCACAACGCATTCGGGTACGCATCTGGATGCACCGTATCACTTCCATTCGACGATGGACGCGCAATTCGGCGAGCCGCAGCCGTCGACAACCATCGATCAGGTGCCTCTCGAATGGTGCTTTCAACCCGGCGTGAAGCTCGACTTCCGCCAGTTCGCAGATGGCTATGTCGTGACGGCAGCCGATGTCCAAGCGGAACTCGAGCGTATCGGCTACGCGCTCGAACCGCTCGACATCGTGCTCGTCAACACGCGCGCAGGTTCGCGCTATGGGTACGGCGACTACGTTAGCGCGGGTTGCGGCATGGGCTACGAGGCAACGATGTACCTGCTCGAACGCGGTGTACGTCTGACGGGCACTGATGCATGGAGCTGGGACGCGCCGTTCTCATACACCGCGAAACGGATTGCGGAAACCGGCAACACGGCACTGATCTGGGAAGGGCACAAGGCCGGGCGGGAAATCGGCTACTGCCATCTGGAGAAGTTGCACAACCTTGAAGCGCTTCCCGACCACGGGTTCACCGTTTCGTGCTTCCCGCATAAGATTCGAGGCGCGTCTGCCGGATGGACTCGCGCCGTGGCGATTCTTTGATTACAGATACATGAGGCTTTTGATGTCCACTGAGCGCAGTGATTTCGATTACATCATCGTAGGCGCGGGATCGTCCGGCAGCGTACTCGCCGACCGCCTGAGCCGGGATGGTAAAAGCAGCGTGCTGCTGCTGGAAGCGGGCGGCGACAACGAATCGGAACTCGTGCGGATGCCGCGTGCTTTCATGAAGATGTGGGGAAATCCGGCGTACTTCTGGCAATTTCCGGTCAAGGCGCAGAAGGGGCGTCCCGAGAACGAGACATGGTTCTATGGACGCGGACTCGGCGGTTCCAGTTCGACCAACGGGACCTGGTATCTTCGCGGCATGCCTGCCGACTACGACGGCTGGTGCGCGTTGGGAATGCGCGAATGGTCATGGGCCGAGGTCGAGCGTTGTTTCAGCGAGATGGAAAGCTACCGATACCGTAACGCGCATCGTTCACGCGGCCGCAATGGCCCATTGCAGGTGACGCAACTGCCGTTTCGCTCGCGCGTTCTAGGTGCCGCCCTGCAGGCGGGCAAACAGATGGGCTTGCCCGTGCTCGACGACATAAACACGCCCGGCACGCAAGGCATCGGCTATACGCAGGCGACCGTCGACCGGCGAGGCCGTCGCGCATCGGCGTATCGGGCGTTCCTCAAGCGGGCCATGCGGCGTAGCAACCTGACCGTCGTTACTGGCGCACTCGCCGAACGCATTCTCTTTGACGGATTGCGCACAACTGGTGTTACATATCGCGAAAACGGCGAAACGCGCATTGCGCTCGCAAGGCGCGAAGTGATTCTGTCAGCGGGCGTGTTGCAGAGTCCCAAGTTGTTGCAGATTTCGGGTGTTGGTCCCGCCGATGTCCTCGAGAAAGCAGGCGTGCGCGTGATAAAGGACGTGCCCGCCGTCGGACGCAATCTTGCCGATCACGTGATGTTCTCGATTTCCTTCCGGATGAAGAACGACTGGGGCGTTAATCGCGAGTTCCACGGTTGGCGCCTTATGAAGCATGTCCTCAAGTATTACCTCACGCGCAAGGGTTTGATGGCTTACACGTCGCCGGAAATCACTGCGTTGCTATCGATGCGTGCCCAGCCGCATTGGCCCGATGTGCAATTCGGCATTGGTCCGTTCTCAATGCGTTCGTCGGCGCAAATCAAGGCCGACCCCGGCCGCGGCGCGCTTGAGGACCAACCGGGCCTCACGCTCAACGGCTACTATCTGCGGCCGAAAACACGAGGAAGCGTGGCGATCCAGTCTGCCGATATTGCTGATTCTGTGCTGGTCGATGCGAACTGGTGGGGCGATCCCGATGACCGCAAGGCGCTTGTCGAGATGCTGCGACTCATGCGTGCGTTTGCGGCGCAGCCGGCACTGGCGACGTACATCGTCAAGGAGGTGGTGCCCGGAACGTATTATGAGACAGACGACGAGATTGCCGAAGCGCTACAGTGGCTCGTGAGCCCGGGCGTGCACGGAACGGGTACATGCCGGATGGGCGCGCCAGGTGAGGGTGTCGTTGATTCGCGTTTGCGCGTTCACGGATTAAGCGGGCTGCGTGTTGTCGACTGCTCCGCGATGCCGACACCGCCTTCAGGCAATACGAACGGTCCGGCGATGATGTTGGGATATCGCGCCGCTGAATTGATTCTGATGGACCGTGACATGGCGACAGTTGTTGATGAGCGTGATTACGCGGCCGTGTAGCTCAGAGATTTTGCCGCAAGCATGTGTGGGCGTGGGGTGTCTTTGATCGATGCAGATTGAGTGACGCTCCATCCCAAAATTAGGCGGAGCATGTGCGGAAAGGCGTGCGGGAAATCTCGTTGTAGCGGGGTCACCGCGCGCGCGGCTGCGCCAGCAGACGTTCGTGGAGGCGTCGGCGGCTGTTCGGTTTCCCGTGAGACGTCCGCTGGCGATGACGCCGAGCGTCTGCTTGCGGATAGCGAGCTTCATCCGCTCACTGTCAATGGCCACCGTTCGAAACCCGGCAGGCCGGACGTCTCTTCTTGAAATGCAAGAGTCAACCGCTCACCGGGCCCTCTCCGGAGCCCCATCGCCCCTGCAAACATTCGACGAAGCTCCCTCGGGCACCGACCTGACGTTCACCGACGGCAACTGCGTCGTGCGCGGAGAACGCTTTCGGTTACCGCTCCGATACACCCTTGACGTATCAAGCGTTCAATCCCGCAGACGAGCGGCTCAAACTGCCTGCCGCCCTCCATCCACGGGTAGAAACGCGCCGGTAATAAACGACGATGCCGGCTCTGCCAAAAACAGTGTAGCCAGCGCGCAATCACGTGCGCTCGCGAGCCGGTTCATCGGCTGGCGGCGCTTGAGTATCTCGTAATGCGCCGCCGGGTCCGGTTGAGACTCGGCGTGTTCGTAAGTCATCGGCGTATCGATGACGCCCGGACAGACCGCGTTCACGCGCACATTGAACGGCGCTAGTTCCACCGCCAGCGCGCGCGTGACGCCGGTCATACCTGCCTTCGATGCTGTGTACGCCACCGCACCCGCGAGGCCGCTCAACGACGTAATCGACGCCATGTTGATGATCGAGCCTTCCCGCGCTACGCGCATCTTGCGTGCGACCAGGCGCGTCAGCTGTATCGCCGATCCGAGATTCACGTCGATAGCCGAGCGAAAGTTCTCGGACGTGGTCTCGTCGAGCGAACCGCGGATCGTCGCGCCCGCGTTGTTGACCAGCACCTGCACCGCGCCGCCCGCGCATCGTTCCGCGAAAGCGGCGAGTCGCGCCAGATAGGCGTCGTCGGTGACGTCGCCAGGCAACACGTGCACGTTCTCCGCAAGCTCCGTCGCGATGGCATCGAGCTTCGCGCCCGTCAATCCGTTCAGGACGATGCGCGCGCCTTCCGCATGAAACACGCGCGCGATCTCCGCGCCGACGCCGCTGCCCGCGCCGGTCACGATCGCCGTCATGCCGCGCATCCGCCCGCTCGGCAAATGCGGCGGTGAATAGCTGAGTGCTTGTCCTTGCATCGTCACGTCTCCCTCGAACTCAGACGAACCAGCGGTGACGTCTCGCCTTTTCGCGAATTCCTCGCGATGCGCGGCAAGCGTCTTCGGCTCCTGCGCATCCGGCGAGCCGACTTCCCACCACGCGCCGGAACCGAACGGCAAGGCCTCGAGATTCGTGTGCGCGGCGATCAGCACCGGGCCTTTGATCGTCGCGGCTCTGGAGAGCGCATCCCTGAATTCGGCTCGCGTGCGGACATCGAAGCCCTGCGCGCCGAGCGAACGTGCATTGGCGGCGTAATCGACCTCGACATACTCGCCCGTGAGGCCGCGCGTGCCCGACACCTTGCGGCGGAACTGCGTGCCGAACTCTTCGCCCACGTTATGCATCTGAAAACCGCGTATGCACTGCCATCCTTGATTGACGAGCACGACAATGATCATCGACACGCCTTCCTGCACGGCGGTCACGAGTTCGGTCGAATGACACATTAGATAGGTGCCGTCGCCGACCACCGCGACGATGCGTCCGCGTACCTGACCTCCGAGTCCGTGACCGAGCGCCGCGGGCAACTCGTAACCCATGCAACTGAAGCCATACTCCATGTCGAGTTCGCCGTGTCTGGATGCATTCCACATCGCGTGCGCATGACCGATCGCCGTCGACGACGAGAACACCACGCGGTCGTTCGCGCCCGTCGCATTCGCGATATCTGACACCACCTCGAAGCCCGTCAACGCGGGTTGCGTATGCACGCGTATCGCGTCGACCTGCGTCAGCCATTTTTCACGCGCGCCCGTCACGAAGTCCTTCCACGATGCATCCGCCCGATAAGGCGTCGCCGACAGCGCACGTGACAATGCGGCAAGACCTTCGCGGGCATCGGTACGCAACGACAGCGCGCCCATCTTTCCGAGGTCGTGCGTCGACAGGTTGAGAGCGGCTATCGTCAGGTCGGGAGCTTGGAACAGCGTCTGCGATCCGGTCAGCGTATCGGCCAGGCGCGTGCCGACTGCGAGCACGAAGTCCGCGCGTTCCGCCGCCGCGTTCGCCGCCGGCGATCCAATGAAGCCGATGCCGCCGAGATTCGCCTTGGCGTCACGACCGCCCGTGCGCCCGGCGAGACTCTCCACGACAGGAATCCCATACGTATTGCTCAGGTCGGCCAACGCCGCCTCCGCGCCCGCATAGCGAACGCCGCCGCCCGCGACGATCAGCGGGCGTTTCGCCTGTGTCAGCGCCGCGACGACTTCGCCGAGCGCACGCGCGTCCGGCCTTGCGCGGTCGATTGTATGAATGCGTTCGTCGAACAGATGCGCGGGAAAGTCGTACGCTTCGCCCTGGACGTCCTGGCACACGGCAATGGTGACCGCGCCTGCATTCGCGTGATCAAGCAATGCAGCGGTCGCATGGGGCAGCGAGTGAATGGTTTGCTCGGCTCGCGTGATGCGATCGAAATAGCGGCTCACGGGCCGCAACGTGTCGTTCGCCGACATGCCGAAATCCTGTGGCATTTCTAGGCCCTGCAGGATCGGCCCCTGACGGCGCGAAGCGAATACGTCGCTCGGCAAGAGCAACACCGGCACGCGATTCACCGTGGCGGTCGCAGCGCCCGTCACAAGATTCGTCGCGCCCGGGCCGAGCGATGTCGTCACCGCAAGCGTCGACATCAATCGATGCGACTTCGCATAGCCGATCGCGGCATGGACCATCGCCTGCTCATTCTTGCCCTGAAAGAATGGCAAATGGCCCTCCCCGAGACTCAGCGCATGGCCAAAGCCCGCACCGTTGCCATGCCCGAAGATGCCGAAAACGCCGCCGATGAGTGGAACGATCGCGCCATCGCGCGAGACCTTTTGCGCGCCGAAATAGCGCAGGATTGCTTGCGCCGTCGTCAGGCGCACGGTGTTGGAAGCCATCATCTCTCCTGGGGTTCGAATCGTGTTCAATCGTTCACTTTCAGTTCAATATCAACGGATGGTCGCGCGGCTGATCGGCGAGCCGCCGCGCGCCGTCGGCCTCGATGAGAAACGTCTGTTCGACCTGCACCGAGGCGCCGTCAGGCCAATGCCCGGCGACTTCCAGATTGATGACCATGCCTTCGACCAGCGGCTGGTCGATCTCGTATTCGCCGATACCGTCATGGACGCAATGCCCGGTCTCTGCGCCGAAGAACGGCCATTCACGGATCGACGTGCCGAGGCCGTGCCCTTGCGCGACCAGCGTCGAATCGGGCGATGCGGATTGCATCGCGTGCCATGCCTGCGACGCGCGAACGCCTGCGCGCAGCTTCGCGCGGCCCGCGTTCAGCACGCCGAGCGCGTCCGCATAGCGTCGCTCGTCGGCGGATGAGCATGCGCCGTGCGTGAGCGTCAGGCCGGTGTCGGAATAAAATCCGTCGAGGCGCGCGCCTGCATCAAAGAACAACGCGCCCGAATCACGTGGCGGCGGCAGGCGCACCGATACGCCGCCGCCCGCCATGCCCCACGCGAAGTGGTCGAACTCCGCGCCGCTTTCCGCAATGAGGCTCATGAAGCGGCGACGTGCCGCGTGCGGATCGTCGCGCCGGGTCCACGACGGCAGGCTCTCGTTCAATGCTCGCTCGGTCATGGCGCAGACACGCCGCATCGTATCGATGGCGCGAGCGCTCTTGACCGACTTGAGCACGCGCCAGGTAAGGCTGGCATCGACGAAAGAGCACATCGGCGCGGCCTGTTCCATCGCTTCGCGCGGGGTGACCTGCGCTTCCCAGCCGACGCGTTTGCCTACGAGCTCCATTTCGTGCAGCAGGGCGTTCAAGGCTGCCTCGGGTGCGGAGTGTCGCTGACCGCGTCCGAACAGCACGACGATGTCGTGACCGCAGGCTTGCGCGTCCGCTCGCGCTACGCCGTTTGCCACCAGACCGGTTTTTCCGTTCGGCAAGACGACCGCGTATCCGGCACGCGGCGATTCGTCGCCGCAGGGAGACGCCATCCACCTCTGCATCTTTTCGTCGAGCCAGGTGCGGTGTCCGCTCGCGACGAACACCGAACCCACGCTGCTTGCGAGCAAGGCATCCGCCCGGCCGTTCGCGAAGACGCGATGCAGCGCCGACGAGTCGAGAAAGCCATCGCGTGCGTGATGCTCAAGCATCGTAGACTCCGGCGGCACCGGGCATCGCGCGCTTGTCGCGCCGCATCCACAGCACTGCGAACACGATCACCAGCGCGGCGGGGATCGCGCCCACCAGCAGGAAGGAATCGCTTGCCGCTTGACGCGAGATTTCCTGCACCTGTTCCGCTGTCATGGCGGCGAGCGCCGCGGGACCGCCGGCTGCCTTCAGTTTCGCGGCATCGACAATACGGCCGAGAAACGGCATCGCCACATAGATCGAGATCGATCCTGCAATGCCCATGAAGCCGACGCCGATCGCGCCCGCACGCGGATAGCGATCCGTCGCGATGGAAAGCATCACCGGCCACACATAGCAGATGCCGAAGCCCCACAAGGTCGCTGCAACCAGCGCGGTGGCCGGCGAGTGCGCATATCCCAGTCCGAACAGACCTGCCGCGCACAACACGGCGGACACCGCGAGCAAGCCTTCGACCGACAGGCGCGTTTCGAAGAAGCCCGCGAAATGACGTCCGACGAACTGTAAGGCCGCCACGTACACGACGATGAGAATGCCGCGCATGCCGACCACGTTCGACAAGGTCACGTCGATCCATTCGCGCGGCGCGATCTCCATCGTCGCGGTGAAAAGCATGATGCCGAACCACATGAAGAAGCTCGGACGCTTCAGTAACTCGACAAACTGGTTGCGGAAGTTGACGCCGAGCAGCGTGCTCGTCGTGCCTGCGAACTGGCGGCCGAAGGTCATGAACGTGTAAACGCCGGTGATGGCCGCGATGACGAGAAACAGGTAGTGCCACGACAGCGTGGCAGGATTGCTCATCACCGACAGCACCCCGCCCGTGATGAGGCCGGCCGGATAGTAAGCGTGCAGCATGCTCATGTAGTGCGTCGAGCCTTTCGGAAACAATGTGCCCATGAGAGGGTTCACCGTGCCTTCGACCACCGCGTGCGCCGCGCCGCCGAGGAACATGCCGGCGACGATCAGGTAATACACGCTGCGTCCCTCGCCGAGGGTGCCGCAATAGGCGAGCGTGAGACTCGCGAGCAGAAACAGCACACCGGAGAACAGCAGCATCGCCTTCATGCCGACCTTGTCGAGCAGCAGACTGCACACGATGAGCATCACTGTGAAGCCGAGAAACGAACAGCCGAGTGCGTTGGCGATCATCGTGGCCGAGTGCGCCCGGTCAATGCCGTCGAGGTAAGCGCGCTGCAGATCAGCGGCGAGTCCGGCGCATAACGCGTCGCACACGCCGCATGTGAACATCGCGAGTAACGCGATGAGAAACTGCGCGCGCACGCCGGCGCGGCCGAGGCCTTCGTTGCTCATGGCTTCCGTCTCCTGATAAGTGTTATCGATATGTCGGTATGGATGCCGTCAGCGGAATTGCCGAAGGCTGTGTTCGATCGACATGCGTAGCGCGCCCACATCCATCGCCACCGCGACGAACTGCGCGCCCAGTTGCAGATACTTCGATGCGCGTGCGGCATCCGCCATCAGGATGCCCGGCGCCTTGCCGCATGCGCGGATGCGCACGATGGCGTCGCAGATGGCTGCATCCACTTCCGGATGTTTCGAGTCGCCGGGATGACCCATGCTCGCCGACAGATCGCTCGGCCCGATGAAAATGCCGTCGATGCCGTCGAGTCGTGCGATGCCTTCGATCTCGGCGAGCGCCTCGCGCGTTTCGACCTGAACCAGCAGACACGTGTCTTCGTGTGCGCAATGAAGGTACGACGCATTGCGGCCGAAGTTCGACGCGCGCATCGCCCCGCTCACGCCGCGGGTGCCCAGCGGCGGATAGCGCGTGGCGGCGATGG
Source organism: Caballeronia glebae (assembly GCF_001545035.1). Taxonomy (GTDB): domain Bacteria; phylum Pseudomonadota; class Gammaproteobacteria; order Burkholderiales; family Burkholderiaceae; genus Caballeronia; species Caballeronia glebae. The sequence goes on from NZ_FCOJ02000009.1 coordinate 41,697, forward strand.
CGTAGTGCGCTTCCTCCGCGTTCTGCACGAACGGAAGTAGCAGCGTCTGTGCGCCGATGTCCAGATACTGCTTGATGAGCACCGCATCATTCCATGCGGGACGCACGACGGCCGACGTGCGCCCGCCCGCGCCGGGACGCGCTGCATCGGCGGCACGCAGTTGTTCGATCATCTGCGGCACGCCGGCGGGTGCGTGCTCGGTGTCGAGCAGAATCCAGTCGTAGCCGCTTCCGGCGAGCAGTTCCGTCACGAACGGACTCGGAATCGAAGACCAGATGCCGATCTGCTGCTTACCTTCCTTCAACGTTCGTTTGAATTGATTAGGCATACGAAATATTGGCGATTGGATCGTATCGATCGTGAGTGTCCGAGGCTTCAGTTGCGACGAGGCGATCCGCTCTCGCGCACGATGACGTCGTCGCGAGTCCGAATCGACGGCTGCAATTCCGTGCCGATGCCGGGCGCGGTCGGCGCGAGCGCCGCGCCGTGATTCAGCACAGGCACCTCGGTGACGAGATCGCGATACCACGTGGCAAGCGTCGCGCGCACCACTTCCTGGAAGATCGCGGTGGGCGCGTGCACCGCGAGATGAAGTCCGGCCATCAGGGTGACGGGACCGGTGCAATCGTGCGGCGCGAGCGGCTTCGCGTACATGCCCGCCAGCGCGGCGATCTTTTTGCCCTCGCTCAGGCCGCCGCACCACGCCAGATCGAGCATCACGATATCGAGTGCATCGGCGGCGAGCAGATCGCGGTATTGCCGCGCGCTGCCAAGCGTTTCGCTGCCGCAGATCGGCACACGCGTGCGGCGGCGCAAATCGGCGAGCGCGGCGGCATCGTCCATTTTGTTGAGCGGATCCTCAACCCAAAACACGCCGACATCTTCGAGCGCATTGCAGATCCGAGCCGCCGCATGCGCGCCGAATAGGCTGTGCAATTCGCACATGACCTCGATGCGATCGCCTACTGCCGCGCGAATCCTGCGGAAGGGATCGAGCCCTTGCTTCAGTTCGGACAGACTCAGCAGATGGCCATTGCTCTTCGGCGCGAAAACGTCGAAGGGCCAGATTTTCATCGCGCGATAGCCTTCTTCGAGGAGGCTTTCGGCAAGACGCCCGGGTTCGCGCATGAAGGCGATCTGATCGTCATACGGGCCGGACATCGCATCCGTGCTGCCGATATCGCGCCGTGCCGCGCCCGATGTATTGAAACGATACCCTGCGCACGTGTTGTAGACCGGCACCGACTCGCGCACGCATCCGCCGAGCGCGACATGCACCGGCACGCCGTGCCGCTTGCCAGCGAGATCCCACAGCGCGATATCAATGGCGCTCGCGGCGCGCGTCTCCGCACTGCTGCTGTTGAAGCCGACGTACGGGGTCATTAGATGATGCGAGACGGCTTCGATGTGTCGCGCATCGCGTCCGATGAGCCACGGCGCGACCTGGCTGTGCAACACGGCTTCGGCCGCCTCCGCGCCACGGAACGATTCGCCGAGGCCGGTCAGGCCATCATTGGTTTCGAGTTCGACCCAGATGAGATTGGGATGCTCGCGAATGCGCAGCGTGCGGAGTGCGGTGACGATCGACATGTTGGGTTGAGTTCCTGAGTTGACTGAGTGCCGGGTGAAGCATTGACGCAGTATCCGGTTCAGCCAAAACAAGTGTCAATGGGCAGTAAAAGCTGTGATACAGCTTTTACTTCGCGCCTGGGGAAACATCGAGTGTTGCGCCCGGTGTGCGAAAGCTGTTATACAGCCTTCTTATTGCTCACCGCTTCGGTCTATGCCATGAATCAGGAGACTTCTCTCACGCGGCACGCGTACGACGCGCTTGTCATCATGCTGGACGACGGCCGCTTCGCCGAAAACGCGCGGCTTCCGAGCGAAGACCGCATGGCAAAAGAGCTCGGCATTTCGCGCCCCGTGCTGCGCCTTGCGCTGGAACGGTTGCGCACGGAGAACCGCATCGTGTCCCGCAAGGGTTCCGGGCATTACGTGCAATCGAAGAGCGCCCCGCCGCCCGCCATCGCGTATGGTTCGCTGGCCGGCATCTCGGATGTGCGCGACTTTCTGATGTTCCGCATGACCATCGAAACCGAAGGCGCGGCCCTGGCGGCATCGGTGGCGAATGAAGGCGCGAACGCCGCGATCGACGGCGCCCAGCAGCGCATGCTGCAGGCATTCGACGAACGACGTCCGGGGGTCGACGAAGACATCGCGTTCCATATCGCCATCGCGCACGCGAGCGGCAACCGCTTCTATGCGTTGACGATGGAATCGCTCGCCGACCAGATGCGTCTCTCCGTGAGGCTGATCCGCGACCTGTCCGCGCAAACTGTCGCGACGCGCAAGGAAGCGATCATCCGCGAACACGGCGGGATTGTGCAGGCGATCGCGCAACGCGATCCCGAGCGCGCCCGGCAAGCCATGCGTGCGCACCTGCTCGGGGGCATCGAGCGGCTTTTTGGCGAACGAGGTTGAGCTGCATGGTCGCGCGATGGTGCCCCTGTTTTTGGCTACTGCAGACTTTGTCAATGTTTTTAGGAAAGCCGAATTAAAACGCTGCACGTGTTTCAACGATGAAATCTGCCCGTCTGGATCCCGCAGCGCAAAGGCGACCCGCTGCTGTTCAACACGGACGAATTCGTGCGTCACGGCGTGACGCACGAAGCGCTGTCGGGCCTGAAGCCCGCGTGCAGCAAGGAAGGCACGGTCACGTCCGCCAACGCATCGGGCATCAACGATGGCGCGGCGGCGGTCATCGTGATGTCGGCGAAGAAGGCCGAAGCGCTCGGTCTCACGCAGCTCGCGCGCATCAAGGCTTACGCCAATGCCGGCGTCGATCCGAAGATCATGGGCATGGATCCTATGCCGGCTTCCAAGCGCTTTCTCAAACGCGCCGGCTGGAGCGTGAACGACCTCAATCTGATGGAAATCAACGAAGCGTTAGCCGCGCAGGCGCTGGCGGTGCACAAGCTGCAAAACTCGGGGCGGGAGGAGACCGTCGGAGCCGGCCCGATTGCCGCGGGCTTACTGGTCGGGTAAGTGCTGCAACTCGTCGGCGAGCCCCCAAGTGCGCGCGGTCTACACGGCACGGCTGGGGCAGGGCGGCGGAAGCACGTCGCCCTAAGGGCCAGCTACCACTTCGATGGATTTAACGGGACCCCTTGGCGAGGGCTTTCTCAACAGCGTTCAATTCGTCGAGTACCCAGGCTTGGAAAGCCTTTCCTGCTGGGGCTGTTTCAGTCACGCCAACGACTGGCACGCCGACTTTCAAGGCCAGATCGCGCATACGTTGCGCGGCCCCGCCACTTGCTTGGCTGTTATAGAACAGAAGGTGTACGTGGTGGCTCTTCAAGTCGCCTTCGAATGCAGCTACATCGGACGCCGACGGTTCAGTATCGTTCATGACCGCGAGCTGAAATTTCTCGTTTCGCATCGCGAGGCCCAGTGCCTGCGCCATGTAACCGAAGACCGGTTCGGTTGCGGTGACAGGTGTGCCGGCATACTTCGCCTTGATCGCAGCAATGCGATCATTAATCGGCTTGAGGGCGTTCAGGAAAGTTTGCAGATTCTTCGCGTAATCTGCTGCATGCGACGGATCATCAGACTGCAGCGATGAGGCGAGTTCGCGAGCATAGGCTGGCATGGCGTCCGGCTCGTACCAGAGGTGGGGGTTGTCGCCAGCTTTCTTCTGCAGCAACTCGCCGACAACGATCGTCTGACGACTCGTGCCGCTCGAGGCCGAGAGCAGTTTGACCATCCACGGATCATAGTCTGCACCGTTGTAGACCACGATCTTCGCGTTGGCCAACGCTTTGCCGACACTCGGACTGGCTTCGAAGAGATGCGGATCCTGATCGGGATTGCTGAGGATGCTGGTCACCTGAACACGGGACCCGCCAATTTGGCGTGCCACATCACCATAAAAGTTCTCAGCAGCGACAATCTTGATAGGGGCAGCAATCGCGTGCAAAGAAACGCACATTGCAGCGACGGATGACGCAATCAAACCAAGCTTCACAAAGGCCTCCAAGGCAAGAAAGAATCGAGAAATGGGGTGCCGCTTCACATTCACGGCGGCTTCGTGCGGCAATTGTCTGTCAGTGGAAGAGGGCGTATGAGGGACGCCTGTCACGAGTCGGCGAACGTCATGTCTTGGTCGGTCTGGGCCTCGAGATATCTGACTTCGCCTGGCAAGCAGCACATATAGCGTTCACCTCCGTATGTCCGCCTTTCAATTGGTATCTGAGCGCGTCCATGGCGTCATCGAGCGCTTGCTGTAGACCCGGTCCGGGTAGAACTTCCACTGCGTTGCAGCTCGTGCAGATGAGGAAAACTGTGTGCCCTGCATTTACCGCGCTTCCAGGTGGCACGGGTGTCACGATGAACGTGTTGGTCGCTGACAAGCGCATCACCAGACCGAGGTCGATCAAAAAATCAAGCGCTCGATACACTTGCGGCGGAGAAGGGGCTCGCCCGATCGTTGGCAAGTCATTGACGAGTTGATACGCCGACGCATGTCCGCCTCGTCGGAGTAGCAAGTCAAGCACTTGGCGGCGAAGCACTGTGGATCGGTGACCGAGTACCCCCGATCGCGCTTCGAGTTCGTTTATCAATGCCTGGTCGTATCCGTTTCGCATCAGTAGCCTGTTTCGTGGAGACGAATGATTGTTTACGTCGAATATGCAATGATATAACATTGCGTCAACGCATCGGAGAGGTCACCCAGTTTCCCGGTGCGACTGCCGCGTCTACATTATGCAACGATATATTGTTGCGTTGATAGTGCGGGCGCCAAGAAAACGAAATAACTCGATACGACCGTGAAAAACAACTTCGGACGCCTCTCCCAACGTGCCCTCCGCCTGACGCCTGTGTCGCTGGCCTGCTTCGTTATGGCAGCGCAAGCGCAAGACACGGCAGCGAGCGATTCTCCGGTCCTTGGAGGCTCACTCGCTCCCGTCTTCGTCACGGCCAACCCGCTTGGCGACAGCGACCTCATCGCGCCCGCGACGGCGCTTTACGGCGACGAACTCACGCGCCGGCAAACCAATTCTCTCGGCGAAACCCTTAACGGTCTGCCGGGCGTATCGACGACGACCTATGGTCCGATGGTTGGCCGCCCGATCATTCGCGGCATGGATGGCGATCGCATCCGTTTGCTGCAAAACGGCGTGGCGGCGTGGGATGCCTCGTCACTGTCGTACGACCATGCCGTGCCGCAGGAGCCGCTGACCATCGAACGCGTCGAGATCGTGCGCGGGCCGGCCGCGCTGCTGTATGGCGGCAACGCGATCGGCGGCGTCGTCAACACCATCGACAATCGCATTCCGCGCGAGCCGATCAAGGGCGTGGACGGCGCGGTCGATGCGAGCTACGGCGGCGCGAACAACGCACGCGCGGGTGCGGCGATGGTCGAGGGCGGCAACGGCCAGTTCGCCTTCCACTTGGATGCCTTCGACCGCGAAACAAGCAAGGAGCGCATTCCCGGCTTCGCGCATTCGGACCGTCAACGCGCGCTCGACGGCCCGGACGCGGACGACGCCTACGGCAGCATCCCGAACAGCGACGGCCGATGGCATGGCGGCGCGGTCGGCGGCGCTTACACCTGGGCGGACGGGTACGCCGGTCTCTCGTACAACGGCTACGAGGCGAACTACGGCTCGGTCGCGGAGGACGACGTGCGTCTGCGCATGCATCAGGATCACGTTGCGTTCGCGTCCGAAGTGCGCAATCTGCAAGGCCCGTTCTCGCAACTGAAGTTCGACTTCGGCTATACGGATTACGAGCACAAGGAGATCGACGAAGGCGTGACCGGCACGACGTTCCGCAATCACGGTTATGAAGCGCGGATCGAGGCGCGCCACAGGAAGATCGGGCCGCTGGAAGGTGCAATTGGCGTGCAGGTCAGCCAGAACACCTTCTCCGCGCTCGGCGACGAAGCGCTCGTGCCGACTACGCAGACGACCAATGTCGCGCTGTTCGGCCTCGAAGAATGGAATGTCACCGACGCGTTCAAGCTGAGCGCGGGCGCTCGATATGAACATGTGAAGCATGACCCGACGGCAGCCGGCAACGAAAAGTTCGCGGGGGATACCTCGCGCGACTTCAACGCGGTAAGCGCATCGCTCGGTGCGCTGTACAAGCTCACGCCCGCGTGGGCGGTCGCGGGCAACATCGCGTACACGGAGCGCGCGCCGGCGCTGTACGAACTCTTCGCCAACGGCCCGCACGATGCGACCGGCCAGTATCTGATCGGCAATCCGGACGCGCAGAAGGAAAAGGCCGTGTCGGCGGACTTGTCGCTGCGTTATGCGAGCGGTCCGAACAAGGGCAGCATCGGCGTGTTCTATAGCCGCTTCCGCAACTATCTGACCGAGTACAACACCGGCCGTTTGGTCGACGACGACGATCAGCCGGTCCCGGCCGGCACCGACGACGCGCTCAACGAAGCGGTGTATCGCGGCGTGCGCGCCGAGTTCTACGGCATCGAATGGGACAGCAAGTGGCGCATCTACGAACACGGCGCGCACAGGGTCGATTTCTCGCTCGTCGGCGATTACACGCACGCACGCAACATGGACACGGGTTCGCCGCTGCCGCGCATTTCGCCGTTGCGCGCGACCGTTGCGCTGGACTACGGGTACGGCCCGTTCGGCGCGCGCGCGGAAATGGAACACGCGTGGGCGCAGCATCGCGTGCCCGAGGACGATCTGCCGACTGCGAGCTACACGAAACTCGGCGTGATGCTCACCTACAAGTTCCACGTCGGCACGACCAACTGGCTCGCCTACGTGCGCGGCGACAACCTGACGAATCAGGAAATCCGCTATGCGAGTTCCGTGGTGCGCGATATCGCGCCCGAAGGCGGGCGCAGTGTGATGGTCGGTCTGCGCACGACGTTCTGATGTCCGACGTTCCGACTCGAAGCGATGCGCGCGCGGCACGCGCATCGCGCAACAAGGAGCATTTCATGGACTCACGACTGCCGGTTACAGTGCTTTCCGGTTTTTTCGGCGCGGGCAAGACCACGCTGCTGAACCATATTCTCAACAATCGCGAAGGCCGGCGTGTCGCGGTGATCGTCAACGACATGAGCGAGGTCAATATCGACGCCGCGCTCGTGCGCGATGGCAGTGCGCAGCTATCGCGCACCGATGAAAAGCTCGTCGAGATGAGCAACGGCTGCATCTGCTGCACCTTGCGCGAGGACTTGCTGCTGGAAGTGAACCGGCTGGCGAAGGAAGGGCGCTTCGATCAACTGGTGATCGAATCGACGGGGATCTCGGAGCCGCTGCCGGTCGCCGAAACCTTCACCTTCGCCGATGAATCCGGTCAAAGCCTCTCGCACGTCGCGCGTCTGGACACGATGGTCACGGTCGTCGACGGCTTCAACTTTTTGCGCGACTACAGTTCGCAGGAAAGTCTCCAGTCGCGCGGCGAATCGCTAGGCGAGGAAGACCAACGCACGGTGGTGGATCTGCTGATCGAACAGGTCGAGTTCTGCGATGTCATCGTGCTCAACAAGATCGATCTGATCGACGATGCCGGTCGCGAACGGCTGCTGGCGATTCTGCGCGGCCTCAATCCGCGTGCGCGCATCGAAGTGTCGGCGTTCGGGCGCGTGCCGCTCGATCGGGTGCTGGACACGAAGCTCTTCGACTTCGAGGAGGCCGCCGAAGCGCCCGGCTGGCTCAAGGAAATGCGCGGCGAACACACACCCGAGACCGAGGAATACGGCATCGGCAGCTTTGCGTGGCGCGCGCGGCGGCCGATGCATCCGCAACGCTTCTGGGCGTTGATCAATGGAGAATGGCCGGGCGTGATCCGCTCCAAAGGCTTCTTCTGGCTCGCGAGCCGTCCGACCTATGCAGGCTCGTGGTCGCAGGCGGGCGCGGTGTGCCGACACGGCGCGGCGGGCTTATGGTGGGCTGCCGTCCCAAAGGCGCACTGGCCGACCGACCCTGAATCGCTTCAGGCTATCGAAAGAGAATGGGACCCGCATGTCGGCGATGCGCGTCAGGAGATCGTGTTGATCGGCATCGACATGGATGAGGCTGATCTGCGGCTGCGCCTGAACGCGTGCCTGCTGACGGACGCGGAAATGGCCGAAGGGCCCACGGGCTGGCTCGGCTTCGCGGACCCGTTTCCGGTGTGGGGCGGCGTACCGGAAGAAGCCTGACTTTTGGACGCGTGACGATTGACGTTTGACGCTGGCGGCGCGACGAGACCGCTCAACATCGGAGGCAGTGTGGCTCAGATTCCCGTTACTTTGCTGACCGGCTTTCTCGGCAGCGGCAAGACGACTGTGCTGAACCGGCTCGTGCAGCAGCCAGACATGGCGGATGCCATGGTACTGATCAACGAGTTCGGCGAGATCGGGCTGGATCATTTGCTCGTTGCGCATAGCCGCGAGGACGTCGTCGTGGAGATGAGCAGCGGCTGCCTGTGCTGCACGATCCGCGGCGATCTCGTGCGCACGCTGGTATCGATTCTGGATGCGGCCGACAGAAACGAAGCGCGGCGTTTCGCGCGTGTCGTGATCGAAACGACGGGACTGGCCGATCCAACGCCCATCGTCCATACGCTCGCCACGCATCCGGCGCTGAAGGAGCGCTACCGTTTCGATGGCGTGGCGACAACCATCGATGCCCGCAACGGCGAAGCGACGCTGGACGCGCACGTCGAAGCGGTAAAGCAGGCGGCCATGGCTGACCGTCTGCTGATGACGAAAACCGATCTTGTCGATGACCGGGCGCTGACGCAACTCCGGGATCGCCTCCACGCGATTAATCCCGTGGCGCAGGTCATGCACGTGAGCCACGGCGAAGTCGATGCGCGGCGGATGCTCGATATCGGGCTATTCACTGTCGATGGGAAGATCGCGGACGTCCAGAAATGGTTGGCCGACGCGCGTTTCGATGACCAGGAGCATCATGATCATAACGGGCATGGCCACTCGCAGGACCGCGACCATCTTCACCATCACCGTCACCACGACGTCAACCGGCACGACGACCAGATTCGCGCCTTCTGCTTCATCATCGACGATCCCATTCCCGATCACGTCCTCACCGAATGGCTCGATGTGCTGATGAGCCTGCTGGGCGTGTCGATGCTCCGAATCAAAGGCATTTTGAACGTGAGAGGTCAGGAGCAACCCATCGTCATTCATGGCGTGCAGCACGTCTTTCATCCGCCGGTTGCGCTCGATGCGTGGCCATCCGATGACCGGCGCTCGCGCATCGTGTTTATCACGCGATCAATCGGGCGTGAGACCATCGAGCAGAGCTTCCGAATTTTCAGCGAGGCATATGCGATTCGCGCGACGGCTGCTGGCCCAGTGCTCGGATGAGGCTTTTGCCGCCGCGCCCATGCCACAACCGAGCGTGACCGAGGGGTCGCCTCGCGTTGCCAAACCTCCGTTCCTTTGAGAGACAACTTCCTCGCCTCGCTTGTCAACGCGTGGCGAAGACCGCGAACGACTGGCCGTTGCACTTTGTCAATAGCCGCGCGGTGTACCGAGTATCGGGCGGCGAGCTACGTCGTCCCGAATTACTCAACCGGGGGCGCGCATTGGCGGGACTTCGGCGGATCTGCAGGCGCTTGGTCATCGCGTCGGACGATCCGACTCGGCGCCCGGTGGCGATTTCCTCTGCTATCGTTGGAGGCACACCGAAGAACTTCAAAAATTTCTTCACCTAGTTTCGATTCGACGTTCGATATGCTGACGCTGGCCTCTCGACCTGTATATGTACTAAGGAACTTAGTATAACTAATGTGTCAAAGCCAGATACAAATGTCCGATGTCTGGCTAAGTTAAAATGTCCGGGTGTCAGTGGTTTCGATGGCGTCTCTTTCTGGGTGCGAGCAACGTAGAGTCGAAGGATGACGCCTGATCAGGCAGGGCGCTTACGTTGATGTCGCTGGCATGTGCAAACCGATTACCAGATTTGCGGGTGGTCGACTGCGTGTCGTTGCGTCGCGCCTGTTGCAGAATCACTTGTTCGATATCGGCCTGCGTAATCTCGCGCTGCTTCTTTGTGCCGGGCACGCGGTTCTGAGTTCTGACCGCCCCACCCAGATGCGTTCGAGATGGCGCCTTGCCGATGCGCCGGTCGTCACGCTGAGCTTGAATTGCCTGAGAGATTTGCAGCACGTGCGCCAGACGCTTGTGCTCGACGATCGCGCCTTGATCGACCTCTGCCAGCCGATCATACGCGCGAGACGCAATGAGCCTGCCATTGGCACGGATCTCGATGCGCCCATCGGCATACTCCCAGACCTGCACATAGCGACTGATCAGCTTGCGATTGGCCGGCAAGTCATCCAGCAGATACATCACGCGATCGTATTGCACAGTCAGCGACTTGGTGACCTTGCGCGGCTCGCGCCAAGTCAACGCAAGCTCCAGGCTCTCGTCGGCGCGCAGCGGCCGATGCGCGTCGAACTCACTTCTCGGTGGCTTGGCAAAGCGCGCGTTGTAGGCCGCCATGAAGGAGGGCGCATACGCGTTCGCCGCGGCTACCGTGTTTATGCCGCGCAGACGCAACTCTTTCACGAGCCGATCCTGCAAAGTCAGGTGCGCGCGCTCCACGCGCCCCTTGGCCGAGCTCGAATTGGCGCAGAACGTGTCGATGTTGAGCTCATACATCGCCCGGCCAAACTGCGTGGTGCCATTGCCGGTTTGGCCCGCGGTCGTATTGCGAAACACCGAGAACTTGTCGCTGTAGAACGCCCCAGGCTTGCCATGACCCTCGATATACGCGGAGGTCGCCTCGAAGTAGCTGAACGTGGACTCGGTCGCGGTGAAGTGCAGTTGCATCAGCCGGCTGGTCGCCTCGTCCACGTACACCAGCAGCGTGCATTGCGGCGCGCGGTCCTCAAACCAGCGATGCTCGCTGCCATCGATCTGGATCAACTCGCCCAAGCACGAACGGCGCGCACGCGGCTGATAGACCTTGGGTGGGCGCTGACGGCGCGGCACCCAGAGGCCCGCTTCGGTCATCAAGTGCCGCACGGTTTCCTTCGAGAGGGTCAGTCCATGACATTCACGCAGCTTCTCGCAGGCGAGCGTCGGACCAAAATCCGTGTAGCGGTCTCGGATGATCGCCAATGCTCGATTCGCCGTCGCCGCATCCAGTCGGTTGTTGCTCGGTTTCGCTCGTCGGCACGAAACCAACCCGCTTGCCCCATGCTCACGAAAACGGGCTACCAGACGCCGAATCTGTCGGGTGGTCAGCTCAAGCCGCTCTGCGGCACGCCACGGCTTGAGCCGGCCGTCGGCTACGTCCTGAATGACCTTGAAGCGGTCGAGTTCGTGCATGGTCATCGTGATCCGTTCGATCGCTGCCATCGAAACCTCCGGCACCGGAGAGCCGGCGTGCGGATAGCTTAGGCGGAGCAAAAGCGGACATTTGAACTTGGCTAAAAACGGACATTACAACTTTGCCACTACATAATGTAAATGTGTTGAATAAGGTTATGTCAAGTAATGTGTAGTCCGAAGTAAATGGAAATCGCTATTTTTTTGACAAGAGATAGCGTCAGCCGCGCAGATTGCGCGCAAACATCTCGAGGCAGTTCTGAACAAGCGTCGCGTCGGCCGCCTGAATGTCCTTAAGCATCTGGTCTTCGAGCGAACGCACGGCGTCCATGCCCTGCCGCAACACGCCGCGCCCTTCCTCGGTTAGCCGCAGCACGACGATGCGCCCATGATTGGGATCCGGTTCGCGCGTGATCCAGTTTCTCGCGGTCATCGCAGTCATCACTTCGTTGGCGGATTGTGGCGTGATGAAGGATCGTTCGGCGAGTTGCGCATTCGATGCCTGCCCGCGCGCGTCGAGCAGAGGCTAACTCGGCTCTTGTTATGAAGTCAGCGATGGATTTCCACATCACCACGGGATTCGAATACATCGGGAAGTGTCCGCACTGCGGTATCTCGGCGAGCTCGACACCCTCACGCTCTATATGTCTTAGATAAGAAAGGTTCGAGTTCTGCTCGCCGTACATGAACATGCACGGGAAAGGGAGCCCCAGAAACTTCTGCATCAAATCTTCATGGTCCGACAGGCTGACCATCGATTTGAAGATGCCCGGAACGGCATCGGCGCGCACCTTGTGCCGCAGACTGGCGGAATACAGGGCGCTCGCATATGCGGGTGCGTGAAGCGCTCGTTCGATGAAGTCGTCAAAGAATTGCAACGCGCTGTCGCGGGGGTATTGTTCAATCTGTCTGCTGAGGAAGCAGTCTTCGGGCGCGATGTTTCCTTCTATGTCGGTAAAAGACAGTACGCGCCGTGGTAGCCGCGACGATAGCATCAGCGCCGTCAGACCGCCCATCGAATGTCCTACGAGGTGGAAGCGCTCAAACCCAAAATGGTCCGCGACCGCGAGGGCCGTTTCAACTAGGAATGGAATGTCGACTTTCGCCAAGTCCGCGCATTCGGTCTCTCCGCACCCCGGCGCGTCGTACGCTGCAAAGGCGTGACCTTCGAATTCACGGTGTTGAACGATGTCGGCGTAGTCTTCTTTGGTGGAGCCGAACCCGTGTAAAAACAGAATTGGCGCCTTCGACCCTTGTCGGGAAAGTGCTGAAACGCGCACCGACGTCCCAGTTACCGATAATGGAATCGACGACAGCTGGAAGTCTCGTGTCATGGAATTGCGAATGAACGACAGGTCTTGGAAGGCCTGTCTGGTTAAAGACCTTTGCCGTGATGTCGGGTTTGCGTCAGATCAGCGCTCAAGATTGACGCAAAAATCCCCGATGGCATCACACGCTCGCGCCAGCGACTTGTCGTCGAGAGCATATGCAATCCGGATATAAGGGCTAAGCCCGAACGCGCTGCCATGGACAGTCGCGACGCCCGCCTCATCGAGCAGCGCGTTCACTACCGCCTCGTCCCCATCAAGATACGTACCGGAACGCGTCGTCTTTCCGATCAGGCCTTCGCAGGAAGCAAACGCATAGAATGCGCCTTGGGGCACGAGACAATGAAGCCCGGGAGCTTGATTAAGCTGCTCGACTACTCGGTCGCGACGCCGTTGAAAAGCGGACCGAGAATGCAAGATGAAGTCTTGGGGCCCTGTCAGTGCCGCGAGCGCTGCGTGCTGAGAGATGCTCGATGCTCCGGAGGTCTGCTGACCCTGCAGCTTCTCCATCGCGTCGATGAGCCAACGCGGACCCGTGCCATAGCCGATGCGCCACCCAGTCATTGCGTACGCTTTGGATACGCCGTTCATCGTGAGCACGCGTTCCCGCAACCGTGGCTCGACCTGCGCAATCGTCACGAACTGGAGGTCATCGAAAATCAGATGTTCGTAGATGTCGTCAGACAACACGAGCACCTGGGGATGAGCCAACAGTACTTCGGTCAAGGCCTGCAATTCGGAGCGACTGTAGACAGCGCCGGTTGGGTTCGAGGGCGAATTCAGAAGCAACCACCGCGTCTTCGAGGTGATGGCCGAGTGAAGGTCATCCGGTGTGAGCTTGAAACCGGTCGCGGCTGTGCAGGGCACGATGACTGAGGCGCCCCCGCACAGCTGAACAATTTCCGGGTAGCTAACCCAGTATGGCGCAGGAATGATGACCTCGTCGCCCTCATTGAGGGTTGCCGCGAGAGCGTTGAAGATTACCTGCTTTCCTCCATTACACACGAGCGTATCTTGCCAATCGACCACAAGTTCGTTTTCTCGTTCGAACTTCTGGGCAATGCCCTCTCGCAACGCTCGAAGCCCGGCTACCTGGGTATATCGAGTTTGACCTGACTTAATGGCGGCAATCCCCGCGTCGCGCACGTGCTCGGGCGTATCGAAGTCCGGTTCTCCGGCGCTGAGCGAGATGATTGAGGCCCCGCTCGTTCGTCGAGCTGCGACACGGTCGATTACCTTGTACGTGGCGGACGGACGCGCGGCAGCAAGGAAACGATTCAACGTGTTGAGTTCCGTGGTCATCGCGTCTCTCTCCAACTCGTCAGACCCATGAGCTCAAGCGTGCTGCGCCCTTCGCGGAGTTCTTTCATCATCTTCGCTTCTTTGTCTGCCCGAGCCTGGCCATTGGCAACGGTGCGCAGTGCATCGTCAGCCGGAAGCACGAGAACTCCATCATCGTCGGCGACGACCAAGTCGCCAACTTCGACGGGTGTACCGGCGAAACTAATTCGGCGACCCACAGAGGGCGAACTTGCCTTAATCGTTCCTCGCATCGACACACCTCTCGTGAAAACTGGGAAGCGTCGTGCGACCAAGGCGGCAATATCACGCACGCCGCCGTCGATGACCAGGCCAACGACACCGGCGGCCTCGGCTGCGACAGTCAGAACCTCACCCCAGTACCCAAAAACAAAACCACCCGTTGAAACCATCAGAACGCTGCCTCGGGGCACTCGCTCCATCGCGATGTGGATAGAAAGGTTGTCACCAGGCGAGCATTCGAGGGGGTACGCCGAGCCCGCGATGGACGCGCCTCGCCACACGGTTCGAATGTTCGAGTCGACAGCGCTCATTGGAATCCCAGAAGCCTCATAGAGCGTGGAAGTGCCCAGTTGCCGAGCTTGTTCCAAAACGCCCTGGTCGAATTGCGTGGTCGCGGGCATCATCCCTTCCTCTGCAGCGTGTGGTAACCGAGTGCAGCGCGAGCCTCGCCCAGCGTCTTTCCCTGTGCGAGCTGTTCGCGAATCCGCGACTCGGTCTCTTCAATCTGCCGCGCCGTGGCGGCGACCTCTCGAGCGCGAGCTCTTGGAACGATGACGACGCCATTTGCATCAGCGACAACGACGTCTCGCGACGCGACGCGCACCGTTCCGATGCCGACCGTCGAATTCACCGACTCCACTTGCACACGGTCTTTCCCGGTTCGCATGAAGCGGCCGGAAGTGAACAACGGGTAGCCGTCGCCCAGCGCTTTGTTGACATCGCGGCATACCCCATCAATCACAGTAGCGGCGATGCCGCGCAGGCCTGCGTATTGGGTCATGATGTCGCCCCAGACCGTGCAATCAGTGCGGCCATCGTTGTCGATGACAACAACATCACCTTCGGCGACGTCATCGATGAAGTCACCAACAGTGCCAGGTGGCACGCTCGCAGGAACATACTTAACAGTGAAGGCCGGTCCGACAACGACCTTGGTGTAGTCAGCTAGCGGAGCGATGCCGAGCGCTTGGCCGTGGATGCCGAGCTTGTCCAGCGCATCTGATACGCCTGGCGTATCCAAACCGGCGAGAAGTTCAACGAGCTCGCGGTCTTCTGCGCTTGCAGCTTTCGGATTCGTCATATATTGCTCCAGAAGAATTGATTATTGGGCTCGGATGGCCTCGAATTCTTTGTCGTGCATGACTTGGGCGACCGACCGCCCCGCGCGAACCGCAGCGACCATGCCGTCTTGGCGACGGACAATACGCTCACCCAGCTCAAGGACATCATCGATTCGCGCGGCCGGGACGAATACAGTGCCGCAACGGTCAGCAATTACGAAATCGTCTTCATTGACGGTGACGCCCGCGATCTGAACGGGCTTTCCAGAGTCGACTTGAATGACTCGATTACGGGCGCTAATCATCGTCACACCGCGGCCGAATACCGGGTAGCCGACGGCCTCACTGCCTTCGATGTCTCGACTCACCCCGTCGATAATTGAGCCGCGGACTCCCTTGGCGACCGCAGCGTTCGCGAGGATGTCGCCCCAGCAAGAGATTCCCTCAAGGCCACCGCCGATTACGAGAACGCGGTCGTCCGTCGAGACGGCGTCAATAACCGGGGAAATAAGATGCACCGTGGGAACAACATCCGTTTTTGGTCCAAGCTGAATGGTGCTAGCGCGGCCAACTATCTTGGGACAATCCCAAAGAGGTCGAAGGCCAAACGTCGCGCCCGCTATGCCTAGAAAATCGAGTGCATCGGAGACAGTGTTCGTATCGAGTGAAGCGAGTCGCTCAAGAGTAGACGCGTAAGTCATGGTGGTGGGTCCGTTTGCCGATGAGACCCATGGTCGGCTCCGACAATTGATTTGTAAATTCGCATTTCGATATGTGTCTGATACGATTTACCAATCAGCGAATTCGCTGCAGACGTCTTTACGTGCGGGGTGCAAACATGACCACGATTGATTTCCGTCTAATTCGTCAGCTGTGGATGTTTCTGGCGGTGGCAGAGGAAAAGCACTTCGGCCGGGCCGCGGCGCGATTAAATATGTCGCAGCCTCCCTTGACTGAGCAGATAAAGGTACTCGAACAATCGCTGAAACTCTCGTTGTTCGACCGGTCGCGTCGCGGCACTCAACTGAGCGCCGCGGGCGCCGCCATCCTGCCGGCTGTTCGGCAGTTTGCGGACCAACTGGAACGGCTCGAGCGCGTTGTGCGGGAGGTTGCTGCGGGGCAAACTGGCGTGCTGCACGTCGGCGCAATCACGTCCGCAATGTTAGAGACGGTTCCGGCAGTCTTGGCGGCACTGAAACGCGTCCATCCCGAGCTAACGGTGTTCATCCGCGAGATTGACAGCGTAGAGGCGATACCAGCCCTCGAAGCTGGGGAGCTTGATGTCGCGTTTGTAAGGCTTGACGGGAAAGTCGGTCACGGAATCTCAACGCTACCGCTGGCGGAAGACCGCCTCGCCGTCGCGGTTCCGCGCAATCACCCACTTGCAGATGTCCCTCGGGTCCGTCTGCGGTCTCTCGCCGACGAGTCTTTGATAATGTCGTCGCGTCAAGTCAGTCCTGCGTACTTCGATTTCCTGACGGCAGTCTGTCAGTCGCATGGTTTTGCTCCCCGAGTGCTGCATGAGGTGCGGTCTGTGATGTCGCAGATTGCGTTTGTCGGATGTGGCCAAGGCCTGGCTCTTGTTCCCGCGTCAATGCAGAAGCTTGCGTCTGAAAATGTCGTTATTCGGCCTTTGCAGGAGCGCATCATGGTTGTCACTGCCGCTCTTGCGTGGAATCCTAGCCGGCACCATCCGATGGTTGATGCAGTCGTTGCGTGGGCAAGGCGTGCTAACGGCGGGCAATGACGAGGCCCGAAAACATGACGGGAATTTCTACGGGCGGTTAATCGCACTTCTGTGATACGGCGCTTTGCGTAGAGGCAGACAGGCTCGCACCTCGTCAGTAATGCAATACACTCACGAGCAGCCCCCCAACACATGTCTGCTACAACATGGCAAGCTACTTCCATTATGTCCTGCAATCGCTCCGGGCTTTTATTGTGGTCGCAGAAGTCGGAAGCCTCGCGAAAGCTTCTAAGCGCACCCTGACCCTTGGCGCGGTGAGCAAGACTATGAGGCTGCGCTTGCGCCGGCTGACGAGTAGACGTTGACAGGCGGCGAGTGCAGGCCGTCTCAACTCATCAGGCGAGCGGATAAATTTAACATAAATAGTATTATCGCACTTTACGTAGTTGTCCTAAACGAGTAGAAATGAAGTTGACTACGGCTCCTTTGACCACAATACGCAAGCAAGTGATGCCCATCAATTTCTATGGGAAATACTACTTTCTCAGGGGACCGTCAGAAATCTGATATCGGGATGTGGCTCATCGCGTCGCTTGACCAAATAGCCGCGGATCCAGCGTAAAGGGTTCTGCGCTTATGACCTTGACGCGCGCCATCTCAGGATGCATGGGATTCAGGAGCAGATTGAAATCACTTGGGCAGACGACGGACGGTACGCGCATCGCCAATTGTTCACCAGCCTCAAGCCATCGCCGGCCGAGCGCTCTAGTTGCCGGGGGGTCGCGCGTCAGATCTGCCCAGCCTTCGGGTAGAACAGGTATGAACGCGGCGTCATAGGCGGCGTCTGGCACTTCCAGCGTCACGAGAAAATACCCGCCAGCCGGCAACAACCCTGCCATGTGCACCAGCGCTTCAAGTAGTGCCGTTGACGCGTGGCAACAGGAGTAAAGGACACGCATTCCGCGCGGGTTCCATCGGCCGCCGGCGATCGCCGCACCGTTGCCGCTCAGATCATCGGCGCGGTAATAGCCACGCCGTTCTTTCGCGAGGCGGTAAAGCCTCATGCGGATACGCCGTGAATGACGCGCAGCAGAATCTCGCGCACGCGATCGTAGCCGGGTTGGGAGTCGAGGACCTCAAGCGGGCTGAGTCCCGCGAGTTCCGCATTCGATCGTTGCATCCATGCTGCAGCTAACGCCGGATCCTCAAACACCTCGACAGCGAGTTGACGCACGTACAGCACGCGCGCGACGCGGTCCGACTCGGCCGGCGACAAGCGCTCCTCGCGTGCCATTTTGCGCAGGATCGTTGAACTCGGCAGGTTGAGATTCGCGAGCAGCGTTTGCACCGGCACGTGCAACAAGTCCTTCGCAACGCGCTCAATGATCGCCGCTTCCATGCCTTCGCGGATCTGCCGACGCTGCTCGAGAGGGTCGAACCGGATCAGGAACGTTTCAATATCGTCGGTCTGGGCGACGGATTCACCAGCGACAACTAATGACTTCGTTGCATGCGGTGCTGGACGCGTGGGCATATCGCGCCCGGGCGGTGGATTCGAGCGCATGATTTACGGCTCCCAAATGAGAATATTGTGATTCCCATTGTAGAACTATCCCAAACGAGAATCAAGCTTCTCCCGTTTGGGAAGCGGGTCATGCGGCCGCGAATCAGGTCGCTATGCTAGGACCGGATGCTCTAAAGAACCACGCCTTCACTGCCGACCCATAATTTTCTACCACGTGGTAGTCGCAGACGCAAATAAAAGGGGTCGTTCCCCGCGGCGCTACGAGTTCCAGCCAGCCGTTAAAAGGTGAACGTGGCGC
Organism: Caballeronia glebae; assembly: GCF_001545035.1. Taxonomy (GTDB): domain Bacteria; phylum Pseudomonadota; class Gammaproteobacteria; order Burkholderiales; family Burkholderiaceae; genus Caballeronia; species Caballeronia glebae. The sequence continues at coordinate 60,467 of NZ_FCOJ02000009.1, forward strand.
TAAGATTGAACGCGTCCCTTCGCTGTGAACCTATCCTGTAGAGCCGGGTGTACAATTTGCTGATCGAGTTTTCGCCTACCCTCCTCACCGAGAGTAACGGCGGTGCGCCCGAAGATCACGCTCCCGGACGGTCCGGCCGCAGCGTCAACGAGCAGCTTGCGAGAGTCCTAGCGAGGACGAAGTGCGGACCAGAACGCGCCGTAAAGCGTTAGGCAGGTTTGGTCCTCCCGATAGAGAGTAATCGATCGATTCGCAAGAAAAGCGCCGCCCTACGAAGCGGCGCTTTTCATTTGCATCAGCAGCTCTACCGCAGAACAAAAGAAACGGACTGGTGTGCCGTTAAAACATCGATAAAGTTTACGGGCTGTCCCTTCAATGAATTCCATCCTGCAACGGCAATTACAGAGGAAACAAATCGCGTGTTGAAGCCAAAAGTTAACGTTTTCAAAGTTGGCGAAGCCTTATTGGTAGCCAAGAAAGAAGTCGTCAATCGGTGCGTTGAAAAAGCTAAGTGCGAAGGGTCGAGCTTGGCCGCAGCTGGGAAACAAGGGGCAAGGTTCTTTTTGGACCTAGCCAAACTGAACTACGGTCTTTCGGAGGCGACCACAGCCCAATACGTGCGAATCTACGAGCGCTTCGCCGACTCTCGACATCGTGCGGAGATGGAGGCGCTTTTCAATGCGGGCGAACTCGCGGTTCTCGCTGCCTACTCGGACGACGAACTTACGGAGGTCGTATCGGCAAAGGCAGCGAACCCGAACATGACTCGTGAGCAACTTTGGCAGTTGATGAAGCTGCGTGAAGCGGCATGAACGAATACACGATCACTGATATTGAGAACGCCATCAACTATTGGCGATCCCGCCAGGCGGCGACGGATGACTTCGCCGTCTGCCCAAGAGCAAGGGTCCTAGCCGACGTGTATGGAGCGATGATCTATCATCAACGGGAGCGCGTCGACGCGAGAAATCTGACGGCGGAACAAAACGAAGCGATAGGTCTTGCGCTCGCCCAGAAGGAACTCTTCTAATCCCAACGGGAGGGGCGAAAATGTCGAACGATGATAAAGCTTTGGTATGGGTCGACGCGGAGGCCGGAGGCGGTCGCGTCGAGATCTATTCGCGAGAGGTATCGAAGGCCGACGCACTCCGCATGTTTGCTTCAGCTAGCAGCGACACGCGAGCGTTCGAAGAAGACCTCACCGACTGGGTCGCGACGGAGATCGTTGGCGACGTTCTGTACGCCGGCTATTTCTACCCTAAGAGCAAAGGCTTAGACGAAGAAAAGCAAGTGTCGTTCGCGCTCGTAAATGCGTGCGAAGCGATCAGCAAGCATTTTGGCATCGACGCGGGGATCCTCGAACACGCATTGCGGCCAGAGAATCTGGCAGAGTTGGCCGCGGCACGGGATGCAGAGATCGCATCTCTGGTCCATGATCTTCCAGAACTTACTAAGGACGCCGAGACCGTGCGAGAAAAGCATGCGTCGGTGCAAGCGGCTCTTGCCGATGAGCTTGCGAAGGCCATCGCCGCCGGAAAAATCACCTCCCACTGAGCATCCAAGACGCGTCAGGCGCTGCCTTGACAATGCTGTCGCGTCGGTACTCTAGGTAGTGAGCCAAGCATCCTGCTCGGCCGCTACCGATGGAGAATTTGGATGGCTTTTCGTATCGACCCCTCGTCCATAGCGTTCCTCGAAACCCGCCGTGGCATCAACGCGACCGCGACGATCGTGTCTGATGAAGGCGTCAAAATCGGCGAAGTCGACGACATTGCAGAGCGGATCGTTGCGGATGTCACGTTTGTATCGGCCGCCGCCCGCTCGATGTTTGTTGGTGAGGCGCGGCGTGTAAATCCAGTAGTTCTCGGTCGCACCGACCACAACGACGATATATTCGCATCCGAGTACGCGCGAGCGCTTCTTGCGAAAGCGGAGAAAATCCTGCTATCCAGCATGTGACGGACGGGTCGTCCTCGCACCACGAGCCCGAGTTAGTGTGCCCTCTCGCCCATGCGTTTCCGTGATTGACACGCGTCGGACCGACGTTACATCGTCCTATCGAAGATTGCGCCGAATACGGATGCGCCGTGATTTGTTGGTGCGGCGCTTGCCGAGAGCGGCGCAATTTGAGCGAGCTTGTCTGCGAGGGCAGCCTCAGAGAACGGCTTTACGATATAGCCGCTGGCACCGGCGCTGATCGCCGCGAGCACGTTTTCACGCCTCTTTTCGGCGGTCACCATCAATACCGGTAGTTCCGCCAGATCCGACTTGCGAATCTCCTGCAGGAGGGTCAGCCCGTCCATGTTCGGCATGTTCCAGTCGGTTATGACGAGATCGAATTCTTGCGCGCGCAGCTTCTCGAGCGCTGAAACTCCGTCCTCTGCCTCGTCGATGGTCGTATAACCGATAGCCCTAAGCATTTTTCGGATCAGATTACGCATGGTGGCCATGTCATCGACCACCAACAAACGCGTATTGGCATTTACCATCTGTGAACTCTTCCTTTTTCCACCGTGCCTCTCGGTAAGCTTAGAACGTCGACCAGTCGCCGTCAGCCGCTGCCACAACAGCTGCCGGCTTCGGTGCACTCGACGGCTTCAGCACTCGCGTCGTCGTGCCGCTCTTCTTCGCGTGTGCGGCGCGCGGCGTTTGAGCAGCACTGTTAATGAGTGGCTGAACGGCAAGCGTCTGACCGGTGCGGAACACTCCTATGGCGGTGGTGAGTTGCTTCGCTTGGTCCTCCATCGAACCTGCCGCGGCCGCTGCCTCCTCAACGAGCGCTGCGTTCTGCTGCGTCACCTCGTCCATCTGTGAGATGGCTTGGTTCACTTGCTCAATGCCACGGCTTTGCTCGTTCGAAGCCGAGGCGATCTCGCCCATGATGTCGGTGACGCGTTGAATGGCAGTGCCGACCCGCTGCATGGTTTCCCCTGCCCGCGCGACAAGTTCCGTACCGGCTTGCACTCGGTTGCCGGACCTTTCGATTAGATCTTTGATCTCCTTCGCAGCGGCTGATGAGCGCTGTGCGAGACTTCGAACCTCGCTTGCCACTACCGCAAAACCACGGCCTTGCTCGCCTGCGCGCGCCGCTTCAACTGCCGCGTTAAGCGCCAAGATGTTCGTCTGGAAGGCGATGCCTTCGATCATCCCGATGATCTCAGCGATCCTCGCGGAACTCTCCTCAATGCCCGCCATCGTGTCGACGACTTGGCCGACGATGGCGCTGCCCTCGTTGGCGACGACGTTGGCATTGTCCGCCAGCCCGCTCGCCTGCTTGGCGTTCTCAGAATTCTGCTTGACCGTGGAGGTTAGCTCTTCCATGCTCGCGGCCGTTTCTTGAAGAGAAGCTGCTTGCTCCTCTGTGCGCGATGACAGGTCCGTGTTGCCAGCAGCAATCTGTTTGCTAGCGCTGGCAATCGCCTCACTGCTCAGCCGAACAGTGCTGACAGTGGCGGCCAATTTCTCTTTCATGGCGGCGACGCCGGCAAGCAATTGGCCCATCTCGTTGTGCGTCTTGATCGACACCTCGTGCGTCAGGTCGCCGTCCGATATGTGCTCGAAGTGCTTCAGCGCCTCGGCAAGTGGCGTCATGATGGCCCGGCGCAAGAAGAACCAGGCGAGCGCTGCGGTAGCTACGCCAACAAGCAAGGCCAACACCCCAAGGGTGCGCAGCCCTTTCACGCGGGCGTCGCTCTCGGCCGTCTGACGCTTCGCATCGGCAATCTGGAAATCCTGCAGCTTTTCGAAGGCTTCAATACAACGGGTGTACGACGTCGGCATATCCTGGAAAGCAATGCGGCCGACCGCCTCGTTGTCGCCCGCTTCTATCGCAGCGCCGAATCTGTTGATTGCCTGTCGCATCTCGGCGCGAGACTCGGCAACGCGCTTTGCCAATTGATCCTCATCGGCTGCGCGCGGCAGGGAGTCATACTTGCTGTACCACTCGTCTGACTGACGCATGAATCCATTGGCTCGTGCGATCAGCCCGCCCGCGTCTTTGTCCGCCGGATTTATCGCATAGCGGTCGAGTGCAAGCCGCGCGCGAGCGATGTAGTTGTTTGATATGCCGAGGGCGTTGACCGCCGGTAGCGAGTTCTCAGAGATGTCTTTGGTCGATGAATAGGTAGCACCGATGCCGTACAACCCGAAACCGACTGACAGCGCCAGCAGAAAACCGAGGAAAATCATGGTGAGCGCAAGCCGCGCCCGAATCGTCAAGTTCTTCATTGTTCTTGCTTCTAGCGTTTAACAGTAAAGGCAGTGCGATCGCGCGGTCGCGGTGCTCTCCGCTTCTGGGATAGAAGCGATCAGTGTCTATCGGCACCAAACCCCACGCGCTCCAGTGAAATTTTCTACGGCGGCACTGACGTGGGCGTACCGGTAACGACGACCACACACGCGCCCTGCGCCTCTCGTATGGCTGACTTGACTTAAGGGCGTTATTGGTAAGCTCCTAGGAATCTAGTAGCCGCACAGCGACGCCACGAACCGATGCCCAAAAGAAATCCCACGAAGTCGCAGCGCGCAGTGATGGAGTTGCTCGATCAGGGCTTACCGGTCGAGCAGATTGCAAACAGTCTCGGAAAGAGCGCCTTGGCTGTGAAGAAGCAGCTCAACCGGATAAAACGACGGGTCCGCGAAGGAAGGATCGACCCCTCTCCGCTGCCGATCGAGCGCGCCGCGAGCGAGCCGCGCATCTACCTCGCAGGCTTCGATGTGTTTCGCCGAGACGCGAAGGAACACGGCGAGCAGCTCAAGCAGCTCTGCCGCGATCGTGGCTTCGTTGGTCTCTATCCACTCGACGACTCGACGGGCAACTGCCCTCCTCGCTCCAACGGCAAGACGCTGCTCGATGGATATATGCCGCGAACATCGAACTGATCCGGTCGGCCGATATCGTGATGGCGAACCTCGACGACTTTCGCGGGTCCGGCGAACCAGACAGCGGAACGGCTTTTGAAGTTGGTTTCGCGGCCGCTCTCGACAAACCGGTGTGGGCCTATCGCTCCACCGAAAAGACGCTTGTTGAGCGCGTGAAGGCAGCGGCGATCGGGAGCGAAGGCGGTTTTTGTGCCGGCGGCTACCTGATCGAGGACTTTGGCCTGAGCGTCAATCTGATGCTGGCGTGCTCCGCGCGGCTCGTTGTCGGCGGACCGGGCGCTTGCCTAGACGCCATTCGTAGCGAGGTCGACCAAGTTACCCCCCGCGTTGGTGGCTCGGGGTTGGCGAAGCGTTAGCTTCGCTGTAGGGTTTGGGTTGAGCGAACTTCAGTATATCGACTTCCATGCCTGCTGATACTTGGCTTGTTGCACCCGAAGACGCCTACGCCCAATGGCAGCGCGAAGAAGCGACGGGCGCGGATCGCCGCGCTTTTGCTGACCAGTCGATCGTGCAGCACCGTTCGATGTTCTCGCGCTTTAACGACTATCTGATTGCGCACGGCGCGACGGTGGCGAGCTTCGGGGCGGACCACATCGATGGATTCTTCGCGGAACTCGTGCAGGACTGCGCACCCGGCACGACGACTCGCCTGCGGTACCTGAAGCTGATTGACCGGGTCACGCGTCACCTCGTGAACATCGAACTGCGCACCGATAATCCGGCCGCGCTGATGTTAGTCAACGAGAACTGGCCACAAGACGAGCCAACGCCGATCTATCTTTCACCAGAAGACGATGCACGGCTACAAGCGGTGTGCGTTGCAACCGAAGGCGCGGCGTTCAAGGAACTGCGAAACACGGCGATCGTGGCGCTCTTCCTGGCGTCAGGGGTCACGGCCGCCGAACTTAGGCAGTTGCGCGTCGACGACCTCGATACGCATGGCGAGCGCCCTACTGTCTTCGTTGACAAGCACGGGCCGCGGATAGCACGACGGGTTCCGATCGATGCCTTCGCTATCGACGTACTGCGCAGCTATCATGAAGCGCGCAGCCGCATTCAGCCGCCAACGCAATGGCTGTTCATCGCCACGGCGGGCGGCAAGCCTATGCAGCCGGATACGATGCTGAAATGTGTCCGCGTAGCGCTACGCCGTGCGGACTTGTCGGCCGCCGACGAGAGCCCGCGCTTACTCCGAAATACGTTTGGTCGTCGGCTAATCGAAGGCGGCAAGACTAACGAGCAAGTGAGCAATCTCATGGGCTTGTCCAGCCACCGCACGGCTACTCGCCTTCGTCAAACACTCGGACCGGGCTAGACGTCCGAAGCACAAGCTTAGTGGCTTCCGGCCGGCCTCGGCCACAATGCAGGATCAATACGTTGACCGAATAACGTCGTCGCACGTAAGCACGTCATCGCTGGCCAGATGCTTCATCCTGGTCTTCTTGCAAGCGCAAACGACCGGTCGAATCCGCGCGTCGAGCCGGCGCACGCGTCACGCTGGAACCACCCTTGAGCCACCTATCAACGGCTATCAAGCCGGCGTGTGAGAACTCGACCATTTTCTCAACCGCTTTCGCTGTCTGTATTTGTTGCGCGATTTCGAGAGGGATTGCACCACAGGCGATTAACACACCCTTTCCGCTAATCGCCTGCTCTATCGTCTTCCCACCAAAGGACAGACGTACGCGAAACGACGGCGGCTCATCTGCGTCTGGCGAGTACGCAACGTCAAGTGTCGAGTCCGCAAAATCGGTCCACAACCCGGCGAGTTCAGGGCATTCACTGCCCGTAAGCTCCGCTGCACGGTCGAAACCATCATTCACCTTGGTTATGGACCGGCTGTCGGCGTTAATCAGGTAACACAGAAACATGTCGCCTCCGGCAGTTGGACGTCCATCTCTGAGTCGCGGCTTTGAGCTCACAACTTTGGTCGAATGGCTTCCCGGCAAAGGGACGTGAGCCGCGGTCCGCGGGTGCCCGCCACAGCGCGCCGTATTGCCAATCTCCCGCTTAAGCATAGGAGCAAAAAAGAGCCCTGAGCTCGGCTTTCGCGTTCGCCACCAGAAAGGGGTGAAGCAGAGGCGAGACTCGTGAACCAAGATTCAGGTAGTCCGCCGTGGCATCCACCTTGCTTTACTTTCAAGAAACACATTCAGAGCGAAAAGGATGAAAGCGACAATTTGGGGACATACAAGCCTGCCGGACGGGCATCAGGAGATTCATCGCTTTGCTTTCGAACTGCACGACGGAAGTGCGGCTCCGCCCGTCCGCGAGTCTGTTTCTTTGCGCACCGCTCGTGTGTCGTCGCACATCTACAAGATGGCAACGCATTAATCCAGATGTTCCGAGCCATGGTGAATAGCGAGCCGGCGGACTACGATCACCTGGTCGGACAGACCTTTGAGGATGATTTCATCGAAAATGGTCCGAGCGATCGCGTCGATAAATCGCAGAAATGGCAGAACGCCGATCGCTAACGCCGTGACATTGACGTTCGGCCCGCGAGGCGCTTGTCGGCCGTGAAGGGTCGTTCGTCGCGGCCGCCATTCGACATTCGTGCGTCTGTTTCCGCATCCGTGAACAGCCATTCGAACACTGATAAGGCGGGGCGCATGGTCTTGAAGTTTGTTCGACGCCTGCCCGTGTCTGCGGGCGCAGAAACCCGGGACGGCGTGCGGGCAGGCGTTCAATTCGGCCTTTGCCGACATCAGTTGACCGGAGCCCTTAAGGTGCAGGAGGCCAGGGAGTATTCAGGCTATTATGTCTTTGGAGAACTGCTGCTCGCCATTCGAGCTTATCCGTCGCTTCATACCCAAAGGTCAATCGCTGGCCGGGGTCGAGGACGCGTCGGAAAAATGACATTGCCCCCGGCGGCAAATGCTTGGTATCGACAGACACATAGCAGGCACTGACCATCTGTTGCGAATGTATCCAGGCGGTTCTTCTTCCATGCTGATATGGACCAATCCCGATAGTGAGTCGTCGTCCGGAGACTCGGAGACGCGGATCAGTTCAAGCGTTCCACGGTCCGTCTTACCTGACCAAACAATCTGGTCTGTGGCTCCCCGGTAGTTCACGTCAAACGTGAACTCTTCGAGCTTTCCATTTAGCAATGTTCGTCGAATGACTGCCCGCTTTGTCCGGTCTGACTCGTTTTTAAGTAAAAACACGGTCTTGTCATACCAGAGCGAGACCTGTTGCACCGGCCCCTGCATACACCAACCCGGCGGAAGGCCGTTGGGCAATGTCGTAGTCGTCGTGTTGCAGAAGGCCGGCTCGATTGCGGAGCCGGTTTCCGGCTGCCCATCTGCTGTCATGTAATGCTCCAAAAATGACTTTTGGCGTCCGCAAACGAAGTTGCACGTACGTCCGTCCGAAGGCTAGAAAGCATTGGAAGCAATGTAGGCGAACGCTATGAGTGTTGCAAAGGCTTCACTCACGGCTTTTGTGAGTTTCCGACGTCCGGCACGGACCTCGGAAGGCGCGCAGAGCTGTCGGTGTTCAGCCACGACGAGACGTAAACATAGCGCGGCGATGGACGACCGAAAACGGTCGACAGCAGCCGTGCCGATTCATACGTCGGCGTCCTGCGGCTACGTTGTAGAACGCAGATAGGCGTCCAGTAACTCCAAGTGCAATTCGCAGATTTGCGCCCGATCAGACTGGCGCGCATAGTCGCGGCCCGTGAACGCGCTGATAGTGAAGCGATTGGAAGCGATGTAGTAGCCCATCCCAACTAGCGTGACATAAAAATCCAGCGGATCGATTCCGCTACGAAACTGTCCTGCATCGGCTCCGCGCGCAAGAATCGACCTGACGACTTCAACCACTGGCGAGATCGTCTCGCTGAGTTTTTGTGAAGTCTTCAAGTACCGGCCCTGATGCAGGTTCTCGTTGTTGATCAGCCCGATCCATTCGGGGTTGTCCCATAGATGCGCCCAGATGGAGGTAGCGAGCGCTGCCATCGCCTCGCGAGGCTGCAGGCTGCTCAGGTCCAGCTCGCTCTCCTTCTTCGCGTAGTCGGCGTACATGGCCTCCAGCACAGCAACATACAGCAGTTCCTTACTGCCGAAGTAGTAGTAGAGCATTCGTTCGTTGGAGCTCGCGACTTCGGAGATTGCGTCGGTCCGCGCGCCGGCTAGTCCGAACTTGGCGAACTGGCTTTTTGCCGCTTCAGAATGCGGCGACGAGTCCCTTCGGGATCACGCTTGACTACTGGCTTAGGCGGTCTGCTGTCCATTTTTTGTCGGTCAAATTAGCGGCGGCATATGGCTGCTTGACAGCATTATGGACGCCAAGTCGCACGCTCATCGGTTTGCCGGCTTCCCTTGACTTCACTGGCCGTTCCGTAGGCTCGGTAGTGAGTCGTGGCGATGGTGTCGCGGCAGCTAACGGAGGGAGCATGGCGTATCTAGGGCAATTCAGGGACATCGTCTACGCGAATGAGAAACGCGAGCCTCGCGTCGCGACTTACCGCTTGGTTCTACTCGAAGAAAAACCCACAGCGGCTGTTGTGATCCACCTGCATCGTAAGCACCACGCAGGAACCGTTCGCCTCGCGCGAGAGCAAGAACTCGACGTCGTCATCGGCCGCATTGTCGGCCAGGACCTTCGGGGCATTCGCGTGGACCGCACGCGTGTCGTGGTCGAGACCGACCGGAGTTTCACGGAATACTCGCTCGACTTTAATGCGGCTGACCTGCCGACCACTCGGCCGTCTGCCGAACCATGGAAGCCCCCCGTTGTCTCCGTAGAGTCACGCGACATCGTCGGCGGCAGTCTGCCCATCTTCGTGGACCTAGCAAGCGCGCGCCCCGTCGACGCGTGGCTGCTGAAGGTTCTGGAACGACGGTCCAGATAAGGGCTTTTCGGCAAACCCTTAAGAATTTCGCGGCGCGTCCGCTATGACGTCATCTACCGTTGACCAACAGTTTTAGGGAGAAGGGATCTGCTGTGCCGCCGAGATTTATAGAAGCAGGAAACGAGATAAGCCTCGCGCTTTTGGACATCGAGTTCGACGTATTCGAGCAGTACAAGACGAAAGAAGACCGCATCGATGCGCGTCGCGCCGTCCATGAGCAGGTGCGTCAGAAGTACGGATTGGCGAGCGCTCGCGAGGCGGTTCGCTGTCGCGAGATCAGCGCGTTGGTCGCGAACCGGCCCTTAATGATGCATCTCTTCGACTATGACGAACTCAAAGCGATGTGCATGCTCAGGGTGAAGCCGGCACTCGTTGACCAATTCGTTGCAGCAAAACGAAGGACGTCGTCGTTTGGCTTACCGGATATTCTCGGATTGGCTCTCCGCGCGAAAGAGCGCCACGATTGGGGTTGGGACTAGGAGCGTCGATGCAACGATATGCGGTCGGAGAATGGGAATCGCTGTGGAGTAGCGAGCCCTACATGAAGCACCGGTTCGTGCTCGATCTTGAGTCGTGCACCGTAATCGCCGGCGAAGACCGCGTTCGTCGTCACTGGTGGTCGATGCGTCTTGAGCACGTCGCCTATATGCAGCAACTTCTCGACGAAACGTTCGATTCGATATGGGACGAGCCAGACGAATTCGGCTTTGTTCGTCAGGACGAGATACCGTCATGGGCGACTAAAGCATGGCCATGGCCGCCGTTGCCAGAGGTCGAAGAGGTCGAGAAGATGCTCGACAATCCCGACATCCCGCTAGAGCGCGACGAATCCGGCTGCATCGTCTTTCCGCCCCGCTTCGTCGCCGACGGACGGCAGTAGCAGCGGACAGCGCTGTTGCTGCCCGTCAGTCGAACTCGCGGCTCTTCAACGTGCCAAGGGCCGCTCGCGGATAAACGCTCAGGCCGCCTTTGCCTGCAAGGCGGCGTCGCGCTCGAGCGCGGCTTTTGCGGCCGCCTTCGTCTTGCCTGCTCGCGACGGCGGCTGGCAAATGCCGCACACCATCGAATGCGACGGCTCATGGGCGTGCGTGACGAACTTGCCGCGGCAACGCGTGCAGCCCGCGAGACGCAGGATGCCGGCGTCCTTGAAACGGATGAAGGTCCACGCGCGCGTCAGGTCCATCTGCAACGGCTCGCCGATCATGTCGAAATGCTCGGCGTAGAGCGAGTACGCACGAGTCAGTAGATCCACGCGGTCCAGCCCTTTGCTGTTCGCTTCCAGGAAGGCGTAGACGTTCGCAAACATCGACGTATGGATGTTCGGCGCCCACGTCAGATACCAGTCCTCCGAGAACGGCAGCATGCCCTTCGGCGGCGATGCACCCTTCACTTCGCGATACAGGCGAATTAGCCGTTCACGCGAAATCGTCGGGATTTCCGATTCCAGCACTTGCATGCGCGCGCCGAGCTTGATCAGCGCGATCGCGCGCATGACTTGAGCAGCTTCGGCAGCCAGGCTTTTGGAGGAAACGGTCGTGGTCATGGTTAGGCCGCCAGCAGAGCGTCATTGGTGGCGGTCGAGATCGAAGCTTCGTTGCTGCGACCAGCGAGGCCCGCGAGCATCGCATCGGCGCTCATGCGGAAAAAGCACAGCAATTGTGACGACGACGCGAGCTTTTCCGTTTGCGCCGGCGAGAGCTTGAGCAGCGTATCCGCCATTTCCGCGGACAGACCCAAATGCGACCGTGCCGCCTCGCAATCCGACGCCAGGACGCGTCGCGCGAGCATCAGGTACGACAGGTTTAATTCGCGGATCGAACCAAGGTCAGAAGAGGCGTGGATCATGGCGGCGGACTAGGTAGTGAGTTCGGCTTGCTCGTTGGCGCCGTTCGTCAGGGCGCGAGTGAATTGTCTGACTACGGACCGTCGTTTGCAACATTTAGTTACACGCGGTAGTCGTTTGCTACAGCAAATACGTCTCGCGCAATCGTTCGCGAAGGAAGTTTTATTTCCTTCTTTCGATGTATGTCATATGCGTATTTACCAATCCAGGTGATCAAGACCGGATAGATATTGCTCAGCGGCATGCCGCTTGCAGCTTCCTTTCTGGTTCGCGCCGCGCGTGCGGAACGACGATTTCGGTAACGTCTACTCGATAAGGAGTTACCCGACTGATGCGCGAAAACGACAGAGTTACCTTCGCGATCGAATCAGACCCGGGCCGCTGACTTAGACCCCGGACCGTTCGCTGCCCGCATCGTGTAGACTACTGTACAAACATACAGTATGGGGTGAACATGGGAGCGTTGGCCCTCGAAGACATTCATCCATCGATTTGGCGCGGCTCGCAACTGGCTTCTGCTCGCGTGAACGTCGTGCCGTGTGGATCTGAGACGCTTGCCGCAGAACTTCCGGGAGGCGGTTGGCCCAAAGGCGCGCTCACCGACTTACTGGTCCAGCAGCCCGGCGTTGGTGAGATGCGATTGCTATTGCCGGCGCTCAAGGCTGTCGCGCAACGACGCATTGCTTTCCTGCAGCCGCCTCATCGCTTTCAACCCGAAGCAGCGGCGTACTGGGGCCTGCCTGAGACGTCGATTAACGTCGTGCATGCCCAGAAGACCGCCGATGCACTCTGGGCGGGCGAGCAGATCCTTCGCACGGGTACGTTCGGCGCGTTGATCTTCTGGCAAACGCATGTGCGACCGGAAGCGCTACGCCGCCTGCACCTTGCCGCGCAGACGAGCGAATCGCTGTTCTTCATGGTGCGGCCGCTCGCTGCCGCGAGCGATACGTCGCCTGCCCCGCTTCGCATTGCTGTTCGCCCTGCGCGCGACAGCGTTTCATTGGAGTTTGTGAAGCGCCGCGGCCCGGCGCGTGATGAGCCGCTTGTCGTTGGATTGACCCATTCGCCTATCCTGTTGAATCGCCATGCAAGTGTGGATCGGCGTGTATCTGCCGCACCTCAGCCGAGAAGTCTTCCAGCCGAACTGGTCGTCCACGAGTGAGGCGGGCTTGGGGTCGGGCGTGGGCTTAGTCGTGCTCGACCACGAGCGTGTCGTTGCGCTCGATCAGGCAGCGCACGAGGCGGGTGTTCGCATCGGCATGCGCAAAGGCGGCGCTCTCACGCTCGCGCCCGATGCGCGCATTCACGACAAAGACGAACTGAAGGAGCAGCAGGCGGTCGCGGACGTGTCCACCGCCCTCATGCAGTTCAGCCCGCAAGTGTCGATCGCTGAGGAGCAGACGGTGCTGGTCGACGTCTCCGCGAGCTTGCGCTTATTCGGTGGCGTTCGCGCGCTCAGACGCGCGATCCGCGCCTCGCTCTCCGCCTTCGGCTTCACGGCGCGGATGAGCGTCGCGCCCACTGGCCAGAGTGCATGGCTCATGGCCCGCTATCGCGGCGGCCGACGTCTCTCCATCCGCTCGCTGATGCGTCAATTGCCGCGCTTGCCCGCCCTGCTCGTTCTTGAAGCCCGACGCTACGCCGACTGGTTCGACGGCCTCGGATGCACGAGCGTCGCGGACCTGCGGCGCTTGCCGCGCGCCGGTCTGAAAAAGCGCTGCGGCACGGCGCTACTGGATACGCTCGATCGCGCCGTTGGGGAAGCACCCGAACTCTACGAATGGGTCCAGACGCCGCCGTCGTTCAACGCTCGCGTCGAATTACCCGATCGCGTCGAGCACGCGGAAGCCGTCCTCTTCGTGGCGCGCCGGCTCATCGTGCAACTGACCGGCTGGCTCGCGAGCAAGCAACTGGCACTCACGCGCTTTTCGATCGACCTCGAACATGAACGAGGGCGCGCGGCGTTGCCGCCAACGACGATTGAGGTGGCGCTCGCCGAGCCGACGTGGCACGAGGAACACCTGACGCGCTTGCTCAAAGAACGGGTTGGACGCGTCGAGTTGGCGGCCGCGGTCATCGCTGTGCGACTTGAAGTGAATGACGTTGAAGCCGCCGAGCCGCCGTCCGACACGCTATTCCCCGAGCCGGGCGGCAGCGCGGCCGACCACAACCGGCTAATGGAGTTGCTCGTCGCGCGTCTTGGCCACGAGAACGTCTTGCGCGCGGCACCTGTGGCCGATCATCGGCCCGAGATCGTATCGAACTGGGTGTCGGTGTCGAGCGATGTGAAAGGCTGTCCGCTGCCCGGCGATCAGCCGCGCCCTTCATGGTTGCTTGAAACGCCCATCCAGTTGATGACGCGCCAGCACCGGCCGTTCTACGGCAGTCCGCTGCGCACCGTGTCGCCCGGTGAGCGCGTCGAAGCGGGATGGTGGGGAGGCGAGCTCGTCACGCGCGACTACTTCGTCGCGGAAGCGGACGACCATACCTGCTACTGGATCTACCGCGAGCGCGTCGGCAGTCGCGCCGAAGAAGATCCTCGATGGTTCCTGCACGGCCTGTTCGGGTGATGCGATGGACCTGTATACATCCATGCTGCCCGGCTACGCCGAGTTGCAGTGCTTCTCCAACTTTACGTTCCTGCGCGGCGCGTCGCACTCGGAAGAACTGATTCTGCGCGCCGAGCAGCTCGGATACCCCGCGGTCGCGATCACCGACGAGTGTTCGCTCGCCGGTATCGTCCGCGCGCACGTGGCCGCGAAGGAAGCGAATATCCGGCTCATCGTCGGCGCGCATTTCGAGTTGACCAATGCCGACGGCACACCCGCCCTCGCCTTCACAGCGCTCGCGATGAACCGCAACGGCTATGGGAACCTGTCGGAACTCATCACGCTTGCGCGCACGCGGACATCTAAAGGCACGTACCTGCTGACGCCGAACGATCTCGCACGGCCCGAAGCGCCGTATGAGCACCTCAAAGGTCTACCCGACTGCCTCGTCATCCTCTCGCCGGAATATCCCGCGAAAGAGGAGCGACTGGATGCGCAGATGGAATGGCTCGCCCGCACGTTTGAAGGCCGTTGCTGGGCGGCGCTGACGCTTCATGCCCGCGCGATGGACGATATTCACCGCGGGATCGTCGAGTACGTCGCGGACCAACACGGCGTCCCGGTGGTCGCCACTGGCGGCGTCACCATGCACGTGCGATCTCGCAAGCCGCTGCAGGACACGCTAACCGCTGTGCGCCTGAACCGGTCGATTGCCGAGTGCGGGTTCGAGCTCGCGCAGAACGCCGAGCAGCACTTGCGCGCACGGCTACGGCTCGCGAATCTCTATCCCGAGCGGGCGCTGGCCGAGACGTTGACGATCGCCAATCGCTGCACCTTTTCGTTGGATGAACTGCGCTACGAGTACCCGGACGAACTGATCCCCGAAGGCACGAACCCGACCGCCTATCTGCGGCAGGAAACTTACATTGGCGCGCATCGCCGCTTTCCCCAAGGCATACCGCACAAGGTGCAGACGCAGATCGAGCACGAACTCGCGCTCATCGCCGAGCTGCGGTACGAGCCGTATTTCCTAACCGTCTATGACCTTGTTCGCTTCGCGCGCAACGAAGGAATCCTGTGTCAGGGGCGTGGGTCGGCGGCGAACTCTGCGGTCTGCTACTGCCTGGGCGTCACCGAAGTCGACCCCGCACGCAGCTCGATGCTGTTCGAGCGCTTCATCTCCAAGGAACGCGGCGAGCCGCCCGATATCGACGTGGACTTCGAGCACCAGCGGCGTGAAGAGGTGATCCAGTACATCTATCGCAAGTACACGCGCACTCGCGCGGCGCTCGCGGCTGCCGTCACCACCTACCGGCCGAAATCTGCACTGCGGGATTCGGGCAAGGCACTGGGCGTCGATCCGATCATCGTCGACAAGGTAGCCAAGTCGCACCACTGGTTCGACTCCAGTGCGGACCTGCTCAACCGTTTCGTTGAATCCGGCCTCGACACCTCGACACCCATCATTCAGCAGTGGGCGAGCCTCGCATCGCAATTGCTGAACTTCCCGCGTCACCTGTCGCAGCACACCGGCGGCTTCGTCATTGCGCGCGGCAAACTCTCACGGCTCGTGCCGATCGAAAACGCCGCGATGGTCGATCGCAGCGTGATCCAGTGGGACAAGGACGACCTTGAAGCGCTTGGGCTTCTGAAGATCGACGTGCTGGCGCTCGGCATGCTGTCAGCGATTCGACGCACCCTGGACCTGATCTCCAAACAGCGCGGCGAGCCATTTGAATTGCAGGATATTCCGGCAGAAGACGCGAAGACGTACGAGATGATCTGCCGCGCCGATACGGTTGGCGTCTTTCAGATCGAATCACGTGCGCAGATGAGCATGTTGCCGCGCCTGCAGCCGCGCCAGTTTTATGACCTCGTGATCGAAGTCGCGATCGTGCGGCCGGGCCCCGTCCAAGGCGGCATGGTCCACCCGTACCTGCGCCGGCGGCAAGGGCTGGAAGCTGTGTCATTCCCCTCGCCTGAGATGGAAACGGCGCTCGCTCGCACGCTCGGCGTGCCGATCTTCCAGGAGCAGGTGATGCAGGTCGCCATGCTCGCAGCTGGCTTCAGCGCCGGCGAGGCCGACCAGCTCCGCCGCGCAATGGCCGCATGGAAGCGAAAAGGCGGACTGCAGCACTATTACGACCGCATCGTGAACGGCATGCTCGATCGTGGCTACGACCGCGAGTTCGCTGAATCGATCTTTGCTCAGATCCAAGGCTTCGGCGAATACGGCTTTCCGGAGAGCCACGCGGCGAGTTTCGCTCTCCTCGTCTATGCGAGCAGCTGGCTCAAGTGCCATGAACCGGCGGCGTTTCTCTGCGCGATGCTCAACAGCCAACCGATGGGCTTCTACTCGCCCTCACAACTTGTGCAAGACGCAAAGCGCCATAAGGTCCGCGTGCTGCCGATCGACGTCACGATAAGCAACTGGGATTCATTTCTTCAAGGCGACGGCCCGATGGCGCCGGTGCGGCTCGGCATGTCGCTCATTCGCGGCATGCGGGAGGAATCGGCTGCACGCATTGAAGCCGCGCGGGCGGTACGCCCCTTTGAGTCGGTCAACGACCTTGCTAACCGTGCACGCCTCGATCGTCGCGACCTCCAGTTGCTGGCGGACGCGAACGCCCTTTCCGCGCTATCGGGGAATCGCCGTGAGGCGCTCTGGCAGGCGGTGGCAGCGGTACCCGACAAGGACTTGTTGCGCGCCACTGCCCGCGAGGAAGAACTGCCGGTGCTCGCCGCGCCGAATGAGGCGCAGGAGATCGTCAGCGACTATCGCTCGACGGGCTTGACATTGAATCGCCACCCTCTCGCGTTGCTGCGTGAACGGCTCGACGAGAAGAAGATCTTCGCAGCCTCGAAGCTCGCGACCTATCCAAACGGGCGGCTTGCGAAGGCATGCGGCATCGTTACCGTCCGCCAGCGGCCGGGCACAGCGAACGGCGTGCTTTTCATCACGTTGGAGGACGAGACCGGCCAAATTAACGTGATCGTCTGGCCGTCGCTCGTCGAGAAGTTTAGAAAGGAAGCGCTGGGAGCGTCGCTGCTTGGCGTCTATGGCGTGTGGCAGAAGGAAGGCGAAGTAAAGCACCTTGTCGCAAATCGACTCGTTGACATGACCGCGCTCCTCGGCAACTTGGCGACGTCGAGCCGAAATTTTCACTGAACTTGGCACCGCTGACCAAGATCGACCCAACCCGGCCGCTCGACATGCCTCCTTCGAAATGGCCCCTTTTGAAGTACAACGGCCACACAAGCACCGTCTCGTAGTCTCCCCTATTCGGGCGTGGAGACAGCAGGCGTTTTCGCTGTGACTTCAGCGAGCCGACGATTGTGCTCAGCTTGCGCCGCGTCGATCTGTCGTATCAGTTCTCTCAGCTCCTGGTCCCGGTTCCAGCCGTTGGGCGCAGGATCGTCTTCAAGCGGCATCCCAACGTGCTTCCGGAGCTGCCGCGCCAAGTCTGAGGCCTGGAGGCCGAGACTCGCATATTCTCGCCTCCTCTTGCGAAAGTAGTCGGTGTGGTCGGGGTAGTCGTCGTCGAACTCTGCGATACCAGCCAGCCAGCTCTGAAGCTGCTCATGCTGGTCAGGAAGTCGCAAAATCGCGTACATCAGATCGACGGGCAACACCTTCCACTCGACGTCAATATCAAGTGGTTGAAAAACGGGTGGCGTTGTGGTCGGCGTGAACTCTTCACCGTCTGGGCCTGCGGGGCGTCCGTACGCGGTGCCGTCGTCAAAAGCGACGTGCGAACAGCCATTGGCAAAGCGGTCGAGGTGCGACACCACGATGATGGCCAGGTATTCAGTAGCTTTCCGGCGTTCGCCGCGATGGACCAGCCATTCCTTTACGGCCACGAACGAATTGCCAAACAGCACTCCGCTGATGCCCGATACAGCGGAGATGATCGCTGACACATTCCCGGTATCCATCTATCCCCTTGTCCCTTGCTGGGCAAGCCATGTATGGACGTGCAGTATAGCGGGACCCGGTACTTTGCCATCTGCCGTCATTTCGGCCGCTACTTCTCTTTCTTGGTAACGGCTTCATGAAGGTACCCTTCCAAGCGGGCCTCGTTCAGTTCCAACGTCAGCGCCGCAAGCGTCTCCGCAAGGTCGCGCAGTTCGCTTACTGTCGGCCATGCGTGCGATGCGCCGCCCGAATGTCTGCGACCTGACTCCGCGTCCAGCTCCTTCAGCCACACGCTATGAATGAAGTCATTGCGTTTCTCCGTCGCACGCTTGCAGCGCTCCAGTAGCGCTTGTAGCTTGAGCAAGGGCACGCCTTCGCGGAGTTCTTGGCGCGCGAGCTTCTTGATTCGTTCCCTCAGCTGCGAGGAACCGTCGTACGCGGTAGCGTCGAGTGCCTCACCAAGATCTAGGCGCGCCAGTGTCTTGATGGTCATGCGCAGCGTGTAGTTGAGATGCTCCTGCCTCAGCGCAACTTCGCCAATCGCAGCCAACAGGGTCGTGTCGGAAGGCACGTCAAACCTCATCATCTTCGCCACATCTCCTCACCGTGTCCGTCGCTCTGTCCCGGCGCGGTCCCGGCCCCACAGATCGCTTCTAACACGCGGTTGAGCGTCGCTTGTTTCGACGGACCGCCCTCGACCCTGAGCAGACGGTCGACGCAAGCTGAAGCAAATGCCGCATGAAAACGTGGAGCGGTCAGTCAACTGGAACCGACTCGATGTGCATAACCCCCAGCCGCCGTTACACGTGACGCACTTCGCTACGCTGTCGGCATGGCCATACACCCTAATGCAATTCAAAGGCATCCGAATTCGGTTCTCGGCACCAATCAAGCTCTAAAAGCGCTGTACACGGTGCGGGCATCTCAACCGATCTTGAGTCGATTAAGGACCGCTTGAGCTTTGGAACTTCCCTGTTCTGCGGCTTTTCGATACCAGCGGACTGCCTCAGTCTCATCCTTTTTCACGGCGATCCCGTTGTAGTAGTACCAACCTAAAGCGTACATTGCATCAGGGTCTTGTTGGGCTGCAGCTTTGCGATACCAGCGCATCGCCTCTGACTTATCTACTGCCAAGCCGGCCAGTCCTTTAGAATGGTACACGCCAACTTCGTATTGTGCCGCTGCGTTGCCCTGAACGGCAGCTTTCCGGAACCAACTAAGCGCCTCCACGTCGCTCTTCGTTACGCCACCCTCACCCAAGTCGTAGTTCAGGCCGACATAGTACTGCGCACCAGGCTGGCCTTGGTCAGCAGCTTTTAGGTACCAACGCATCGCCTCCACGTCGTCCTCTGTTACGCCGCCAATACCGGACTCATAGTTTAGGCCCACGGCGTACTGCGCCTCCGGATGGCCTTGGTCCGCAGCCTTGCGGTACCAGCGCATAGCCTCCGCTTCGTCCTTGCCTACACCGCCAGTTCCTTCGTCGTAATATCGGCCCAAGGCGTACTGCGCGTCCGGATGGCCTTGGTCCGCAGCCTTGCGATACCAGCGCAACGCTTCAGCATCGTCCTTCGTCAAACCTCCTGCGCCTTCCGCGTACATAAAGGCTAGGTTTGCCTGTGCCTTCCAGTCTCCCTGTGCGGCAGCTTTCTTATACCAACTCACAGCCTGCTTTTCGTCCTTAGCGAGTCCACCTAACCCTTCATCAGTCATGAAGCCCAAAACGTTTTGCGCCACTGGATCGCCCGACTTCGCCGCAGTAGTTGCCCATTTAAGTGCTTCACCTTTGTCTTCTGGAACCCCCCGACCATTGAGATACGCCGACGCCAATAAGCCCATCGCGTGGGGATCGCCTTTTTCGGTTCCCTTTAGGTATAGCTCAGCCGCCATCGCGTAATCCTCTGATAGTCCGCCACGGCCTGTTTGGTACATGAACCCGAGATTCGCATAGGATTGCGGGTCTTTCTGTTCCATTGCTTTCTGAAACCAGAATACAGACTCAGGCCAGTTCTTTGCTACACCGAGACCGTCCCGAAGCATGGCCCCTATCGAGTTTTGCGACTTTGCATCACCCAACTCGGCGGCCTTCAGATAGAGGCTCGCCGCTTCGTTTAGGTTCTTTGGTACCTGTCCGCGCCCGACTAGATACGCATCCGCTCGTCGCCTTAGTTCGTTCACGTCAGCCGATGGCAGCGCCGACACGTCCCGCGCAGGGGACGCTGACCCGCTGTTGCTTTTAATAATGCCGACTTCGTGCAAGGTCGTTATCAGGCCCGCTATCGCTGCGATGACTACTGCGGCTTGCGCCAAGATGCCTGGTACCGTGAGCCACCAGCTACCTGTTTTAATAGATGAACCCTCGTTCGCTTCGGACACGTGTTTCTCCAAATATTCTGATGCTGATCAACGTATTTATCTATATAGATACTTCGATGTTTGAAGCGCCCGCTTGGCCACAACACACGGGCGCCGACGTTGAGCCGTGCAATCTGGTTCTAGAAATAGGGTATGTAGTTCATTCGAAGATGGCAAGCTCACTAGGGGTGCTTCGAACGACGGCGCAATAGCTGGCCAGAAGATTCGTTTAGCCACTAAGTATGCCCATACGGGTTCGCGACAAATTGGTAACGCGACCTCCGCATCCAACGCGACGATAAAAAGCTGGAGTATCCGAGATAAGTTGGTGCGCTTAATCGCTTTCCAGTAATCGAATGACCGTTAGCGGGCTGACGCGCCATCCGAATGGCGGAACGACGCGATGGACGAATGACGTTTCCTAGCCGGTTACTGCCTGACGGTCATCGGCGGCACGCGACCCACGCGCGACGTTCGCGGCATTGCTACGTCGATGGCCGGTCGCGAACGTACAGCGGACGTATCGCGGCAGAGTGTTTGTCGGCGTTTCGGATATCGTTGCGCAGCACCTTGACTTCGTCTGCGCTTTTGATGCACGCTCGAAAATTCCCTAAGCCATAAAAAAGAGCACCGTCTCCGGTGCCCTTCATTAGTTAATAGGCCTCTTTTGAATTCCAAGTGGGTGGTTTCGCGGGTCAAGGGCGGGCGCCCGGCGCAGCGAACCCTTGAGACGCCTTGAATCGACAAGCTGGGGCATGGCTGGTTGGGGCAGAATGCTGCAACCAGCAATGCGGGACGAAGCGATGACAAATCAACTCTTTGAAGCCGCCTTGGGAATCAAGACCCCGTGGTATGTGCAAGGTGTCGACTTCGATGCCGCCAAACGGCAACTCACGATTGCCGTGGATTTTGTCGCCGGCAGCCGCTTCGCCTACCCCGGGGTCGCTGGCGAGCACCCAGTGCATGACACGCAAATCAAGCGGCTGCGTCATCTCAATTTTTTCCAGCACGAGTGCCATCTGGAAGTGCGGGTGCCGCGAGTGCGCTTGCCGGACGGCTCGGTACGGCTCGCGCAGCCGGATTGGGTCGGCCAACTCGACGGCTTCACGTTGCTGTTCGAAGCGCTGGTGCTGATGCTGGCGCAGCAGATGCCGTTCGCCGCTGTGGCGCGCATCGTCAATCTGTCGTGGCATCGAGTGCATGCCATCTGTTCGCGTTATGTGGAACTCACGCTCGCGTCGGCGGACCTGTCGGACGTGAGCACGGTAGCCATTGACGAGACCTCGTACCGGCGCGGCCACCAGTATCTGACGCTGCTCGCTGATATGCAGGCGCGGCGCGTCGTGTTCGTCACGCCCGGCCGTGACGCGCAGGCGATTGAGAGCTTTGCGGCGTACCTTAGCCAACACCACGGCACGCCCGAGCAAGTCACCACCGTGAGCATCGACATGTCGCCCGCGTTCATCAAGGGCGTGGGCGAACATCTGCCCAATGCGCGAGTGACGTTCGACAAGTTTCACATCGTCGCCCATGCGTCCACGGCGCTTGATACGGTACGGCGCCAACAACAGAAAGCCGACCCGGAACTCAAAGGGATGCGCTGGACGCTGCTCAAGGACGCCAACAAACTGAATCTTGCGCAATTGACCGACCTCGAGGCGCTCGTCAGGCGGTACGCCACCAAGCGCACCGCCCGCGCATGGCTGTATCGCGAGCAACTGCGAGAGATTCTCGAACGCAAGCAAATCCATGTCGTCTCCGCGATGTTGCGGCAGTGGTGCACCAACGTCATGCGCTCAAAGGTCGAACCGATGAAGGACGTCGCGCGCCTGATTCGTCGGCACTTCGACGGCATCATCGCCTGGACTCAGACCCGGCAGACCAACGGTTTCATCGAAGCCATCAACGGTTTGTTTCAAGCGGCCAAGCGAAAGGCCCGCGGTTACACGCGCTTCACGACGATGCGCACGGTCCTCTTTCTGATTGCTGGCAAGCTCGACTTCTCCGCCTTCAACCCGCATGCCTCGTGAGCCCCGTTACCCACTGCTTTTTCAAAAGAGCCGTTAATAGTGATAGCGGCATTGCATCACGTGAATTACACCGGCTTGAACCACGTACACCAAGCGATCGCCTTTGGTGATTCGGCGAGACCAGAAGCCAGTAAGACTTCCTTTCAAGGGCTCGGGTTTGCCGGTTCCTCGAAACGGATCGCGCGATATCTCTTCTAGCAAACCGTTGATCTCGCGGACGACTGCCATGTCGGTTTTTTGCCAGAACAGGTAGTCATCCCATGCGTGGTCAGACCACGCAACCTTAACTGCGCTTACGGCCTCGGCTTTGTTCCGGGCCTTCTTTTTCTGCTGGTTCATTGCTCAAACCTCGAATGGAGGTCTTGCCAGCATTGAATTGGGCGATAGACTCGCTGAGCCGTTTCGCATTGGCAGGAGATTCAAGCAGCCGCAAGGTCTCCTGCATGCTGTTGAAGTCGTCAAGCGACATCAATACCACATGCTCTCCGCGTTGCCGGGTGATCACAGCAGGCTCATGATCCCGGCAAACGTCGTCCATCGCCTGCTTCAGGCCGGCTCGCGCCTCGCTGAAAGTCAGGATGTTCATCAAGAGCTCCAAGGGATCCTGTCCGATCCCGGCAATAGTCATCGTTAAATAGAGAGTTAAATTAGCGCCAGAAGTATCAGTATCGAGATCAGTAGTCGTTTAGCTTTGACAGTGTCAGTTCAATTTTCGTAAGCGGCGTCAGGATCAGTTTCAAGTATTAGATCATTGTCAGGCCGGAGGCTCGCTACAGCGGAGACTTTCCGGACAGGGAAAGATGCTGTGTCTGCTGAACAGTGCAACGGGGATCATTGTACCAATCTTTGTACCTTTGTCAATGAGCGCATGCCTCAAGGGCGTGACAAGCGTCGTGGCTTCCAACGCCCGGTGGAGCACTCGGAGGCCCGATAACGGGGGCGTACGCAAGGCAGGCCAAACCAAACCGTGACTGCGCCTGGCCATTCGGTCAGGTCCCGACGAGCCGCTTTTTAGTGAAACGGCGAACGTCAGCAAAGGCCGACCGAGCGCGCGTCAACAACCAGCGGGTTTCGGAGTGGACCGGCCGGCCGAGTGACCACTAGATGGCTGGGCGAGCGGTAGGAAGCGGCCGGCTACTGCCCGAGGCGGCCGGTCGCAGCCGACGTTGTTCGCGCTGGCGGATGAAACCCGCCGGCGGTTTAGAAATCAGGCAACGTCCATGGAGCCGCTCGTGGGCGCTGGAGGGGCGTCTGCCAAAGAGGCCGCGCCCCTTTCGCCTTACGCTGTTTGGCCCGAACGTTTTGCCGCGTGGTCAGCCAGGAAGGCGTCTATCCCATGGCTACGCGGGAACGCTTCCTTGACGGCGTCGTGCGTGACCGACCCCGCGTCGAGCAGGCGTGTCAGCTCGTCTTCCCAACGCACGAGGCGGTGGGCGGTCATGAACTCGTCGGCCTCCTTGAAGCGCTTTGGGGTTCCGAGTGCCCGCCCGTTGGCGATGTAAAGATCTGCGACAGACGCGGTGCTGTTGCTGCTGGTTCTGATATCGACAGTGGCGGCAATGGCAACAATGCGGCTCAGCAGGCTTTCCTCGTCCTTTGCACCACCGTAGCGCGACGAAGCCATGAACACCTGCGCGAGGTCACTGCCATAGGCACCGCTGATCAACAGCGCGTCCTTGCTCGCGCCCAGCAAATGGTCAGAACGGCTATAGCTCGGTGTGTAGATGATCCGGCGATACCCTTGGGCGTAGGCGCTCTCGATCGATGGGAGGAAAGGCAGCGCGCGAATCGCTTCCGGCACGTCCCAATCCTTCGACGGAGTGGAGCGGTGGCGGGGCATGACACGAGCCGCTGGGCCCGCGTGCTCGGTCAGTGCGAGCGATGCTGCCACCAGGTGGATGGCTGGGTGCTCGTCGATGGTCCCCGACCCGAACAGCAACAGGCCGCTCGTCTTCCCGGCGAGGGCCTCGCTAAGCGGGCCCATGATCGAGGCTGGGAAAGCGTCGGGCGTGGTCGCGGAAGGCACAAGCTCAATGCGGGGCCAGGGGCGCGCGAACGGCGTGCGCGGTTCCAGTTCCCCATCGTCCGTAACAACACCGGTCAACGCCGTGTCGTCATCCGTGTGGTCAGGACGCGACGTCACAAGGAGCTGAACATCCTGGTGAACGGTTTCCGGTGTGGGAGTGTCAACAAGTACGGCGATGCGATGCCCAGAGTTCAGGGCATGGTTGCACGCCATCTCGAGCCGCTCGCCCGCGTCATTCCACGATTGCTGGTCGAATTTCAACGGCCCGACGATGAGCAGCGTGCCGCTGGGTACCCGGTCTAGCCCGGACGACCATAGGCCGTACTCACCCAGATCGATGCTCCCGGCCCACTGATTGCCAGCACGTTCGGCGTAGACGACCGCGCCGTCGGTTGCGTCCTCGTAGACCTCCAGCAGGGCGTCGATAGCATCCTGCGAGGTGGTGATGTAGACGCCGGGAACGGGGCCCGCTGGCCAGACCTGCGGAGCCCTTCGGCTGACGACCGAGCCGGGCGGTGACAGGGCTGCGAGCAGTTCCTGCGGCGACCAGTCGACCGCGAAGCGCTTTTTCAGGCGGAACGCCAGGCGGCCGGTTGCTGCGGTGTCCAGTTCAGTTGCGGCGACGCGATCCGGAAACGCCATTACCTCGGGCCAGTTACGAAGTCCTGGGAGCGCGGCGATGAGGTCGAGCGATTGGCCGTGGCTAACGGAAGGGTGCGACGGCTGCAAAAGGCCGCGGACGACCGCAGCCAGCAGCTTCAACTGTTGAGTGTCCATTGTCTTCTCCTGGGCGGTACATCCGGTGCACGCTTTGCGGACCGCCCATCGAAAACAACGACGATTGAATGGGGTGGGTGCGGTTAAACATCGTCTTTGTCATGCCCCGGAGGGGCGCGCGCGGCAGGCGACGACAGCCAGCGGCAACTATATCAGGAAAAAGACGTCGATCGGAGCAGCAAACGCGTAGTCTCACCGTTCTCCGACAGTCGAACGACCGGTCGCGGAGGAGCAGCCGACGCCTGAACGGCGGACCGGTAACCCAACCGCCCGTCGGCTTATGGCCGAACTCGGTCGAGGCGAAGACCCTTGGATTCCCTGTACGTCAGAAACCGTAGGACGCATCGCCCCAACGTCGTAGGACACGATAGTCGTGTTCGGGCAAGACGATTAATCCTGCTTCCGCTGCTTCTAGCACCCGCTCCATCTGCCCACTTTTCACGAGATCGCCATGCAGCCCGTAGAAGTACCACGCGAAGGGCATTCCGATCCGTTCGTCGAACTGCGTGAGCTTCCCGTAAAGGCTGTACACGTCGAGGTCCCGCGTGTTCTTCAACTCGGCGACCTTGCGGGTATGCGCCCACTGAGGGACGAAGCTCAGCTCTCTGTCGCCCTGCTGGTCAACATAGTCTTGGGTGTTAAACGTCCAGCGTTGGCAGACGCGCTCCCCGCGGCGGCCGGCGCTTGAGTCCGTCCAGTCATCGAAGAAACGCCGACCGGACCATTGCATCTGGTCGTAACCGGGCGTGAGCTCTCGTATGGTCAGACTGCGCTGCTCACCGGTACTGCAGTCCGTCTCGATCACACGTCGATCGCCGCGTACGCGATGTCGATCGAGGTAAAGCTTCTCCGCAAGCTCCGCAAACCGTTGCATGTCGATTACCTCATGCAGTCGATACCGCGGCTGACCGAGCGAGCGTCGTTCGCACTGTTCGGCCCCCATGCTGCTCGACCCATGTCGCAGGTCGGTGACGTCTGGCAACCCCCAGCTGTCGGTGCGAGGGAGAAGCTCGCGCTCCACGAATTCTTGCTCTTCCCAAACTGCGATCTGGACGAAGTTGTCCTGTTTGCCGCCACGGTCGTGAACGAAGTAATGAAGCAATAGCGCGTTCTCGGTGACCAGGTATCCCGCATCCTTGTGCGCCAGCCATACCGCGCGTGCTGAACCGCCATGTACCTCCAGTTCCGCCTCGATCCACGCTCGATAGTCAGGCGAAATTTCACGGCCCTCGGCATCAATGATTCGAGCCGGTGATGGGCCGTATGTATCGCGCGTCATGACGTAACGCAGAGACCGGTAGTCGGTGCGTGTCGCGAACGTCGTCAACAAATCGGCGTGCTTTTTGGTGACCGGCGTTGCGGCGACGATAGTGCCCAATACGTCCGTTTGTAGCTCGTACTCTTTGCTCATGCTGGTGTCCTATAGCCGAGGGACGCTTATCGTCACAGGCTCGCATTCTTCCCGCCGGATCCCCGGTCGAGTCGCCGACGCCGAGTGCGCCGGCCACACTGGTCAGGTACATCGAGGTGGATTTTCGAGACGCCCTTGTCAGTTGATGCGATTCCATTCGGCGTAGATAGCGCCGAAGACCGTAGGGACCACATCGTGGCCTTCGAACGAAACCGGCCGTTCGTCATTTGGATAGCCCATCGCGGGAGAGGCCCGCAACATGCCGAGCATCCGCGCGCTGTGTTCGCCGGTGGATGCAACCTCACTGAGAACCTCCGACTCGATTTTATGAATTAGCGCCCAAGTCAGCGTCCCGGCCTGCCGATGGCGTTGCACGGCTGCAGGCACGGCGTCTTTCAGAGCCGCATCGGCGGCATACAGTGCGTCCATTTTTTCTCCGTTTCCTAATTGGGCAGTGCGTGCTTTCGTAGCAGTGCCCTGATCGCATCGTCGACGGTCGACCGGAGCACATACTCTGGACCTTGCGGAAGCAGCGCGGCGAACGCTTCACTCAACGAGTACGCGACCTCGGCCACATCGCGTTCACGAACGATTACCCTCAATCCAGCGGTAAGTTCGGCTTCAAGTTCACGATCGTTGATCCGGAGTTCGATAGTAGCCATCGTCTCATCTCCTATGCGATGCGTCGTTTCCCTCACTCGTGGTCGCGAAGGTCCGACAAGGATTCTTCGAGCATGTCCGCCGCGTCCAAATGGAGCCGCACCACGGTATCGGTTAGCGGCTCGCCGTTGGGCATCTTGCGTGACTCAGCAGAATCGCGCAAAACGTTAATCGCTGCCCGCAGAGCAAGCGCTGGAGTCAAATTGGACATGGTTCGTTTTCCGTGTTCAATCGCTAAGCCAGTTCTCGAGCCTGACGCCCGGATAACTGACAAAGTCTTTTGTGTTGTTCGTGACGAGAGCAACATCGAGCGCAACCGCATGTGCAGCGATCAGCTTATCCAGTTGGTCCTTCTTACGCTCGCGCGTAGCCTCACGAATCGGGCCATATGCCACCGCCGCCGCAGCATCGAACGGAGCCACCGGAATGTCCTCAATCAACGCGGCGAGGGTGCGCCGTTCTTTGGCCGGATTTGCACAAACTGCGACCCCGTATTCCAACTCTGCATACGTGATAGCTGACATGACCACGTCACCAACAACGCATTCCGCGAAGCGTTTTGCCACCTGCTCGGGCTGATTCTTCATCAGGTAGATGCACATATTGGTATCGAGCATGAAGCGCGGCATTACAGGCCCTCACGTTCTGCTTGCTCCTGCTCGCCTCGTCCCTCGGCCATAAAATCGGGGCTGAATCTGGCGAATTTCTTCAACACACCGGCAAGCGGTCGACGCGCCGGTCGGATGCGGATTTCATCGCCCACGCGTTCGATCTCAAGCTCAAGGTCGCTGCGATCATAGGCGAGGTCAGCAGGAATGCGGACGGCCTGGGAATTGCCGTTCCTGAAAACTCGCGTCGTTTGCATCTCGTTCCTCGTGGCGTGTGTACAATGGATGTACTATAAGCGATCGACGAACAAATGTAAATACGCGTGTGTACGCGGCTAGCCGGGCCGACCCAGTGAGCCGCAGGCGGTTAGCGACTACCTATCGCTGGACGCGCCTCACGTTCAACCGGCATCCTCTTGCGCTGCTGCGTGAACGGCTCAACGAGACGAGGATCTTTGCGGCGTCGAAGCTCGCCACCTATGCGAACGGCCGGTTTGCCAAGGCATGCTGCGCTGCGTCGATCTCGGATCCCGGCGGCCAGAGCATCGTCACGATGAACCGCGCTAGGGTTCCGCGTAGCTTCGCCTCCGCTCGCGCGCAATCCCTTTCCGCCTCCTGTGCCAGCTCGAGAACGACGAGGATCCCATCGGTCAAGGTCGTTAGCGTATGCAGGG
This sequence comes from Caballeronia glebae, assembly GCF_001545035.1. GTDB lineage: Bacteria > Pseudomonadota > Gammaproteobacteria > Burkholderiales > Burkholderiaceae > Caballeronia > Caballeronia glebae. Next base: position 89,058 of record NZ_FCOJ02000009.1, read on the forward strand.
GGTGCGCCGCCGTCGCCGGTCCGAAGGAGCTGGGCATGTCGGCGAGACCGGGGACAATGGGCTCGAGGTCGCTCGGAGAAAGGCAATCGCCCTCTTTCAGCGCGAACAGCGCCTCGGGGATGATCATCGGGTCAGCCGCCTGCACGGTGAACAGGACCGGACTGTCCGCGATTTTCATGACGCGACGCTTCCGGCGCGCGTATGCTTCCACTGCGCCAAGTCGGAGATACGTCGATCGTCGATGCGAGAAAACCATAGAGTCGGATGCGCGGACCTCGGCGCGAAAGGTAGACGCGTCCAATTTTACCCACGCGAAGCTATGTCGGCGCGTTGTTTGTGGGTCATCAGCGGCGTCTATCTGGCAGCGGATCAAGTTGTTATCTTCGTTCAGGCTTTCCGGCTCTAAGTGCTGCGGCGCTCACGTATCCGATGCGTCACTTGCCATGCCAGAAACACGGCGGGCGCGGAGAAGAGAAGGATTTGCCCGAGCAGGGAGGCGGGCCACATCATCCGAGCTATGACAGCCTCGCAAACTAGCAGCGCGACGAGTGCCGTCATAAAAACCTCCATTTGCATTTTTCCTCCGGGTTTCCCGTTGTCCGATATTTTTTCGGTCAGTTTGAGGCCGAGCCTTGTCCCGGCGCCCTCATCAGTACACGTACCGCTCTCAACGATGAGGCCGACAGCAGCAACAAGGACAAACCAAATGCCAGTATCGACCATGAAAAGACGGACCGCGAGGTTGCCGCCGAGTCAAGCATGCCCTGCGCCTCCAGCTTCCGTTCCCGGACATTTTCTACAGACGCCTTCGCCTCAGCGCTATCACCATGCATTACCTGATTAGTCGTTACTGCAATGAGCGTCGCCGCCAGCGTCGCATTCGAATTCGCAGAGAACGACGTTAAGGCCGTCGCTGCGCTAATACCGGTCGCGCCGACAGCCACCATCAACGCGATTGCGACAACTTTGTTTCCAAGCATTTTCATCTACCTCACCAGTTTTTTGCTTTCACTCGCGGCCTGAACCGCGACTTCGACGTGCCAACGCCCCGCCAACCCTTCTATCGGTCGCTTGACGGCGGCCTTTAGCGGTTCTGCTCCGTTCAGCGGCCGCGCTCAACCTTGCGAACGATACATCGCCGGCCATCGTCAGTTACGGGCGAAAGGCGCTCGAAAAATCGTAGCTTTCGCCCGCTCAGTAACCGGCGTTCTGTTCACCATGCTCATGCTGATCCGGGCTGGCATACCGAATTCGCAATAGTCCGCAGCGCGACCCTGCGGTAGGCGGGACTCCACCGCCTTGACAAGCGGCTTTTCGGACAACACTGGTTTGTCAACGATCCGCGCGCTTGCGACCGGATCGGTGAAGAGAAGAAGCGATCAGAGCGCCGTGGAGGCGTCCACGAACTTAACGAGGCTCGATTTGAAAAGATTTTGTTATGTATTGCCGTCCGTCCGCGTCACTGCGTTGACCGCGCTGACCATCGCCGTACTCGCCGCGTGCGGCGGCGGTTCCTCCGACTCGAACAGCACGAGCAAACCCGCGGGCGCTGGTTCCACCAACGCGGGCAACGAAGCCGGCTCTGTCGCCGCATCGCAGAAGGTGACATTCCTGCCTCCCGCGTCCAACCTGCAGCAGGTTACGCCCACCGGCGACGCGACAGTGGACGGCATAGCGTTCACAAACGCGGTTCGCCACAACGTCGGCTACCCGACGGCGATCGCAGTCGACAACGGCCTAACGACGTCATCTCAAAATCACGCCGCGTACCTAGTAGCGAACTCGACCATGGGCCACTACGAAACCGCTGGCCTGCCGGGCTATACGGGTGCATCACCTTTTGGCCGCATTGCGGCCGTGGGTTTCCCGAACGCTGCAACGGAGGTAACTATCTCGGGTGATGTCCGCGCATTCTCTAGCTCGCTGACCGCAGTCCAATTGATTTTTGACGCTCCCTACCACCGAATGGCGATGCTGGCGGACTACGCGCGCATGGGCGTAGGCAGTGTGAACAGCGCGACGTGGGGGGCCTTCAACATCGACTTCGGAGATCAGACCACTGACCTCAGTTCGTCGCAGGTTGTCGCTTATCCGTACGCTGGCCAAACAGGTGTTCCTACCAGTTGGTACGCATATGAAGACCCGGACCCGTTTGCCTCTGCGCCGCAGTACAGGCAGACCAACACCGGTTATCCGGTCACGATCCAGGGGAAGCTGTTTTCGAAGCTGAGTTCGGTGCACATCAGCATAGGTGACAGCGGCGGCAACACCGTGCTGTGTCAACTGCAAACGCCCGAGAACGACTCGCACCTGACGTCTGGCGCCATGTGCATCCCGTTCGCCCCGCTCACTGCCAGCTCGACGTACACGGTGCATGCAGTTGGCGTACTGACAGACTCCTTTGCAACGGGCGCGCCGGCGCATCCAATGGACCTGACGTGGTCATTTACCACGGCCAGCCCCAGCGATGCGAAGGCGAAAGCAGCTAGCCATGCCGGTCGCCCCCCGATAGTTCAATAACCGCCCTTTGACCCAGGGAGCGCGGTTTTGACCGGTCCCGATCGACCGCCGTCCGCGCTCTAACAAATGACACTGTTTGCCCATGCCAAACCATATCGCACCGGTGGCGTTGATCGCCGTTCTAGTCGCGCTTCTTCTCGCTATCGTGAGCAAAGCAGTCGCCTCGAAACCGAAGTACAAAGCAGTGCCACTTCTCACACCCAACGAGAAGGAGTTCTTCGGGCGACTTCGTCGCGCGCTGCCTGAGGCGTGCATCTTCCCGCAGGTCGCGATGTCCGCGATTATCCAACCCTGCGCTACCGGCAAGCAAAGGATGGTTGACTTGCGCCGCATCTCGCAGAAACGCGTGGACTTCGCGGTGTACGACAAGAGCCTGACTCTGCTTGCCGTCATTGAGCTCGATGATCGGACCCATGATGCTGCTCGGGACGCTGTCCGGGACGCATATCTGACGAGCGCTGGCATCCGGACGATCCGCTTTGAGTCTAAAGCAAAGCCCGACGAGCAGCGTATCCGTGCAACGCTTTACCCGTCCGAAACCGTCAGCAGTTCCACGACAGGCTCATCTCTTTTCGCGGGCGTCTGAGGCCGGCGTTGGTTCCTTGACTTCGCGGTGGTGTCGATAGGCTGGTTTGTGACGCGAACGAACTCGCGTCGCTATCGTCATCTAAGCGAGGTCCCATGGAACCCAACAAGAAAGAGCCCGTCGACGCGATGAAACTGATCAAGTCGCTCATCGACGTCATTCAAGCTGCATTTGCGGCCGCATGGAAAGCGGTCCTCCTCCTCGGCGGTCTGATACTGGTCGTCTACTGCTACTTCGAAAGCATCGTGCCCGAGGGTTTGTCGCTGGGCGATGCGTTCTTCTTGGCGTCCGCCGCGTTCTCATTCACCTGCATAGCATTGATCGGCGTCGGCTTCGGGGCCTTCTCGACGTTGTGGGCGCTCAAGCTTCTCGTTGTCGCCAACAACTTCCGCCTCAAGCGGCGCGGGGAGCCGCCGGCGGCTTCGCTGCATCGCGCAGTCGATAGCGGATCGATGGTTTTTATGTCGTTTCTCGTGGCACTCCCCCTTGCCTATCTGCTCGTTTTTGTCAGAGACCAGTCCCCCGACGCCCGCATGCACGCGACCCTTATGTTCTTTGCTGCTGTAGGCGCAATCACCGCGATCATCGTGCTGATCGTTCCGTCCAAAGTGCAGCAGCGCGATATTCGTCTCACGGTGGTCTTCTTGGCGGTGGCCATTTTTGGCGCGCTCGTCGCCACCCGCCCCGCTCTCCTGAATTTGTCGATGGTGAACCTCGGCGTGCGCTCAGCGCCCGGCCAAGTTGTGATCTTTTCCGATGCTGAGCATACGCAGTTGGCTGCGATCGCAACGGCGAGCGGTGTGAAGGTGCAGTTCTGCAAGCTTCCGACCACCGATAAGTGGGGTACGCGCGACGCCCGCGCCGTGTGGCATGGGGTCGGCGGAAGCTCGTACATACGGCTCTTCGACGAAACAAACGGGTCGCGCGACGTTCTCGTGCGGGCGAACCGCGCAGATGTCGAAGTGATCCGAGGGGACCGAACCAGCTTCGACTGCCCGCCGAAGGTGGCGGCTTCTCCGGACGGCAAGTCGTCATGACTCGCATCTACGCGACGCTGAGAAAGCGATACACCACTGAGGCATTGAAAGGCATGGGGTTCGTCAAGGACGGCGGGATGATGGTGAAGCGCGGGGCGATGCGTCGCGTTCGTGCTCAAGCGTCGAGCCTTGACGGCGTGTGGTGGCGAGTGACCCCGCTCGAGCGCCGCTGGCGTTAGACACCGCAGAAACGGAAAGACGCGCAAAAACATGCGTCTTTCCGAATCCAAGACGCGCCCACGGCCGGTAGCCTTGTTTTCGCTCATGAAAGCGTCTGCGCGGTGGCCGCGCAACCGCTGCTGGCTCAATCGGCCGTTGCGCCATAAATCAAGAATTCACGACTACAACGAGGAACCATGAAGCTCAAAATGATCGGCATCGTCGCCCTGTCCGTTTTCGCGCTGTCCGCTTGCTCACAGATGCAGCCGGGCGCGCAATCCGCCAAGACGGCGGCGACCGGTTCCGCTGCCGGCGAAGCGTCGCAGAACGCCAATGCAGGCCTGCAGCACTGCCCGGCGCCGCTCGGCACCGTGGCCATCGTCGAGGATACGGAAGCCCCGTGGTACGGCCTTCTCACTGGTCAATACCAGCTCGGATCGACGGTGCCTGTCCTGAAACTGCTCGTCCAGCAAAGCAACTGCTTCGTGATCGTCGATCGCGGCCGCGCGCTCGGCACGGCTATGGGCGAGCGCGCCCTGAACGCATCGGGCGAACTGCGCAAGACCTCCAAAATGCACAAAGGCCAGATGGTCGCGGCCGACTACACGATCAGCCCGAGCGTGACGTTCAGCAACCGCGACGCGGGCGGCGGCGCAGCGGGGCTCCTCGCATTCGTGCCCGTGGTAGGCGGTGTGCTCGCCGGTGCCGCTGGCACGATGAAGGCGCAGGAAGCGTCGACCATGCTGACGCTCGTCGACAACCGCTCCAGCGTGCAACTGGCGGCCGCCGAAGGTTCGGCGCGTAACGTCGACTTCGGCATGCTCTCCGGCGTGTTCGCCGGCGGCTTGGGCGGCGCAGGCGCTGCGGGCGGCGGTGCCTACGCACGGACCGCGCAGGGCAAGGTCGTCGTAGCCGCATTCACCGACTCGCTCAACAACCTCGTTGGCGCAGTTCGACAGTACCGCGCGCAGAACGTCAAGGGCGGCCTGGGGAACGGCGGCGCTCTTGTCGTCAACTGATCAAGTTGGGGCGGAAGGCAAGACGCACTCCCGCCCCGTTAAGGATTTGCTTAGTTGAGCCGTTATACCGGCGGTCTCATCGAACCATCAAGGAATTCAACATGCGCCTCTTTCTCGCCATCATCATCCCGTGGCTCCAGTTTTTCACGATCGGCCGTCCGATCGACGGAATCATCTGCCTGCTTCTGCAGATCACGCTGATCGGCTGGATCCCCGCCGCTATCTGGTCCGTTTTCGCACTCGGCCAGTACAAGACCGATCGTAAGATCGAGCGCGCGCTCGGCAGCCGGGCCTGAGAAACGACATGGGGCCGTCGCCGGGGCAGGAGCTTCACGTCGGTCGCCATTCTGGGATGAGCGTGATCGTCCGTTACGCATTCAACGTCGGGCGACTTCTGCTACGTCGAAGGATTACGTGGCAGACATTCAAGTATTCGCTTCGCGCGCGCCCGACCGCAGTTGCTGGCCGCGGTGGCGGCTACATCGTTGACCCGGAATTCGACTAGCAAACGATGCTGCGAGCGGCCCGCGTCGGTTGGTGTGGCCTCGACATCGACATCCGCGAGTGCGTTGGTCGCGGCCACAGAGCCGGGGATCTCATTTACGGGAAATAAATCGAAATGAACAAAGCAAAACTACTTGCATCAGTATGGGCGATTCTTGCGACGCTCGGAACCGCGCATGCTCAGCAGGTCATGGGCGCAAAATGCCCCGACGAGAACAATGGCGCGCTCGGCGATGCCGCATCGCATCGATCAGTCATTTGCGCCAACGCCAAGTGGCAGGATGCGATCGCGCCTCTGGCCACTGTCAATGTCGAAAAATACAACGAGGCCAAAGCTCTCGAGGCGTCATATGCCACTAAGGATTTGATCGGCCGTTGGAGAATCCAGCAGAGCAGCGACGGACACCGCCAATTCACGCTAGTGGCTAATGTCGTTGCGCTCAATTCCGACAATACGGCGCATGTCGTCATTGATTTAGATGATTCGGGCTCGCAGCAGCACGTTGACACAACGGTCCCGCTCAACGCTGCGACCGCCATTGCGACCGACCGCCGCGGCGCAGAGTACCGCATCACCGTCAAACGCACGCCCGCCTAACTGCTTCACGTGCAATCGACGATGCGACGCCTCTGTTGCATTACTCCCTCCAGCCGCCGATGACAATTTCCCCCTTCCACGTCGTTGGCGGCCGCCACCTGACGGGCGACCACCATCAGTTCGTCGTCGGTCAAAGTGGAATGCTCTTGCGTCGTCAGCAGCATGCCGACGCCGTTAGAACCGGCTTCCGGCCGAACATATGCCGCGATAAGTAGGCATCGCCTTTCTCCTGTTGTCCAGACCGGTATCGCTGCCCTCGATCAGCCGCCGTCGTCCGCAAGAAGAGATGCTTGCGCCAAGTCAACGTTAGGCGTTGCCTTCGGCTTTGCCGTTCGGGGCGGCAGAGGAAAGGGCTCCGCGTGCATCGCGTCGGCCGGATAAAGCTGCAGGAAGGACCGCGCTTCGTCCGTGCTTTTGCAAGACAACCAGTCCTCGTATCCGGTCTGCGGGATGATGACCACCGATCTTTTCTCCGATCCGGGCCTGTGGAAACGCTTCATCAACGGGTGATCTTCGGCGTTGACCGTCAACATGGTCATCGACAGGCTCGTTGAGCCCTCGGCAGGATCTTTCCATTCCCGCCACAACCCAGCGATCGCGAGCGGAGCGCCATCGGCCATGCCGATGCGCCAGCGCACTGCCTTGCCCGTCTCGTAGTCTGGCTCGTAGAACCGGCGGCAGGGGATCAGGGCGAGTTGCAGCTTGTTCCACGCCGTGCGAAAGCTCGTCTTCTGCCCGACCGACTCCGACCGCGCGTTCATCGTGTCGAACGCTTTCACCCCCTGCGGGATGAATTTGCGCGGGACGATGCCGAACGTCGCGGCGTCAGTCAAATACTCACCGTCGATCCGGCGAAAGATCGGCGCAGCATAGTCCTTGTAGATTTCCGGCTTGTAGTCGAAGTTCGGCACCGGAAACAGACTGAAGACGTCAAACGCGTCTTTCGGATTAGACTCGTAGCTCGTGCACACTTTTTCGCCCTCCGTTGTCGAAAATATACACGGAGGCGGATCGGCGCCCGCCTTCCCCGTTGTCACAACCTGGCATAAAGGCGTGGCACCCGTTTTGCGCAAAACGCCCGTTGGCCTTGCCGCGTGACTGGGATGCGCCGCCAAGAGCGGCATCGACTGTGGCCGGCCAGATAACCTACGCGAGAGGTTTCCTATGGCTGCCCGCTCGATCGCTTCAATGACGCTGAGTTTCGGTCTCGTCTCCGTGCCGGTGAAGGTCTACACGGCCACCGAGAGCAAGTCTGGCGTTGGCTTCAACCTGATGCACAAAGAGTGCGGCACCCGGCTCAAGCAGCAGTATGTCTGCCCCCACGACGGAAAAGTCGTCGAACGCGCCGACATGGTCAAGGGCTACGAGTTCGAGAAAGAGAAGTACGTGATCTTCGAGAAATCGGAACTGGAGGCGCTGGAAGCGAGCGCGAGCCACACGATCGACATTGTCTCGTTTGTGCCGACCGAGGCGATCGACCCGATCTACCTCGACAAGCCCTACTACCTCGCCCCGGACAAGCGCGGCGGCAAACCGTACCGGCTGCTGCAGGAAGCGATGAGGGACAGCGGCACGTGCGCCGTCGCCCGTTGGACGTGGAAAGGCAAGCAGCACATGGTGCAGGTACGCGCCGGCAACGACGGCCTGATTCTCCAGACGCTGCTCTACGCCGACGAGGTACGTTCGCAGGCCGATATCGGCATTGAAGAAACCGAGATCCAGCCCACGGAATTGCAGCTCGCCGAACAACTGATCGAGCAATATCGCGTCGAGAGCTACGACGCCGCCGCGTACAAGGACGAGGAGAAGGAACGCATCCTCGCTGAGATCGACAAGAAGATCGCGGGCAACAAGATCACCGCCGCGCCCGCCGTCGAACACCCCGGCGCGCAAGTCATCGACCTCGTGGAGGCACTGCGGGCGAGCTTGAAGAAGAAGCCGTCTGCCGAACAGCCAGCCGCACCGCGGGCGGCACGCAAGACAACGCGCACGGCGGCCGCGGTCGAAGAAGCGGTCGAAGCCGCGCCGGCTCCGAAGCGCCGTGCCGTGCGGCGTGCGGCCACGGAGGACCAACCGGCACCCGCGCGCAAGACTGGCACGAAACGGTGATATGCAAGACGACGGGTACAGCCTCCGCGATGTGCAACGCATGCTCGGTGTGTCGCGCAGCGTCGTTGAACGGTTGATCGCGGCGGGTTTTGTATTACCGCTAAGCGGCGAAAAAGGCGAGCGGCGCTTCACCTTCCAGGACATCGTCATGCTCAGGACCGCGCATGCGCTCCGCGTGGCGGGTGTCTCCCCAATGAAAATCGTCCGCGCACTCGATCACCTCCAGAAGAGCTGGGGGCGTGAAGGATCGCTCACTGGCGTGCGCATTGCTGCTGTCGGCGATCGCGTCGCCGTGCGGGACGAGGCAAGCCGCCAGTGGGATGCGGAGACCGGCCAACTGCTTCTGGATTTCGAGCCGGGACACGCAACCGGAAACGTCTCCTCCCTGCAAGCGCCGCGCGAGCAGCGGGCACGCGAAGAAGCCGTTGACCTGTTCCGGCAGGCGCGGGCCCTGGAGGACGATGACCTCGACGCCGCAGAAGCGGCCTATCGGAAAGCGCTAGAACGCGCGCCCGACTATACCGACGCATCGCTGAACCTCGGCGGCATCCTGATGGACAGCGAGCGGTTCGACGAGGCGATATCGGTGTACCAAGACGCGCTGCGATACCGGGCGGACGACCCGGTGCTTCTTTTCAACATTGGGGTGGCGCTTGAAGATTCGGGCCGCTTCCGCGAGGCACTGCAGTTCTATGAGCGTTGCATTGAACAGGACCCGGAATTCGCTGATGCCCATTTCAACGCCGCGCGTATCCACGAAGAACTGGGCGAAGCGACTCTAGCCATTCGCCACTTCAACCAATTCCGCAGACTTCAGAAGCTCTAACAGGAGACGCTGATGACGATCGAAGCCGTGTGGTTCTTGATCGTCGGGGCATTGATGGTGCTGATGGCGCTGGGCCGCAAACTGGTTGAGCGGCTGCCGATGACCGGCGCAATGGTGTATCTCGTCGTCGGCTTCCTCCTCGGTCCGGCGGGCGCCGGTCTGTTGACGATCGACATCGAGCGCGACGTGCGCCTGCTTCGTATGCTTACGGAAGCCGGACTTGTGGTGTCTCTATTCGCCATCGGGATGTATCTGCGCGTCGAGCTTTCCCGGCCGCTTTGGCGACTGACGTTACGCCTCGCCGGTCCCGCCATGCTTATTACGATCGCGGTCATGTTCGCCGCCGTGCGCTGGGGTCTCGGGCTCACCGCAGGCCCGGCGTTGCTGCTGGCGTCTGCGCTCGCGCCGACCGATCCCGTATTGGCGAACGAGTTGCGCGTCGAGGAGGCGGGCGACGATGAACCGCTACGCTTCGCCCTGTCGTCGGAGGGCGGACTCAACGACGGTGCGGCCTCTCCGATGGTCTACATTGCTCTCGCACTCTGCGGAGTCAGCAGTCTGGGCAGCGGGAATCCGTGGACGTTCGCCCTTGCGATCGCGTGGGGACTGGCCAGCGCACTCTTTTTCGGCTGGGCGTTGGGCACCGGTGTGGTCGTGCTGGTGACGAAACTGCGCACGAAGTACGACCATGCGCTGGGTCTCGAAGGCTTTCTTGCACTTGGGCTTGTTGCCTTAGCCTACGGTGCGACCCTGATCGTCGACGGCTACGCTTTCATCGCAGTCTTCGCCGCCGGCGTCGCGCTGCGGCGGCAGGAAATGAAGGCCACGGGTGACAAACCGCCAAGCGAGGTGTTGGAATCAGTCGAGCGGGGCGAGCGGGAGGAAGCCGCCAAAGATCCAGAATTGGCTCATGCGTATATCGCCGAAAACATGATGGGCTTCTCGGTCGAGATTGAACGCTTTGTCGAACTGGGCCTGATGGTCATCATCGGCAGCGTCGTCTCTGCGCACTGGCGGGAGCTAATTCATTGGTCCGTTGTCGGCCTCGGTTGCATTGAACTGGCCAAGACCAAGAGCAAATCACGCGCCGTGGGCGGGCGCCACCAAGGAAGAAGAACACGCCGGAGTTCCAGCACAACGAGGTCAAGCCCGCCGCTCAACCCGCACGAGCTGAAGGACGCGCGATAGCCGCAAAAAGACGAAGCCCCGACCGATGATCCGGGCCGGGGCTTCGCTTACTACGACTGCGCCAACTTCCTACAACGTCTCTCTACCGCTGGACAGCAACGACTTCCCCGTAACGACTAATCTCTTGAAGCGGAGTGATGAAACCTGAGACGCACGCGTGGCAACCGCTTGTCCGGATAGGCGTGAGGTTGGGCCGGATGCTCGGTGACTGCCGTTGTGCGACTTGCTTTTTGCGTTTCATCGCCACGGAAAGCAGTGTACGTATCCAGCGAGGCGTACAAAGCGCCGAAAAAGAGCAGGAAACGCGGTCTTCCCGGGCGATAGAAAACAGGTTGCTTGCCGATTAGACGGCAACCGCGCCAGCGCGAGATACCATGCACCGCTACGCTATTTGTCGGCTCTCGACACCGTGCGGAGCTTCGCGAAGCTTTTGAGACCTGACGCGCGCAAGTCGACGGCAAGCAACGCTTTCGATCGTTGGAGGGCCATCAAGAAAATAAAGAGACACGCTGAATGTTGCAACGAAATGCGTAGTGACAACGGCGCTTGCGTCGGGCCTGTCTACGGGCGCCTTCGCGCAGGGCAACGCGGAAACGGCGCGGGCCGTGGTGGCGTCGGCACGGCAACGACGCCCGACGCCCGACGCCAACGGCGAAACAGGCGCGACCGGAGGGCCGACGGGCAAGCACTCTACGCTGCATCTCAAACGGCACCACAAACCAAAGAACCATAGCTGACAGTAGGCTCGCGCGGTCAGCGCAGGCCGACCGCCCTTCGCATCGCCATGGTAATGCCCTGTCGCGTGCGGTGAAAGCCGTTCCATGGATCGGCCTTAAGCGAGTGCATGCGCGCGGCAGCCGTCTTTATCGTCCACTGATCGGCGCGGCCGATTTCTTTCAACTCATCCCATGCGATGGGCATCGATACACCCATGCCGGATCGGGCGCGCGCGGAAAAAACCGCAACCGTGCTCGCTCCCTTGCTGTTGCGCAGGTAGTCGATGAAGATCTTCTTCACCCGGTTCTTGGGTCCGAGGACCGCAGAGAACCGCTCCGGCATGAGCCGCGCCATGTAGCGCGCGACCGCGTGCGAGAAGTCTTTCACTTCTTCCCACTGCTGCCGGCGCGTGAGCGGCACGACGATATGAAAGCCCTTGCCGCCGCTCGTCTTGATGAAGCTCTTGAGTCCGATCTCGTCAAGCAACACCTTTGATAGCGTCGCCGCGTCGACCATCATCTGCCATGAAAGCTCTGGGTCTGGGTCCAGGTCGAGGATGAAGCGATCGGGATGGTCAAGGTCGGGCTGCACGGCGTTCCAACTATGCAATTCGACCACGTTCATCTGGGCGAGGCCGATGAGCGCTGCGTGATGGTCTACGACCAGCAGCGGCGGGTGGCCCGGGTGCATCTCGACCGGCAGCCGCGTGATGCCGGGTATCTTGGAGCGCTCCTCGTGCTTTTGAAAAAATAGCTCGCCGTGGATGCCTTCAGGCGCGCGCACCAGCGACACAGGGCGATCCTTCAGATACGGCAACGCAAACTCCGCGATCTCGTCGTAGTAGCGAACGAGGTCGATCTTCTTCATGCGCGTCACGTCGTCGATGATTCGCTCGGCGTTGGACACCTTCACGCCTGAGATGATCCTATCGGCTCGGCCGGGCGACACCCGCGTGGTTCCCTTCGCTTGCGGAGGGCTCTGCGGTTCATCGACATCCACGACTGCCTCTTCCGTCACAGCGGTGGCGGGCTTGTCCTCGCGCATACCTTGAAAAACGGGATGACGAACCTCACCCGCCGGCGTCCATTCGAGGAACGACGCTTCAACGACGAGTTCGGGCTCAAGCCAGTGGAAGTCGCGGTCCTTCTCGCGCGGTGGCGGGTTATAGAAAGGCGGATCGTCGCGAAGTAGCTTCGCCGCCTTCTTCTCGAGTTCAGCAAGCGGGCGCGGCTTCAATTCCGCCTTCACGGTGCCGGCGAACCGTAGGCTGCCGTCTCGCTCGTGCACGCCGAGCATTAGCGATCTCATCCCGCTCTTTGCGCCCGTGAGTACTGTGTATCCGCCGACGACAAACTCCTGGCGCTGCAGACATTTGAGTTTGATCCAGTCGGTTGAGCGGCCGGAGCGGTACGGCGCATCCGCACGCTTGCCGATGATCCCTTCCAGGCGCATTCGGCACGCCGAAGCGAGCAGCGATTCCGGATCTTCTGTGAATGACTCACTGAAGCGCACGCGCTCGCTCGACGTCGTGGCGATCAACTCGCCGAGTAGCTCTCTGCGCTGGGAGAGCGGCGCCTCGCGCAAGTCACGTCCGTTGAGAAAGGGGATATCGAACGCGAAGAAGGTCAATTGCGCCGTGCTGCGTCGGTCGAACGCGTTCTGCAACGCGTTGAAATCGGGAATGCCGGTCTCGGTGAGCACCACCACCTCTCCGTCCAACCACGCATTGTCGACCGGCATTTGCTCGACGGCAGTCGCGAGCGTGCGCATCTTCACAGTCCAGTCGTGTCCGCCACGCGTGATCAATTTCGCCCGACCGCTCTCTATCCGGCACATCAATCGGTAGCCGTCGAACTTTATCTCCCATAGCCAGCCGCCGCTCGCAGGCGGTCGGCTAGCGAGCGTGGCGAGTTGCGGAGAGATCGATTCTGGGAGCGGCTCATCGGGGCCGCGGCCCGTGGCGCCCCTCGAGCGCGTTTTCATGTTTCTGGAGGACTGTCGACGACTTGGATCTTCGCTGTCGGATACATATCCGCGGCGATCTTAAGTGCGCCCTCACAGTCGGCTACGATCGTCACAAAGACGCCTTGCGGTCGGTCTTTGTCCGGGACCTCAACACGCCACCCCGCGTGCTCGTCTGGCCGCACGACGACCTCATCCACCCGTTTATCACTGACCGTCATATCGGCACCCCGAAGGTTAAGTGGCGTGCGGACCGCAAACTCCTTGCCCGCCGCAGCCCGCCTGCATCAGAAGTTGTCCTCTATCCACGCCTTCGCCCATGAGACGGCACGTTCGTAAGCCGCCCGCTGCGTGTCGAAGTAGCCGATATCGAAGAAATGGAAAATTTCCCCATCGACCCCATCGTCCGTTGGCCGTCGTTCAATCTCGCACCACGAATGCCAATGGTGGCCCATTTGTTGTGGCCGCGAGTCGATGGTCCAATCACCGTGCTCGACCTTCATCGTTTCTACGTCTTCGCGCATAGGGGGCATCACCGTTGTCTGTGTAGGTTTTTCCAATAAGGCCGTCGTAGTCCCCGCTGGCAGTGCTCACGATAGCGCGCAGCATTTTGGTAAGCGCGTCGTCGGGAGGGTTGCTTTCCAGAATGACTCGGGCGGTGCGCAGGGAGATTGAGTGACGTCTCGGCGGGCTCGGGCCGTCTTCCGTCTGGAAGCAGAACCTGCGCATGTCCTCCTCATGCCCCGGCGGAGGAGCGCCATAGGAAACGATCGTAACTTTCATGGCATCGAACTTTTCTAATATTGCCTGCCATCTAGCCAATAGCAACGGCTAAGCCAACCCCGGCGCGCATTGTGCTGGCGGCGATCTCAAGAAGCCAGCGTTCCGACCGTAAAAGCGGAAACTTCTGATGAATTGTTAAGGGCGACGGCGGCAACCGGCCGCATTTGCACGCTTACCAAATGCACACAACGCTGATTCACCTGCCATCCGCCCTCCGGCATCGAGTTATGGCGGCGGTCGTGGCCTTGCTCGCAATGAGTGGCGCCGTCTTTGTCTGGCCATATGCGAAAAATCCTGGGCCGGTTATTCCCCCGTTCCTGCCTGTGTTCGCGACATGGGTGACGCTGACCGAGGGCCTGACAGCATTGCTGTTGTGGACGCAGTTCGCCGTCTCGGGCAGGCTGCTTTTCGCTGCACTAAGCGGTGCATATGCGTTCACGAGTGCCATCGCCGCCATCCAGTTGCTCGTCTTTCCGGGCGTGTTTTCCCCTACCGGCCTCCTTGGCGCGGGGCCTCAGACGGCGGTGTGGATTTGGGTGTTCTGGCATGGCGGCTTTCCGGCGCTGATAACCGCTTCCCTTTTTACGCGAACCGTTCCCTCCACTGCGAGCCGCCTCGCCCGGGGCAGAGCCGTCGCATTAGCCTGTGTCGCGCTAGCGCTGAGCCTCTGCGCGCTCGCCACCGCCGGGCAAGCGCACCTCCCGCCCTTTGTCGCAGCCTCCGGTTCGTACGCGCAATTGTCCAGCAGTCCGGCCGGGATCGTCGTGGAGGCGATTTGCCTCGCAGCGCTCGGATTGCATGTATCGACGACTCGACTGCGCTCGTTGATGGACTTGTGGCTCGCCGTCGCGCTCCTCGGCACGCTTATCGATGTGACGCTCACGTTGTCTGCCGGGGCGCGTTACAGCGTGGGCTGGTACGCGGCGCGCGCAGCGTCGATGATTTCGTCGAGTGCAGTCCTCGGGATGTTGATCTACGAGACGACCGGCCTATACCGGCGATTGTCCGAGACGCATAAAAGACTGGTGGAGACGTCGGCGCGCGATGGCCTGACAGGGGTCTTCAACCGCGCCTACTTCGACGATCGATTCCCGCGCGATTTTTCGTTCGCATCTGACAGCGACCAGCCGCTTTGCGTCTTACTCATCGACGTTGATCATTTCAAGCAATACAACGATACCTTCGGGCATCTTGCCGGCGACGACTGCTTGCGCCGGGTCGCGCGCACACTCTCGACCACATTGCGGCGGCAAAGCGACTACCTGGCGCGCTACGGCGGCGAAGAGTTCGTCGTGGTGCTCCCGGCCTGTAAGGCAACGGCAGGACTGGGCGTCGCGCAGTCGCTGAGGTCCGCGATCGAAACACTTGGCATCCCGTCAGCATCCTCAAACGGTGCGCCGGTGACAGTATCGATTGGTCTTGCGTGCTCGCTCCCCACCTCGCCGGATTCGGCGCCGGCGCTGCTCAACCTCGCAGACGCGGCGCTGTACCGGGCGAAGGCGCGGCCGCAACCGGGTGGTCGATGCGGCAGAAGTTAGCGAGATACGGACGGAGGGTAGCAGGCGGGAAGCGGGCCCAGCATCGTTTCGGTCAATAAGCTCTTAAGCGGCGCCCTGCAAGCGGTACGCGGATCCTGACCGGCCAATCCAAAATCGGCAGTTCCCGGTGATCAACCTCCGCCATCCCATAAGCAAGCGCGTATTGGGTCGCCGATAAAGCGCAGGGAAATTGACCCAGCATACCGCTCGCTCGCCTTTCTCCACCGGGCGCTCGCACAATCAGCATCGCGGTATAAAAATCGCCATCATCGACGGCGACTGGCGAAAGCGTAAAACCCTTGTAGAGAACCTCGCGTTCCGCTTCCATACCGCCTCCCCGGTAGACACCTTGTTTCCCAAATAGTAATCGGAATCAAAGGTAAATTATACTGATTGACAGGTTTTAAGCAATTTATACAGTTCCGCGCACTCGCGTCGCGTTAGCGAGCGAAGCGGCGCTCCTCCATCGCCGCTCAAAAGTCCTGGACTTGAAAGGGATGCACAGGCCATCCGGGCCGCCAAGCAGATGTGGCATGCTGTTCGTCTGTGCACTGCCAACTCCGAATCGACAATGGGAAAAGCTAGCCGCAGTAAATCTTCGGCTCTTGACGATCGCACGCGCGAAGGCCTTGCGCTGGCCGGAGAGATGGTGCGACACCCTCAGGTGCTGCCTACGTTCACATCGATCGCCCGGTTTTCGGATATGTCGAAGAAAGCGGGCGAATTATCGATGTTCGGTCAGGTTGCTGACGCCATACGGGAGGATGAGCTCGCCCAAGCCCTACGAGAGGCCCCGCTCGGCGCCGCACGAATGGCCAAACAATTGAGGGCCGTGGCGCCGCAAGCTTGGGCAGAGGGCATGCAGCAAGCATTCCGAAACCAGAAATTCGTGGACTTCATCGATCAGATGATCCGCATTGCCCATACGAAGTTTTGGTCGAGCGATCCGTATCTCGCGCTTCAATTCAACAAGAATCGGCCGGCGCATCCTGACGATCCCATCGTTCTTGCAATTACACGTGCGCATCGCAAGCTGACAGGCGACCCGCGACAACCCGGGTGGATAGCGCTGGCCCTCTTCTGTCTTGGACGAGTGATCGCAGTTACCTCGAGCAAAAGCTATGAAAGCGACGAGTGGACCGACGTCACCTTGCTGTGGTTTGACCTCGAAAAGTCCTTTTTGGAAGGCGCTGGTCGTGACACCGCCAAGGGCGTACTTGACCTCAAAAAGGAGCTATTGCCCGACCTCCCAGAGATAATCGGCTCAAGGATGATGCACGGGCTGGCAGAAGCCGCAATCAACGCAGGTGAAACGAGATTGTTTCAATGAACGCCTGCCCCAAGCTCCAACGTGGTAACGACTCGGTACCTCGGAGCACCGGCTGCTGACACCAATTCGTTGCGCGCGGCTCGGCCCGTTACTCACCTTGCTCTATAGCATTAAGCCTTGGGGACCGACTGCAGTCAGCGCGCTTGCTGAAACAGCGCAACTTGAACTGGCCCGTCAGTGTTGCCACCGTTCGTCAGGAATCGATCGCGATCGCGCCCCGCGATCCACTGCGGCTCTCGCCCACGGCCGCTCCACGTCGCGCCGGTCACTGGATCGCGATACTTCTGCAGAGCCGCCGCCGGTTCGCCCAGCTTTTGACCCATCAGTTCATGCAGACTAATGTCGTATTCGCGCATCTTTTGCACCATCTCGATCAAAGCGAGCCTCGTTTCTTTTTCTCGAGCCTCGGCGATCGCGGTATTCAGTGCGGCTTGCTTTTGAAGGAGCTGCGTTATTTCTGAGTTCGTGTATGCCATTGCTAATTCGTTCGTTTCGCCTATTCGCTATTTGATGCGTCTAAGCTCTTTCGGGTTATAGGCCATTGTCCGCCAGTCGCCGTTGTTCGCTTCGCTTCTCGGCCGGCGCGAGAGAAAACCCGCGCCAAACCCGGCGATCGCACACACCATACCCACGAGGAGGATCGTCGCTACGCTCATACTAGACAGGAGCACGACGAACCCAAGCACCGACGCGACGTGGAAAAGCCCGAAAAGGATTGTTCGAGGACGAAGCACGTGAGGCGTTCCTTCTCGCCCGGCACGGTGCCTGCTTCTTACGACGAGAGCCGAGCCCAGGGGCAGCTATGAATCCGATTTTCGATGAAAAGACGCGCGATGGAGAAATCGCCCGCGCACTCAACATAGCCCTGCACGCTTTAAGCGTTCATTCTGGCGCGCAGGTCACGATGGAAGGCGAAACCTTCACGATCAATTTTACCCGAGAGTCGGCCGCGATTATGCACGCTCTAAAGTTGCTCGGCGTGCAACCCACTGAAACGCTTCCCGCCCCCGACCTTGATGCCTTCGCTTTGCGAAAAAAAAATCCCGGGGGTTTAGCCCGGGATTTTTGAAGGTGTCGTGCGGCTAGGCCGCCTCAGCAAAGAGACTCAATTGTATGCGGTCATGGCCTAACAGCCTGTCATGTTCCACGTCGCTGATAGCGTTCGAGACGAGATGCGCGTCCAACTCGGCGGCCGTCAGATTCAGACGTTGAGCGAGTCGCGCGAAGTACTGCCCGCGCTTGGCCATGTCCTGATACCGCTGCGCCATACCGGTCGGCAACTTCACGATGCCTTCGTTCAGCCAGAAATGGGCTGATTCGATTGCGTCGCGGTGCTGTGTGTCCAACATGAAAGCAGTGTCATACGTGCACGTCACGAAGGCGCAGGCGGCTTCCGCGTCCACCTCAAACTGCGAGGCCTCTTCGAAATACACCGTCTGTTCGCCACCGGTCGTCCTCGCATACCGCCCTGGCCGACCCGGATGCCGGTACGGATTCCACTGCTCTGCATCGAACGAGCGCAACCCGACCGACGGTGCTTCCCGGTCGTACTGCCCGACCGGATACCAGCCGTGCAGGACGATGTCGGTCTTCGGCAAGCCGTCGAGCTTCGGAACCGGATACCGACGCCCAAGCACGTTCACGTCATGCCAGACCGCCAGCGCCGGAAACGCATGCGGCGCGTAGTGATGCATCGAGAGAAAAAAGTCGATGGCCACCAACTGCTGCGGCGTCACGAACTCAAACTGCGGCTCACACAACGCCCGGTTTTCTTCCGTATCGGGAATTAAACCAGTCACCAGTGCCCCCGAGTGCGCTTCGGCGCGGTCGCGTTCGGCCGCGTCAATACTGCAGAGCTTTTTCAGAAGATCGACGCGCGTCAGGTAGCTGTATGTGTCTGCCTGGATGCGCGTGTAACCGGCGTCACTCAACGACCGGCCCACCAACTCGCGTCGCGACATGTCCCACTGGATCGCAAGCAGATAGTTGCGGAAGTCGTTCAGCGGTCGAAGATGCCCGTATTGCTCATCCTCGATCATGGCCTCCAGCGACTTGTCGCGATCACCGGCGACGCAACAGAAGGAGCACCCAAAACGCGAGCCGCACGCGGCGCGAGCACCCGATTCGCCCACCACGACACCGCACGTTCCACCGTTTCCTGCCCGGTAGATCTCGGACAGGCGGTGAATAGTGCTCGGTGCCAACGGCGAGGGAAACGTCATGCCTTCGTCCGCGGCCAGCAGCGCGAGCATCGTCCACACATCATCGGACGTCCATTCGCTTAGCGGGCTGAGGGTCAGCGCCCCGGTTCTGCTTCGGACCGCAACTTCGGCGCTGTCGCGTCGCTCGGTCATGGCGACCGCACGGGAGGTACTTTCGTCCTTGCGCAATCCGAGCACCGTTATAACTTCGCGGGCACCGTCATCCGCCGCTCGTCGTTCAAGCAGTGTTCGGAGCCGACCTCCCGGGCGTACCTTCCACTCGTCCGCGCACGCCCTGGTCCGTCTACCGTCACGCACGCCATTCTCAGGTGTGCGTACCAACGTGCCGCGTCCGATCGTGGAGACGACGAACTGGCTTGCCAACGACGGCGTCGTGACGTGAACCTGTACGGGCAACACCGACGCTTCGATAAACAACTGCAGCTCGTCCAACACTGAGTGCAAGAAGTTTGCGATTGTCGGATTCTCGATCGTCGTGTCCGCCGACTGAACATGGTGGGTGATCGTCGTGCCGCCGGCACGGCGAATCGCCTCAAGCATCAACACCAGAGTACACGTGCTGTCCTTGCCGCCTGAATAAGCGCAGCTCAGGCTATGCCCAAGTTCGATGTATCGCTGCATGACGCCGATCGCAGCTTCCATCTTCGAAACAATTTCCTGTTCCATCTTTCTCTCTCCAATAATATAGGAGCGACCCATTCGGGATTCGCTCCCGAATGGGTTAATGATTCAAATCAAAAGGTCGGCCGTCGCTCGTTGCGCCTCTTCCAGACCGTCGTGCGCTGCGGCAAACATGTCCGCTTGCCGTGTTGCTCGATCCAGCCGAGGAAGCGACTTTGCGTACCGGCTCACGCTCGTACCGTCGAAGCTGTCCGCACCGGCGGCCGCACAGATGCGGATGCGCCGCGCCGAGTTCACACGACCGACGTGCAAGTAGCAGTGACGCCGCCGCGCGAGGGACCCCCACACGTGCGCCGTCTGCTCTTTCCACTCCGTTGAACCGCCGATGAAGATGCCGACAGCGGGCGACAGAAGCGAAGCGAGGTCGTCGACCTGCATACCGTTCTGAACTGCGATCAGCATCCGGCACGGCATCCCGCGAAGTCGTTCCAGCCACTTCAACGAGTAGTCGAGCGAGGCCATCCCGCCCATGACGATGTCCGGAAGGACAAGCCAATCGGCGCGTTCGCCGAGCCGTTCGACAGCAACAGAAAACGCGTGCTCGTCGAAGGGCTGGCCCTGCTGGTAGGCGGTCCAAGCGCCGTTATCCAACGCATAGCGATCGAAGCCCTCGGTACGCAACTCGCCCTTGGCCGAGACCAACAAGCGCCAGTCGGCGCCCTTCAGTGCGGCCAGGTTGCGGCGGGTGCCGGTGCGACTGGCGTAACCGACGAGCGGCTGCCGATGCATGGCGATCCGCTCCTCAATTTCCGGGTCATCGTCAGCAGATCCATCGACTCCGTAGTACTCGGCGTACGCCATGAAGGATTGCGCGTAGCCAGCCTTCTGGCCGCTGGCGTATTGCTCCAGCCAGGGCGGCGTCATTGGCGCACCCCGCTTTGAGGTTGCACTCTGCCACCGATGATCAGGAAGACCTTCGTATCAACGTTGCGGACCCACGGACGAACTTCACCCGCGTGCGTCGCGGTGCCGGCGATGTAACCAATCGCCGCTTCGAGGTTGGCGAATTGCTCTGGCGATGCGCCCAGCTTCGCTGCTTCAAACATGAAAACACTCCACAGAAAGAACGCGGAGCGACCCTCGCGGGTCGCTTGCCCGCAAGGGTTGTAAGAAGAAATTAGACGGCGAGTTGTGCCACTTACTCGATCAGCTTGACGCTTTGCCACCAGCGACCGCCCGAAGGCAGGTCTCTGACGAAAGCGAAGTTCTCCGCTTCGTCGCGCGTAAGCTCGATCAGCCCGCCCTTCAAAATGGCCGCCTGGAGATAGACGACATTCGCGAGGGCGAGCGCGCCGTACTGTTCGGCGATGCCGGTCAGCGTTTCGACGGCATCCAGCAATTCCGCATTGAACTGCTTCGCGTCAGCAGCAAGGCGCAGCGACACGTCAGCGTCGGCGATCGCGGCCACCACCGCATCGCATTGGGCTTGCGGGTCGTCAGGCCCATACTGCTCGGGCTTGATCCAGCTTCGGATCACCATGTCGTTCAGGACGTCGTCGACGAAATCGGTGCAGGAATAGGCCATGGAAGGCTCCAGTCAGAAAGTGAGGAAAAGGAGCCGCCGTCAGATGCGACGCAGACGGCCGGTATCGAACGCAGCCGCGCGACGCAAGTACGGCGGACGCGGCGGCTGCGACTGAGCATTAGCCGGTGCAGCTTGCTCCGTAGGCGGCCGGTGAGGCACCGCATTCGAGTGAGACGGACTGCTGGCTGCCGCGAGCAGCAGCATGAGAAGGTTTGCCATAGGGATAGCGCCGCAAGGCGCGAGAGAAGGGTCGGAAAGACGAGAAGCGCCCCTTGTGGGGGCTATTCCCCACAAGGGTTAATAAAAAATCAGGCGGCAAGCGCCTGTACGTCGATGACAGCGTCGGCCTCTGCCACAAGGTCGGGCGTCTGCGAGATGAAGAACTCCCGCTGATACCCGCCTTGGCGCAACACCTCGCGCTTCATTCGCATGAACTGCACTTTGCGCTCGGGATCGAGCGGGCCGTCTGACTCGTCGCTGAACAAGGTCTGATACGGCTGACCGGCGTTCTGCGCGAGATAGAGCGCGATGCCCCGCGTGAGGCACTCGTTGATCCAGACCTTCTGACCACCGGACATGACGGAGACCGACTTGCTGCTGTCGGACTCGGCGTCGTGAACGAGGATCTCGAAGCCCTCGCGCAATTCACCGCTTGCGAGCGTGCGCTGCGTGCGGATCTCAACGGTGAAACGCATGCCGTAGCACGCGAGCAATAGCTCGTTGACGGTGTGCGTCAGCGCTGGACCCGCGTCATCGATGGTCAACGCGATCACGCCGTCGTTGCCCAAGCCCTTAGCCAGCAGCTTCCAATGAGCAATTTCGTCGGAGAGGCGGTCGGCACGAGACTGCGTGGCCGAGAACTTCTCCAACTCCAGCGCCAGGGCTTCCGCTTCGGCCTGCAACACACTCTGCGCGCGGATCGATTGCTCGATTCGACCATCCAGTGCCGCGACGGTCTCCCGGTTCGCTGCGATGTCGCGGTCAAGCTTCGCAATGCCGGCTGTCACATCGACGGCGGCCAGTCGCCCGACTTCCTCGGTAATGCGGGCAAGCTCCGCTTCCATACGCGTCTTTTCAGACTGGTACTTGGCGGTCCGTGCAGCACTTTCCTCGGCGATCGAGCGCAACTCAGCTTGCGCGGCTTCAAGTCCCGATACGGCTGCGTCCAGCAAGGGGTTAGTGGCGGCAAGCTCTGCCGCGGCCTGCAAGGCACGGCGCAACTGCGCGGCCGCATCGGTGATGGCGAGCATCTCAACACGCTTCGCCGCCAACTCATCCGGCACGAGCGCCAAGGCTTCGGCCTGCGCTTTCTTCTCGCGATACTCCGCGCGAAGATTCGCCACCGAAACACGCTGCACCTCCGCTTGCTCTTTCGCTCGAAAGGCTTGCGCGAGCAGCGGGCATTGCGCATGCATCGAATGACCGACGCACGGCACTTGCTCCGCCACCGCAGCCTGCTTGTTCAACGTGTCGAAGTGCGCGGCTTTCGTCGTGCCTTGGTTCATCAAGCTGGTAAGCGTCGCATCGAGCGTGGTCAACGTCGCGCGTTTAACCTCCAAATCGGCAATCTCGCGCTGCAGGGGAGCGAACCTCGCTTCCTCGCGCGCAATCGCCAACTCGGCCTCCTCGCGCTTCGCCGCCGCACCGAGGATCGCCTCGCGGCGAGCCAGCGTTGCTTGGTGCGTGGCCACGGTTCGACTCAGCACCGAAACGCGCTGCTGACAGCGAACCGCGGCGGCTTGCTCGTCGTCGGCCGCGCTTTTCAGGGCACGCCCAAACTCGTCGCGGCGCACGCCCAGCTCTCGCAGGCGCGCTTCGGTCGTGGCCGATTCGCTCTGCTTGGCCGCAAGCGTCGCGCGCTCTTGAGTCAGCTTGCTCGCACGCTCAAGCGCGCCATCACGTTGCTCCCGAGCGGCACGCAGGGTGTTGCCCTGCGCGACGATCGACTGCTCAGCGTCGGCTTTACGTTGGCGCTTTCCGGCGAGCGCGCCAAGCTCAGACTGGATGCCTTCAAGCGATTTGCCGAGCAGCTTCGCGACCTCGCCGGCTTTCGCCGACAGTGCCTTCAGGTGGTCGATGCCAAGCAGCTCAGCCAGCAGCGTCTTGATCTCGCCCGCGCCGTAGGACGCGAGCGGCCGCCGGTTCTGAGCCGAGAACACGCTCGTGAAAAACGTTTCCAACGAACCGTTGATCGCCTCGACACAGCGGTTATACGACTCCGCCTTGCCGTCCGACACCGTTCCGTCAGGCAGAGACACCGGGCGCCACGTACCGTCGACGCCGTGATAGGCAAGGTAGTACTCCGCCTTGCCTGTCTTGCCGGGCTTGCGAAACGTGAACGACGATCGATAGCGAATGCCATCGTGCTCCCATTCGAGTTCCTTCAACGCGCTGGTGCCACAGATGTGATCCCAGTACGAGAAGGCGTCGACCGACAGCTTCGACGCTCGCGACGGCATGATCGGATACGGGTGCAAGTTGTCCATGATCGTTGTCTTGCCCGCCCCGTTAGGGCCGGTCAAGGCGATCAGGCCATCGGGCAACGTCTCCAGATCCAGCGTTACGCTTTCGCGTTTCATGCCATCGCGCACGCCAACGAAGCCTTCCAGAGTCAGTTTCAGAGGCCGCATGACAGGTCCTCCGATACACTCATCGAGGCGGACAGCGTTGCCATCTGCGAGTAGAACGCGTCGTCGTCCTCGTTGGGAAACGGCTCGTTCAGGTCGGCAGATGCAATGGCACGGGACGGTGCCTGAAGCGTGCCATCGAGCGCCGCCGCCACCTGATCGTAGACTCTGCTGAACTCGCGACGCGCGTTCGTCAGAAGCTCCGACAAGCCGCTATACCCGGTGAGGCTACGGATCTCCGCAGCAGACCACTGACTTGCATACCCTTCCTGATACGACCAGAGAAGGTGCTGCATTTCGACCGTGGGCGTGACTGCAACTTCGCACGCGCCGGGCGTCGTGGCGACCAGCAACAGCGTCTGACCGGACTGCGCCAGTACCGCGCCGCGGTGTTGACCGAACGGCTGATGCTGAATCGCAGCGGTAAAGCCGGCCAAATCGACCAACGACTTTTGAAGATCACGCGATGAGCAGTCGCCCAACGCAAAGGTGCGAACCCAGTTCGGGCCAGCGGGATAAAGACCAAACATGATGCACTCCGTTATGGTGGGCGGAATGCGGCCCCGGTAGGGATCGCTCCCCGCCAGGGTGAAAGAAAAGATGAACTGCTAGAGAAAGGTCCTGCCACTACTAGTCGATGCGTCAAAGACGCTGTGAAACCTCTGTTTCGATAGCGACGATCAAAATCGGCTATCGGAACACGGCTTGGGTGTTCAGGCGAAGGAGCCATACTGGCCTCCTCGCATGAGCGGCTACTTACGCCGCGAACAAATCATCGTTGAGCCACGAAAGCTGACTTGCCGAAGCCGACTCGACGATTTCCACCGTCGCATCGGGCATGGGCATGGGCAGTGCATCGTCGCCAACATCGCTATGCGGAGCTACGTGGGCCGTCAGCGGCGCAGACTCGGATATGCTCGACAATGCGTCAGCGTCGGTCAGTCGAGCCAGCACGCCAGCAGCGATTGCGTCCGCGTCCCCCGTTTCCAGCAACTGCAGCCGGTCAAGCAAGGGCGCCGGATCGACATCAGCGTGTTCGCACCAGCGCTCGAGCTTCCGATCAATTGACGTTTCGAGGCTGATGCCTTGGGCGCGTGACCGGACGACGGGAAGAATGCGAGCTTCGACCTTCAGCTCGGCCGCGTTGCCGAACAGCGCCGCGATCGCGTCGCGGTCCACTGACTGTTTGTGCTCTTCGTCAACCTGCCAACGAATTCGCACGAACTTGTCGGTCGCATCGAGCGCGATTGCCGTCAGGCGTTCCATGTCGGGCGGTCCGTCAAAGTCGACGCAGATCGTCTGCCGAGACGGCGTCACGACCAGATCAGCTTGCGCGCTTCCCACCTCGACATTCCACATGAGGAAGCCCTTGTCGCCTTCCTCGCCGTAGTGGAATCGCCCGATCGAACCGGGATACGCCACAACGCGCCCCGCTCGCTCCCACTGCTGTGCTTTATGGATGTGCCCAAGCATGAATGCATCGCATTCGGCCTCGATTAGACTGCCAAGCGAAAACTCATGATCGAACCCCGCCATCGTCACGCCGTGCTCGGTCGTACAACCGTTGACCGTGCCGTGTGAAACCCCGACAGTCCGGATGCCTGCGGCACGAAGCTGCTGATTGACGCGCCCGGCAGCGACCAGATAGTCACCTAGGACGGCTTCAAGACCCGTCCCGGTTTCCTTGGCACCGACAGCAGCCGCCAGTTGCCCCTTGTTCACCGTGGGCAAGCAGGTGAACACGACATCAGCGCCGATTGCGAGCACCTCGCGCAGCTCGTCGTCCGAGAAAACCGGGCCGTCCGAGGGATAGAACCGCCCCTCGTGGAGGCTTACCTGCTGCACGCGTTCCGCCACGTAGATCTGATGCGTCGTTGCCATCAGTTCGAAGTTGCGCAGCGTGCCCGGCGGCTCGTGTGAGAACGTGCCCTGCAGCATCAGGACCGGCATGCTGCCGCTCAGCCCATTGATGCGCCGCGCAAGGCGGTTCAACGACGGCGCGTGTGCATCAAGCCGATGGTCCGTCGCGTCGCCCGAGATCACCGCAACATCGGCGTGTGCGAGAACCGCGTGCTCGGCGGCAAAGCCAAAGCATCGGTCCGACTCTTCAAGATTTCCCGGCGCGTAGTGCAGGTCAGAAAAATGTGCGATCTTCAAATCGCCTCCTATAAAGAAAAAGGCCACCCGAAGGTAGCCAGTATTTGCCGATGCGCCGCTCGGGCGCGCTAAGAAAGGGATCGCGTTGACAGCGTGTCGCGGACTTTCATCAGTGCCTTGCCCAAAAGGTTCTGGCCACGCCACTTCGACTTGTCCGTGATGTCTGGATGATGCTCACCAAGACCCACGCCCCATATCGTGTCGTAAGGACTTGCTTCGACCAGTTCGGTTGGAGCAGTCGCAAGCAACAGCGTTCGCAGACCCGGATGCTGCGCGAACTTCTCACGGCATCCGACGTACACGATCGACTCGCGCTTGGCCTTCCATGTTTCGAGATCGAAACCTTTAACCTTGCGCCCGAGGGCTTTTTGTTCCTTGGGCAGATGCGTGGCGAGCACAGCCTGAGCGATGTCTTCGTCGCCGAACAGCTTGGCTTTCGAAAACATCATGAACTGTTCAACACTGACGAAATCGACGTCGTGATACGAAAAGCGGCACGGATGCCAGTTGCTAAATGCGTCCTCCGCGCCGAAGAACAGCGTGAAGTTGCCGACTCTACGCATTGGAATCTCCTTCGCGCGAACAAGTAGATGGGCCGCCGAAGCGGACGAATTCGATGCGCACGTGTGAGCGCGGTCGAAAGCATTTGAGCAAGCGGTTCTTGCTGAAATGCTCTCATGCGCGAGCGTAGAAGAAAGGATGCCAGCCCCCGAAGGGGACTGGCCAAGGTTAGACGTAGGCAGCTTGTGCAATTGCGTCCTGAATTTCGACGTCGAGCGAGGCGGGATCGTCGAGCGCGTTCTTGAGACGCGCATTCATCGCATCGACATCAGCGATGCGTTCGATCCAGCCGCGACCGTACGTCTGGTGCGCGTACTTGCGGAAGCCGTTCTGTCGCTCCGGCTGACTTAGGCCCAGACGATGCAGCAGGTCCGACATGCGGTGACGCTTATCTTCCAGCGTCTCGTCGGGATCCGGCGAGTCGTCGTCATGACCATCGGCGCCGTCGATGCCCGATGATGCGCCATCGCCTGTCAGTGCGTCCTCGGCCTGCTGCTCTGGCTGAAGGAGCGGATCACCGATCGACTGTACTGTTCCGTCCGACTCCAGCAGCGCCACTGCACGACTGGCAGCATCGAGCGCCGGTTGAGCCTCCTCCGCGCCATCCAGCAGGGCGCCTAGGTCGATGTCGGCATCGAGCACCGTCAACATCTGCTTCTGACGCACGGCCTGGCCGTTATCGTCAATCCGCGTAATGTCGAACTCTTTCTTCGAGAGCCAGAAGCGCGTGCCGGTGAGCCTGCCGCGCGCCAATGCCACGGTCTGCATCGCCGAATACGCCTTCTGCAGCACGTAGATCGAGTTGGTCGGCAGCTCGATCAGCCCAAGCCCCTTCACGTCGGGAACCGCAAACAAGAAGTTTGCGGTTAGGTTGCACTTCCGGTCCTGATACTGCGGACAGACGTGAGGATCACAGACGCCATCGGGAATGTCGTCGTCTTGCCGGTGAACGACCAGCCGCCCACCGAAGGATCGACGGGCCCGCTGTGCACGTGCGTTACGCTCGACCGGCGCGTACGTCTTGCAATAGCGCTTGCCGTCGCGGTCGTACTCCGAGAAGTACTGTCGCCCGGTTGTCGTGTACGCGGCCATCTGATTGGGCACATTGCGCAGCCAGTCGTCGAACGCAAACATGATCGGGAAGCGGTATAGCCGCAACCCGTGACCGCGATCTTCGCCATACAGCCGCAGGATCTCGTCAGCCGTGTCCGGATTCGAGAAATCCGAGCGTCTGCAGACGAAGTAGTCGACGTTGCGCGGAATGAGCGCGTTGCGCAGCTTCAGCGACGTTTCGAGCACCTTGCCGATGGCTTCGAACGACTCACCCGCGGCCACCATGTCGCTATAGAGCTTGACCGCTTTTTCGTTGGCTTGATGCGCCCGCGTAAGCACTTTGATACCGGGTCGAATCTTGCCGATCGTGGGCGGGCGGATAGCTCGTTCTTCAACGAGGCTGCGCGGCGCGTGATCGAACATCTGAACTACTGCATTCATGATGGTTTCCTTGCGAGAAAGAAGATGGCGTTGGTCCGCAGCGTTTCAGCCTGAGATTGCATCTCTCGGGCCGCCGCACTGCCGCGACGTTCGGTGACATGGGAAATGAAGACAGAGCGCTCCGCGTCGCTGAACATCGCGACTCGAGCGACTTCGCACCGCTCACGCCAAACGGGGGACGCGGTGTCCGCCTGCTCGCGCTCGGTATTGATTTGATGCGTGATGGCCTCGGCGATACGCTGATTGAGGCGGTCGGGCAAAAGCATGGAACAGCACCTCCGTTGAGAAAATGTCCGGCCGCAGGAAGCGACAGACGAAAAAAAAGCCCGCTCCGGTCAGGGAGCGAGCTTCTTGAAATCGATAGAGAGACCTACGCGCCACGTCCCTTCCGGGGACGTGGCGTGCAGGGAGCGGCCGGACAAAGCCGGTGTCGCTCGGTCAGAGAACGTAAAGTCGTTCTCGCGCAGCATGGTCACGCCGCGCAACAGCCCTTTTCGGAATTACTTCCGCCGCAGGAATCACGGATCAGCCAACTTCGATCGTTCTACCCAGATCAGGCTCTGGAGAGAGAACACCCGAAAACCCGGGTTCGAACGATGTACCGGCGCAAATGAATGCAGCACGGGTACGAGTATCACGGCTGAAATTGGGGAGTGTGTAGCGAGCACACTCAGCACAAGGAAGATTTCCACACCGGTAGCTATCCGGTCGGCGCATGCCAACGCACGAGGCGGGCACGACTTGCAGAAAAAAGATGGACTCCGGGCTTGGAGTCGAGGTCGATGCGTCGGTGACGCGGGGAATGGAGTTGAGTATCCGCGTTAAAGGCGGGCGCGTGCGCTCGAAAGCTAACGAAATTCATATAGCTTTCGCCCGATCGACTCTTGTCTAATCAATGAAAATTCTATGTGAGAGAGAACACAGACATACCGAAAACCCCATGGCTGCAACCGACCTAGAAGCGCCTGACGAAGACCCTAAGCAAACCGCTGCGCTTGGCAACGAGAGCGCTGCGCAAAGCGGTCTTCGTCCGTTGAACCGACTGACGAACGACAGTCGTCTCGCTCGCATCAACGGCGACACGCTGGCAAAAACGGAACTGCCCTATTACTCGTTGTTTGCGCGTGAATTCCTCCGAGCCGACTTCAACTTCGCGGCCGCAAAGATGACCGTTGCGCGCGGCGGCAAGCTCATCGCGATCGAGTCGGAGTTTCGCACCGCCGAGGCGTTCATGAAGAAGGCGCTCGCATGGGCAAGTAAGTTTCCAGGTCGACGTGCGCCGACTCCGCCCGAGATGGTCACGCTTGAGATCAAGCACGCCATGTCCGGTCGTCTTGTGCGACTCCTCACGATGTATGACC
This sequence comes from Caballeronia glebae, assembly GCF_001545035.1. GTDB lineage: Bacteria > Pseudomonadota > Gammaproteobacteria > Burkholderiales > Burkholderiaceae > Caballeronia > Caballeronia glebae. The sequence continues at coordinate 118,562 of NZ_FCOJ02000009.1, forward strand.
AGCTTTTCCTCAAGACGATGGAAGCGCTGATGCTGAGAACCATGACGGCTCAAGTACGCCAATCCGCGCTCGAGGCTGCCGAGGCACGCATCAATCAAATCCCTTTCTTGTGCATGCCGGACAACGACCGCTTTGCACCAGAAGGTGTGCTGCTTCCGGACTCGAACCGTACTCACTGACATCGGAATAAGACGTCCCTGCGCCTCGGGTTTGCGCCGCAGCGCTGGACTTGCTCGACCTAACAACGACGGGAGGACCCCGCATGGACTTACGCGAAATTCAACGACTGCATGCGCAGTTCGCACCTGACTCGATGATCATCGATCTGCCGCGGCAAATCGCTGCGCTCCCGGCGCCGGCCGACCTGACGGCAGACGCCAAGACAACCACGCTCAAATTGCGGCTTCCGAAGGCCGTGCCTGTCGCGCGCCGAAGCCTCGTGGCTGTCGCCATCGCCGCTGTCGTGGCTATGGCGGGTATGGGAGCCGCATCGTTGTACAAGTCGGTGGGCGCGTCCTCCGCGCACGACGTAAAGAAGACCGCCGCTCAGCCGCAATCCAACGGAAGCGAACGGCCAGCAACGGAAGGACCGGCAGTCGCCGCGGCGACGCGCCCGATCGATGCGGAGCCACCTCACCCGGTAGCGCTTGTTCCGATGCTGACGGGAAAAGACGTTGCTTCCGGTTCCCCAATCGGTCTGACGGCTGACCAGTTCAAAAATTCGCTGAGTACGACGAGCGGCCCAGCAGCGGGCGCGACCGCCAACAAGGCCGTTCCTCCCGTCTCGAACGATGATCAACGCGCGGCTGCCTCGCCTATTCATCAAGCTCGTCGCGACGCAGAGGCAGCTAGTCAGGCTTCCACTAAACCCGCGACGTCAGTGACGCCCGCGCAAGCTGCGGCGCAGGCTGCCGCCGAGGAGCAAGCGTCGCAACAACACGCGACACCGGCCCGTACGCACAGCTACCGTCATCGCTCTCATTCGCGAGATGAGCAGGCAAGCGATGGCGACACCGGGTCGGCTGCTAGCAAGAAGTCGGCACCAGCGAACCGCGCCGGCTCGAACGAAGTGCAGATGTTTTAAGGAAACGACACCATGAAAACCGAACTCAATCTCACGCTTATTGCGCGCGGCTGCGCGATCACCGGCGACATGGTCGTGGATCACGGCATTTCGTTCTTCGGCCTGCTCGACGGCGGCATCATCTCGACGCAGGGTCTGCTGCACATCGGCGAAGGCGGACTCGTGAAGGGCTCCGCGCAGGGCGAGCACGTTCGCATTGACGGGCGCGTCGAGGGAGATGTGCACGCTCGGGGCTCGCTGGAAATCAACGGCCAAGTCTCGGGCGACATCTTTTACTCCGGCACGATCCGCCTTGGTCCGCGTGCGTCTTTGAATGGCACGCTGAAGCGCGTTGCAAGAATGCTCACGATCGAGGCGGATTCGACGCCGGACGAAGGGCCTATCGCCGGTCCGCGCCTGGACGACGTGAAAGGCCTGGAACGCGCGGAATCAAATGTGACAGAGCTCTCACGGGCAAAGGCCTGAGCGCCTATAAGCCCGATGCTTCACCGAAAACCGGTCAAAGTCTCTGAGAACCCATTGCGCCGCCGGTGGCGGCTACCGCCGGTTCACAGGTTCGGACGGATGCGCAGCGGAAAGCGCTCGACGCCCCACTGGACGAGCTTTTCGGAACTTCGGCCGACGATCTCGAAGCCCCGCCCGCGCCTCGTTCCAAGGTCTCCTGGCCACCGTTGGATGCAAGTATGACAACCCTCGTTCACCTCTTCGGAATCTCCCCCAACGTTCTCGACCTTGTTGGAAAGTCCCTCGTTTTCGCGCTCTTACTGGCCCTCGCGATCGGCATACAGTTCGCAAACATGGGCCTCGTTCGCTTCAAATCATCCACTAACGGCGACGAAACGACGCCGGCACGCGACGCACCGACTCTACATTCGGCACCCGGGAAAGAGACGCAAGTGCGTGAGTATGCGCGGTTGGATAAGGACACGACCACAGGATGGGACGCGACAGCCGACCATGAAACCGATTGACCCGATCTTCGACTTCCTCACTGTGACGTGGGACGCGGCCGCGCAAGAGGCTGCTTTCGAAGGCCACTGCTTCTGCATGCTCGATACCGGACGACTCGTAAATAGCCAGTCGATGCCCGTCGACACGCCTCATTGGAATCGACCGGCTTACCAGTCCGTCGCAAGGTATAAACGCGCTCTGCAACGCAAGCGCTAGCAATGCCGCTGCGAACTAATGTCGCGCCTCGATCGGACCCAAATCATGGGGTTTTGTCATTGACGGCATGCTGAAAGCGGAAGCGCGCGAGAACGACGCGAACAAGAAGGCCGCTGATGCGAAGGTAGACGCGGCGGAGAAGTAAGAGGTTTCAGGTTAGGCACGTCTGCGGCCTTGCCTCTGAATCTTTGTTGCAAGAAAGCCCCAAGACCCGCCTTGAGCGGGCTTTTTTGCTTTCATGCCGCCGGTCGACCTCGCGCAATAGGAACTGGGAGACGCTCTCCGGAGAGTGTCCCGTTTGATTTGAGCATCCGGCTAGTGCCTTGAATTTGAAGCACAAATGGCATGTTACAAAACGTGCCGAATATGCACATCCCCCTTATTCGGCACGCTTTTCGTGATGTGAAAGCCGGCCGAGGCTCGCTTTGTGCGTATCGAGATCCAACCACCCATCGTTCAAATGCGTCCAGCAAACGGAACTCTGCAGTGTGGAGTTAGGCCGCGATTGCGCTCTGATTGAGCTGCGCCTCAACGACAAACCGGGACTCGAAGTTCTTCGCCGTCCCTGAGATCATGAGCGACTCTCTCGCACGCGTCATTGCAACGTAGAACAAGCGCCGCTCCTCCGGTTCAGTGGACTTCGGGTCCGGCACGATCGACTCCTCGCTGCGCGCCATCCAGACGTGGTCCCATTCCAGCCCTTTTGAACTGTGCATCGTCGTCAGGATAAGCGCGCCCGGGGTCGGCTCATTGTTGTCCTGGCGCAGGAACAGCAGCCGCTCAGCGAAGCTGCCTGACAGGCGCGACAAGACGTCGTTCGTCGCTTGAATTGCGCGGAGTGCGGAATCCTTCTTCGCGTACTTCAACATCCACTCGGCGACGCCCGAGAGCGTCAGCGAATAGAACTTGCGATCGCAGAGGCTTTGCCATTCAGCGAGCCGCTTCATGAACTCGCGATAGTTCGTCGCCACGTCCTCGGGCAGCCCGAGATCAACCAACTCCGCCCGCCCCTTCTGCGTCAGTTCCGCACCCATGTCCGCGTGGAGGGCGCGTAGCTGTTGGGCGGTAAGCCCGAGGTGCGCCAAGACTGCATCGAGGCCCGTGTCTTTGATTCGCTCAACGATTTCAAGCAGGTTGCACATCAGCGCGCCCTCCGGGCGGCTAAGGACGGACGCGCCCGACGCACGGTAGTACTTGATGCCATGCGAGCGGCAAACGGACTCGAGCGGATCCAGTATGCGGTTGGTGCGCGCCAGGATTGCGCACGACTGCCCTTTCGCGAGCAACGGCCCGAGCACCTCGACCGCCGCGGTTGCCTCCTCATACTCATCTGGATGGCGAGACGTTTGCACAGTACCGCCGGAGCCCTTTTCCGCACGCAGCACTTTTGCGATGCGGTCGGCGTTATTCCGAATCACCCGGTCCGCTGCGCCCAGAATCTCTGCGCGGCACCGGTAGTTGCTGCCCAAGACGACGGGCTTTGCCGCGAACGACTGGATGAACGACTCCATGCCCCGATAGCCCAGCGCCTCACGAAACGCGTAGATGCTCTGGTCATCGTCGCCGACGACCGTCACAACCGAACCCGCCTTCGCATGAAGCTCGATCCACCGGTACTGCAGCGGGTCGGTATCCTGAAACTCGTCAACGAGCAGATAGGTGAACGCGTATGGGGCAATCGTGCCCTGCTCCATCCCCTCCACAGCGAGGCGCAGCATGTCCTGGAAATCGATCTTGCCGTTACGAGCAAGCGCGTCCTGATAGGCGTGATATAGCTCGCCGTCGGCAGTATCCGGGTCGCACCGACCAAAATTGGTTTTGATCTTCTCGATCGTTGGAATGACGTCTTCTGCCTTTCCGTCGCGGCCGAGTTCCTGCATCACGCGGATCAGCAGGCCAAGCCGGTCGCCATCGGAGGCGATATCGAGTGGCCGCGCGCCAGGGCGTTTCAGTTGCTTGAAAGCGAGCGAATGAAAGGTACCGGCGATCAGCCGCTTCTTCGCCGACTCGCCGGCGGCAGCCAGGATTCGCTCACGCAGTTCGAGCGCGGCGTCCTTGGAGAAAGTGACGGCGCCTACCGTCGCGGCGCTGTCTTGTAGCAGCAGGGCTGCTTTCGTGGCGATCGTTTTCGTCTTGCCCGCGCCCGGGCAGGCGATCGCCACGCAATGCTGGCGCAACTGGGCGACTTCCCGTTGCTGGGGATTGAGTTCGTCCAGCATCGCGCCTCCTTAGTTGCCGCGGACCGTCGTCATCAGCTTCAGGTGCGTCATGTACCCGCGAATGCCAAGCGGGTTGAAGCGCTTGAGGAAGTTGACGGCTTCATCGTCGACGTCCGACTGATCCCGGATGCCGTTCCAGACCATGAAATCGAAGTGATCCATCGCGCGGTCGAACTTCATAATGACGCCCAACACGCGCATCGAAAAGCGCGAATATGCCTCGACTTCGATGTCCATCGCGGGCATCGGGATCGTCGGCTCGAACACAAATTCCTTGTTGGCCCGAAGCTCCGCTTCCTTTTGCTGGCGGAAGCCTTCGGCTACGCGCAGTTGCTCTTCCACGTAGCGCTCGATGCCCGCGAGCAGCTTTTCGAGCGCGCTGTTGACGACTTCCTTGTCGTTCTCGCCGAACGTCGAGCGGCCAAAACGCTGCATGTTGATGCTCATGCGGTTGATGTACGGCCACCATTGTTCGAATAGCGGCTTCAGGCGCGTATGGTTCAGACGCACGCGGGCGGTCACGACTGCCGCACCGGAAAGCTGGCGGTCCAGCAACTGACGACCGATTTCACGGCGGCGCTTGATGATCGAGATACGCTCAGCGGCAGGCAGATCGCGGAAGAGCTTGCGCGTCTTGGCGACTTCCGCACGCTTCATGTCGGCGTCGTCGTTAGAGATAACGCCTTCCTTCTGAAGGCGGTCTGCGTCGGCCTCCATCTGAGTCAACTCGCGCTCGAGCTCGCCGTCGTCCGCGCCGTCGGTCGTGAGCGGCGCGTCGGCCGTACCTTGTTCAAGTGCGCTAAGCGCGACCTTCTCTTCACTGCCGGGTTCGACAACCGTGCTCATTCGCCGTTTCTCCTGGACCGCATCGGTCCCGTTTCATCGTTGGGGATCAGGCAAGCAAAGCGCGTTGCCCATATTCAACATTGTTGCGGCGGTGGCAGCGTGCGAAAGCTCGAAACGGTGGCTATTTAGAGCGCCTTTCACCGAATTATTGGCGCGCTCTAGGCTGGAAGCGAAGACGAAGGCGGAAAAAACAAAGGCAACGCTATCCGGGTAGCGTTGCCTAGGGGGAGATGAAGCAATTTGTTTGTCGAACTGCTAACGAGTCGTGCGACGTTTTCCCTATCTCGACGACTGGAAGGACTCGGCAGCTTTCCACAGGAGAGCTCCGAGGAGCGCAGCAACGGCGACCCAATACCCGACCAAGACAGGCAACGGAACTACCAGCACCGCGAACAGCGTGCCGGTCACGAGCAGCAACCCGTGGCCTGCCAGATGGAAAGACAAGGGACTCACGAAGCCCGCTGCCGACGCTTTGATCTTCCTCCGCGCCGCACCGTCGATGAACATGCCGATCGCAAAAAGCAGCGTCCCGATGATCCACATCTTCATAACCATCGCGCGGAACAGCATCCGGTAAACCAGCAGCCAGAAGTTTTCGGTCCACGTATGTGCGAACGATGAGAACCCGCCGTCGTCCAAGCCGCCTACCTTTCCCGAGGCATTCAGCGTGCGGTGCAGCAGCCCGCTATCGACAAAAGCACGGCGGAACTCGTCGTTGGCGCTACGCATCGCGCGGTCGACCCGGTCCTGCCCGACTGACTCAACGAGAGAATGTGTTTCCGCTTCTGGCACTTCGAATAGCTTGCGCTCCGGGATCGCCGGCATGACGGCGATGGCAAGCACCGGCACGAGCAGAAACCACACCTTGATGTGCGAACCGAACCGACTAGCCATGTAGCACCTTGACTAGCATGAGGGCGGGCACCGCGACGAGTGCCATCAGTCCGCCCCAGAACAGCGCAGGGCGGAATTCGGCGATTGTCGCCAACGCATAGCACCGGGCGCCCGCGCCGTAAGTGAATTCCTCGGGCACCGCTGCATTGACGTCGCCGTCAAAGGCGGCGGCAGTGTCGCGCGCCCGCTGAGCCGTGCGCGGCTCAACTCCCGACAGCTTCGCTATGATCGTAACGGTGAGCGACATCGTATTCCTCGAAGTAACGGCGGAAGGCTTCTCCTTGAAGCACGCGTGCGGCGAGCTGAAACGCGGCGGTGCGCTCAGTGATCTCGTCCGGACAACGCTCATCGACCATCTCGAACTGGTACTCGAAATGGCGCGCTTCGAACGCGGGAATCGCCTCGACCATCGGGCACCACACCGATACCTTGTCGCCAAACCGCGCGACAAGCCGGCGGGCGTACAGCGCTTTCGACGGTTCGAACAAGCCCTGCATGAACGCGATGTGCTGGTCACCCGTGCGCTTCGCGCGCCGGAAACCATCTAGCGCCGACTCGATCATCTCCGCGGCCAGCGGCCCTTTGTCTCCAATAAACCGCTCGCCGATGAAGTCGGCCACGCGCGAGCACGCGAGCTCCAGCTCCGGTGCGACATTGAAGACCGCGACCAGCCTGTGCGAGAGCTTGTGATCGCGAATGATGTTTTTATATGCAGCGGACATAATCTTGTGTTTTAGCCTTCGATGATAGGAATTCGACCCTGATACACGGCACCGCCAGAGATGCGCATGAAGTACTGCAGATTCGGCAAACTGTGAAGCAGCTTCACGGGAATGAGCGGCACTTTCTCCAACTGGATGGACCGGGACTGCGATCCGCTGAATTCAAGCGCATGCGCCTCAGTCGTGGTATTGGTACTGTTCGACACGTTCACCACGCGGATCGCAGTCTCTCCGACCTTGTCCGAGAACCACTTTGCTGTATCTGAGTCCTCTAGTCTAAGCACCACCTGATTATTGAGGTTGCCCAAAACCTGTAGCATTTTCGCTGCGTTTCCCAGTTTCGCTTCGAGGTCGGCGCGTGCCTGGAATGCGACGAACGCCTTGAACCCTGCCCCGCGTCCCTTGTTCAGGATTTGAATCACCTGCTCGTTGATGGCCTCAGCGATCTCGTCGATGATGAGCACGACGTCGGGCTTCTCAGCGTAGAAGTTGTAGATCGCGCCGCAGACGGCCGCAACGTCCGACAATGCCATCGACGCGATCGCCTTCTGGACGATGTTGTTCGACAGCGAGTCGAGCCCCATGTACAAGACCGCCTTCTGCTTGATGATCTTGTCGATGTCCCATATTTCGCGCTCGTCCTCGAAGTCGTCCGCCTTTGGCGCCAGCATGAGGCCCGTTTCGCCTGTGGCCAGCATCTGTAGCAGCGGCAACGCCGACGCGATGATCTTCATGTAGTGCTCGCGGTCGTGGGTGTGTGTCGCGATCAACCCATCAATCGTCTCGTGCCCGCGATCGTGAGCGGCGAATCGGTCTAGATACAGCTTCACCATTCCGTCAATCATCGAAACGTCGTTGCGGCGCTGCGCGTCTTTTACCGTCGCGGTGACGGTCAATTCTTCCCAGTCCGTCAGGCCGTTCTCGATAAAGAATCGTCGCAGCCCACGGTCGAGCAAATTGCCAATGCCTGACTGTGCGTATTTGAGAATCGATCGCAAGTTGGGCTTGTCGCCGACGTATAGCTCGCCTTTCACGGCACGATCGATGAAGAGAAAAGCGAAGTCTCGGAATTGGCCTTCCTCCATTAACTGAGCGATGCGCGACGGGATTTCCGACGGCTGCGACCAGTTTTCTAGCGGATTCAGGCGGATCGACTCGTGCGGCTTGGCCTGATTGAAGTACAGAAACTTGCGGCCAGTGCGCGCACACTCCTTCTCGACGCGTTTTTTCCACTCGTCATCGTTCTTTGGGTCGACGATGATCAGTACGTCCTTCGGGTTGTGAATCACCTGCGTGGAGATGACTTCGTAGGTGCGGGTTTTTCCGGCGCCAGTCGTGCCCGCCACCAGCGTGTGACCGCCCATCGCCTTGTAGTGAAACGGCACCTCGACCTTCTTCTGCTCCATACCGTGGATCCAGGACGATCCCTGCGGCATGCGATCGCGAATGCTGTCGCGCGGACCGAATAGCCGCTCGATGCGCTCCTCGACGGTCCGGCCTATCTCGGTTTTCGGCAGCCACTTCGGCAACGACGGAATGTCCGTTACGGGCATCCGGAGAATTTCGTGGGCAATCTGCGTATGCTTCTGCGTCCACTCGTATCCGATCCCCAGATACATCGAGTCCGCTCCTTTCCGCATGGCGTCCTGCGTCGCAAGAAGCTTCTCGATGCGAATCTTGCTCAGCCATTTCGTTGAGATGGCCATACGAAAGCTCAGTGCCTTCCATATCTGGAGTGCACGGATCGCGAGGAGGGCAGCCCCAACTAGCGAGAATGCCCAACCGTACGGCATTCCAGAGATCAGAATGCCAACGATGACGATGGGCCAAACGAGAAACGGTCGAAACTCATAGATCGGACGGAAGTGATTGACGTAGTTCATGCCGCGGGTCGCTCCACGATGAGACGGCCGGCGCGCTCGACGATGCAGATGTCATTGCCATGTGCGCGCATAAGCAGGCTGCGCTTCTTGAGTTGTTCGACAAGGGTATCGCTCGTGATGCCGTATCCGCCGACGAGCCGCTTCTTGACCGCCAGCCCCTTCTCTTCCCACGTCACTTCCGCCTTTCCGGCTGCCACGTCACCAGCAAGGGCTTTGAAAAACTCTTTCAGCATTGCAGCGCCGGGGCCCAGGAGTTCCGTCAATTCTTCGTCAGACGGCCCGACCCTGTTTGCATTGGACCTCGCTGGACGCGCTGCGGCGGGGTCGACCGGCGCCGGACGCGGCGCAGGCGCGCTCGGGCGGGTCGAGGGCTCAGCCGCAGCCGCACCTGCGGCCTGTGCTTCGCTGCGCTCCAACGCATCGAGCAACGACTGAGAGAACTTGGGCGCAGAGGCGCTCGCGTGCTCGGAGGCGGCCGTTGCTCCAACAACGGCTGACTGCGGCTCTGAGGTAGTCGCCGGGGGTACTGACGCCGTCTTGGCGGTCGACTGAGCCGGGTCCGCCGACGGATCGACACTGGCCGGGACGGGCGACGCGACGAACTGCGGCTCCAGGGCGAGCGCCACGTGCACGGCTGAGGGAACGTCATACTTCACTGGCGCGAACACGGCGCGCTGTGCCTTGCGCTCGAAATCCACTGCAACGTCCATCGCCTGGCGCACGACCTTGTGGACGAGCGGCTCGAAGCCTTGGGGGCTGCGCTCCGGATTGATCGCGTTGAAGAGGTCGTCCAGAACCGCTGTGTCGAACCCGCAGAGCAGCTCGGGGGAGATGACGGTCTGGGCGAACATGGCGGTGCGCATGCGCTCGTTTTTCAGTGGCGTCACACGCCGCTCAACCGCGAACTGACCGGCACCGATCCACGTGCCGAACGCCCCGTGCGCCGCCGGGTTCCATTTCGTGCGGTCTGAGAGCCGCACCATCTCGAAGTGGCGAAACGGCTCGTCAAGCAGCGAGCATGCGGCGGCCAGGAACACGGCGTAGTTATATTGCGGCTCGAGCCGGCGACGCTTGTCGGACGTGAGATCGGCCGCAAACTTCTGCCCACCGGCAAGCCGCATGGCATAGAAGATAGATTCAATCGTCGCGCGAAATGCACCGCCGGGCTCGCAATGCAACTCGGGCGTCAGTGGCATAGACGAAAACCAGTTCGCGCAGCGGCGTAACACTGCAAGCCACTTACGCGCGAATTCCGTTTCAGTGCTCTCGTTTGCGCATTGACGAACAAGCTCAATGCGCTTCAGATGCGTAGCGAATAGGTCCTCGGCGAGGATTGCTTGGTGGGCGGCGATCATGGAATGAAACCCTTCGCCAACTTCAGCGCCGCAGTGCCTGTTGCGCTTGCGCCGCCGCCAAAGATCGCCGCAAGCTTCGGAATCTCGAGCGACAACAAAAGGATAAATATCGCCAGATTGAAAACGTACATCGCGTTCACCGTTGTTGCCCCACCAACGCCAGACGCCTTCGACACCGCGTCGCCGATTGATGATCCGACAAGTTTCATCAAGATCGCAACGACGACGACATACATTCCGGCGCTGATCATCCAGTCCAGCCACTTGACAAAGTAGTTGCGGGTGTAGGAGGAGAAAGCGAGAGCGATCGCGATTGGCCCCAGCACGATCCCAATAGCCGATTGAATCTGCCCCACTGCCGAGTAGTAGATGAAGACGATCGCCGCCAAGCACATGAAGAACGCGGCGAGCAACATGACCGCCGCATCAGACAGGACCGCTGGAATATTCAAAATCCTAATTGACTTCAGCTTTTCCTTTAGCCCGTCAAAGATGACGCCTGCCAAATGCGCCATCTGGCCACCCGTCGAGGAATCGGACGCGCCACTGATATGTGCTGCCAGATCCTTGAACCATGTCCAGAACCCGCTCGCACTCGACGTGTAGCCGAGGTAGAGCGCGACGAAGATGCCAAGTACAGCGACCTCCTCGAATAAATTGACCCAGGCAGAGATCGGATGATGGGTGCCGGCGAATCGAACGCCGACGAGGACCAGCGAGATGACGCCCAAACCCCAAGCGAACTTGTTGGCCTCGTCCATCACGCCAGAACTCGCAGTTATCGCGTTGGGTATCAAATTGCCTACTAGCGAATCGATTTGCGTCACGGCCGTCTGTGCGCCCTTGCCGAAGTCGCCGTCCGGACTGGCAAGCGCCGCTGTTCCAGCGTCCGTCGCAGGACTTGGCGAAGCGTTAGCCGCTTGCGCGAACGCGCCAGTCTCGAAAATCACCATGGCGACGATCGTTGCCAGGAGCAGGACAACTGTCCTCAGCGTGCCCATTAATGAATGTGCCATCACTGCCCCAGTACTTTTGACGACCCGATTTGAGCGTCGAAGGCAGCGCGCTGCTGGTCCTGCTTAGCTTTGAGAGACGCTTGCGCCGCATTGTTCGCCTGCTGATCTACGATCGTCGCCGAATCCTTCACGGCATCGCTTCGCTGCTTGGCTGCCATCATCGTCAGAAGGTCGCTGTTCTGACTGGAGATGATGTCCAGCATGTGCGTGGTCAACTGTGCGGTGGCTTCCATCGTCGGCGACATGTTCAGCTGGTCCTGAATTTCTTGCCGGCGCTTGGCGAGCGTGCTGACGTGCGATATGACGTCGTTGCCCTGCTGGAAGAGTTGCTTGGCCGTCTTGTCGTTGTTCTGAAGCAGCGTGTTCTGGTCCGTGAACCACTGCTCCGGCGTCTTGCCCGACTGCGTGATAAGAGCCTGGACCTTGCTCGCGTACTCCGCGTTGCTTTGCAGGCCACCGTACAAATCCTTCAAAGCGTCGGTGTACTTGCTGAGGCTCGAAATATCGCTCGTGATGCTTTTGAACTGTGCCAGCATCGCGGACGGATCGAGGTTGGTCGCCTGCTTGAGCTGGTTGAGCATCATCTGGTACTGATAGACGAGGTTCGAATCCTGATAAACCTCACCCTTCACGGCGGCCGCGGCGGTCATCGTGTTCTGAATGAAGTTGGACGCATCGAACACCGGCATGTTCGCGTTCGCGTGTTGCACAAACCCGAGCGTGAGCACGCCGGTGGCTGCGATGCAGCGGATCATTTTTTTCATCATGGCGGTACCTTGCGGATAAAGCGTTAAGCGTTGACGAGTACGTCGCGCACGTACTCCTCCTGCCACTGTGGGCTGCCGGACTTGACGTGCTTGTCGAGGAGCGCCTGCGCGCGACCATCTGAGCGCAGGTAGGCGAGCGCCTCCTTCGGAAACTGGGCCTGCAGCATCCGGCTTTGTTTCGCCGTCACCCACAGGTAGTCGCGGTTTGGCACCGCGTCGGAAATCATCTTGATCTGGTGCTGCGTCAGACCAAACACTTCGCTGTACAAGCCTTGGTTGTTTATCGCGTCGCTGTTTGGCAGATAGATGATGTTTGGAATGTTCTCTTTCAGAATCTCGAAGTTCGGGACGCGTGCCAACTGCCCAAGCGACTGCGTGGCCATCACCAGCGCCGCGTTGAGCTTTCGGATCGTCACCGCCCAGATTTCGAGGCGCGCATAGAACTTCGGATAGGTGAAGAAGAAGCCCGCCTCCTCGATCTCGATCACCGTGTAGCGCTTGCCGTCGAGAATCTGCGCGATCCGGTAGAACGCGTAGTCCATGAACAACGCGGCGGCCACCGGGAAGTTCTGGAACAGGTCGCCCATCTCGATCGACAGGTCGTCGGATATGGCGAAGCCGTCTTCGGCGTGGTCGAAAAACTTGCCGTTCTTATTGCCTTCCGTCCACACCTGCAACCGCTCGCGCAGATCCGCGGGCAGCAGCGTGATCAAGCTCGACAAGCGCCACTTCTCAGCCGGGAAGCCGAGCGCCAGCGTCTTGATCCGGTCGTAGATTTCGGTCTGCTGCTGCGGCGTGCAGGTATAGTCCTCGCCCTCGATGGCAAGCTGCACCCAATCGGCAACGTACGACCAGTGCTTCTGCTCACCGATCAGCGAAAGCGGATTGACCGAGGTTGCGGCCTCGAAGCGCCCGGTGGCATCGATGAACCGGCCGCCCCCGAGCAGTGTCGGGATACGGGTTGATCGGTCCTTGTCGAAGCGGATACGGCGCGCGCCGTGGCGGCCCGTCTGCGTCATCAGGTAATTCAAAAACACCGACTTGCCCGCGCCGATCGGACCAACGACGAGTGTGTGCGCCTTACCCCCCGGATGGTGCAAGTCGAAATACTGCAGGGTGCGATGGCGGGTGGGCAGACACGTCAGCGGCCCGGTTTTCGTACCGGACTGCTGCGTCAGCCATTCGTTGACCTTCGAACCCTCGCCCACACTGCAAAGCGGGGCGATGTCGGAGACGGCAGGCGTCTCAACGAACTGCAGGCGCTTTTGCTGATCCCAGCGACCCGGCAGCGTCGCGCTCCACGAGGCGAACAGATTCGTCTTTTCCAGAATCACGCCGAAGCCAGCGTTGCCGATGACGCCGACCACCTGACGCGTCGCGTCCTCGCACTCTCCTGGCGTGCTCCCATAAACGACCACCGAAATATTGGCGAAGCCGTACTGCTGGCCTTCGGCGTCCAGCTTTGCGAGCGCGTCACCCGCCTCCTTCGCCAAGATTTCACGGCCTTCGTCGTTTTTCTGCTCTTCCTTCGTTGCCCACTGCTTGAGGATTGCGACCGGGTTGAAGGCCGCGACCTTGTAGAAGCCGCGAATCTTTTTGATGTACGCGCTCGCCCGCGAGGTGTCGAGGAAACGGAACATCACGCAGACGTCCAGTTCCGCGTCTACCTGCGAGAGGACGTCGAGCGCCGCTTCCTGAAAGCCCGTCCATTCCTTGATGCCGATGATCCGCGCGTACACCTTGCCGTGCGCCGATTCGAACATCAGTTCCGTGGCGCCGATCGTGACTTCCGTCTCGGTCAGGTGCGTGTCGAGCATCGTGACCGGATAGCGAACGCGGCGCTTGGGCGACGACGGATTCGCTCGCTGATGCAGAAACGACAGAACATTCTGAAGCTGCAGCCGCTTCATCTTCAGGCGCGTGACGCCGCCGACGAATCCGTCGATCACAGACTCGAACCGCTTGATCTCGTTCTGGATCTTGGTCAGGTCGAACGCGAAGGCACTGCGTGCGAGGATCGTGTCTTTCGCCGCTTCGAACATCGCGACAGCCAAATTCTTGCCGCCGACCGTCATGTGATAGCTGATCTTGTCGAAGATCCGCGAGATGCCGGTTTCAGGCGTGAACGCCAGCGCGAGCGAGTGCGAGTTTTTGAAGTACTTGCCGCTGCCAATGATCGCTTGATTGATCGCGTCGACGCGCGCATCGGCTTCGGACGCGAACGTGCCGTCCATGCCTCCGCGCACGCGCCGGTGCGACATGCGCCACCACGCGGTCACGCGGTGATCGAAGTTGCGGCATGCGTGGTCGAGATTGTCGCGGGCGGCCGTGATGTCGCCCGGATTAGGCGAATCGGCGTCGATGCCTTCAAACTCGAACACAGTCAGCAACGACCCGTCCTTATTGAGCACCAGTTCGGGCGTGACCATCGTCGCCCACGGCGCGATTTCCTGCACCGCGCGCTTGGTGAACATCGATTTCAGCATGGCAAGTCCTGGTCAAAACCGTAGGGTCGCTTGAAGCGTGCGCTAAAACGGCTGCTCGGCCCCGGCTCGTAGACGTCCGGGTAGCGGTTGTACACCAGCATCACGATTCGCCACCACGGGTCAGTCGAGCTTTTCCAGCGCAAGAACACGTGCACCACCACGCCGACAATGAGAAATCCTGGGGTCCAGCTCGTGTAGGTGAGCAGCGCCGTCATCGTCCCGTTGAAAATGGCGAGTCCCCGGTCTGCGCCGCCCATTTGGCGCGGCAACGACAGGCCTCGACTAACCTTGTGCTGGCGCATATCAGCAGGCGTTAGCCATGTGAAAGTGGCTCTGCATGATCGGCACGGCGACCGACGCAATACCGAGGCCGACCAGTACCACCGAAAACGTCTTGGCGATATTGCTTTCCGAGTTCGCGACTGCGACGCCGCCTAGCGTGATCAGCACGATGCCGATGCCGTACAGGTACGGGCCGCTGATCAAGTTGCTGATCGTGCAGATGATGTCCGTCAGGCCCGTCAGGTTAGAAAAATCCCCCGCTGCCATCGCGGCGACCGACACGACGCTTAGCAGCGCGCCGACCAACATCGACTTGCCCGGGCGCAGATGCTTCGCGACCGTGGCGGCTCTATTCATTACCTTCTTGCCCTTCATTTGATGCTCCCGTTAAAAAACGCGTTGTAGGTCGTAATCGTTGTTTTTGAATCCCCGGATTTCGAGGATTTCGGAGACGTGCCGCATCTCGCCGGTGCGCTTGAAATGCACGACGTAGTTGAAACAGTCAGCGATGTTTTTGCGCATGTCTTCCAGCTCCCACCGCGATCCGGTCGGGATGCCGAGCATGGCGAGCGATTCCAGGCGGCTCAACGCAGTGCGCCCGTTGTTCGCGTGAATGGAGGCGAGACCGCCGTCGTGGCCGGTGTTGAGCGCCTGCAGCAGGTCATACGCTTCGCCACCGCGCACTTCACCAACGATGATGCGGTCGGGGCGAAAGCGCAGGCACAGCGCGACGAGCAGTTGCGTCGTCACGTTGGTGTCGGCGTTTGAGAGCAGCCGCACGCGGTTGGGCACGTGCAGCTTCAGTTCCATCGTGTCCTCGATGGAGATGACCCGCTGGTCGGACGGAATCTGTTCGATCAGTGCATTTAGGAACGTCGTCTTACCCGCCGACGTGCCGCCGGCGACGAGCACGTTCTTGCGCGACTGAACGAGCGCGACGAGCGCGCGCATGAGCGCTTCATCCTCAATGCCTTCCTCGAAGTGAATGGCTTCCGCGTGTTCCGGTCGCGCGTTGGCTGCCGAGAACGCCCCCATGTTCACGTAGTCCGACAGCGTCAGCTTCGATTCGCGGTGCTTCCGGATGCTCAGCGCATGCCCGTCGATCGACGTCGGGCTCATGACCGCTGCGATACGCAAGTTCTGATGACCGGCATTGATGATGCCCTTGTCGCTGCCCGCTTTCGCCGACTTCTCAACGGACGATGCGAGCGAGTGGATTGCGCCCTCGAGTTGTTCGGGGCGCAGGTCGATGTTCTCGCGCGTCATCACGCCGCGACGCTCCACCCAGACGTTGCGGTAATCGTTGATCATGATTTCCGCGAGGTCGGGGGAGTCGAGCAATTCGCGCAGCGGCGAAAGCGCATGGAAGAACATGCGCACGGCTTCAGCTTCAAGGGGGCGCAGCTTTAGGATGTGATTGTCGGCAGACTCGGACATGCGATGCTTTGCGGGCGATCTAACATGTCGGCTATTGTTGGCGTTGGCAAACGTGCGCAGGCAGCGAAAGAGGCGTCAAATTGAGCAGCTTTGCGGCGACTGCGGCGATATCTCCGCAACTGTAACGGAGGAAATCGGGCGCTACTTTGCGCGAGGCAGGCGACCAATGCTCTCCGGAGAGTGTCCCGTCTCGGTTAGTCTTTTTCCTAGGTTACTGAAATCAAAGGAAAAAACCTTTGTTACAAAACGTGCCGAATATGCACATCCCCCTTATTCGGCACGCTTTTTAGATTATGAAACGCCATGGCTGCATGGCAGTACCTGCCGACTTGCTAATATCTAAGATTCCCGCCCGGAGTTCTCGGCGATGCGCGTCGGAAAACCAGTCAAACCGCTTCCCCACCCCAATTGCGACTACTGCGGCACGCCCGCGACGCTCGTGCGCGCCGGTGACGACGCCTACCCTTACCGCGACGATCACAGCTCATTGTGGCTTTGCGCGGACTGCCAGGCGTGGGTCGGCGTGTTTCCGCGCAGCACCCGCCACGTACCGCTCGGCCGTCTCGCCGACGCCCGCCTGCGCGACCTAAAGGCGAAGCTCCACGCGGCGCTCGAGCCGCTGATTGCGGCGAAGGTCCGGCGCGATGGGTGCAACGTATTTGAGGCGCGCGCCAAAGCGATGAAATGGCTGGCGGCCGAGATCGGGGCGGATGCGGAGAAATGCTCAATCCATACGCTCGACGCGGATCAATGCGAGCGCGCGATCGCTGTTGTCGAGCGTTTTCAGCGCGCGCGCACCGTTAGCCCTTCAGAACCGGCGTGGGAAGATCGTTAATACGGGCAGTCAATCAAACGTTTGCTATGTCTCGCACCCTTCCCTTCCAACGCTCCGCTCAAGCGGCTCGTGCGCGCCTCACCAAGGCGCAACTGCTTCCGATCCCGCGTGCCGTCGCCGATGACCTTGCGCTGCGTGCCCACCTATCGTTGGAAGCGATCCGCGGCGCCTGCGACCACATTGGCCCCGCGCAGCACATCACCGAAGTCGTGTTGCTCGGCAAGTTTCTCAGCGAGGCGGGCCACGGCGAGTTTTCGCACGAATCGCTGCTGGCGGCAGACCGAGCAATGGCTGAAGTGTTTGACGGTGGCCGGCGCACAGGAACGTGGGGTGTGTCGTCGGAGTCAGCCTTCGCGCTGCTGGCTGCGATCGTCACCATGTACGACCGGCAACTGCATAGCGCGACGCTCGGCGCGCTGACCACGGCGAGCGACCGTCTAGAGCGGTTCAAGGGCGGCGAGGCGTACCAGCCGCTGCAGAAGCGCCCGGCCTAAGCATGCGCGCAGTCGAAAAAAAAGCCCGGCAAATCGCCGGGCTCGTTCTTCAAGGGATGTCCGGCTTAGCCGGGTTCTAGCAGATCACCTCCATCGTCTCGCCAAACGGTGCCTTGCGGGCGCGCGTCAGTGGCGTGGTCGATGCCCACAGCACCGGGTAGTGCGGCGCGACAGTCGGGAAGCGCCCAACCATATCTGTCAGATAGACCAGAAAGGCAGGGTTCATACCGTCTTCCGCGACTCGATTGAACGGGTCGACGAACGCCGTCCCGCCGCCACCACGCACGGGCTTGATCTCCGGTGAGTCGCCTCGCTCGAAGATCTGCACCTGCGTCACGCGCGTGTCGCAATCCATCACGATCAAGCGCGCGGGCTTCAACGAATGGAAGACCGCGAGGATCTCCGCGTCGAACTGCGCCTGCGTCTCGTCGAACACCGAACCGCTGGAGTCACGCACGAAGACCGCGTCGCCGATCGCCGGTGTATGCAGCGACGGCAGATAGAAGCCGAGATGCAGATACCGGCGATTCGGCGCCGCGAAGCTGTAGTCCGACGGCGACGACTGCTGCGCGAAGCGATGCAACACCGCCCGCCAGTCCACCACAGGCCGTACCGCTTCACCGGCCATCGCCTGCAGATCGCCGGGGAGCTTGCCGCGCATCGCGGCCGCTTTCGCGGCTTGCGTGACGGCAACCTTCCACTCCGCTTCCTTTACCGGCTTGTCCGGACCGTTGAAGGGCCGCACTTCGCCGAATGAGCCGGGTTTCGCTGGCTGATCGGCCGGCGACTGACCCGGCGCCGTGCCGCTCTGGCCACCTGGCTTCGGAACCTGCCCGCCGTTCGGCTGCTGCTGGTCTTGCGGACCCGGCTGCGGCTGCTGTTGCGGCTGCTGGTTCTGCGGCTGCTGGTTCTGGTGCGGAGGCTGTTGCTGCTTTTCCTTCGCCTCCTGCGTCAGCAAACCGTAGATCTCCTCGGCCGACTTGCCTGTGTAGCGCGGATCGACGAGCGCCCCTTTCGGCAGAACCATGCCCGACGACAGCACGATCGGGTTGATCGCGTAGTCGCAGGCATCGTTCCATCGGTCGGGATCGCGCGCGCCCTGACGCCAGCAGTGGCCATTGGCCACGTGCAGCACCTCGTGCGCAACGACGCCGCGCACTTCAAGGTCGCTCAGCGACTCCATATACGTCGGGTTGTAGCCCAGCGTCTCGCCGTCGACCCAAAACGTCTTGGCCGACGGATCCTCGCGAACATTCAATCGGAGCGCGAGCGCCCCGAAGAAAGGTTGCGAGAGAACGAGCTCGGTCCGCTGCCGGGCAATGCGCGGATGGACCGCGCTACTGCCCAGTACAACATCGGTGCGGTCCATGACGCCCCCTTATGCGACGAGGCGCAGTTGGCTCGCGTGCGCCGATTCGATTTCCATCGGCTCCGGCTGCATGCCCATGAACGCGGCCATCAGCCCTTCGATCTCCTGTGCCTTGCTGGCCACCTGAGAACGAAGCACGCGCGAGTCCTTCAATTCCGCTCCCGTGTGCACGGCCAGATGCGTCTTGGCCTGCTCGAGGATGTGCGTGAGCTGCGGGTCGTTCGCGAAGTTCAGCTTCGGCAGCAAGGCGCACAGTTCGCGCACGTTGTTGGCGACGTCCAGTCGGACGTTGCCCGTCGCGTACAGCCGATTGGCCATCTGCGACACGGCTTCGTACAGACGCCGCACCAGATCCTCGTTCGCGGTCGCGATCGAGGCCAGAACGTGCTGGTCCAGTTCGCTCTTGAGCGTGTTGAGCACGTTCGCCGGAAGCTCGACGCCGAACTGGCTCGCGTCGGGAAACGGCAGAACGGCCATCTTCACGCCGAACTTCGTGGTCAGCTCAGCGAGGGTCGGATAGTCCGCCTCGTTGAACAGCCCATTCAGTTCTTCGCGAGCCGCCTCCTTCAAGTTCAGGTAGTCGGTCAAGAACACGGAGACCGCCAAGTCGAACTCGTCTTTCAACGAGCGCATCTTTTCGGCGAAGTCCATGTAGACCATCGTCGGCAGCAGTCGCACGCCCAACTGGTCGTACTTCAGGGTGTGGTCGTAGAAGTACGAGCGGATGCGGCCGGCGAGCGTCACGACTTCTGCGAAGCTCGGCGCGTGCTCGGGCAACAGGCGTTTGTTGAATCTGCCGATGCCCTTCGCGTGGTGCTTGCTCTCGACTTCCTGCGTCACCTTGCCGTCGAAACGGCGGGCGACCCAGGTAGAAATCGTGACGGAGCAAAGCATGACCTTCGATTGAATGGAAGTGATGTCCATGAGAAAACCTCGTAGAAATGGATTGGATGAAGCCAAGAAAAAAGGCCCTGTGCGTCCGAAGACGCAACAGGGCCAACATGGGTGATGCTGAGAAAGGGGTATTGCGTGATTACTCGCCGCGGATGATCTTGCCGATCTCTCCGCCTTGCGCGCCAATGAAGGCATACGAGTTCTGGATCTGCGGCGTGCGCTGAACTGCATCGCGCACCAGCAGCGCCGCGAACTCGCGGTGCCCTTCACCGATCAGACGCTCGGTGTAGCGCACGACGCGATCGAAGTTGTTTTCGTTCGCGCGTGCGGCAAGCGCGGCCGCGATCGCGTACAACGCCGAAGGCGTCGTCGGAACCATGGCCGTGTCGGGCGCGAGAAGAATCGCGTCCGGATTCGGCAGCTCGCGGAAGATCTGGAGAAACGCGACCAGTTCCGTCGCGGCACCCTCTCCCACCGAACCGGCGTAGGAGATGTGTTCCAGGTGCTTGGGGACTACTTCCATGGTTCTCGCCACGAACCCCCAGCTACGCGGGCTCGGTGCATTCTCGATATCGCGCGACGTCTTCTGCACGGACAGCAAGTCCGGACGGAAGCGCAGGAACGCGATGAGTGCCGGCGGGATGTTTTCTCGCACGGCCCACTGCGTCCAGTCGTCGATCGTCGGTTCGAGTTCCACCACGGTGGCGAAACGCGAGATCACCGGATCGAGAATCCCGGAGACACCGGCGTTGTCGGTACGGCGGTTCGTGGCCGCGAGGAACGTGACCTGCGGTGGCAGGATGTGCTCGCCGACGCGCCGCGCGAGCAGCAACTGCATCTTTGCGGCTTGCACGGCGGGCGAGGCCTGCCCAAGGTCATCCAGGAACCAGATCAGCGGGCGTCTGGCCGTCATCGCGCGCTCCAAATCCCCGAACGGCAGGAACTTGGCGGTCGTGCCGTCGGGCGAAGGAAACGGCAACCCTTTCGAGTCGGTCGGATCCTCGACAACCGGGTGGCTGATCAGCAGTTCGTGATCAGTCGCATGCGCGGTCTGTTCGACGATGTCGCTCTTGCCGATGCCGGGGCGGCCAGTGATGAGCACCGGCAGACGCTTCGGCACGTACAGCGAGAGGAGTTCGGTGAGTTGGGCGGGCGTGACTTTCATGATGGCTTCCAGAGAGAAGCCCCATAAAGACTACGCCCGTAGGGACGTGGTCCCTTAGGGGCAGATATGAAAAAGCCGGCTCGTAGCCGGCTTGGTCGATGCGTCGGTGACGCGGGTGATAGATGCAGTGTAGGGGTCGGGCGGTCAGACAATCTGTGGAAAGGTCACTATTTCGCATCGTCTTAAGCTTTGGCGCTGGCGCAACCGACGAAAAAAAACCCGGCACGTAGCCGGGTTCGTCGAAGGTGAATTAGCTCGCGCGCTGTTCGAGCGCCACGCGTGCGTAGGCGAGCGTACCGTCGTTTGCACGAAGCGATACCTGCAACTGCCGCACAGGATCTGCGAGCGCGTAGCGCACGCTCGTCCCCTGCCGCAGGCTGACGATCTGCGAGAAGCCGTCGGCGATCGTGCGATCTACCCACTCCGCACCGGTCAGCACCGCGCCGTCTTCCGCACGAACGCGCGACATCTCAGCCGCTTCGCGAGCGCGAGCGACCTCGCGGGCGACGCGCCTCGCCTCACGTTGGGAAACCGACGACGCCTCCCACTCTGCTTGCTGCGCGGCGTCCATACCTGCCAGTTGAAAAATGCCCCGGCGCCGAGCCGCGGCGCGAACGCCGATGAGCTTGATCCCGAACACCTCGCGCACCGCTTGCTTGCTCGCGCGGTTCGCATCGTCGGGCCGGTCCAGGATACTGAGGAGATAGGACATGTCGGCCGTCTGCACTGCCTTCGCAAACTCGTTGGCGAAAGTATGCGTGTGCCTGCCGTGATCGAGAATGGCCAGTTGCGAGTCCAGTTGGAAGCGGCGGGCGCTGATGCTGCCCGACTTCCGCGCCTTCTCGAGTTCCGCTAGCCGGTTATCACGCGCGCTGTCGGCGAGCGTGCGCCGCAGTACCTCCGCAAACTGGCAGGTCGGTAGGCCGACATCGACGGGCTTCTGGTACGCCTCAGGCAAAGGATGCGCTTCGAGAATGCCCTTCGCGTACAGCAGGTCGTCGACTTCGACCGTCGTTGGCGAGTTCGGCACGAGACCCATCAGCATCGAGAGCAGCGCGGCATTGTCAGAGGTGATCGCCTGCTTCGAATGGCGCATCACCGTTGCGAGCGGCACGAGCTTCGCAAGCGGCAACGCACCACGCAACTCCGGCACCGCGAGAAGCGGCTTGGCCCATTGCAAGTCGGAATCGAACTTCGACAACGAAACGTAGTCATCGATCACCGCCTGCGGAACGGGCTTGCCCGCCGCGAGCGCGTAGGCCACATGAACCTCGTGCCGACCGTTGCTCTGTCGATTGTCCAGCACTGGGCCGGCGTAGCGAAAGCCGAACCGACGCTCGGACTCGTCCTGCAGCAGCTCGAACAGGTCCAGCCCGCGACGGCCGCTCTTAGCTGCCTCTTCGTTGGCTTGCGCAATCTGATCCGAGGAGAACAAATACAGCGGCTCCCGTGCCAGATCAAAAGCCAGATAGAGCAGTTGCCAGTGCTCGCGCCGGATTTGCCACGGCTCGAGCGCGGCGAACGACGGTCTGAAGTAAGCCGCGTCGATCTCGTCGATGAGCGACAGGAAGAGGCTTGTCGCCGTTCCGGGCCGACGAACGGTCAGCTTGCCGTTGTAGCGGGTAACGGTTACAGGATAGGCGAAGAACGTGAGCGCGATCTCTGCCGCGTCGACTGCTGCGACGCTCGCGTCGTCTCGCAGGAAACGGAGTACTTCGAGCATCGTAGGGAACGAGTGGGCGGAGCCCGAGAAGGAAAGCTGGTACATGTCGATTGCCTCAGAGAAAATGCGGGCAATCGCACCCTGTCGGGTCGATGCCCGGCAAGGGTTAAGTGCGCCGAATGGCGCTGGATGAGTTGAGAAGCTATTAGGCCGCGTCGATTAGTCGGGCGATCAGACGCGCGAGCGACCACGCGTGGTCAATCGAAAACACCTTCGCGCGGAGCAACGGCATGATCGCGTAGGTGCGGTCGAGCGAGTAGCTAAGCTGCGGGCGGCTGACGAAGTCCACATGGACGATCCAGCCTTCGGAGTTGCCGATGCACACCGACACGGAAATGCGGTCATATGCCGCCGGTTCAGGCCACGGTCTGCTGTGGCGTGCTCCGTACATGGCTTCGTTGGCGTCGTCCTGCAAGTTCGCGTGACAAAGCCACTCCGGTTCGAGCTCCGTTCCACGCACGAAGCGGCACAGGTCCTGGAAGACCTGATCGACCGTTTTGCCGTCGGTGTCCAGCCGGGCGACTGACTTGATATCGACTACGCCATCGGCGCTGATACCGTTGGTGACAGCGTCCGACAGCACATCGGCGGTTGCTTGAGACATAACCAGCTCCTGAAATGAAAAACGCGCCCGAGGGCGCGCTAGAAAAAGAAAAGTCGAAAAAAAACCGCACCCAAGGGTGCGGTTCTGTCTGTGGACTCAGCTTACGCTGTGTCGAATCATTTGCCCCAATCGCGCTCGCGATCGGCTTTGCGACCGTTATTCGCGGTCCACATGAAGAAAGCCGCGATGGACACGCCAAGCACTACCGTAAAAATTGTTGCGCCCACGTCATTCTCCTTTCATCACGTAATGGCCTGCGTACCACAATACTACTCCAAGGGCAGCCAGTGCGCTCGTACCTGCAATCGTCAGCGGATCCCAAGACGACGCCGAATGCGCGTAGCCGACTGCACCGCCGATCGATGCCGCCGATAGAGTATGTAGATAGCGGCCGTTTTGGTGCCGCTGGTCCCTGGATGGCGTCGCGACTGCGTGCAGCAGCCGGCGGAAGCCAGGACCGGGTTCGGGGGGAATTGATACCAAATACCCGCCGTCGCCCGCCATGTTCACCGGCAAGACATCGCCCTTGTACTCAAGACTGAACGACGGCGAGCACTCCGACTCCTCCATCTTGCCGAGTAGCCCGAGTACGCGCGGCGCAAGATGAACTTGGCCTGTCGCAGGATCGAGAGTGACCCGGTCCACGATCGTGGTGCCGGAGCTGTACTCGATTTTCACCTTGGCCAGTTTCATCGACGACCTCCGCACTTCAGGTCGATGCCACCTGCCAATCGCAGGCCGTCCAGCATCGCTCGATAGCCCGTGGGAGTTTCGAGCTGCGTCAGGGCGACGTGGTTCTCACCACCGCCCGTCAGGTCAGAGCGGCCGCGCCGGGTTCTGAAACTCAGCGCGACACCTGAACCGCCTCGACGCTCGAGCACGTCGACAAACAACGTCTCGGTGCGCAACGACACCCGTACCGCGGCGTTGCCGCGGCGCGTATCGGTGACGATTTCGTGAGCATGCGCCGGAAGACGCAAGTCCTGAGCAACACGTCGCAAAACGCGCGTCGCATGACGTTGCAGAGCCGCTTTCGCGCCAGCATTGGCACTACTGCGGTCCGCATAGAACACTCGGGGAAATTTCATGATTGCCTCA
This sequence comes from Caballeronia glebae, assembly GCF_001545035.1. Classification (GTDB taxonomy): domain Bacteria; phylum Pseudomonadota; class Gammaproteobacteria; order Burkholderiales; family Burkholderiaceae; genus Caballeronia; species Caballeronia glebae. The sequence continues at coordinate 142,902 of NZ_FCOJ02000009.1, forward strand.
TTGCAGACGAGGCAGGTCCCTTGCGGGGAGACTGCCCCGCAAGGGTTGGCGCGGTTTTCACCGCGCATTCAGAAGATGCGTACTGCGATGCCTGGTTAGAGGAATCGCGCCTTGTAAGCGTCGAGCGCTGGTTTCAAGCGTCTGAAGCTCGCGTCGCCGTAACCGTCGCTGATCCGCCCAACCTCGGCGAACATATGCGGCCGTGCGCCCGATGGGCTGAACCCAGGGTGAGACACGATTGCCGTGAACTCGTCGACGTCGCCTGCTTGCGCAGCAACTTCCACGGGAAGCATCCCGTAGAAGTTTTTGCCGTTCACATCGTTGGTCGAAGCGTCCCAGCCGCTGGTCTGGCCGTGGGTGATCAACTGATAGTGGTTCATCGATGGTTCATCCAGTTGGTCGAGGCGTTGCCGCCAGTTAGTGGGTGATCCGGTAGCCGGACCCATTCGAGACGAGAAACACCTGCTGACCAACAGCGAACTGCTGATCGTCGACCTGCGTGACGACCACGGACTGACCGTTGGCGCGACGAAGGAACACTTCGACACCGCTGTGACGAGACATAGCGGCGCTTACGCGCTGAGCCACCAACCCGGAGACGGAGCCGGAAAGCGCGCCGGCAATATAGCGGCCGCTACCGTTGCCGATGACTTGCGAGCCCAGGAAGGCACCTGCTGCTGCACTGACGATCGATGCAATGCCCGACGAGCCAGAATTGCTCTCGATGGTAATCGGGCGCACGCGCAGGATGGTTGCCTGCTCGAACTGGCCGATGCGTTGAACGTCGTAGCGCTGGTAGGTATCCGGCGAGCCGAAGTCCGCCGTGGCGCAGCCAGTCAGAACCGAAAGAAGCATCACGGAACAGAAAAACTTGATCATGGATCACCTCGATTGAATGTGAGGCAATCCATTCCCGAAGGGCTGGTTTGCCCCAAAGGGAAGAGAAACGGGAAATACGCAGCGAAAAGCTACGTAAGTCAGTGGGTGACCGAGGCGATTGCCGTCGAGACGTACACAACGACAACGAGAAACGACAGCATCTTCCAGGCTTCGGCGTCCTGCTTGGCGTACCAGGCGAGGCTGCTGAGAGCGTGTTTGAGCATCGGAAACATGGGCAACTCCTGAAAAGGTAGGAGCCGCCCTTGATGGGAGGCTCCCATCAAGGAAAGGTTTGGACCTGAAGAAACGGCGTCCAGCAAACTGCACTGGACGCGTCATTTACGAAGACCTACGAGGCGGTATGGCTGAGGTGATGCAGTCTGACACGACCGCTTTGCACCAGATGCCGTTCGGCTTGATAGTTGAGCGAAAAGTCCCAATCCACCATTGCCGTGCCGTCGCTCCACACCGAATGAATACGACCGGTGTAAAGCTGCGGCGGACTGCCCTCGACGTCCTGACCGACCACACGCTGATTCGCCATGAAACCGTTCTTGCTGGAAACTTTGACGACAGGTGCGAGATTCCGAGACATAGACAACTCCAAAAAAAGCAATGGGAGCTGTCTCCCGGAGGGATAGGCTCCCAACGAGAAGAAAAAAGGCGACCAACGAGGGTCGCCTAGAAGATTGCCGTCATAGACGGCTGGAGAGAAAATGGTCCTCCAGCACGCTGGAGGGGTAGGTCGATGCGCAAAAGCGCGGGGAATGGAGCCAGTCTACGGAGTCCATCGCGCAGTCCAAGTCGGAAAGCTCAGTAAATCGCTATGCCTTTCGCTCCAATACGGCGACGAACACTTCTCGGGCGGTCGCTTCCCGCGCGACGAATCATCGGGAGCGGGGCCGGCAGCACGAAGCCGGGACGAAAAAAAGCGCCAGCTCCATTTCTGAAGCGGCGCTAAAAAGTCCGTCGCAAATCCGAGGGCCGTCGACGAACCTGAGAGAGACGCCATTCTAGCCATCGATACCGTAGCCGATGCGTAGAAAAGGACGCTAAAAAGCGTCGCTATTCGAAATAGACACGTTCCCAATACGGGAAGCAAAGTGAGAGCATTCCGACAGACGCGTAAGGTGCAAGGAGACGCTGGTAGCTGCGCATTTCCAGGGCGAAGAAAAGGCCACCCAGGGACGCGCCCTGGATGGCCTCAGTTTTTCTTGTTTTTGTATTGTCTGGTCTCTCAGCACCCTTATTAGCGGGTAGGGTCAATATAAACTGACAAATAAAAACCGACTGTTGGATAGATCACTTTTCTGCTTTTCTGTCTCATGCGACCTTTCTCTTTTGCATCGGAGATTAGCAACTAAGCTATTACTGCGTGTCCTCTTGGCTGTGGACGCGCGCTGTCGTAGATCACATCCAGCTAGCCCGCTGTCGTTCGGCGCGACGCGGGCTTTTTTTTCGGCTAGCCAGTCTCGGAGCCCCGCCCAGCTTGACTTTGCGCTGTAGCTGCGAAGATGAATCATCTACCTCGATTCTTCTTCGACCATGCTCCAGACCATCGACCTGTCCTCGCTTCGCACCCGTTCAAGCGCCTACCTTCCGGCGCGTGCCCGCGGCGTCGCACTTACCCCGGAGGTGGCGTCGCTGCTCACAACGGGCGCTGTGGTCGCTATCGGCGTGAGCGGCGGCAAGGACAGCATCGCCTGCGCACTCGCGGTCGCCCGCCACCTTGACGCCATCGGCCACAACGGACCTCGTATCCTTGTTCATTCCGACCTCGGCCGTGTCGAGTGGAAGGACAGTGGTCCCGCCTGTGAGCGGCTTGCCGCTCACCTTGGCTGGGAACTGCTCACGTTGCAACGGAAAGCCGGTGACATGCTCGCCAGATGGGAGAAGCGCTGGTCGAACAACGTCGAGCGCTATCGCGATCTCTCCTGCGTGCGGCTGATCCTGCCGTGGAGCACGCCGTCCATGCGCTTTTGCACCTCGGAATTGAAAGGAAGCCTAATTAATTCTGCGCTGAACAAGCGTTTTCCGACGCACAACATCGTTAGTGTCACCGGTGTGCGCCGTCAGGAAAGCAATGCTCGGAGCAAGATGGCTGTCGCCGCCCCGCACGCTCCCCTGTCGACCAAGGGCCGTACCAGTGTGACGTGGAATGCGATCATCGAATGGACCGTTGACGAAGTCTTCACTGAGATTGCTGCGGCTGGACTGGCGCTGCATGAGGCGTACACGGTCTACGGCGCGTCGCGCGTCTCATGCGCGTACTGCATCATGAGTTCGCTCGACGACCTGCGCGCCGCGGCAAGCTGCGCTGACAACCACGACGTCTATCGAGAAATGGTGCGCCTGGAAGCCGAATCGACGTTCGCCTTCCAAGGGCAACGCTGGCTCGGCGACGTCGCGCCACATCTTCTGCCGCCTGAACTGGCCGCGGACGTGGCGCGTGCGAAGACTGCCGCCATCGAGCGCCAAACCATTGAGGCGGAGATCCCTACGCACCTGCTCTTCTCGTCGGGGTGGCCGACCGCACGCCCGACGCCCGACGAAGCGGAATTGCTCGCAAGCGTGCGCCGCCGCGTCGCCCAGACAGTGGGCATCGAGGTCGGCTACACATGCGCGGCCGACGTTATGCGCCGTTACGACGAACTGCTCGCACAGCGGCAAGGCGCGCCCTCAGTTGAAGACGCAGATGCCACGGCACCCGCAGGCGTGTCAGTCCCGGCGCAAGCGAGCTTCGCGTTTTAAGGGGCGAAAAAAAAGCCACGCCCCGAAACCGGGGCGTGGCGTTGATCACAGCAGCACTAGGCGAGACAAAGCGAGAGCTGAACGTCCGCGGAGAAGAAGGCCGGATCTGGCTGGGCACCCGCACGCGCGACAGGCACCTCCCACTGGAGTTGCGCATCGTCGAACGAACCCAAGCCGTACAACAGCCGGTCCGTGTCTTCGCGGTTGAGCAGGTCGCCGAACGCGAAGCTAAAGACAGCCGGGGCGGATGCGCCCTCCGTCACGATCCCGAGCGTTTGCGCAAGCTCGTCGGCGCGGCGAGCCCGCCACTCCTCGGTGCCTTCCGGCGAACGCGTCACCGTGATGCGCGTCGCCGCAGGCACTTGCGGAGCGTTGCTCAAGGCGTCGCGGAACGCAGGGATTGCCTTCTTGGCGAACCCCGGCGTTTCCATTTCCACCGGATACGCGACTTCAGTGATGAAGGAGCCGACCGCGCTGTATTGCCAGCCAGCGTGACGCCACGGCGCGGCGCCCATTGCAACCAACACATTGTGCTGGTCGATGGAATGACACCGCACCTCGGGCATCCGCTCCATCGCCGTCTTCGTTGTGGGCGGCACCCGCACCTCGATCTGCGCAGTCCCACAGTCGTATTCCTTCAGCACTCGCCAAACGCTGAGCGGCCCGCTTTTCCCGTAGATCGAGAGCAACAGGTCGATGTCCGCGTGCAGAGAAACGCTCAAGCTGCCGCCGACCAACTCATCGATACGAGACTCGAATCCCGCCCGAATCAACGACAGCCGGACGTCGTCCAACTGCGACTCAGGCACCGCCGAGTAGCACGAGGAGCCGACCGACAGATCGACCGCCCGGTCCCGAAGCAGCGTGGGCTTGGCGAGTTCACTTCTCCAACTCGCAATGTAGTTTTCAGGCCGGATCGATCCGCTACGGCTACGGAGCATCCCGCCTTCGCAACTGGTCGCGTGCGAGAAGATGCGGCGCATGACCTGCGCATAGTTGCCCAGCGCCACGGCCGACCAGTGGTCGGTATGCGGATAGACGTTCGACTCGTAGCCACGCTCGAACAACGCGTAGATCCACTCGCCGTCGGATTTTTGCATTGCGCCAGCGCGCTTGCCCGTCAAAATCGAAGAACCCATGTTTTGCTCCATGAATGGGCGGAGCAGCCCCAACGGGCTGCGTACCCGCTGAGGTAAAAGAGAACCGCTCCACGAGGGAGCGGCTAATGCTGTTAGCGCAGACGCGGCATAACCGAGAAGGCCGTCAAGCACTGCATGCAGCACATGACAAGGCCGAGCCAGACGCCGAACGCCGCGCCGAATACGACGCCGTGTGCGCCGCAGGCGAAGCTCGCGCCGATAACCACCGCGACGCCGCGCGCAAGCTGCGACATCAGGAAGCGCTTGACGACCCAGTCGCACGCACGGGCGAAGAGTCCTGGGCGGGCGCGGTCTCGCTGACAGGCGACCTGCCATGCGAGCGAGGCCACCAGAATGCCGAGGACCCCGGCCATGATTCGGCCAACGCCCGATGCGTCGTGCAACAAGTGCTCGTACGCGAACCTGACGGCCATGCCGAGGTAGCCCGCCGGCGGGAGCGAATTTGCGGCCGTTGCGACAACAAAGGCCGCACAGCACCACCAGCGCTCTTGCCACAACGCCGCCGCCACTTTGAGCGGTGCCGAAACTGCGATTTCAATGTCTTCCGACATTCGGATACTCCTGTTGAGGTTGTCGTGCTGTATAAGCACGAGAAAAAAAATGCCGACCCCTTGCGGAGGTCGGCAGTGAATGAACAGCGACTACTTACGCAGCGAGCTTGGCCTTTCGGCTCTTGCTCGCTTTCTTCACAGGCGGCTTCGGAACTTCATATCCGAAGCGGGCCCACGCGGCCGGGTCCAACGGAATCGGATTTGTGCGCCCCGTTGCGAGGTTCACAAACACGCCCGAGAACGGCACCGCGCCGGTTCGAAACATGGTCCAGAGCACGTTGAATGCTTGGACCGCGATGGCCTGATTGATGACCAGCGACTGCTTGCGCAGCGCCTCTGCCATCGAACAGGACGGGGTCTCGTCTTTTGCATCGAGCTTTGCGTCGATCAGTTCCGGAAACAACTCGCCCACATGCGGCAGCCGTTCAGGATGCTTCAGCGCGTAGCTCTTGCCACAGACCTGACCGATGACAACTTGGCCGCGATCCGTGTCGTTGCCGCAGTCGAGGTAGTACGCCCCCGTGTGCTGGGCCGCGCCGACGATTGCAGCTCGAGCGGCACGCGTATCCACGCAGCCGATCACGAGATCGACGTTGTAAAGCGGCTCGCCCGGGCCAAAGCGCCGGGTTTCCGCCCGCCAGTTCGTGCCCATCAGTGCGTTTAGCCGATTGACGATAAGCGAGGCTTTGTACTCGCCCACGTCGTTCGGATAGAAGCCCTGCCGGCCGACGTTGGTTGGGCTGACGGTGTCGTCATCGAACACTGTGCAGTCGATGCCGCCCGGGTGGCCCAGTTCGAGCATCGCGTGGTGCAGCCGTGCCAAGCTCGGGAGCACCGCACTTCCGGTGCCGCCCGCGCCTACAACGACCACATTCCAGCTTCGCTCGAGCATCCGCGAAGGAAGTTGATGTCGGATGGTCCCGTTCATGCAACCTCCTGAGCGCGAGCCGCCGCGTACCAACTGCTCGGCACGCGCTCGACGTTCTCGAAGATGCCTTTGGCACACAGTCGCATTGCCATACTCGGCACCGACGACGCACAGTTGCCAACGACGAGAGCGAACTTCGTCTCGTGCCGGTCATCTTCGTTGTCAGTCGGCGAGAAGTAAGCGGGATGCGCGCCATGCGAATGGCAGTCGATCACACGTAGTTCGCGTGGCAGAAGATCCGGCCGCTCGTACTTCAGCGACCCGGTCCCCTGCGACAGCACCTTTACGGGAGCGAGGCGAAACTGCTTCGTTTCGACGTTCCAGACGATCCAGGCACCGGTTTCCAGCGGATGCGCGGCGCGCGCCATCGCGACGAACTCGCCGATCAACTCGGGCGGCACCGCACCACAACGCAACTCGGTCGATTCGACCACTTTCCCGTAGGGGATCGCGGTCGGGACCGTGTAGTGCGCAATGCGGCGAACAACCGACAGCCACGGCAGATCGATTTCCAGAAAGACACCGTTCTCGCCGATCAGCAGTCGCTCGCCTGCCGCCTGCATTGGCGCGACCGGCTCACGCCGGGGCACCATGACAGTCGGAAATGAGCTTTGCAGCGCGGCATCTGCAGGATTCAAAGCACCAGCATTCATCATCGAACTCCTTGCTTGCCGGCGATCAGCTCAGCGAGGGTAAGGTCCATAGGGACGAGCGCGTCTTTCGGGAACTGTTCGCCGTACTTGCCGTCGAGCATTTCCTTCCAGAATGCGAACTCGCCATTCGGATGCGAAACACGTTTGTTGCCGTGGTTCGGGTGCGTGAAGGCCGACTCAAAGAATCCGCCCTCCCATCCGCCGATCGACTCGATATCGATCCGCTTAGGCACATGCGCCGAGCCGATGCAGATCCGCCCCCAGTCCCAGGTGTTAAAGTAAGGCGGTTCGTGCAGCTTCGATTCAGGCGTTGGCCGGCTGTCTTCATGCAGCGCGAACACGGAGAACCCGCTCGAAGCTGCACGGAACACCAACCCCGGGTGCGGGACGACAGCACTGCGCCGCCCGATCTCATGACAGTCGAAGAAGACTCTTCGCATCGCCGGTCTGCACCACCACATCACCGCGTCTTGCGACACCGCGAGCACCGTCTCAGGCAAAAATTCCGCCTTCGGTGCCGCGTTCTGAGCCAGCTCACGTAGGCAATCAACAAGCGCCATACGGTCGATCGGCCTTCCGGCACCGATCGTCGCCCGGCCACCCTTGCCCTGCGTCACCGGGTGAACGGTGCCGTAGACGGCGCTGCGGTCCTGACGGCCGTACAGCAAGATTGCGCTGATCGCCGTGAGTTCGTCGACGCGGTCGGAGCCAATATCAAGCCCTTTCATACAAAACTCCTCGTTATGCCGCGAGACACGCGATGACGCGGTCCAGTTGGCCAAGAATGGATAAGCCCTGCGACCAGTCCGCGTACTGCTTGCGGATGGCGTCAGGCGTAGAGGCAAGCGGCGTAAAGCCGAGGTAGGTGGTTCCGTCGCCGGCGCTGGCGAGGTACTCGTAGTGCGAATCAAGTACCTCGCCCACGCGGCCGTCGTTCTGCACGGTGAGCGTGGCTGCTGCATACGCGCACCGGGGCCGATACTCGCAACCAAAGAGGTCGCGATTACCCACCCGCTGCAGCATCAGCGAGAGCTTTTCAAGCTCCGCGCAGATGCGACGCGTGCGCCCGGAGGTAAAGCGCTGAAGCCGCCTAAGGGCCGCGACGCCAAGCGCCCGTTGAGGCAGATAGCGTCGGCTCTTTGCGTTCCAGCGGTAGACGTCCATGTCGTCCGGACAAAGCTGCGGACGCACAACGGAAGGGAGGTAATGCTCGATCTCCGCTTCGTCGTCGCCGAACCGGTCCGTCAGCATCTCGCGCGCTTCCTCATCGGTTGCGTTCGAGTCGCCATCCCAGAACCAGGAAGCGAATTCCCCAAGGAACTCGTCCGGCGTCCGAACCCACATCGTGCGTCCGGCTGCACGATTGATCAGCACCATCGCTGTCGACACCAACCGCGGATGAACGTTGCGAAGCTCGGCGGCACGTCTGCCGATCTCGAAGATGCTCTCCTCTGTTATCTCGATGCCGAGATACACGGGCGAGGTGGGATTGAACTCGCTGCTGTCCTCCTGATATTGGACGACGTCCAATACCGCCTGGACGTCGCACAGTACGAAGTCAAAGCCCAGGCAGTCCAACCGCGGCGTATGACGCTTGGCCCACGCAAAGAAGCCGTGGGCAAGCGCGTCACCCGCGCCTTTGAACCCCGGAACATCGCGCGGCCTCAGCACGCCCGAGTTGAACTGGGCGGCGATGAGGCTGGCGACATCCTTTTCGGCGTTCCAACGCATCACTGCGCGCGTTTTGACGTCCGAGCCGATGGCCGGGAGGCTCAGAAAATCATTGGGAGTTCGACGTCCGGCAGCGGGAGCGCGTCGCGGTTGCCAAGGCTCTCCCGAGACAGCGACTTCTGCACCAGACGGGCGAGGATCAAAGAACATTGCTCGATCTCCTTGTCATGAAAAAAAACCGCCCTTCCGGGCGGTTGCTGATGAGAAAGAGCCAAGTCCGGGTCGGACAGGGCTTTGAGGAGGTCGCGCTTACGCATGGACGCTGCACGGGATGACTGCACCCTTCGCACCGGCCGCGCGCACGAACGTGAAGCGCATCACATCGCCTTCCGTCGTCGGCCCGTCGATCGCCGCGGTCGTCAGCTCCGGATACTGCGCGGAGTAGAGATCGCGGACATCGTCGGGCGAGAAGGTCGGCCCCGGATCGGGGAACGTCACGCCGTTGTAGACGAACTCGCGCGTGAGCTTCGCAACTTGGATAGCCATGTCTGCTCCTTAGTCGAAAAGCGATGCGAGGTTGGTCCCGGTGCTAGCCGGTTCCGCCGATGCTTCCACTGCGGACGATGCGTTTGGGGCGGTGCTCTGCCCTTCAGCGTCGTTACCTGCGTCGTCATCATCGTTGTCCGCATCGGTGCTCGATCTGCCGGGCGCCGGCAATGCCGGCTTGCTTCCGCCCTTAGCCAGCGTCCTGGTCGCTTTGGAGACTTGCGTCGTCTTGGCGGCTTCGAGGATGGCGGTGGTCGCAGCAACCTGCTCGGCGAGCGACGCGTGCGCGCCGGTATAGGCTGCGAGCGCGTCGACAAAGCCCGCGTCGAGTTCAGCTGCCATCGCGGTGAGCGCGAGCGGCTGAAGCATGGCGGCGTCTTTTGCCGTGCCTTGCGGCATGACACAGACAACCATCTCGTCGCCCTTCATCTGCAAGGACAACGTGAGCTTCGTGCAGTGACGCAGAAGCGGTTCAATAGCTGCAAACATGGAAAACTCCTGAGAAATATAAAAAGACCGCGCGGAGGCGGTCTATAAAGGGATGTAAATCACGATCGATGCACGGGCGAGCCGCGCGTTAGAACTTGAGCACCTTCGGGATCTTGCCCGCGTAGTCGAAGCCTTGGACCGCCAAAAGCGCGTCGATGACCTCGGACTTGGACTTGCCGAAGACTTTCTTGAAGTTGTCGCCGAGCGCGGCACGAATGCCCAACTCGTCAGCGACCACCATCATTTCCGACTTCGTGATCAACTCCAGAAACTCCTTGCAGAGCTTCCAGTGCTTCGCGAGATCGAGGTGATGGTGCTTACACAGACGCGTGAGGTGCTGGACGTCGAGGCCTTGAATTGCAGCGACCGTCACGCCGGTTACGGCGTGAGCGATTTGCGCGTCGTCGGCAGCGGTCGATGCCGCAGCCGCTTTCGAGACGTCGCCAGCCGCGATCTGCTCTTGCGTGAGCTTTTCCCAGATGCCAGACAGCGTCTTCTGATCGACGCAGCGCATCTGGTCGGACAGTGCGATCGCAACGAGGTATCGCTGAGCCAACGCCGGATCGGCTCCCACCTCGCGGCGCAGGGCTTTTCGCCACAACGCCACGCGATACGATTTGATCCTGTCCGACTCAGCCACCACCGTCGCCGGCGGGTTGCTCGTCGTCGATGCCGCGGACGAACCGGCCGCGCCCTTCGCTGCTGCGGGCGACGCTTTCGCGCCCCCCTTGGCTGCCTCGGGCTTCGGCTGCGTCGCCGCTTTCACCGCCTGCAATTGCGCTGCCACCTTCTTCATGTTGCAGACGGTGTCAAAGCACTGGCCGCGATATACCTTGCCGATCGAGTCAGGCAGGCCGCTCACGGCCGCGCCGTAGTTCTGGCACGCGTGACACGCCTTCGCCTGCTCTTCACCGACGCCCTTCGGACCGTCGACAGCGAGCTGCACGCGCGTGTGGTTGTCGCCAGCACGCACGATGCGCACGACCGGATATTCGTCGCGCAGGCTGGTGGCAGTCGCTTCGAGCATCTTTTCGGTCTTCTCGTTGTAGCAGGTGCGGTTGGTGCAGTTCCCCGTACCGATGGACTCGCCGAACATCTCGCCCTGTGTGGACGAGTTGTGCGGGCATCCGGCGCAGTCGGCCTTGTCGAAGATCGCGGCAGCCAACGAACAAGCGACCTGTTCGATGGTTTTCTTGACCTCAGCGACCGCCTTGCCTTCCTTGATGATCACCGGCAGCAGCTTGTCCTGCGTCTCTTTGGGGAGCGCAGCGAGCAGCTCGGCGTGACCAAGCAAGATCTGTCGCGTGCTCAATGCGTCGAGCACGGGAGTGCTGCAGTTCATCAGCGCGAGACGCTTATCCAGCGTCGCACGCGACCAGCCGAATATGCGCGCGACTTCGTCGCGATCGCCTTTGCACAGCCCGACTTGCTCGGCTGCGGCGATAGCTTCTTCGGCTGGCGACATGTCGGCTCGCTGGATGTTCTCGATGATGGCGAGTTGCTTCGCTTCGATCTCATCGATGTCTCGAACGACGACCGGAATTTCATAGTCTTCGCCGTGCGCCGCGAGTGCCGCCTTGTATCTGCGGCCACCAGCGACGAGGCTGAAGCCGCCGTCAGCAAGCGTGCGCACGATGACAGGCTGAATGACGCCCTTTTCGCGGACAGACGCGGTCAACTCTTCCATCTCCGCCGCGTCGAAATACTTGCGGGGATTGATGCTGACCTGGATGTTCTTGAGAGCGAGTGTAGGTTGCTGTTGCATGGCAGGGCTCCTGAGAGGGGAACCTGCCCCCTTTGGGAGTGGTTCCCAAAGGGTTGAACAACGTGGGCTGACGGGAGTCAGCGCGGGGTCGATGCGTCTATGACGCGGGTGATGGAGTAAAGATAGCGGTTTAGATTGCGAGCACGCCGTGCAAAAGCTCACGAATTCATGCTGTCTTTCAAAGCCAGGCGGGTCGCGGCTCGTTTTCGTCTGCATCGAGCGGCTTTCCGCGCGTCCACGCAAGTCGGTGAACCGAGACGAGATCCGCCGCTAGCCGCTCCGAATCGGCCGCAGACAGCGCGAGGCTGATCGAGCGAATCTCGTCGACGCCGACTGGCACCTTTACGACCAAAGTCACGTCACGATAACCCGGCGCATCGAGCTTGTTTTCGTACTGGCAGGAATGCACGACGTCATCGTCCGGCAGCGGCGTGTGCGCCGGTTCGTCAGCCAGCCCCCATCGTCTGATCATCGCCAGCCAGCGGGCTTCCCCATTGGGAAAGTAGCGATGCACTTCCGTCGCGTGCCGACCGTCCAGCCGCAGCACCTGCATGCAGTGCTCCAACAAATCCTCGTCGAGCCGTCGAAAGTCCGTGAGGCTAAATGGGAAGTCGTCGCCGTTGTAGAGGCCTGCGAGGAACTGAGCAGCGACCCGCGCCTGTCCAGAGCTGCCCTCGGCCACGTCAAGGAGATAGGCGAGCGAGTCCAGGCTCGCGTCGCGGTCCTGAGCGCGTATCTCGGCCGCTCGCTGCGCGGGGGTCGTCCCGCCCGCCGCTTTTGCGAGAAAGTCGTGAACGGTCTCTTGGAGTGCTTCGGCTAAATGCGTTGGGATGGTGAAGGCGATGGATCGGCTGCTGGGTGTCGGCGAATTACTCATTGCATTGTCGTGGCGTGACGGGCGCTCGAGGCGGCGCCTGTTCGCATGATGCCATGAGTGAAAAAGTGCGCCGGCACAACGCCGGCACCCAAGACGATCGGCGCATAACCCGGGGGGGGACGCCTAACCGCGAACGGAGCCTATTGGCATTAAGGGCCAAATGATGCGGCGAAACGAACACTCGCACACGCAATGGCGCAAACACCCCGGGGCGTGGCCGAACGGTCATCAATTCTCGGGTAAAGGGCCGGAAAAAAGGTTCATCGCAATCCGGGGGACCGTTCGCGATAGGCTTTCCCCGGCCAGTTTCTGCCGCTCATCTGTGTCGTGGGGCGGTCACTCGAGCGGCCGGTGTATTTCGAAAGCCGCCTGATAGTCAACAGCGCTACCCGCTTTCCTTCCAACCTCGGCAGTATGGTCCGCCAGACTTCCCTCTCGCAGCGCAGTAATACCCGTCACGCGCGATCGATGATCAATTCTTTCAGACGCGACACAACAGCCGAAACTGAATCGGCATCCAGGGCGTTGGTCTGAGGATGTGCCTTCTCAGATATAAGATCGAGTATCGCGCCTATAGCTGCGGTGGTGGAATTGCTCGTTAAAAGTCTGCTGTCTTCCAATCGTTCGGCTCGTTTCTCGAGCTCATGCACGGCCAACGCCAGGGAGATGAGCGGGCTCATTAGGTCGCGCACATGCGGTTGAAGCGACATATGTCGCAAGACATCGGCCACTGCACGACCCGAGGTTGCAGTGATGCCATCGAACGGTGTTTTGGTGGTCATATTCGTTGTTCCTTGACGAAAGTAGTTATTTTGAGCCAAGAAGTGAATCGCGGTTGGTGGCCCGAGGACGAGAAGAAGCATAAACCAGGAACAGCGAGCTCGGCGCCTAGGTGGTTCCGTCCAGCCTCGGCTGCTGGCCGTCGAGGAAGCCCAGTCACTCGGGCGACCGGTCAGTTAAGGCAAGAGACATTCGGACGGCGAGGACTACGGGTCGGACATGGGTCAAGTCAGGCAGCTCCGCCACGATCATCTCGGGCTCACAGCTTGAATGTGTTCTTCGGCAACCGGCCATGAACGGTCGGTCGACAGTGGCGCTCGAAAGCAGCCGGTCGACTGCGCGTTGGACGCTCGATCCGTGCAAGCTTTGGCCGTTGTGGCGGTACGGACAATTTCCTAGTGCCAAACGCGCAATGATTTACAGTAATAGACGGTCAATCCGTGCCATGGTGAACCACGATGATCGATGATGGCCTTTTCGACGCCATTAAACGACTGCGCGAATGGGCGCAAGCGCGTCCGCATGTGCGACGGCTATGGGTTTATGGCAGCCGACTCAAGGGCGTCCAGCGGACCGACAGTGATATCGATATTGCTATGGAAATCGATCCGGTCGGCAACGATGAGACCGCACGAGATTCGTGGGGCTGTCATCGCACTGAATGGGAGACTGAGATGACAGCGCTCGTTCCATATGAGGTGCACCTCCAAGATTACGATCTCACAAACCCAACGTCGCGCGTCGTTACATATATCGGCTGCTGCGCTGCGTTGGTGTATCAGCGCGATGATGTGGCGGGAGGATGATTCGTGACAAACGGCAATGGCGGCGGAGCCCGAAGACATCATTATGTCCCGCAGTGCTATCTGAAACGATTCACGTCTACCGGTAGCAAGAAAGCGCAGATATTCGTTCTGGATGCGCAGACCCAGCGGTCGTTCGTCACCACCCCGCAAAATGTCGCGGCGGAACGGGACTTCAATCGGATTGAGCTCGACGGTGAAGACCCTAACCTGATCGAATCGAGCTATGCAGAGTTTGAGGCGAGGGTCGCGCCGGCGCTTGTCCGTACAGATGCACGGGGCAGCTTCACAGACGACGCCGACAAGGCGCTGATCCTCGAACTCGTCGCGATCCTGGCTGTGCGCAACCCGGGCCGCAGGGAAGCGATGCGCCGATTCCAGGAAGAAACCCATCGCAGGATGATGGAACTTCTCGTCGCAGACCAGGGGCGATGGGAAACGCGGCGGCAACGAGCAATGGATGCCGGGTTTGTGGATGAGAACAACGTCACCTTCGAGCAAGCCCGTGACTTCGTCGAGCGTGGTGACTTCACTATCGAAGTACCAACCACAACTCATGTCCAGCAGGAACTCAGATCACTCACCGTGGTGTACAACCTACTCCAAGATCGGAGTTGGGTCGTATTGCGTGCCGCGCCCGAATCTGGCGGTTTCGTTACCTCCGATCACCCGGTGACGCTGTTCTGGAACGATCCGGAAATTGAAGGCGTTTTTTTCCCGCCAGGCTTCGGGCATCGCGATACATCCGTTTTCTGTCCCATCTCGAAAAATCTGGCCATTCGCGGATGCTTTGACGACCGGGAAGGGACGGCGGACATGCCGGCAGAAATCGTTGCGGCGATCAACCAAAGAACGATCTTCTGCGCCGGCAGACAAGTCTATGCTGAGAACGAGCGTTTTCGATTCATCGATCAAGACGGCGTTTTGCGCCATGGAAGAGACTTGCTGACCCTGCTCACCGAACAGTAATTAGGAGATCACAGGCTAAGAAGTTATTACCTGGCATCGCCTACCGAACGATGCAATAGGACTTCTGGGAAGGTGTCGAAGGTCTGCTTTTATGAAGCGCGAAAGTCGGCTCGGGGTCGCATACAGCCCTTTCCCGAAGTCCCACGAAGAACAAAAAAACCCGGCTCGAGAGCCGGGTTTGATTAAAGGATGTGACGAGTGGCATCCGAGGATGCCACCGTGTCTTATGCCGCCGCGCCAGTCGGGGGCGGCATCGATCGAGACAGCAGAGTCGTGACCGCGCCCGCCAACGTCCACTCGCCAAACTGTTGCTCATGGCTTTCATGGACGAGACGGTCAAGGCACAGCACCTCGACGCCATCGACTTGTACCTTGCCAAGGACTTTCGCCAGCACCGCGCGATTGGAGCCTTCACGTTTAACCGTGACGACGCCCTCCCCGACCACCACATACACGTTTGAGTCTTTCGGCATTTACGCTGCCTCCTTTAAAAGTTTGCGCATGTCACCGGACGTTTCGGCCGACAGCAACGCGAGGTCATCGACAAAACGATCTAGCAGGGAGTCCATATGAAGGAAGGTCTCGTCGTCCAGTTCCGGCGTCGCCCAGTCCAGCCCCGCCTGCGTCGCATCACGTTTGTGCGCGACCATTTGGTCCTGGTACTCGTCGATGCTCCCGGGCAGGTGGAAATAGACCACCTTCAACACGCCCTTCCGGTTCCATCGCAGCGCGCGCCGCATCGCCTGATACTCGATGCGCCACGTCCACGAGCGGTCGTAGAAGAGGATGTAGTCGGCGTTCGGCAAGTTATAGCCCGCGCGGCCCGATGCCTTGGTTGCCATCAGACCAGTTGCCAGTCCGCCCAAGAAGCGCTTGTCCTTATCGGCCACGCGACGCTTGATCGGGATCTCGCCATGAAACGGGACAGTCTGCATACCATGCGCATCCAGCTCGCGCGCCAGAAGATCAAGCACGCCCGGGTTTTCGGCGAACACGATTGCTTGCTTGCCTTCGGCCGCAATCGCTCTCATCCGGGCCACGATCGCGCGCTGCTTGCTCGTCAGCCCACCGATGTACTCCACGCCCTCCATCCCGAACTGCGGATAGTTGGCGGCGAAGTGAACCGCGCGGATACGAGCGAGGATCGTCACCAGGTTGCACGCTTTTTTGTCATCGCGCGATGAGCGATACCAATCGGCGAACTCGTCAGCAGCGCGCAGGTACGCGGCCAGATGCCCGCGATCCCAGTCGACCGTTTCCACCTCGAACTGCGGCGGCTCGATCTGGATGTAGCGCGACACCTCAGGCTCGGCGACCAGCCGACGCTTGATATGTGGCGCGAGCATCGCCCGGTACAGGTGCAGGTTGCCGATCTTGGGCACCTCGCGCTTCGCCCCGTCCTGCAGGCTCTCCGCGAACTGCCACGTCACCCACTCCAGCACCACGAAGTCATCCCTGAATCGATCGACGCCGCGCATCGCGTATTCCACCGAGTTGATCCAGTTCTGCTCGAGATAGCCCACGCGATAGCCATAAGGTTGAGCCGCCGTTCCGTCACCACCGGAAAACGCGATTAGACCAAACGCATCTCTCGGGTAGTTCGGGATGGGACTTCCCGTCAAAACAAACCGTCGCCGCGCCGAAAGCTGCCAAAGCGCGCGGCTCTGATCGCTCGTAGGGTTGGCGAGGCGCTCGCCTTCGTCGGCCACCAGCAGGCCGATGCGACGCCGCAGTCGATGCGCATATGTCACGCGCGCAGATGCGGCTTTGTCCACCGGCATACGCAGGCGCTCATACGAGATGAGGTTGATTCGCCGGAGGTCACCAAGGTCCGCCGCCGATTCGATTACCTTCACCTGATCGGCCGCGATCGGCAACTGGTCGATCTCCTTCAACATCTCCTCGATGAGCCGGGACTCAACAACGATGAGGCCGTGCTTCACACCGGAGACGAGGATCAGCGCCAACGCGAGCCGGGACTTGCCGCATCCCTGCTCCCACGCAACGACGCAACCGGTCGGCTTCAACAGCGTTTCAACTAGATCATCGACCTGAAACTCCCAGTCGAGCCACTGATCGACGCCGAGCACCTTTACGCGCGACCGGAGCGCTGCGGCTTGCTCGGGAAAGCGCGCGCACAGACCTTCGTGCACCACTTCCCACCCCTCGCTGACGTTCTCGACCGCGAACCGCGCATTGAGCTCGTCAACAGACAGGTGGTACCAGACGCCATGCAGCGCGTATCGGTAGCGCCCGTCGGCTTCGCGATCAAACTGGACCTCGTCACCCGCTTTGATGAGCGGACTGGCCCAGCGCGTCGCGTCGACCTTGTGGGTCTCCTTCGCGATGCCCGACACCTGATCTCGCGATCCGGCGCCGGTCGTCCACGCGACGTGCCTCAGCGGTATTGCTTGGCGCACGCTACGTTGCATGCGTCTGCGGAAGTGCTCCATGAAGCCGGGCGCGAGTTGCGGGTTGCCACCGACGCTGCGGATTCGATCGAGCAACTGACCGAAGGCCTCGACGGGATCGTCTTGCACCAGATACGTCTCCATATCTAGCAAGCCTTGCCCGGAGTAACGGAAGCCACGCGGCAGCCGGTGGCCGTCGCGCGAGTAGATGCGCTTCACAAGAACCGTGTTGAGCACCATCGCTTCGTTGAAGCCACACGCAAAGGACAAGCGAATGCGCCGGCCATCGTGCGACACCATGACCGACTTGTCGCCCGTGACGGCACGCGTGATGAACGGCACGCTGTCATCGAGCTTCTGCAGTCGCAACCGGGCTTCCCCGAAGGAACGATCCTCGAAGTGCAGCCCGATATCCGGGCCAGGCTTCGCCAGATTGTCGACGACCGCCCGCACGAAGTCAGAGGGACGATCGCGATAACGGTCAAACACCACCACGGCCGTGCGCACGTTCGCGCCTTCGAGCTTAAACGCGTCGCCTGGAAGTTCGAACAGGCCAGCCGCGCGGCGCTTCAAGCGGTCGCCCTGCTCGCCCGCGATCATCGACTCGGCAGTCGTGATCGGCAGGAGCGCGACGACGATGTTCGCCGCCTCCAGCGCCTGATGCACGGCGTAGTCGTGGCTCAACGCGCTGGTGTGCGCGCCGTACCGGCCCCACGTCGTGCATTCCAGCGTCTGCAGATGCGGCGACTCGAGATGGATTGAGAACGGCGGATTGATCAGTGCGATATCGAAGCGCGCCGGATGGATGTCTTCCATACCGGCTTGCCGGAACTCGCAATGAAACCCCGCGTCCTCAAACACCTTCTGGCACTGCTGGATGACGTCAGCGTGGACGTCGACGCCGTACACGGCATGGCGTTCCGGGTCTGCGTACTGAAGCAGCCGGCCGGAGCCGACCGAGTTATCCAGGATGCGGATAAGCCGATTGACCTTCCAGCCGCTCACGAAGCTCCACATAAACGCCGCAATGGCGTCGGGCGTGAAAAACTGCCCGAGGTGCTGACGCCGTGCCGCGGCCAGCTCGCCCTGATGGGCGACGGACGGCGCCTGCGATCCCAAACTTCTGATCGCACGCAACGGCTCATACCAATCCCGCTCGAACGAAAAGAGATCTCTCTGCATGAAATGCCTCTAGAAATAAAAAGACCCGCCGAAGCGGGTCGAAAGGATGGAACGGTGAACGCTTTAGTAGCGGTCGCGCGAGGCGAGGTACTTGGCGCCAAACTCACTAATGAAGAGGGACAACGCGTCACCCACGTCGTGAGCGAACTTGAACTGCCACTTGTCGTTGAACAGCACGATCTCCAGCCCCGCGAACGACAGCTTCTCGCGAGTGGAAAAAGTCAGTCGGTGGACGCTGAAGTTGCGCAGTTGCATCGCCAGCGCGCCGAACTGATGCTTCTTCGCGAAGGTCGCCAAGCCGTCAAAGGTTGTGGCGACCGCCTGCTGAGAGGAGTAATAGACCTCGCGTTGCCCCTTCGAATGGAAGCACGACTGGGAGGTGACGCGCTTTTCAAGGATCACCGCGCTGCTCGTGCGCTTGATCTCGCTATCGGGCTTCAGCCAGAAGCCGTCGATGATGGCCTTGGCTGCCTGCTCGAACGCAACGCGCTCGCCAGCTTCACCGCCGAAGGTCCGCTCGAGGTGTTGCCAGAAGCCGTCCAAGTCAGGGATCTTGTTTTTCCTCAGATCCTCTTCGATATCGAGGCCGCATCGGTCGAGTTCGCGACTCTGGTCAATCTCGATTCTGCCGCCGGCGGGCGCGAACTTGCGGCTTGCCTCCATCACAAGCCGGGACAGCACCCTACGACAGAACGTGTTGAGCTCGCGTTCGACCTTGTATTCGCTGCGCACTTCCATCGCCGAATACTCGGTCAGCCCGTCTGCGAAGACATCGCGCTCCGCCTGAACGACGGCGCGATAGGCCACTGCTGCTGCCGTTTGGGCCGTCTTGAACTGCTCGATCAGTTGTGTGTACATGCGATTGCTCCATGGAATGAGCAGGCGCACGCCCGCGAAGGGGACATGCCCCTGCGGGTTGAAAAAGGAAATTGATTGCGCGGTGAGCTTGCTAAGCGCCGCATCGTCGATGCGCTAGAAGCGCGGGTGATACTGCAACAGTACATGCACGAGGTTCCGCCGCTGACACGAAAGGCGATCTTTTCATGGTGTCTTTCGTGCTAAGGCCTGAAAACCTTATCCACAGTTTCTGTGGCTAACCTTGGGGATAACCTCAGCCGCCGCCCGATGTTTGCGATACATCCGCGGTCGGCGGAAAACGCGTGAGCGCGCGCATCCTCCTCAAAAGGCGCAACGATTTCGGTCCCTTTCGCCGGTCCGCCGCTGGCCTGCTGAGATCAGAATTCCGAGGTGCACGCGCGTGCGTGCAATCCCTTCGAGCACGTCCATGAAAGTAAGTCACATTGCGACCATCGCGCTCCTTAGTGCCTCAGCCATCGGCATGACCGGAGCGGTCAGCGTTGTCGCGCGCCAATTCACGATCGAACGTTCAGCCGTTCAGGTCGTTGTTGATACCAGCATCGCCGCACGACTCCAGGGCTTGTCCGACGCGATGGAACACGTCCCGGCCGCTGGCCGTCCGTCGCTGCTGTCGAAATACGGCTTCAGGGACGAGACGGCGCTTGCTGCAGCACTAGCAGCTCAGCGACGTGACCTGGACTCAGCAGAGAAACTGCGCGCTGCGGAACTCGCTGCCAACGAAAAGCGCTTGGCCGCTTTGCTGGCGGCATGTGGCCTCAGTGCGATTGTCGCCATCATGGGAGCCGTTGCGCTCTACGACGCGCACGTGGCTCGCGGCCGAGTGACGCGCGAAGCCGACACCGTTGCCGCCTAGCGCCGTGCCATCCAACCTCGCTTTACCGATACAAGATGAATCTGATCGTTGTTAGCTTCGAGGACTTCACGAAGGACCCCGCCGGCGCGCGTGCTGACTCGGTACCGTCTCCCGGCTTCCCAGACAGCTGGATCGACGCGTTGGTCGGAACGGGCTCCGTTTTCTCGCGTGATGAAGCAGCGCCCGGCGCTGTAAAGACGATCGGCCTTCGCTTTCCTAGCGGCGAGCACGCCGAGCAGTTTTGCCTGAGCGTACGCAAAGTGGCCAATCTCCTCGGGACCCGGGCAGATATACACAAGGTTCCTGCGCATCAGGTGGACCTGACACTGAGCGAGGCCTCAAGACATCGTGCAAGTGTCATTTGACGGACTCACCGTCGCACTGGAAGACGTACAAGACAACCCGGCGCGGTACGCACGCCAGCTCGAACGCGCAAAGAAGTCACCGGGCTACGCTGTATGCCGCTGCCAGGAGCGCGTCGCGGGCAGACTCTTGCGCCTCGTTGTGCGACGCTACGGCGCGCTTTTTCATCTCGCAAGATGGCCTGACGACGGGCCCAACCACGACGAGATCTCATGTCCGTTCTATGCCGCGGCGCCCATCAAAGATGGAAGAACGCCCGACGCCCTCAGTGCGATCCAGCAAACGCCCGCAGGGCTGAACGTCAAGCTCGACGCCTCGCTATCTGTTCGAACGCTCGAACGGTCGATACGCGCTGAAGGCGGCTCCTCGCTCACCACCACAACTCGCCGCGCCGCACCGCTCCTCGGGTTTCTGCAACGCGTTTGGCTCGAGGCCAACTTGCACGTCTGGCAAGGAGGTTCTACGCGCGGTTGGAGTCAGTGCAACGCACAGCTTGTGGCCGCTCTTGGCGATGGCAAGCTTAACGGCAAGCCCATCCACGAGGTCTTGCATGTCATGCGTCGACACGACGAGAACCAAGCTCAATCCATTGTCGCCGAGTTCAATGCGTTTCTAGACGAGATCACGACCACACCTCAAGCTTCTCAACGCCGATTGGTGCTCGGCGAGCTCCGCGGCGTGGTGGCCTCGAAGTACGGCTTCGTCGTCGCGCTGCGTCAAACGAAGCGCACATTCTTCGCCTCCACACCCGTTATCGAATCGGCCGCCGCGTCGTTCAGGTCCGCCTGGGCGATGACGGGTAACGCTAGCGCGCGCGTCGTGATTCTCGCCTTGATCGAGCGGACAAGGGACGGAAATCTTCGGATCATCGACCTTGCGCTGCAACTGTGCAGCAGCAGTTTCGTTCCCTGCGATTCGAGCTATGAGGTAGAGATGGCCAACCGGCTCGTTGCCGAGCGCCGACGTTTCATCAAGCCTTTGAGGCTCGAGGCCGGCGACGTCATGCTGCCCGACTTTCAACTGACCGATACCCGACAGCCGACGGCGATCGAAATTTATGGGATGCAAGGCAATGAGCAATACCTTGCCCGCAAGAAAGAGAAACAGGTGCTGTACGCGCGCGCCGCAACGCCGTGCGTTGAGTGGATACCGCCGGCCGACCTCGCGTCAGTACGGCTTCCTAAACCGTTGACTTGACCGTCGCTCCTTATAGGGTACTTTGAGCGCATTCTTAGTGCTGCGCAAATGATATGGCCTCGAACTCGTTCTTTCTGAATCGTGCAGTCGCGCGTAACGCCGACTGGCAAGTGAACTACCCCGCGCTGGCGATGGCAAGCACCATTGACGCGGTCGACGAACGACGCAAGCAGATCGTTGTTGCTGCGACGGACCAAACGTCCCTGCGCGCGGTGTTCTTCAGCTCCCTCGGTGCAATACTCGACTTTCACGCGACTTGGGACGAACTGGAGCGGTCAGGCAAGGGATGGCTCGCTTTTACCATCCGTTGGAACCGGTGGTGGTTGCCCAATGTTGCTCACGTTGCATCGTTGGAGCAGCACGCGTTCGCACCAACCGACCTCCGTTTCGCGAACCGGGACCTGGGGGTCGCGCCCGGTGATACCGCGTCCTTTCGAGAATTTCTCGATGCCGTTGAACTTCACTATCGTCGCGACGCTGCCATCTCCAGCGTGCTGTTTCCGCCCAACGCCAGCACAGCCGTCGATATCTCGCGCATCGATACGCCCGGGCGTAATTTATAACTGCGTCGATGCGCAAGGTCATTCCGTTCGAAAGGCGAGCCGTCGCCACTAACGCGCTCGCCGGTGCTGAGGCGAAGTGCGTACATCGCAACCTCCGACTTGTCGAACGCGGCGGTATCGTCATGTGCGCCGATTGTGATGCCACGCTCAGTCCTTTTTGGGCGCTGTCGATGCTGTCCGAGCAGTACGCATTAGCGATGGGGCACATCGACCGGCTCAAATCTCGCATCCAGCTCGCCGACGCACGGATCCTGGAGCTATCGCAGGAGCTCGATGCGATCTCACCGGGCGAAAGAAGCCTGAATAAGTCGTCTACCGACACTTGACCAACCGTCGAACAATGGTGCAATAGGGTCACCAACGACTTAGGAATGCACCATGAAACGAAACTTCGAATGCGGTCACAGCGGCAAGGGAAAATACTGCCACGCGTGCGCAGCTGCTGAGAACCAGAAGGCACAGCGCCGTCTCGCGCTCGAGGAGAAGCGCACTGCGAAGCGCCTCTCGACGACCGACGATCCGATCGACCTATCCATGGTGCGGCACCTGTCGGCCGTACAACGAGAGGCAAGAGACCTGCTCGCGAAGGTCAGTAGCGGCGTGCATCCATTCTCGCTCGACGGAAAGTACATCAAGTCCTCGGCTGGCAAGCTGGTTTCCGTGCCGGTCGGCCGATCCTATCGCCTGCTCTTTGACGCCCCCTCACTCGCACCGTTACGCTTGGTCAGTCACGAAGACTACAATGGGATTGCGGCGAACCGCGTAGCGGCATGACGTTTTCCGACTGACGCCTTGCGCCGTAATCCTCTCAAGGAGGTACTCGCGATGAAGGTCCGTCCAGTTTTGGCGTTGAGAACCGCGATCAACGCACTACGCGACATCGTCGAAAGTAAGCGCATGCCAAACGGCATCCCGCTAAGCGACGACGAACGCGAGTTGCATCGACTGTCTGCCGATGAACTCGAGAAGCAACTGATGGCACTGGAAAGATCTAGTTGGCCGGCTGGAAAGGTGACTTTCGGCGAGCGCGGTCAGGCGCCCTCACGCCGGTCGCTATAATTCACGGCGGCTTACAAAACTAGAACCGCCGGCGAGCCGGCGACAGGACAGCGCCATGACTGACGAACTTTTTCCCTGCGACCATTGCGGCGGAAAGTGGTCTTTCGGATTCTCCCAGCGATTAGTCGGCCGTCCGTCGGCTCCGAAGCGTGACTTCGCTGGCCTTGGCAACAGCCTGGCGCCGCCCATGCAAGACATGGAACCGCGCTCACCGTACGACGTCCCTTACGAGAAGGTCTGCTGCATTTTCTGCGAAGAATGCGGGATGCAGACGCCTTGGATACCGATCGGCAACGACCGCTACGCGGCACTGGATAAGGCCGGCGAGATTTGGAATGCACGGATGCGGCGGCCAAAAGCCACCGAGGGAGATCTGCTTCAGCTTGTCAGGAAAGAAATTAGCGCGGTCGACGCTGCTTACCTAATTGACCTTCTCTCGAGGAACGAAGACGACTGGCAGAATCGCGGGCCCATCTTTCAAATGCTCGCCAAGAAAATCGTCGACAGCAAAGTCACAATGAGCGAGTTCTGGCCAGTCGACACAGTCCTCCGCGATGCGGCGCGATATCGAAAGCTCCAGCAGCTAGCGAAGCGCATATATATTGACGGAATCGCTTCGGTCCAGTTTCCCCGGATTCCCGCGACAGGCGGTGACGAAGGCAACTTTGAGAACAGCGTCAACGAGGCGGTCGATGACCTCCCCGACCGCAACCGCTGGTGACTTGACTTCGTTTAGCGACGGTCATACTGAGTGGACCTAGCAACTAGACACGACAAACAAGGACCGTATATGTCGCCCATTCAGTACATCGTCGTCGCCTACCGGCTCCGCAACAAACTCGCGCCGCAGCTTTTAACCGTGCTCGCCCTCGGCGTCATTCTGACGTATCACGCGATGACAAGTCCGCAGTTGGGCTGGCTCTTGGGCTGAAAAGCGCATAAAGACGCTCCCCGGAGAGCGTCCCGTTTTTGTAGCGCGAAAAACCAAGTCGTTGAAATTAAAGAACAAAACTACTGTTACAAAACGTGCCGAATATGCACATCCCCCTTATTCGGCACGCTTTTCGCATTGTAAAATGCGGTATAGGCCCGTTCTTGAGATGCCGAGCGCGTTCGCGGCTGCCTTTTTATTGCCATCGCTTGCAGCCAGTGCCTCCTGGACCTGTTCAATTGTCGGCTTAGGCGTCTTCAGTCGTCTCTGGACAGAATAGCTGGACAGATAAGCACCGGCCTTTTGCTCTTTGCTATGGCCGGCCGCCTCAACCACGGCTTGCATCGCTTCGCGATGTAGCGCCGGGTCGGCCCTCTGTTCGCTGCCTTTGATCGGCGCAGGAACGCCGGTGTACTTTTCAAACATTTGCTGCAAGAACTGATGCCTTAGGCCGTGGCACGTAACGCCCAAGCCAGACTTCGTTACACCATGGCGTTTGAGAACCGTATAGAAGTGGTCCTTCCACTGAGTCTTGGTATAGCCGTCCGGGATAGTCGAGCCAGTAGACCGGTTGGTATGTTGAGCAGCTTCAAGTAGGACATCCAACTTGAACTCTATCGGCACCACACGAGCACGACCACCTTTTGTGCCGTGGACCACGCTGAGCTTTCCGTCTTTACGGACTGCGTCTTTCGGCCGCAACAGGAGACTCTCTTCGACCCGTAGACCGAAGGCCGCCTGCAGCTTCATTTGCACTGCGACCACGGGTTCCGTCTTCGCGATCTCTTCGATGATAGCTACCGCGTCGATCCCCTTGCCTTCCCATGACTTGTCCTCCGTCGCCACAGAGGTGCGCTGAAAGTCGTGCGCGGCTGGATCAATGTACTCCGACATCTTTTTGACCAGGTTCCGCTTATTGATCCAGTTCGAGAACGCGCGGAAGTACGTCAACTTGTTCTCGATGGTCCCGGGACACTGGCCGTTCTTGTGCCATAGTGCCACCAGACCTTCGATGTGCTTTTCCTTGAGCGCATACGGTGTTTGTATTGCGTAGCCGATCTGGCGAAGCTCAACAAACGAACGGCAAAGCTTTTGCAGTCGGGGCTCCTGCGTCCCGACGGATATCGGCTTATTGCTGACACGGGTACGGCTGTGAACACGGTTGACGTTCGGAGTGAAGATCTTTTCAAGTGCATCCCGGAACGCGGGTGGAAGCTCGGGATAGCCGGCAACGATGCCCTTCACATAGACGGTTACTGTCATTCGGATGCTCCTTCCTCGTTTGTTGATTGCCGCTTTTCATCCACCGCGTAGATTGCTCGGCCCCTCTCGAATGCCAATTCCAACTGACATGACCGCGAAAAACCATCCGGGACGCCGCCATCCGTGCACGTGCCACAAATCCATCCAGCTATCGCCGCATGCCGGAGTGCTCTTCGCTTGGATCGGGTATCGTCGAAACCGTAGGTAATCGACAGCCGCCATAGAGACCACGCAACTTCAGCCTCGAAGGCGTGATCTACCAGCGTGAAAATCCGACGTCGTCGGCTTTGTTTCGGGGCAGTCGGAAAGTGCTGTGTCTGTGTCCCTTGTGCATCGCTTCCGTCTTGGCAGCGCTTCAGTGTCAAGGTGGCGACGCTCGATAACACTTCCGTCCTGGGCGTCCACTCACATAGCAATCGCGTCAGCGCATCAGCGCCTGACCTGTCGATCATCTCAGTGCACATCAGCGCTCGCATTGGTGCGGTACCGGTCCAGCCCACACGACTCAATGGCCATGTATTTCGAGACGACTTCTGCTCGCGAAACGTCATTTCTTAGCGGCTCTACCAACCGCATTCTCCTTTATGCAGACGAGTCAGCAACCGGGCTCAGCTATGAGCGGTGCCCTTCCGTGCCACCGCGCCGCATGCCTCAGGAGCCTATCCCTGGGTCATGCCGCACAGCCGCTGCGTATCCCCGCCGGGTCCTGCCTTCCTGTCCTTTAGCGATTCCATTCGATAGCCCCGCACGTGGAAGAAACGTGCATCGACCTCCGTACTGCTGCGCGCTGCCAGTCGTCACGCTTCGCGTGTTGACTGCCGCTGGTTTGCTGCCGGAGTACTTCCAACGCGGGCCCGCTTCGCGGAATCTCTCGTCGTTGTGTATCTCCTGCTGCTCCAGCAGTCGAACCGCGCACCGCTAAAACTGTGCGATTCGGCTATGCCGCTGCCACGGCTACCGCGCCGGCCCTAGACGCGCTGTTGCGCGCCGGTGTGCCCCGTCTTTGCGACGGCACGACCTCGGCCAAGTGCTCGGTAATCTTCTTGCGCTGCTCTTTTTCCGGGTGCGCCGCCCGTTCGTCTTTCGTACAGGGAGCAACTCGCCGTGTCGGCCTAGCTGGTCCCCCATCCCAAAGCGCGTTCACTCGGTCGCGGTGTATCGGACCTCATGCAACGTACCCAGCGTCGTGTGCTGTAAGGATGCGTCCATCCTCCTTGAGCTGGAAAAAGAGCAGCCACGGACAAGTGTCCGCGCGCTCCCAATCCGTCTCATCTCGGACACTCGGGCAAAACCGCCCGCAAACCCAATGGATATCGCGTGTCCAGCGTCCTCACTTTGGGTCGCTTTGAACTTGATTAGATTAAGAAAAAGGCCGCTTCAATTTGCGGCGGTGACAGAGGGGGTTTTCGCTAGGCAAAGCGGTCCCCTCGATGGTCCTTTTCAGGAGGGTCGATGCGCATGCGCGCGGTTGGTAATTAAAAGAATACCGGCGCGGTGGCGATGCGAAGAGTTAAAAGCTGCCTAAATGTTGCGAGCTTTTGCTTCCTTGACATTGCGCTGCGATCTGTAGAGTTGGACAGGCGTAACGGGGACTTTTCCTACCGATTTCGTCTTGATAACTGACAGATTGAGGCGCTTCACACGGCGGATTCGCCATCTCACCGTTCATGGAGAGCTAACTGACAGTTATCCGGACAGTTTCGACAAAAGGGACCAGCGCGCACGCCCGTCTGCCACTTTTCTGTCAGATAACTAGCAGATGGGTTGAACCTACCGAATTGCTCTGGAGAGAGAATGAACACCATGAAAGTACATGCACCCGTCCTTGCTGTTGACGTCGGATATGGCAACACTAAGATCGCATTCCGCAACGGCTCCGACGTGTCGACCTTTATGTTTCCGTCGCTGACCCCGCCGTACAAGGCGCACACGATCGCCAAAGAAAGCGCGGGTTTGATCACGACGCCCAAGACTGTCGCGGTGGACGTCGAGGGAAAGCGCTATCAGGTCGGTCCCGGCGTGCTGTTGAGCTCGCGAAACGGCGACGCGGGGGCGACACTTAACGACGACTATTGCACGACTGCCAGCTATGCCGCGCTGCTGGCCGGTGCGTTCCACTTCGCGAACATCGCATCGGTCGACCGCCTGGTTCTTGGCCTGCCGATGAGGAATTTCCACACCCACGTTGCTCATTTGCGCAGTGCATTTGCTGGTAATAATGCATACGGCGACGTGGAGTTCGATGTGGGCAGCGTCATCGTGCTTCCGCAGCCTCTCGGCGCATTGGTCAACTTCTCGCGGTACCACGAGTTCGACAAGGAAGACCCGCACCTCATTATTGATGTCGGCTACTTCACTACGGACTGGGTGGTAGCAACCGGGCTGACGATCGACGAAGAGCGCAGCGGCGGCCACCACAGCGGCGCGTCTCACTATTACGAAGCCATCGCCGCAGTCATCAAGGAAAAGCTGCATATCGACACGCAGGGGATTGAGCGGATCGACAAGGCGCTTCGCACGGGATCCACTCTCCTGCTCAACGGGAACGACTATGACTTGCAGGATTTTCTGCCGGCGGCGCAGACGGTTATCGACGCCGCGGTTAAAGCTATTCAAGCAGGCGTGAAGAACACAGTGGACATTCGCTCCATCGTTCTAACTGGTGGCGGTGCGGCTCTGTATAGGTCTGAGATACAAGCGCGGTTTCCCCATTTGAGGATCGACCATATGGCAGAGCCATGCTTCACGAATGTAAGGGGGTTCCTCGCCGCTGGTGAGGCAACGCTGCTGCGCGACAAGAAGCGCAAGGAAGGGGTGCCCGCATGACAGGCGCTTTGGAGATCAAAGTAACAATCAGCGAAATCGCGACGCCAACGTTGTTTGATGCTCTAGTTGCGGTCTCCAATCCGAGGAAACGGGCGGCGCTGCTCAAGCGCTTAGCAGATGATGCTCTGCGGGGCAGCGTCCCGGTTCTTCATGCGGGGGTGACTCCCACGCCGACATCAGCCAACACATCAGCAACAACGGAAGCTGCAATCGGTTCTGCGCGCAGCGAGAGTCCCGTCGCTCCTAAGCGAATCGCGCCAGTGCGCGATGACCAGCCTGACTTCGACTACGCGTTCCTAGCCGAAAACTTGAACGTAGGGTGAGGCGGAGATAGGTCGAGAAGGCACGTGCCGCTTTTCAGCGGCGCTTGCGCTGCCAAATGCGCAGTCGCATGTGCACTCGCCGAAAGCTTGACTTCGCCTAGTCGATGGCAAGATAGGGACGTATATAGTTAAAATCTGCAACGCAACGGAGAAATAATGAGCTTTATCGAAAACTTGGCGCAGCTTGACTGGACACGCGGCGTGCGCATGTGGATTTTCGTGGCTGCCGCGCTGGCTGCTTGCGAGGCAGCATATTTCTGCCATCGCGCTGTGTTCCGCTCACCCGACGAGGTCGATGATGTTCGGTAAATTCTTGGCCTTGCCCTTGGTCGCTCGTCGGGCGCTGACTGCGGGAACTCTTTTCTTCGTCGCGTGCGTCGCTGCTCGCTTGCCGGATACACCGTTATGCAACTGGATCTTTGGGCTCTCGCTCGTCGGTTCTTTCTGGGCTAGCGGCGTGATGGTTCCGGCGATAAAGGTCGCGCTTTATGTGTTCAAAGTTGCCCTGAAAGTTAAGGCTAGTACATGGTGAGCACTGGAAGCTATGGACAAAAAAAAACCCGGCACGTTGGCCGGGTTTTTTTTATAGCGATGGATATCAATGCAGCAGGGTCACCCCTTGTGCGTTCGCCTGTCGACGAATGCAGTAAAACCAAGCAGTGTCCAGCGTGACGCCTTGTTTCTCCAAGCGGGCATGACCGCCACGCTTCCTGTCGATCACGTCATAGGCTTCCGCCTCCGACTTCCCTACTCTGACCGAGCCGTTTTCGACGCCGGAAGTTGCCACGATCTCATACCGGCCAACAATCATGCTGAAGCTCATTTCCTCTTCTCCATTGGAAAAGCTCGGGCGGATTGCGGCCCCAGCGGGGACGAATCCCCACCGGGCAAAAAGTTACTGTTAGCAGCCAAACGGCCGCGGAATCAAACAAATCAAACGTGCAGTGCTTCTCGTTCGTCGCGGCGCACCACCATTCCAACGGCAGGGCGATGCGCTAGTTGAGATGCCGACCACTCGTCAGCGAAGTCGGTTTCCCGCTTCTTAGGACGGTGAACCATAGCCGTGTAGCCTTCAACTCGCAGCCGCTTCGCCAGCTTCAATGCAGCATCGACGCCCGGCGACTTCCCGGTACGCGGGTCGACCGCATCAAAGTCCGCGAAGATATGGACGACGCGGATGCCAAGGCCGTCCGGCACTACGAAATCGGCCAGAAGGATTCGATTCAGGCAATACCAGACCGGAACACCGAACAGCATGTGCGCGGCATACGCCGTCTCGAGACCTTCCGCGACGCCGATTTCGCCATCGACTGGATCCATCAGCCGGACTGCGCCGCCGTTGAGCTTATGAAGCGTCACGTCGTTCAGCTTGGCTGGAAGGATCTCGCCATCGTTAGTGACGATCGACGCCTTCGCCGGTTTTGTGCGTTCAAGGAACGTGCGGTGCAGCGTTCCTAGACGGCCATCCGGCAGCGTGAAGCGAGCGAGGATGCCCGGCCACTGACCGATAACTTTCTTCTCGTGGCGGTAATCGAGCATCGCCATGCGCAGTGCCGCGGACGGCGCCACTGTCAAACCGGGCACCCGTTCGCGCAGGTATCGCGGAACCAGGCCATCGGAACCGACCAGCGTCGCTCGATCCCACATAGAGTCGAGGCGCTTGCGCGCCCACTGAGGATCGACCTTTCGGCCAGGCGCCGGGGCTGCCGGTTGTGCTCGGCTCTGCCGTGCATCGGCCAGACCGCCGCCTTCAAGTTCGATCATGAGTTCGCGGAAGGTCATTCCGGCAGACTTGCAGATGAGCTCGAAGCCGTCGCCGGCTTTTCGGTCGCCGTCGTTGCACTTGCGGCATACCCAGTCGCCCCGACCGCGGTTGTTGTCGTAGGTGAAGCGGTCGTTTCCGCCGCAGATGGGACAGGGTGCGCCCTTCCCAGTCAGTGAGCTTGCGGGCACTCCATACTTCTGGAGCAACGCAATCCACTGTTCCGGGGACAGCTTGACGTCCTTTACATTCATTGTCACTCCAGTTGTGGTGTGGTTGAGGTCGATGCCTGAACAGGCGGTGAAACCGTGCTCAAAGAAGCCGTCCGACT